>JBBSAJ010000020.1:0-45401 GCA_038252405.1 Actinomycetes bacterium | reverse complement strand
TCGGCGCAACGAGGCGAACGCCCACTGGGCCGACCGCATCTACCACCACCTCGCCGACCACCGACGCCGCCCCGAACGAAAGCAGCGCGAAGTCGTCGGCCTCACGTTCTGAGAAGTCACCCCCATCTGCGAGACAAGACTGATGTTCGAACGACACCATCGTCTCGCAACCCTCCGACAACCTGAAGGCCCCGGAAACGGGCTGTGGACAGCCGCCTTCGATCCGGGGGAACGCCCTCAGCTCATGCGGTCCAGGCGGGCAGCAAGGGCGGCGCGATCAGCGGCTTGGGAGGCGGTCCTCAACCGCGGGGGCGGCGGATGAAGGGTGGGAAACTTCGGCCACACGCACAGAAGGGACCCTTCATTCGGCTCGAAGCCGCCACGACGAGGGTCGGGGGAGGGTCGGCTGGGGGTCAGGTGGGGGTCGGGTCGGCGACGAACTCGGCGAACACGGCCGGGGCACCCAGCACGAGGCTGTACTCCTCGTGGGAGAGCCGGATCCCCCGGGCGACCCACGACACGTCCCAGCCGTGCAGCTCGACCAGGTAGGTCACCGCGTCGACCAGCACGTGCTGGGCCTGCTCGGCGTTGTGCGCCTCCCGGTTGGTCTCCAGGGCGACCCGCTGGGCCAGCTCGGCCCGGGTCAGCCCGGCGAGCTCGTCCAGCCTGGCGTCGATCGCCAGGGCGACCGGCGCCAGGTACAGGTCGGTCGGGTCGTGCGGACGTCGGGTCATCGCGAACCTCCGTGGGCGGGCCGAGCCCACCCTACGAAGTCGATCACCTCCGGCGGGACCGATCCGTCAACCCTGCATCCGCTCGGCCAGCTCCTCGGCCTCGTCGGCAAGGTCGGCCAGCTCGGACCGCTCCGCGCCGTCGGCCAGCAGCCGGGCGAGCCGGGCCACCACCTCGGCCAGCTCGGCGACCTCCTCGCTCCGCTCCCCGATCGTGATGTTCGAGAAGGGCAGCCCCACCGTGATCCGCTGGGCGTTGGTGTTGGTCACCCGCCGCACCGGTGTCGGCTCTTCCGTCATGGTCACCTCCCAACGGACGCCGGTCAGCCGGTCGGCGCCCCGTGTCGTCCCTCGCCGCCCGCGAACCGCGCAGCACCCTCGACACCCTCGGTCAGCGACGGTAGTCCACGGCCGAACTCGGCGGCCAGCGCGGCGCCGACCGGCAGCCCGTACCCGGTGACCGCCGACATCCGGTCGGCCCGCAGCGCCGCCTGCGGCAGCGTCGCCAACCCTGCGGCCAGCTCCTCGGCCGCCGTGCGCGCGGAGCCGGGTGGCACGACCCGGTCGGCCAGGCCGATGCGCAGCGCCTCCTCGGCCCCCACCGGCCGCCCGGTCAGGATCAGGTCGAGGGCCCGCCCGAGGCCGACGACCCGTGGCAGCCGCACGGTCCCGCCGTCGATGAGCGGGACGCCGAACCGGCGGCTGAACACGCCCAGCACCGCGTCCGACTCCACCACCCGCAGGTCGCACCACAGAGCCAGCTCGAGCCCCCCGGCGACGGCGTGGCCGGACACCGCCGCGATCACCGGCTTGCCCAGCAGCATCCGGGTCGGTCCCATCGGGCCGTCGCCGTCCGGCTCGAGCCGGTTCGGCTCGCCCCGAGCGACGGCCCGCAGGTCCGCGCCCGCGCAGAACGTGCCGCCCGCGCCCCACAACACGGCGACCGCGGCGCTGTCGTCGGCGTCGAACGCCGCGAACGCCTCGGCCAGTGCCTGCGCCGTGGCCCGGTCCACGGCGTTGCGCACCTGCGGCCGGTCCAGGACCACCGTGACCACCGCGCCGTTGCGCTCGACCCGGACGCTCATCGCCGCCTCCTCCTACCACCGGCCGGTGCCGATCGGCCGTCCCCGGTGCCGCTGCCAGGAATAGCGTGACAGCCGTGACCAGCATCGACTCGTCGTCCGACCTGGTCGTCGACGCCCGCGGCCTGGTGAAGTCGTTCGGCCGCACCAAGGCGCTGGACGGCCTGGACCTGCAGGTGGCCCGCGGCGAGGTGCACGGCTTCCTCGGCCCGAACGGCGCCGGAAAGACCACCACCCTGCGCGTGCTGCTCGGCCTGCTGCGGCTGGACGCCGGGACGGCGCGGCTGCTCGGCGGCGACCCCTGGCGCGAGGCCGCCCAGCTCCACCGGCGCCTCGCGTACGTCCCCGGAGACGTCGCGCTGTGGCCGAACCTGTCCGGTGGCGAGGTGATCGACCTGCTCGGCCGCCTGCAGGGCGGGCACGACCGCACGCGGCGGGACCGGTTCCTCGAGCTGTTCGACCTCGACCCGACCAAGAAGTCGCGCACCTACTCCAAGGGCAACCGGCAAAAGGTGGCGCTCGTCGCGGCGCTGGCCACCGATGCCGAGCTGTACCTGCTGGACGAGCCGACGGCTGGGCTCGACCCGTTGAGGGAGGCAGACTTCCGCACCTGCGTGCGAGAGCTGCGCGACGACGGGCGCACCGTGCTGCTGAGCAGCCACATCCTCAGCGAGGCGGAGGCGCTGTCCGACCGGGTCAGCATCATCCGCAGCGGGCGGGTCGTGGAGACCGGCCCGCTGGAGCAGCTGCGGCACCTCACCCGCACGTCGGTCATCGCCGATGTCACCGCCGTCCCCGAGGGGCTGGACCGGATCCCGGGGGTGCACGACGTCCGGGTCGAGAACCACCGGGTCAGCGCCCAGGTGGAGGAGCACGGGCTGGCCCCGCTGGTGCAGGCGCTCGGCGCGGCCGGGCTGCGCACCCTGACCAGCCAGCCGCCCACCCTGGAGGAGCTGTTCCTGCGCCACTACGGCACGACGGCGTCCGCGCGACGCGGCGATGACTAGCGCGCTCGCCGGGACCGGTGCCCTGGTCCGGCTGGCCCTGCGGCGGGACCGCTGGCTGCTGTCCGGCTGGATCCTGCTGTTCGCGCTCATGACCGGCTTCTCCGCCTCCGCCACCGCCGACCTCTACCCGAGCGTGCAGGACCGCGTCGCGGCCGCCGACACGATCAACTCCACGGCCTCCCTGGTGGCGCTGTACGGACGCATCTACGACCCCGCGTCGCTCGGCGCGCTGTCACTGATCAAGCTGACCGCGTTCGGGGCCGCGCTGCTGTCGGTGCTCATGGTGGTCATCGCGGTGCGGCACACCCGCGCGGAGGAGGAGTCCGGGCGGCTGGAGCTGGTGGCCGGTGGGATCGTCGGCCGGCACGCTCCGCTCACTGCAGCGCTGGTGGTCGGCTTCGGTGCCAGCGTGCTGCTCGGCCTGCTGACCACGGGGACGCTGGTCGCCGTCGGGCTTCCCTCCGGGGGCTCGCTGGCCTTCGGCCTCGGCTGGGCCGCCACCGGAATGGCGTTCACCGCCGTCGCCGGGGTGACCGCGCAGGTCAGCACCGGGGCGCGGGTCGCAGTCGGCCTGGGCCTCGTCGCAGTCGGCGTCACCTACGCGCTGCGCGCCGTGGGCGACCTGGCCGAGCACGGCCCGTCCCTGCTGTCCTGGCTGTCCCCGATCGGCTGGAACCAGCAGGTCCGAGCCTTCGCCGGCGACCGCTGGTGGGTGTTGCTGCTCCCGTTGGCCCTGGTCGCCGGGCTGGTGCCCCTGGCGTTCCTGCTGCGGGCCCGCCGCGACCTGGACGCCGGTCTCATCGCGGACCGGCCGGGCCCGGCGCGCGGCGGCCTGGCCGGGGTGTGGGACCTGGCCGTGCGGCTGCACCGCGGCGTGTTCGTCAGCTGGGCGGTGGCCTTCCTCGTGTTCGGTGCCCTGCTCGGGTCCCTCGCCACCAGCGTCACGGGGCTCGTCACCTCCCCGCAGATGCGCGACATCATCACCCGTCTGGGCGGGGAGCAGGCCCTGTCCGATGCGTTCCTCTCGGCCGAGCTCCGAATCCTGGGCACCATCGTCGCGGCGTACGGGATCGCCGCGGCCAACCACCTGCGGTCGGAGGAGACCACCGGGCACGCCGAGATGCTGCTCGCCACCGCGACCCCACGGTCCCGCTGGGCCACCAGCCACTCCCTGGCGGCACTGCTCGGGATCACCCTCCTGCTGCTCGTCGCCGGGCTCGCGGTGGGGGCCGGTGACGCCATCGTGCAGCACGACGCGAGTCAGGTCGGTCGGGTTGTCGCGACCGCACTCGGCCAGGTTCCCGCGGCCTGGGTGATGGCCGGCGCCGTTGTGGCGGTGTTCGGCTGGGTGCCCCGCCTGACCGGGGCGGTGTGGGGGGTGCTGGTCGCGTTCATCGTGCTCGGCGAGTTCGGAGTGCTCTGGAAGGCTCCCCAGTGGCTGATGGACCTGTCCCCGTTCGTTCACTCCCCCCGGCTGCCGGTCGGATCGTCCGACGTGGTTCCGCTGCTGCTGCTCACCGCGACCGCGGCACTGCTCTCGGCGGTCGGGTACGTCGGCTGGCGGCGGCGCGACCTGTCCCCCTGACGTCGTCCGAGGAGGTCCCATGAGGGCGCACAGACCAGCACTCGCGTGGTCGGCCGCACTGGCCGCCGCAGCGGCCGGGACGGCGCTCGCCCGGTCACGGTCGTTGCGCTGGGGCGCGACCGACGACGAACTCGCCGCGGTGCTGCCCGGCGACGAGCTGATCGCCCAGCCGAACCTGGTGGCGACCCGGGCGGTCACCATCTCGGCGCCACCGGAGCAGGTCTGGCCGTGGGTCGTGCAGATGGGGCAGGGCCGGGGTGGGTTGTACAGCTACGACGCGCTGGAGAACCTGGTCGGCTGTGACATGCACAGCGCCGACCGGGTCCTGACTGAGTTCCAGCAGCTGGCCGTCGGGGACGCGTTCCGGCTGCACCCGGACGTGGGGCTGCAGGTGACCCTCGTCGAGCCTGGGCACGCCCTGGTGCTCAGCGGTGGCGTGCCGATGGGCGAGGCGCCCCCGCCGTACGACTTCAGCTGGGCCTTCGTGCTGCGCGACGCGTCCGGGGGCCGTACTCGACTGCTGGTGCGCGAGCGGTACGGGTACACCCGGTGGTGGGCGCCGCTGCTGGTCGAGCCGGTTGAGCTGGTCAGCTTCGTGATGAGCCAGCGGATGCTGCGCGGCATCCGGGACCGGGCCGAGCGCACCGCTGGATGGGCTGCCGGGTCCTGCGGCCCTGGACGACACGGGCGCGGCTGCGCTGGGCTGGGGTCGAGACCAGGTCGTCCCCGGGAGGTCGGTCATGGCGCACACGCTCGCGGATCCGGACACCGCCTACCACCGTCTCCAGCAGCGCCTGGACCGGATGCCGACCGGGGCGCCGGACTCGGTGGTGTTCCAGCGGATCCTTCGTCTGCTGTTCACGCCGGAGGAGGCCGAGCTGGCGGTGCTGATGCCGACCCTCGGGACGCTCGACACAATCGCCCACCGGGTCGGGCGCCCGGCCGCCGAGCTCGAGCCCATGGTCGACGCGATGGCGAGGAAGGGACTCGTCGTCGACCTGGAGCACCGGGGGCACCGCTATGTCGCCCTCGCGCCCGTGGTCATCGGCTTCTTCGAGTTCACCTTCATGCGGGTCCGTGCGGACGCCCCGATGGCTGAGCTGGCCGAGCTGTTCGACCACTACCTGTACGACGACAGCACGCTGGCGCACTCGGTGTTCCGCGGCAGCACCCAGCTCGGTCGGTCCCTGGTCCGCGAGGAGGCCCTCCCCGCCGAGCCACAGGTCGAGGTGCTCGACTGGGAGCGGGCCACCCACGTCGTCGGCGAGGCGACGTCCATCGCCGTCTCCCTGTGTCCCTGCCGCGAGCACGCCCAGCTCATGGGCCGGGGATGTGGGGCGCCGCTGCGGACCTGCCTGACCTTCGGCGGGTCGGCTGACGCGCTGGTGCGGGCCGGCATCGCCGAGCGGATCACCAACGACGAGGGGCTGCGCATCCTGGCCGAGTGCAAGGCCGCCGGCCTGGCCCAGACCGCCGACAACGTGCAGCAGGGCATCAGCTACCTGTGCAACTGCTGCGGCTGCTGCTGCGGGATGATGCAGTCGATCCGCCGGCACGGCATCACCGGGGCGATCGTCTCGTCGAACTGGATCGCGGAGGTCGACCACACCCACTGCCGCGGTTGCAAGAAGTGCTTCCGCGCCTGCCCCGCGAAGGCCATCACGATGGTCGACAACCAAGGCAGAGGACGCCGCAAGTACTGGGCCATCGTCGACCCGCAGCGGTGCCTGGGCTGCGGGGTCTGCGACGAGGTCTGTCGCTACGACGCCCACTCGATGGCGCCCCGAGACCGCCGGGTCTTCACCCCCGAGGACACCTTCGACCGGATGGTCGCCATGGCGGTGGAGCGGGGCAAGCTCGGCGACCTGCTCGTCGACACCCTGGACGGCGCCGGTCCGCACGCCCTGGCCCGGGTGCTCCAGCTGGTCGAGCAGAGCCCGCCCGTGACCGCGCTGCGCGCCGTCGAGCCGCTCAACTCGGTGTTCCTGCGCGGCCTGCTGGGACTCGTGCACGCCGTCGCGCGGGACCAGACAGCCACCGACGTCCGCCGTCGATAGCCTGGCGGCCCGAGTGCGGACGAGAGGCGGCCCCGCGTGAGCGATGACCCCAGGGCGGCGCCGCGGCGGCGCTGGCGCCGGGTCCCGGCGGTCACCTGGCTGCCCCGGTACCAGCGCGGCTGGCTGCGCGGTGACGTCGTGGCGGGCGCGGTGGTGGCCGCGCTCGCCGTTCCGCAGGCCCTCGGCTACGCCTCGATCGCCGGCGCTCCCGTCCAGGTGGGCCTCTACGCCGTGCCGGTGGCCCTCGTGGCCTACGCGATCTTCGGCTCGTCCCGCCAGCTGGTCGTGGGGCCGGTGTCGACGGTGTCCGTGCTGTCCGGGTCGTTCCTGGCCAGCTTCGGGGTCGCGGGGACGGTGCACGCGGCGTCCTACACGGCGGCCCTGGCGCTGGGCTCCGGCCTCGTCCTGCTGGCGGCCGGGTTCCTCGGGATCGGCTGGATGGCGGAGTTCCTGTCCAAACCCATCGTCACCGGCTTCGTCCTGGGCCTGACCATCCTCGTCATCCTGGGCGAGGTGCCCAACCTGCTCGGCGTTCCGACGCCACGGGGCCAGGTCGTGGAGCGGGTGGGCGCCCTGGGTGCCAGCCTGTCCCGCGGCGACGCCGACCTGGCGACGATGGTCGTCTCCGCGGTCGCCTTGCTGATCCTGTTCGGCGGCCAGTGGCCGGCCCCGCGGTGGCCGTGGGCCCTCGTGGTGCTGATCGGGGGGCTGGCCGCCTCGGGCGCGCTCGACCTGCGGGCCCGGGGCGTCGCGGTCGTCGGGCCGGTGCCGCGGGGGCTGCCGACGCCGGGTCTCCCGTCGGTCGATGCCGCGGACCTGGCCGCTCTGATCGGCGCCGGTGCGGCGCTGGCCCTGGTGGGGCTGGCGGAGGGGCTGAGCGCGGCCCGGCTGTTCGCCGGCCGGGGCGGCTACCGCATCGACTCCGACCAGGAGCTGGTCGCCTCCGGCGTGGCCAACATCGGCTCCGGGCTGCTCGGCGGCATCGGGGTGGCCGGCAGCCTGTCCAAGACGGCCGCCGTCAACGACGCGCGCGGCCGCACCCAGATGGCCGGGCTGGTCGCGGCCGGGCTCGCCCTCGTCGTCATCGTGGCGATCGCCCCGGTCCTGTCCGGCCTGCCCAAGGCCGTGCTGAGCGCGATCGTCGTCAACGCGGTCTGGAGGCTCATGGACTTCCCCGCGCTGCGCCGCTACGCGAAGGTGCGGCGCAACGACATCGTCGCGGCCGTCGTCGCGGCCGTGGGCGTGCTGGCCTTCGGCCCGCTGAACGGCCTGCTCGTGGCGGTGGCCGGGTCGGTGCTCGGCCTGGTGTACCGCTCGAGCCGGGTGGACGTCGAGGTCATGGGCAAGGTGACCGACGAGAAGGCCGCCTGGGGCAGCACCCGCAACCACGAGGAACGCCCGACGTACCCGGGGGTGATGGTGCTGCGCGTCGACGCGCCGATCTTCTGGGTCACCGCGGCGCCGATCCATGACACGGTGCTCGCCCAGGTGGACGCCGTCCCCGGGATACGGGCGCTCGTGCTCGACATGGAGGCGACCAACCAGATGGACACGACGAGCGCCGATGCGCTCGCCGACCTGCTGGCCGGGCTGCGCAGGCGCGACATCGACCTCTACCTGGTCCGCGTCATGTGGCCGGTCCGCCACGCGTTGCGACGGTCGGGGCTCGTCGCCGACCTCGGCGAGGACCACCTGTGGCACAGCATCTCGCAGGGCGTGCGGGAGGCCCGGCGAGCGCACGGGCTCAAGCACGTCCCGGCCCAGGTCGGCGTCCCCGACCTCGATGACCTGCCGGACGACGAGTCGGCCGAGGAGCACATCGCGGCCCGCAGCCCCGGGGCGGAGCCGACGGACGGCGGGACGGGCTGACCGGCCGTCGGCGGACTCCAGCGGCCGGAGCGGCGGTCAGGCCTGCGGGGTCCCGGGTGGCAGGTCGAACAGCGACGGGTCGCACTGGTGGGCTCGCAGCAGCGTGAAGATGTAGCCCATCCGCTCGTCATAGGACTCCCAGTCCGGGGCGTCGCTGCGGTCGGCCGAGTCGAGGTCCTGGCCGAACCGGGCCGCCAGCGCGATGGCGTCGGGGTCGTCGAGCACCATGAGGTCGGGCGGGAACGGGGCGCCGTGGAGGTAGGCGGGCCGTGGCACGTCGCGGGACAGCTCGAGCACCCCCTCGGGCAGCCGCAGGCCCAGGTGGCTGGTCGCGAGCACGGCCGTGATCCACCGCCCCGGGATCGCGGCGCGGACGAACGGATCGGCGACCCGCTGCTCCTCGGCGCCGATGGAGACGTTGGCCACCAGGATCCGGGCGGCCCGTCGGTGCGCGGCGGCGGGTCCGAGCCGGCGCAGCCGCATCGAGTCGACGTAGCCGGTGAACGCCCGGGTCAGGTCGGCGCTCCCGGCGACCTGCGGGTCCGTGCAGAGCTCGGCGAGCAGCGCCGCCGCCTGGTCGTCGTCCTCGAGCGGGTGCGCGGCGAACGCCCGCACGAAGCGGACGAACGGCGGCGCGACGTCGCCGAAGATCGTCGCGTTGCCGGCTGCGACGGCCGCGGCCACCTCGTGGCCGAGGAACGGCCGAAGCGCCGCCGGCACGGACTCGCCGTCGATGGCGCGGCGGGCCTCCGCGCTGGCCCACTGCCCGAAACGTCAGCCAGTTCGCGTGGTCCCGCCCGATGAGCGACGCCACGGCCTCGGACAGCGCGTGGTAGCCGCGGGTGATCGCGGCGTTGCGGTCCAGCGGATCCGGCATCGCGACGACCTGCTCGACCACAGCCAGGTCGAGGTAGCGGGTCGTGAGCGCGTCTGGCACGGCAGCCACTCGCGCAGGATAGGGGCTGCGCTACGGGCATCGGGAGCAGCCTGCCCGGCACCGCGTCGTGCGGCGACCTTCGGCCCTGCCGTCTGCTCGTCGTCTGGGGGAGTCTGGGGCGGAGGTGATGCTCCGATGACCAGGACGCTGATCGTGTACGGCACCGTGGAGGGTCACACCGATGAGGTCGTGACGGCGGTCGCCGCCCCGCTGCGGGAGGCGGGGCACGAGGTCGTCGTGCATCGGATCGGTGAGGCGCCCCCGACCCCGGAGGGCTTCGACGTGGTGGTCGTGGGCTCGTCGGTGCACATGGGCAAGCACCACGCGGACGTCGTCGCCTGGGCGCGGGACAACGCCGCGCTGTTGAGTGATCGGCCGTCGGCGTTCTTCGAGGTCTGCCTGTCGGCGGCAGCGGACGACGAGCAGCGGCTGACAGAGGCCCGCACCTACGTCGACGCGTTCATGGAGCAGACCGGCTGGCACCCCGACCTCGTCGGGATCTTCGGCGGGGCGCTGCTGTACACCCGCTACGGGTTCGTGAAGAAGCGGATGCTGCGATCCATCGCGGCCACGGGCGGGTTCGGCACGGATACCCACCAGGACTTCGACTACACCGACTACGACGCCGTGCGGCAGTTCGGCACGGACGTCGCCGCAGCCGCCGCCTGACCGCCCTCGCCGAACCCCGAGGTCCCACACGGCCGCACTCTTCCTCCTCGGTGAGGAGGCTGCGGCGACTGCGGCCAACTTCGCGATCGCCGTGCTCTGGGGCGGTCCAGCGATTCCGGACACCGAGTACGAGTCGTAAGCCGGTGACCAGCGGGGCCAGCCCTGCCGGGTCCAAGATCCACGGCACCGATCACCCGATCGGGCTAACGCCCGCCGACACGGCAGCGATACCTTCGCGACGGAGCCTCGTCGCGCCCAGGGGGTGTGGATCCGACGGGGCTCCGTCGTGCTCGGGACTGCCTCCGCGCCGTGAGGGACCTTGGCCCCATCACCCCGCGAGAGCGCACTGCGCAGCGTCAGCGATGCGGCCGCGCCCGATGTCAGCTCCGTTCAGACCGGACAGAGACCTAGCCACCTCCGTTCTCCCCCGACCTCCTTCAATGCCGCAGAGGGCCAGATGCCCCAGACCGCGAAAGTCACCTACAGCGGCAGTTCGCGGTTCGCGTCGTCGCTCGCGGCCTGCATCCGGGCCAAGGGCGGCGAGGTGACCTGGGAGCGACCCGATGAGACCGGGGGCGCTGGCGAGACCGTCCCCGACGTCGTGATTGACCTTCGGGTCAGCAGCACGGACGACACGTTCAAGGCCGGTGCCAGAGCGGCCGCAAGGGCTGGTATCGCCATGTTCAGCCAGCGGTTCCCCGGTAAGGGACAGGCCGTCGTTCTGGACAACGGGGACGACAACAACGTCGACTCGGCCTCCGACCGACCTGGATGACGGTTTCTTCTTCAGACCACTGCATCCGAACCGGGTCTGCGTCGCCCTGGCCGCCGTGATGATCGCCGTCGTGGTCGCCCGAGGCTGGGCACTGTCGCGGGCCCACGGCAGGCCGTGTCCCCCATGGAGGGGACAGCTCGAGTAACCTTCTCCGCTGCGAGGCCCCGTCCGCCTACCCCCGTGGGCGTTGAGGGGGCCTCGCCCCGCTTCACCTGGGGGAGGCGCTCGGTGGTCGGCCAGCTCCGTCGCCGTTCAGCGCGGACCGGCCGCAACTACCCCCGGTTCCCCCCAACCGATCTATGCACTCGGGTGCCGTCGCAAGCCGCTGCTGGCAGCCCCCACGCCGGGCAGCGACAGTGAGCGAGCCCCCGGCCCAAGGAAGAGGTCGGGGGCTTGTTCAGTCGGGCCCTTGGGCACTGGCCTCCCGCGAGAGCAGATCCCCCCTGGACCTAGTCATCCTGGTGGCCCCCGCCCGAAGATCCCCCGGGGCTCCCGGCGGAGGCCAGCCATGAACCTAGGCCGTCCGCCCGACTCCGGTGAGAGCACAAGGTCTCCACTGCTTGATCGCTACTAAGTACTCAGCGCGCAGACCAGCCCGAGCGGCGCTCATGTGTCCCCGGCTCGCCGCCGCACACCGTGGCAGTCACCGTCTCCTCGGCTGACTTCGAACGCACCCACGGGTCTCTGAGCAGCGCACACGCGAGAGCCGGCAAGAGCCGGCGAGGGGAATCGAACCCCTAACCTCCCGATTACAAGTCAGCGCCCGTGTGGTCCCGCGCGCGACCGGGAAGCATCATCCATGTGCTGACCTGCGCCGATGTGCCCGCGCCGGGACCGATCATGCGTCTGGGGGCTCCACCCTGTGCGGCGGTTGCCCAAACGAACCCCACACGGAAGCCGCTCACGTTCGGGCCGGTCGGAACGGGTCAGGGCGTCATCCAACGAGCGGGCGCTGGGCGACAGACCCGTGGGCGTGTGACGGCGTCGGGGCCAAGCCTCAGCCTGCCGTAGCTCACCGCACCGTCGGCCGAATGCTGGGCGACGACGTGAACGCGGGCACAGCCATCAGCATCGGCAGATGAACTCACCGCAGTGGTCGCCCACGGCTAACGACGGCCTCACCACGTTGGTCGCGGCGTTGTAGATCGGCACCGCCGGTCAGGAGCTGCAGTGGTCCTGGATCCAGGTGACGGAGTCGGCGAGGGCCTGCCGGCGCTCGGCGGACTGGCCCGAGCCGAGCGTCCCTGGGGCCGGTTGGCCCGCCTCGAGCGCCTGTCCAACCTCGTCCATCACGTCGGCGTAGAGCCCCGCCGCAGCGCTGATCTCCGCCGGTGCGTACGTGCGCAGGTCCGTCGCTGCGGCGCGGAACCCGGCGCCCTGCTGCTGGTTGTTGTCCGTCTCCAGTGCCGCCCGGTACTCCTGGTAGGCGGAGCAGAAGTCGGTTGCGCCCCCGCCGGAGACCGGCTGCGCGGCCGCGTCGGACGGAGCCGACGACGACGCCGGGGCGGACCCGGAAGGCGAGGCGGCGGCACCTGCTGGTGCGCCCCCGGTCGCGCCGGGGGCCGCAGTTCCGCTGGAGCAGCCGGCGACGCTGAGGAGCGCCGCGAGCACGACGGCGGCGGGAACGGTACGGCGAGGTGTCATGGTGACCTCCGGGTGGGCGCGGTGGACCCTCGGTGCCCAGGGCCACCACCACCGCCACCCCGGTGGCGCCAGGAGAATCCCTGGCACACGTGCGAGGGTCAGTCCTCGACGGCCGCGGACGCGCCCCACTGGCTGGCCAACCCGGCCCGGACCAGCTCGGCTCGGCTGCGTACGCCGAGCTTGCGGTAGATGCGCCCGAGGTGGAACTCGACAGTCTTGCCGGACAGGAACAGCGTCGCGGCGATCTCCTTGTTCGTCAGGCCGTCCGCGGCGGCCCGCGCGACCCGCACCTCCGCGGCGGTCAGAGCGTCGTCGGGAACAGCGCGGCTGCGCAGCGTGGCGCCTGAGGAGCGCAGCTCTTCCTGGGTCCGGGCGAGCCACGGACTCGCGCCCAGCTCCGCGAAGTCGGCCTCTGCCGCTCGCAGCAGGGTGCGCGCCTCCGCCCGGTGCCCCAGCCTGCGCCGCATCGCCCCGGCCGCCAGCAGCAGCCGTGCGCGCGGGAACACGTACTCACGACCGGCGAGCTCTGCGGCCAGCAGCGCGGCGCCCTCGGCGAGCGGCCGGCTGTCCGGACCGAGGGCGCAGCGAACCAGCTGGGCCCCCGCTCTGGTCTCAGGTCGGGCGTCCTGCCCGTACCGGTCCTCCAGCAGGCCGAGCAGCTCGGCCGCCTCGGAGCGGCGTCCGAGCTGCGCCAGCGCCAGCGGCGCATCCAGGTACTCCGGCTGGGCAGCGGCGACCTGTCCCGGCGAGAGCAGGGCGACCAGCGCGTCTGTCGGCCCGCGCAGGGCGCCCAGGTCTCCCACCGACAGCTGGGCGAGCACCTCGCACCACAGCGCGTCCGCGGTCCGCCAGGGGCTGTCCAGCGACTGCGCCGCCTGCCGTGCCTCGCGGGCGTGGGCGACGGCATCTGCCGTGTGGCCGCGGGCGGCCTCCAGGGTCGCGACGAGGATCAGGGAGTCCGCGACGTCGGTGGCCCGCGCGGCGATCCGGGCGAGGTCCAAAGCGTCCTCAGCCCGGACGGCGGCCGCGTCCCACGCGGCCACCGAGAAGTCGCACCAGGCCAGCCCGCGGACCGTGGCCGGGAGCATGCGGGTGTCGCCGGCAGCCCTCAGCCGGTTCACCGTCTCGTCGATCATCGCGCGCAGCCGGGTCGGCTTCCCAGACCACATCGCCGCCTGCACCGTCATCTGCAGCAGGTCCGGATGCGTCCGGAGCAGGTCCGCGTCCTCGACTATCGCCAACGCGAGCTCCAGGTGCCGACGTCCCTCCTCGGTCCGGTCCGCGTTGAGGGCGGTAAACCCCTGCACGGCGTGCGAACGGGCCAGCTGCACCGGGTCCGCGGGGTCGGCCGCGAGGGAGATCTGCCCGGCCAGGCGGCTCAGCCGGTCGGGGTCGTCGAGGTGCAGCGCCGGGTTGAACGCGCCGGCGAGGGCCTGCACCTCCAAGTCCCGGCGACCGGCCGCGCGGGCCTCGTCGACGGCCCGCAGGAATGCCTCCCAGGCCTGCTGAGGCGCGGCTGTCGCCTGCGCCAGCTGCCCCGCGGTCCAGCACAGCTGCCACCGCAGGTCGCGGTCCTGCAGCGCTGGCAGAGCCTCCTCGATGAGCCGCGCAGTGGTGGCCGGGTCGTCGCCGGACCAGGCGGCGAGCGCAGCCGCGCCCAGCCTGCCGGGCGCGGCCCGCGGGTGGGTGCCCACCCGGGCGGCCGTCTCGAAAGCCTGGGCGGCCGCGAGGTGGGCACCGCGCGAGGCTGCGGTCCGGGCCACGGAGTCCAGCGCGGTCGCCAGCTCCTCGTCCGGGCCGGTGGCGGCGTCCACCCGGTGCCAGACCATCGCGGGCGACCCGTCATCGAGGGCTGCCGCGACCGCCGCGTGCACCCGTCGACGGTCCGCCGGGCTCAGCCCCGCTGCCGCGGAGCTTCGGGCGAGCGGATGGCGCCAGGTGACGCCCTGGGCGGTGGACCGCAGCAACCCGGTCGACTCGCCCTGCGCCAGGCTGTCGTGGTCCGCGCCGACCCGGTGGAGCGCGTCGGCCAGCACGCGAGCCGGCACGTGCCCGGCGATGGCCGCGGTCCCCACGGCCAGCCGGACGGGGTCCGACAGGGCCGCGAACGCCGAGTCGTAGGCCGCCACCGGGCTCGTCGACGGCAGGGGGTCGGGCAGCGGCGCGGCACCGCTGCGCTGGTCCGCGTCCAGCGCGGCGGCGAGCTCGACCAGTGCCAGCGGGTTGCCGCCGAGCGTCTCGGACACCCGGGCGGCCACCGAGCGGACCACCCCGTGCTGAGCCAGCAGCTCCGTGGCCTGCGCAGGCTGCAGCAGCGGGACCTCGTACCGGTCGACGCCGACCAGGTCGACTGTCGCCGGGCGGGTGGCCAGCAGCACGCCCACCGGGTCGTCGGCCAGACGTCGCGCGGCGAACCCGATGGCCTCCCTGGACTCCGCGTCCACCCACTGCAGGTCGTCGACCACGACCAGCACCGGTGCATCGCCGGCCACCAGATCGAGCACCGAGAGCACCGCGGCACCGACCAGCAGCGACGCGGGGGCCCCGCCGCTGCGGAGGCCGAGCGCCCGGTCGAGCGCGTCGCGTTGCGTGCTCAGCAGCTGCTCCCGCTGTCTGCCCAGCGGCCGCAGCAGCGCGTGCACGCCTGCGTAGGGGAGCTCGCGCTCGCCCTGGGTGCCGGCGCAGCGCAGCACAGTCATGCCCTCGGCGCCCGCCGCCGCGGCGTCCAGCAGGGCTGTCTTGCCGCTTCCCGGCTCCCCGCTCAGCAGCAGCCCTCCGCCGCGGCCGGCACGGGCCCCGGAGACGACCCACGCGATCCGCGCGAGCGCCTCCTCGCGACCCACGAGCACCGCCTGAGTCTATGGACGTCGGGACCGCTCCGGGTCGGCTGCCAGGGTTTGCCTGGGTGCCACCGCGGGCCGGGTCGCGGGACGGTGAGGGCATGTCGGACACCTGGTCGCCGCTGGGCTCCTGGCGGCTCACCGTGCGTCGGCTCGGGGATGCGCTGGGAGGGGACGAGGGACCGGTGGAGGCCCTCGCCCGGGTGGACGCCGGCGGCGCCCTGACCGTCGTGGTCGCCGGGCGCGCCAACGACCCGGGTCTGGGGGCCTGGCGGGCCGCCGGGCCGGGCCGGCTCGTGCTCGTCGCCGAGTGGTTCGTGGCGGACATCGACGGCTCGGCCGGCGGGCTTCTCGTGGTCCGCGCGGCAGCCGAGCTGTCCTCCGACGGTGGCAGCTGCGCCGCGCGGCTGCTCGGGCAGCGGTTCGCCGCCGACGGCCTCCCACTGCACCCGGCGGTCTCGGGCGAGGCGGTCGGGGCCCGCATCCAGTCCTGACCCGGGCGGCCGCTGCCAGGGGTTCACCCGGTGCGAGCAAGGTGGCCACGCTGGTCCTCTGGGAGCCAGCGCCCACCGAGCCCACCGGAGGTCACCATGTCGCACCGAAGCATCGCCTCATTCACTGCTGTTCCGGTCGCCGCGCTGGCCGTGATCCTCGGCCTGGCCGGCTGCTCCAGCAGCACCACCACCGCCAGCTCGACGACCTCGGCCCCCGCGACGGCGTCGTCCGCACCCGCGTCCGCGTCCGCTTCCTCGACTCCCTCCGCGGTCGAGACGGTCGCCGGTGCAGGGGCCGCCACGTTCTGCGCCGCGTTCAAGGAGCTGGAGAGCCTGCAGGGGGACAGCAGCAACGTGACGGACATCGCCGCCGTGGGGGCGAAGTTCCGGGCCGTCGCGGCGGACATCCGCGCCACCGCCCCCGCATCCGTCACGGCCGCGGCGAACACCTACGCCGACCTCATCGACAACATCGGCAAGGCCGCGCAGTCGGGCAGCATCACCGAGGCTGGCCTGCAGAAGGCGTTCACCGACGCCGTGGCCGGCAAGGCCGCGGACATCGCCTCGGTAGCCGTGTACGTCGCCAAGACGTGCCCTGGCCTGGGCGGCTGACCGGACTCGGCCGCGAGGCTCCGCCGCCCGGACCAGCGCTGGCGTCGTGGAGCCGGCGAGGGGAATCGAACCCCTAACCTCCCGATTACAAGTCGGGTGCGCTGCCAATTGCGCCACGCCGGCGGAACAGGGGGACTCTAGCCGGGGCCGCCTGGCAGGCCGAACTTCCCTGGTGCGTCCTCGCGGTGGGCGACACGCTGGGGGGAGGACCCAGGACGAGCGCGCGCTGGAGGAACCATGACCACGACCTCAGGCACTCTCGATGCCAGCAGCTATCCGACGCCGGCCGCGTCGGTGGCGAGGATGTTCTACGCCCGGGTGGCGGCGACTCCCCGCAGCGAGGCGTTCCGCTTCCCGACCGAGGCCGGCTGGACGTCGGTCAGCTGGGCGCAGGCGGCGGAGCGGGTCCAGACCCTGGCGGCCGGACTGCTGGCCCTGGGGATCCAGCCGGAGCAGCGGGTCGCCATCGCCTCCGGGACCCGGATCGAGTGGCTGTACGCCGACCTGGCGGTCATGTGCGCCGGCGCCGCCACGACCGCCGTCTACCCCACCACCGGCGGCGAGGACGTCGCCTACATCCTGGCCGACAGTGGTTCGCGCATCGTCTTCGCCGAGGACGACGACCAGATCGCCAAGCTGCGCGCCCAGCGCGACCAGCTGCCCGACGTGATCCGGGTGGTCACCTTCGACGGCCGGGCGGACGGCGAGTGGGTCATCAGCCTGGCCGACCTGGAGACCCTGGGCGCCAAGCAGCTGGCCGACCACCCCACGTCGGTCGACGACGCCGTGGCCGCCGTCCGGCCCGAGCACCTGGCCACCTTGATCTACACCTCCGGCACCACCGGCCGGCCCAAGGGCGTCGAGCTGCCCCACCGCTGCTGGACGTACCTGGGCGCCGGGGCCGAGGCCATCAAGATCCTGCGCCGGGACGACCTGCAGTACCTGTGGCTGCCGCTGTCGCACTCGTTCGGCAAGATGCTCGCCGCCGTCCAGCTGCAGATCGGCTTCCCCACCGCCGTCGACGGCCGGATCGACAAGATCGTCGACAACGTGGCCGTCGTCCAGCCGACCTTCATGGCGGGCCCCCCGCGGATCTACGAGAAGGTGCACGCCAAGGTCGTGCAGACCATCGAGGAAGAGGGCGGGATCAAGCTCAGGCTGTTCCGCTGGGGGTTCGGGGTGGGCGACCGGGTGGCCCGGGACCGGCTGGCGGGACGGTCGTCGAGCCTCGCCACCAGGGCCCAGTTCGCCCTGGCCGACCGGCTGGTGCTGTCGAAGGTCCGCGCCCGACTGGGCGGGCGGATCCGCTTCATGGTCTCCGGCAGCGCGGCGCTCTCGCCGGACATCGCGGCCTGGTTCCTCGCGGCCGGGCTGGTGCTCATCGAGGGGTACGCGCTGACCGAGACCGGCGGCGGGGCCTGCATCGGCGACCCCGAGCACCCGAAGGTCGGCTTCACCGGCCCGCCGCTCGTCGGTTCCGAGCTCAAGATCGCGGACGACGGGGAGGTGCTGATCCGCGGGCCCCTGGTGATGCGCGGCTACCACAACCTGCCCGGGGACACCGCCCAGGTGCTGTCCGCCGACGGGTGGTTCGCGACCGGTGACGTCGGCGAGCTGGACGAGGCGGGCCGGCTGCGCATCACCGACCGGAAGAAGGACCTGATCAAGACCTCCGGTGGCAAGTACATCGCCCCCCAGACCATCGAGGTCACGTTCAAGGCGGTCTGCCCGCTGGCCAGCCAGATGATCGTGCACGCCGAGCAGCGCAGCTACGCGACCGCCCTGATCGCGCTGGACCCCGACGCGCTGGCCCAGTGGGGCGCGGCGCACGGCCTGACGTCCAACGACTACGCCGCGCTGGCCGCGGACCCTTCGGTCCACGAGTACGTGCGGTCCTGCGTCGGAGAGCTCAACGGCCGGCTCAACCGCTGGGAGACCATCAAGGACTTCCGCATCCTCGACCACGACCTGTCGGTCGAGAGTGACGAGCTGACGCCCAGCATGAAGGTCAAGCGGCACACCATGGAGGTCAAGTACCGGTCGCTGCTCGACTCCATGTACGGCGGGCCGCCACCCGGCTGACCCGGGCCGGCGGCGGCCGCGTGGCGAGGTGACTTTCGACCCTTCAGCCGCCTGTGCGCAGGGCGAACCATGAAGTCATCGAGGCGGATCTGTCTCGACTGGGGGAACTGGGATCGATGGCACGCATGCGGGTGTGCAGTTCAACGTCGTATCGCACCGACTCGTTCGGTGCGCTTCATCGGCGCCGCATGGAACCTGCGGCCACTTGGCCTCTCCTGAGTCCCCCGGCATACGCCGCATCCTTGGGCGGCGCAATGGGGGAGGCACCATGAAGACACGAACCGGTGGCACGCTGATGGCCGCCGCGACGGCCATGCTCCTGCTGCTGTCGGCACCCGCCTTGGCCGCCGGCCCGGGCGGCGGCGGCGGCGGTGGCGGCGGCGGCGGCGGAACCACCACCGGGTCGGTCTACTCCGATCTGGTGATCGCCCTGCGCGCCGTGAACGGCACGCCCATCCTCAAGAAGTACGACGTGCCGGCCACCACCGAGGCGGACGCGACCACCGAGTACTGCGTGCAGCCGGTGTCCTAGGTAGCGGTGCCCGGAGTCACGTCGACGACGAACCCGGTTGATGGCCGGATCGTCTGGCCCATCCCGCTGCAGGGCCAGTGGATAGCGGACCCGCTGCCGGTCGATTTCACCGGGGCGTGTGACCCGCAGCCGAACTACGCGATGTTCGTCGCCGAGGTGGAGCTGGAGCGGCTGAACCTGGCCCGCACCGCGGACGAGGTCATCGCCCGCAAGCTCGCGGACGTGGGGACCAAGTTCCAGCTCGCGACCGACATCACGCTGGAGGCGACCGGTCGGATCAGCAACGACGGCACGCCCATCGACGCCTCACCCGAGAACGCGGCGATCTACCAGTCGCTGATGAAGACCGGCACCATTCCGGAGCTTCCGACCGGCATGGCCGGGCCACCGGCCACGATCGGACCGGTCGGCAACGCCACGTCGAACAGCCAGTTCGACGCCTGGGAGCTGGCCGCGATGAACATCGGTGCGGCGGCGAGCAAGACCACGCCGCTGACGCTCGACGCCGTCGAGTACTACAACCGCATCATCGGCTTCCCGCCGGACGGCTTCACCCCACCGGCAGCCTGGCCGATCAAGTTCAACCGCTCCATCGACCCGGGCACCGACGCGCAGATGACGACCGGTGAACAGTTCGTCGACTACAGCGGATTCACCTACAACCGCTCGCAGACCTTCAAGGGCAGCGTCACCTGGCTCGATGTGCCGTCGCTGACGTGGAAGGTCGACAAGATCACCGACGTGGTCCCGTTCACCAACCTGTCAAACAGCCCGATCGGCACCCGCACGCTGACCGGCATCACCGCATTCGCGCAGCTGGCCGATGACGTGCGGGCCATGTGCAACTTCGTCCCGGACAACACGTTCATCCCCGGCTTCTTCATGGACGTCCCGGGTGTCGACACCGGCCCGGCCCAGCAGAAGGCGATCACGAAGCCGGCGGTCGACCTCGGCACGCTGCCGGCGAACGTCTTCCAGACCTATGCCTTCCCGATGACCGCGTCGCTGCTCAACCCGTGGGGCGGCACCCTCATCGACAAGGCCCAACTGCGCATCACGATCCACGCTCCTGGCGCACTCGCGGCCACTGACGTAACCGCGGTCTCGACCCCGGGCGGCCAGTCGGTCCCGTTCACCGTGGACGCCGGGGACCTCGTGGGCACGTGGGGGCCCGACACCGGATTCCCCGTGGCCCCGGGCTACAACGTCTCCACGACGTTCAATGTCACGGTCGCCGACGGCGCACCTCTCGGGTCGTACGGCATCACGCTCGACTTGATCGACATCGATGCGCCCGCCCCGGCCCTGGCCACCGAGACCGGAACGATCACCGTGAACGCCAATGCCGCGACGGTCCTGTGGGGCGACTCCCTGCCCAAGCTCGCCACCCAAGGGGTGACGATGCAGATCCCGCTGCGGGTCTACTCGCCCGCGGCAGGCACCGCCCACCTGGCGCTGACCGTGACCGGCCCGGGCGACGACCTACAGACCACCGACGTGGTCGAGACACTGGCCGCCGGTGACGTGACCATCTACGCCAGCAACGGCAGCGACATGGTCGCCATGCCGCTGACCCTCAACGCCGACGGCAAGCTCGTGGGCACATGGACCGCCACGCTCGCGGCGGCCGGCTACACCCCGGTGACCTGGTACGCCACCGTCGCCGAGGGGGCGCTGGTGGGCAACTACGCCTTCGGCATCAGCCTGGACGGCGGGAACACGCTCACCCCGATCGTCGTCTCCGTCTCCGCCCCGGAGTCCCACGGCCAGCAGCCGCCGGACGCCGGCGAGGGGGAGGACACCACCGGTGACACGGGTGGCACGACCGGTGGCACGACCGGTGGGACCACCGGTGGCACGACCGGCGACACCCAGACCGGTGGCGTGACCCGCACCGGTGGAACCGACCGGATCGCCACCGCGACGGCGCTGTCGCAGGAGCGCTTCGACGACGGCACGGCCGACGCGGCGGTCATCGCCCGCTCGGACGACTTCGCCGACGCGCTCGCAGCGGTCCCGCTCGCGGAGGAGACCAACGCCACGCTGCTGCTCACCGGCCAGACGCTGGACGCCCGGGTTCTCACGGAGGTCGACCGCGCCGTGAGCGACACCGGGACCGTCTACGTCGTCGGCGGCACCGGCGCCCTGCCGGCGTCGGTCGACGCGGCCCTCAAGACCACCGGCCGCACGGTCGTCCGGATCTCCGGCACCGACCGGTACGACACGGCGGCCCTGGTCGCCCAGAAGGTGGGCAACCCCACCGCGATCCTGCTGGCCACCGGCCGGGACTTCCCGGACGCACTGGCCGGCGGCACCGCAGCAGCCAAGATGGGCGGGGTTCTCCTGCTCACCAACGGCTCGACCCTGCCGGATGCGTCGGCGCAGTACCTGGCGGCGCACGCAACGGCTCCGGTGTATGCGCTCGGTGGCCCGGCGGCCGGCGCAGCCCCCAAGGCTACGGCGCTGGTCGGAACCGACCGGTACGACACCGCGGTGAAGGTCGCCAAGGCCTTCTTCACGGCGCCGTCCGGTGTGTCCGTGGCGTCGGGGGTCGTGTTCGCGGATGCCCTCTCGGGTGGCGCTGACGCGGCGGCACAGGGCTGGCCGCTGCTGATCACCCGGCCTGCGGCGTTCCCGCAGGCGGCGGCGCAGTACGTCACCGCAACGCCGACGATCGCCCACGCCGACGTCTACGGCGGCACCGGGGCGGTCCAGGCGAACGTGGCCACGACACTCGCCGGTCTCCTGCACGGCTGATCGAAGGCCCAGTACGGATGGTTCCCCGGGGAAGACCCCGGGGCACCATCCGTTCGTCACGGGCTCCGGTCAGGCGCTTCGCCGCAGCCGCGCCGTCGAGCCGCGGACGACCAGCTCGGGCCGGAACACGTACTCGTGCCCGGTCAGCCGTACCCCCGAGATCTGGTCGAGCAGGGCGGTGACGGCGGCCGCCCCCATCGCGGCTGCCGGTGGGCGGACCACGGTCAGCGGCGGGTCCACGAACGCGGTGACGGCGCTGTCGTCGTAGCCCATGACCGAGACGTCCGCAGGCACCGACAGCCCCCTGCGCCGGGCCGCCCGTACCGCCCCGAGCGCGACCAGGTCGGAGCCGCAGAGGAGGGCGGTCGCCCCCCTGTCCTGCAGGCGGTCGGCGGCCTGCTGGCCGGCCGCGACCGACAGCGCCGAGTGCTCGACGAGCGCCGTCGCCCGCTCCGGCGCCGTCCCGAGCCGGGCGGCCACCGCCCGGGTGAAGCCGAGCACCTGCCGGCGGGCCTGCAGCAGCCGCCGCGGCCCGGCCACCAGGCCGAGCGTCGTGTGCCCCAGCGCGGCCAGGTGCTGCACCGCCAGGTCCATGGCCAGCTCGTCGTCGGTGGACAGGAAGATCGCCTCCAGGTCGGGCAGGAAGCCGTTGACCAGGACCAGCGGCAGCCCGCGCCCGGCCAGCCGCCGGTAGCGCCCGTGGTCGGCCGTCGAGTCGGCGTGGCGACCGGCGACGAAGACCAGCCCGGTGACCCCGCGGTCCAGCAGCACGTCGACGAAGTCGTCCTCGGTGGCCCCGCCCGGAACCGGGGTGCACAGCACCGACGTGTACCCGTGCTGCGCCAGGCCGTCGTCGACCGCCCGGGCGAACGCGACCGGCTTCGTCAGCCCGGGGACGATCAGGGCGACCAGCCGGGACCCCCTTCCGGTGTTCCCGCCCTGGGCTGCCACTGCCCGCACCGCCATGTCCGCCTCCAGCCCGCCTGCACGAGGTTCAGTCTGACAACGTTGTCAAAGTGAGCATGGAGGACGTTTCTCCTTCTCGTCAATGGCTGTCCCGGCTAGGGTCGGCTCCGACATGACATCGTTATCCGGCGCGGACGACGGCCCATCGGCGCAGCCGCGGGCCACCATGCGCGACGTCGCGGCGCTGGCCGGGGTCAGCCTCAAGACCGTGTCCCGGGTCGTCAACGGCGAGCCGGGGGTGACCGAGCCGCTGGCTCGCACGGTGCTGGCCGCGGCCGAGCGGCTGCAGTACCGGCCCAACCTCGGGGCGAGCAGCCTGCGCCGAACCGGCGGCCGGACGGCGACCATCGGCCTGCTGCTGCCGGACGTCGCCAACCCGTTCTCCTCGGCGCTGCACCGAGCCGTCGAGGACGTCGCCGTGGCGAGGGGCGTCGCCGTGCTGGCCGCCAGCCTGGACGAGGACCCCGACCGCGAGGTGCGGCTGGCCGAGGCGTTCGCCACCCGGCGGGTGGACGGGCTGATCGTGGTCCCGGCCAGCCACGACCACGGCTACCTGCGCGCGGAACAGCGGGCCGGCACGGCGCTGGTCTTCGTGGACCGGCCCCCGGTGCTGCTGGACGCCGACGTCGTGCTCGCCGACGGGCGGGCCGGCGCGGCGAACGGCGTCCGCCACCTGGTCGGGCACGGGCACCGGCGGATCGGCTTCCTGGGCGACCTGGCCACGATCACGACCGCCCGGGACCGGCTGCGGGGCTACCGCGACGCCCTGGCCGCCGCGGGCCTGGCCGACCGGCCGGACCTGGTGCGGTCCGACCTGCGCACCGTCGAGCAGGCGGAGTCCGCGGCGCTGGCGCTGATGGGCCGCAGACACCCGCCCACCGCACTGTTCGCCGGGCAGAACCTGGTGACCATCGGCGCGATCCGGGCGCTGCGCCGGCTGGGCCGGCAGCACGAGGTCGCCCTCGTCGGCTTCGACGACTTCCCGCTGGCCGACCTGCTCGAGCCGGCGGTGACCGTGGTCGCGCAGGACCCGTCGGCCATGGGCACGCTGGCGGCGCGGCTGCTGTTCGCCCGCATCGACGGCGACGCCGGCCCGACCACGACCCGCGTTGTCCCGACCCGGCTGGTGCCGCGCGGCTCCGGCGAGCTCCCGGCGCGAGGCTGACGCCGAGGGTCAGGCCATCGTGTCGAGGATGCCCGAGATGTCGCTCACCGACGTCCGTGGGTTGACCACGGCGAACCGGGTCACCGTCTCCCCGGCGTGGGTGGTCGGCGTGACGAAGGCGTAGTTCGCCTTCATCAGCCGGTCCGACCAGTCGTAGTACTGCTGCGCCGTCCAGCCCAGCCGCCGAAACACCACCACGGACAGGTCCGGCTCGCGCACCAGCTCGACGTAGCTGCGGGCCCGCACCTCGTCGGCCGCGGCCCTGGCCACTGCCAGGGTCTGCTCGACCGCGGCCGCGTAGGCGTCGCTGCCGTGCGTGGCCAGCGAGAACCAGAACGGCAGCCCCCGCGCCCGCCGGGACAGGTGGATCGCGTAGTCCGAGTGGTTCCACTCGTCCTCGGCCTTGTTGATCACCTCGAGGTAGCCCGCGGTCTGGGTGTGCGCGGCGCGGGCCAGCTGCGGCTCGCGGTAGACGAGCGCGCACGCGTCGAACGGCGCGAACAGCCACTTGTGCGGGTCGACGATGAACGAGTCCGCGTGCTCGAGGCCCGCGAACAGCGGCCGGCTGGACGGCGCGGCCAGCGCGGCCAGCCCGTACGCGCCGTCCACGTGCAGCCAGATCCCGCGCGAGGTGGCGACCTCCGCGACCCCGGCCAGGTCGTCGACGATGCCGAAGTTCGTCGTCCCGCCGGTCGCGACGACGGCGAACACGTCGTCGGCGCCGTGCGCCTCGAGCGTCTCGGCCAGGGCGACCCCGGTCAGCCGGCCGCGCTCGTCACCGGGAACCAGCAGCACGTCGACGTCCATGACCCGGGCCGCCGCGGCGACCGACGAGTGCGCCTCGGCGCTGCACGCCACCAGCCACCGGGCCGGGCGCTCGCCGTCGCGCCCGGCGGCGGCCGCGTGCCGCGCCGCGACCAGCGCGGACAGGTTGCCCAGCGTGCCGCCCTGGACGAACACCCCGCCGGCCGACTCGGGGAACCCGGCGAGGCCGGCCAGCCAGGCCAGCGCCTGGTTCTCGGCGAAGACCGCTCCGGCGCCCTCCAGCCAGCTGCCCCCGTAGATGGACGACGCTCCGACGACGAGGTCGAACAAGGACGCGGCCTCGGTGGGTGCGGCCGGGATGAAGGACAGGTAGCGCGGATGGTCGACCGAGATGCAGGCCTTGGACAGCACGTCGTCGAACAGCTGGAGCGCCCGGTCCCCGCCGATGCCCGCCGCGGTGATCGTCTGGCCCACCTCGGCGTACAGGTCGGCGGCCGGCCGGGGGCCGTCGAGCGGGACCGGGTCCAGCCGCAGCCGGTGCCGGGCGTACTCGAGGATCGCCTGCGCCAACCGGTCGGTGTCTTCGTCGTATCGGTGCACGAGCCGGGAGTGTAGGCCCCGGGGATAAAGGCCCCGGGGTCAGACCCGCCCGGTGACCGTCCGGTCGCCGACCATGGTCAGCTTCTGGTCCGGGGCGGCGCCGGTGGAGCCGCGCACGATCAGCTCGGGGCGGAACACGTACTCGGCGTGCGGGGTGGGCAGGTGGCCGATCTCGTCGAGCAGCGCCCGGACGGCGGCGCTGCCCATGGCCGGCACCGACTGCCGCACCGTGGTCAGCGGCGGGTCGGTGAACGCGATGAGCGGGGAGTCGTCGTAGCCGACCACCGACACGTCATCGGGCACGTCCAGGCCGCGCTGGCGGGCCGCCCGCACGGCGCCCAGCGCCATCATGTCCGACCCGCACACGATCGCGGTGGCCTCGCGGTCCAGCAGCCGGGCGGCCGCGGCCTGGCCGCCCTCCACCGAGAACATCGAGTGCTCGATCAGGCAGTCGATCTCCGGCTCGGATCGGCGCAGCCGGGCCCGCATCGCGGCCCGGAAGCCGTCCACCTTGCGGATCACCGGGACGAACCGCTCGGGCCCCACGGCCAGCCCGATGGCCCGGTGCCCCAACGACACCAGGTGCCCCACCGCGAGCTCCATGGCCGCGACGTCGTCGTCGGAGATGAACGGCGCCTCCAGGTCGGGCAGGTGCCCGTTGATGAACACCACGGGCAGCCGCCGCTCGATCAGCCGGCGGTACCGCTCGTGGTCGGCCGCCGTGTCCGCGTGCAGCCCCGAGACGAAGACCATCCCGGAGACCCCCCGCTCGAGCAGCTGCTCGATGAAGTCGTCCTCGGTGGCGCCGCCCGGTGCCTCGGTGCACAGCACCGGCGTGTAGCCGCGCTGCGCGAGCTCGGCCTCGATGACCTGCGCGAACGCGGGGAAGATCGGGTTGGTGAGCTCGGGCACGATCAGGCCGACCAGGCCGGCGCTGCGCCGGCGCAGCCGGGACGGCCGCTCGTAGCCGAGCACGTCGAGGGCGGTGAGCACCAGCTGCCGCTTGTCCGCGGTGACCCCCGGCTTCTCGTTGAGCACGCGGCTCACCGTGGCCTCGCTCACCCCGGCGTGGGCGGCGATGTCGGCGAGACGGACCTGCATGCGGGCCACTGTAGAACCCCGCGCAACCCCCGACGCTGATCGGTGCGGCTCATCGTTGTTAGCGTGGGCCGGTGGGCAGGCGGGGAGCGGGACGGGGTGGCAGCCTCCGGGCCGTCACGCTGGCCGGCCTCGGCGCCATGCTGACCGCCGCCTGCTCGGCCCCCTCGGCCGGGCCGGGGCCGTCCGCCGCGACGGCGTCCCCGGCCGCGCAGCAGCTGGTCGTGTGGGACGCCCCCGACTCGGGCGCCACCGAGGCGGCGATGCGCACCCTGCTGGACCGCTTCGAGGTCGAGCACCCGCAGATCACCGTGCGCTACCAGCCGATGGACGCCCAGGTGCTGCGCGAGCGGTTCGACACCGCCGCCAAGTCCGCGAGCGGGGTCCCCGACGTGCTGCGGCTGCCCACCGAGTGGACCTCCGACTTCGCCGGCCAGGGCTACCTGCTGGCGCTGGACGACCTGCTGCCCGCCGACGTCCAGGACGACCTGGTGCCGGCGGCGCAGGCGGCGGCCACCTTCGACGGCCGGCTCTACTCGGTGCCGCAGACGACGGACACCCTGGCCCTGGTCGTCGACACGGCCCTGCTGGCCAGGGCCAAGCTGGCGGTGCCGAGGTCTTGGGCGGAGGTCGCGGCCGCGGCCGGCCCGCTGACCGCGTACGGCATCCGCGCCTTCGACACCTCCTTCGACGGCTACCACCTGCTGCCGTTCATCTACAGCGCCGGCGGCCAGCTGCTGAACCCGTCGACCAAGCAGGTGCTGATCTCCCAGCCGGACGCGGTCGCCGGGCTGACCCTGCGGGTCGGCATCCCCGCGCCGCCGGCCAGCCAGATGGACGCCCAGGTCACCACGGTGGACCCGTTCCGGGCCACCGCCGTCCGGTCCGCGTTCAGCGACGGGGCGCTGGCCATGACCGTCGACTCGCTGTCGGCCCTGCCGCTGCTCACCCGGGGCCGGCCGGCCGGCAGCGTCGTGGCCGTCCAGCTGCCCCCCGGCTCGACCGGGGGAAGCGTTGCCCCGATCGGCGGCGACGCCGTCGCGGTCTACGCCGGGACGACGGCGGTCAGCGCCGCCTCCCTGCTGACCAGCTACCTGACCAGCGCGGCCGCCCAGGCGACCCTCACCAGCCAGGCCGGCCTGCTCCCGTCCCTGCGGTCGGCGCTGTCCCAGCCGCTGGTCACCGCCGACCCGTTCCTGTCGGCCTACGCCACGATCCTGGCCACCGCCCAGGCGCTGCCCCCGGTCCAGGGCGCCAGCTACCTGCTGTACCCGCTCGGCGACGCGCTGAAGGCCTGCCTGGTGACCGGAACCGACCCGCAGGCGGCCCTGGACGACACCGCCGTGACGTTCGCCAGCAGCCTCACCTACACCATCGCCCCCGCGCCCTGAGCCGGCGAACCTGCGCTTCCCCGCGCCGGGGGTGGGGCTCGGGGCTAAGGTGCACGGAGCAGTCCCTCCACAACGGATCGTCCGGCACGTTCCTGCCGGTGGAAGGAAGGGTTCGCTCATGGCTACGGTCACCTTCGACAAGGCCACCCGGATCTATCCCGGTGCCACCACCCCGGCCGTCGACAAGCTCGACCTCGAGATCGGGGACGGCGAGTTCCTCGTCCTCGTCGGCCCGTCCGGCTGCGGGAAGTCCACCTCGCTGCGCATGCTCGCGGGGCTCGAGGACGTCAACGAGGGCTCCATCCGCATCGGCGACCGGGACGTGACGGAGCTGCCGCCCAAGGACCGCGACATCGCGATGGTGTTCCAGAACTACGCGCTGTACCCGCACATGTCGGTGGCCGAGAACATGGGCTTCGCCCTGAAGATCGCGGGGGTGTCGAAGGAGGACATCAAGCGTCGGGTCGGTGAGGCCGCCAAGCTGCTCGACCTCGAGCAGTACCTCGACCGCAAGCCCAAGGCGCTGTCCGGCGGCCAGCGGCAGCGGGTGGCCATGGGTCGGGCCATCGTCCGCGAGCCGCAGGTGTTCCTCATGGACGAGCCGCTGTCCAACCTCGACGCCAAGCTCCGGGTCCAGACCCGCACCCAGATCGCGTCGCTGCAGCGCCGGCTCGGCACCACCACGGTCTACGTGACGCACGACCAGACCGAGGCCATGACGATGGGCGACCGGGTGGCCGTGCTCAAGGACGGCATCCTGCAGCAGGTCGGCACCCCGACCGACCTGTACAACACGCCGACCAACGTCTTCGTCGCGGGCTTCATCGGCTCCCCCGCCATGAACCTGATCGAGGCACCCCTGGTCGAGGGCGGCGTCCAGATGCCGCGCTACGTCGAGCCGCTGCCGCGCGAGGTCATGGACAAGGCCGCGGCGCAGGGTCTGAAGACCGTGACCCTCGGCTTCCGCCCCGAGGACCTGCGCACCACCGAGGACGCGAGCGGCGCCCCCGTGGAGGTGGTGCTCGTCGAGGTGCTCGGTGCCGACGCCTACGTCTACGGGCAGATCGACCTGCTCGAGCGGGGCAAGCAGGAGGTCATCGTCCGCACCGACGGGCGCCAGCCCCCGGCCAAGGGCGACACCATCCACGTGCGCGTCGCGGAGAACCACGCGCACGTGTTCTCCACCGCCGACGGACTGGCGCTGAACTAGGCCAGGGCGGCCCGAGGGGCGGACCCGATGGGCCTGGTCTTCACCGCGGCGCCCGACGACCCGGACATCCTGGTCCTGCCGTGGCACGTCCCGCTGGAGGAGTGGCCGGCCGACCAGCTGGTCGCCCTCCCGCGGGGCATCTCGCGCCACGTCGTCCGGTTCGTGCGCCTGGGCCACCGGGTGTACGCGATCAAGGAGGTGGCCGAGCGGGCGGCCCGCAACGAGTACCGGCTGCTGCGCGCCCTCGAGCGGGTGGGCGCGCCCAGCGTGCAGGCCGTCGGGGTGGTCACCGGCCGGGCCACGGCCGACGGGCAGCCGATCGAGCCGGCGCTGATCACCCGGCACCTGGAGTTCTCGCTGCCCTACCGCGCGCTGTTCTCCACGACCCTGCGCCCGGACACGGCCAACCGGCTGCTGGACGCCTTGTCCCTGCTCATCGTCCGGCTGCACCTGACCGGCTTCTCCTGGAACGACTGCTCGCTGTCCAACACCTTGTTCCGCCGGGACGCCGGCGCGTTCGCGGCATACCTCGTGGACGCCGAGACCGGCGAGATGCACCCGACGCTGTCCGACGGGCAGCGGGGCAACGACCTCGAGGTGGCCAGGGTCAACATCTACGGCGAGCTGCTCGACCTGCAGGCCGGCGGGATGCTGCACGAGACGATCGACCCGATGCGCACCGCGGACGCCGTCTCGCAGCGCTACGTCGGGCTGTGGAACGAGCTCACCAGCCCGCTGACCGTCCTCACGGCCGAGCGGCACCGGGTCGACTCGCACATCCGGCGGCTAAACGAGCTGGGCTTCGACGTCGCCGAGCTGCAGGTGTCCACCGAGTCGGACGGGCCGCGGTTCACGGTGCAGCCCAAGGTGGTGGACGCCGGCCACCACAGCCGCCGGCTGCTGCGGCTGACCGGGCTCGACGTCCAGGAGAACCAGGCCCGGCGGCTGCTCAACGACCTGGACACCTACCGGGCCGGCCTGGGCGAGGAGTCGGAGGAGATCGTCGCGCACCGCTGGCTCACCGAGGTGTTCGAGCCGGTCGTCAAGGCGGTGCCCCGGGGGCTGCGCGGCAAGCTGGAGCCGGCCGAGGTGTTCCACGAGGTGCTCGAGCACCGCTGGTTCCTGTCCGAGCAGGCCGGGCACGACGTGGGGATCATCGCGGCCGTGGAGAGCTACCTGGTCGACGTGCTGACCCGCAAGCCGGACGAGCAGGCGGTGCTCGGCACCCGGATCGGCACACCGTCGGACGACACCGCCTCGCTGCGGCTGACCTTCACCCCCACCGACTCCCCCCCTTCCGCATGAAGGTGCCCTTCTGTGCGCAGGGCCGCACCTTCCTACCCTTCATGGGTGGCATCGCTCAGCTGCGGTGCCGGGCCACCTCGTAGAGCACGATGCCAGCCGCGACCCCCGCGTTGAGCGACTCGTTGCCCCTGGCCATCGGGATGCGCACCAGCAGGTCGCAGGCGCGGACCACCAGCCGGGACAGCCCGGCGCCCTCGGCGCCGACCACGACCACCAGCGGGTCGGTGGCCACCTCCAGGTCGGCGGCGTCCACGGTGCCGTCGGCGTCCAGGCCGACCACGACCAGGCCGGCCTCCCGGTACTTCTCCAGCTGACGGGTCAGGTTGGTGGCCCGCGCCACCGGGATCCGCGCGGCCGCACCGGCCGACGACTTCCAGGCGGACGCCGTCATGCCCGCCGCCCGGCGCTCCGGCACGACGACGCCGTGCGCACCGAACGCGGCGGCCGAGCGCACCACGGCGCCGAGGTTGCGCGGGTCGGTGACGCCGTCCAGGGCCACGATGAGCGGCGGGGTGCCCGTCTCCTCGGCCCGGTGCGGCAGGTCGTCGGGGTGGGCGTAGTGGTACGCCGGCACGGTCAAGGTGATGCCCTGGTGGACCGCGCCGGCGGCCATCCGGTCCAGCTCGCCGCGCGGCACCTCGAGGATCGGCAGCCGGGCCGCGTTGGCCAGCTGGACGGCCTCCTTGACCCGGTCGTCGGCGTCGATGCGGTCGGCCACGTGCAGCGCGGTGGCCGGGATGTGGGCCCGCAGCGCCTCGACCACGGAGTTGCGGCCGGCCACGACCTCGTTGCCCTCGCGCGCCGTCGGCCGACCGCCCGGCCGGCCGGTTCCCGACCGCCCGCCCTGGACCGGCGCCGGACCGCCGCGGCGGGCGGCCGTCGAGGACCGCTTCGCGGCGACGTGCTTGGTGCGCTCGGTGGCCTTCGGCGTGGGACCGCGCCCGCGCAGCCCCTTGGACTTCTGGCCGCCGCTGCCGACGGTCGCGCCCTTCTTCGTCCCGGGGGTGCGCTTGGCGCCCTGCCGCTGGGAGTTGCCGGCCATCAGGCCTCGCCTTCGAGGGTCCAGCGCGGGCCCTGCGGGGTGTCCTCGACGAGGACCCCGGCCGCGCGCAGCGAGTCGCGAACCGCGTCGGCGGCTGCGAAGTCCTTGCGGGCGCGGGCCTGCGTCCGCTGCTCGAGGGCCACGCCCACGAGCGCGTCCACGACGTCGCGCAGCCCGCCGGTGTCGGCGGTGCCGCCCCAGCCCGGGTCGAGCGGGTCGAGGCCGAGGACGCGGAGCATCGCGCGCACCGACCCGAGGGTGCCGCGCAGCGCGGGCGAGTCGCCGTCGGCCAGCGACTTGTTGCCCTCGCGGACCACCTCGTGCAGCGCGGCGAGCGCCGCGGGCACCGACAGGTCGTCGTCCATGGCCAGCTCGAAGTCGGCGCACAGAAGGGTCGGCCCGACCCCGCCGGTGACCTCGGTGGCGCGGTGCACGAACCCCTCGATCCGGCGGAAGCCGGCCGCGGCGTCGGCGAGCGCCTCCTCGGAGTACTCCTGGTGCGAGCGGTAGTGCGACCCGGCCAGGTAGTAGCGCAGCTCGATCGGGCGGACCCGCTTGACCACCTCGCTGACCAGCAGCGAGTTGCCCAGCGACTTGCTCATCTTCTCCCCGGACGTCGTCACCCAGGCGTTGTGCAGCCAGTACCGGGCGAACCCGTCCCCCACCGCGCGGGACTGCGCGATCTCGTTCTCGTGGTGCGGGAACACCAGGTCGAGGCCGCCGCCGTGGATGTCGAACTCGGCGCCGCAGTACTTGTGCGCCATGGCCGAGCACTCCAGGTGCCAGCCCGGCCGCCCGGCCCCCCATGGGGTGTCCCACTGCGGCTCACCCGGCTTGGCGCCCTTCCACAGCGCGAAGTCGCGCGGGTCGCGCTTGGCCGTCGACTCGCTGTCCGGTGCGGGCTGCATCTCGTCGATGCGCTGCCCGGACAGCTCCCCGTACGACGGCCAGGACCGCACGTCGAAGTACACGTCGCCCTCGGCGGCGTAGGCGTGCCCGGCGTCGATCAGCCGCTGCATGAGCACAACCATCTCCGGCACGTGCCCGGTGGCCCGCGGCTCGTACGTGGGCCGCTGGCAGCCCAGGACGTCGTACGCCCAGGTGAACGCCTGCTCGTTGCGCGCGGCGACCAGCCAGTAGGGGACGCCCTCGGCGGCCGCGTTCGCGATGATCTTGTCGTCGATGTCGGTGACGTTGCGGATGAAGGACACCGCGTAGCCGCGGAAGGTCAGCCACCGCGACAACACGTCGAAGGCCACCCCGGAGCGGATGTGGCCGATGTGCGGCGGCGCCTGCACGGTGGCCCCGCACAGGTAGACCGACACCGTCCCGGGAACGAGCGGGACGAAGTCCCGGACCGATCGGGTCGCGGTGTCGTGCAGGCGCAGCGTCACCGTCCCAGGGTACGGGGGTGGATCAACCGCCGCGGACGACGACCTTCTCCGGCGTGACCCGGACGACGACGCGGACGTTGCCGGTGCCCTCGTCCGCCGTGTACGGCCGGCCGTGGTACTTCTGGGACAGCGCCTCGATCAGCTCGGGGCCGCCCTCGTCGACCATCGTCGCGGTGCCGCGCACCTCGACGTACCGGTACGGGTCGTCCTTGAGGTAGACGAGCACGGTGGCCCGGGGGTCCCGCTCCAGGTTGACGTGCTTGCGGCGGCCCTTGACGGTGGAGACCAGCACGTCGTCGCCGTCGCGCTCGACCCAGACCACGGACAGGTGCGGCCGGCCGTCCGGCTCGATGGTCGCGATGGTGGCGAACTCGGGGCTGTCGAGCATGGCCCTGGCGGCGTCAGGAAGGGGTACGGACATGGCTCGACCTTAGGCACGGGGCAGCGTCCCCGGCCACACGGGGTCAGCCGCGCGGGACCACCAACGCGGTGGCGAAGGCGGCCAGGCCCTCGCCGCGGCCGGTCAGGCCGAGACCGTCCGTCGTCGTGGCGGCCACCGACACCGGCGCCCCACCGAGCGCCGCCGACAGCGCGCGCTCCGCCTCGACCCGGCGCCCGGCCAGCTTGGGCCGGTTGCCGATCACCGAGACGGCGGCGTTCCCGACGACCCAGCCCGCGTCGGCGAGGATCCGCGCGGTCTCCCCGAGCAGCGCCACCCCCGAGGCACCGGCCCACTCCGGCCGGTCGGTGCCGAACCAGGCCCCCAGGTCGCCCAGCCCCGCGGCCGAGAGCACCGCGTCGCACAGCGCGTGCGCCGCGACGTCGCCGTCGGAGGGCCCGGCGCAGCCGGCCGGCTCGCCCGGCCACAGCAGCCCGGCCAGCCACATCGGCCGGCCGGCCTCCAGCGGGTGGACGTCGACGCCGAGGCCCACCCTCACGGCTGGGACCGCAGCGCCCGGCGCCGGGCCAGCAGCGCCTCGGCCAGCAGCAGGTCGAACGGTCGGGTCACCTTGAAGGCCTCCTCGTCGCCGGGCACGACCACCACGGTGCCACCGGCGCGCTCCACCAGGCCGGCATCGTCGGTCACGTCGGGGACCGCGCCGTCCGCAGCACCGTCCGCGCGGGCGTGCGCGGCGGCCAGCACCGCCCGCCGGAACCCCTGCGGGGTCTGGATCGCCCGCAGCGCCGAGCGGTCCAGGGTCTCCTCGACCCGTCCGGTCGGGTCCACCCGCTTGACCGTGTCGGCGACCGGCAGCCCGGGGACGACGGCGTCCGCGCCGTCGCGCACCGCCGCGGCGACCCGGTCGACCAGCTCCACCGGGGCCAGCGGGCGGGCCGCGTCGTGGACCAGCACGACGTCGACGTCGTCGGGCAGCGCGGCCAGCGCCAGCCGCACCGACTCCTGCCGGGTGGCCCCCCCGGCCACCACGGCCACCTCGGCGCCGACCTCGTGGTCGGCGAGCAGGGCGCGCACCTGGGCCACGCCGTCCGGGGGCGCCGCGACCACGACCAGGTCGACGGAGCGGGCCGCGGACAGCGCGTGGACGGCATGCACGAGCAGCGGCACCCCCCCGAGCAGGCGCAGCGCCTTCGGGGTGCCCGGGCCGAGGCGCTCGCCGCGTCCCGCGGCCGGGACGACGGCCGCCGTGGTCACGCGTGGACCTGGGTCCCCGCGATCGACAACGGCTTGGCGAACACCATCCGGCCGTTCGCGGTCGTCAGCACACTGGTCACCTGGACCTCCGCCTCGTGGCCCACGCCGTCGCGGGCCCGCTCCACGACCACCATGGTGCCGTCATCGAGGTAGCCCACGGCCTGCCCGTGCTCGCGACCCGCCTTGGTGAGCAGCACGGTGACCTCGTCGCCGGCGACCACCGGGGGCCGCACGGCCAGCGTCAGCGCGTGCAGGTTCATCACCCGGACGCCGGCCAGCGCGGCGGTGCGGGCCAGGTTGGTGTCCAGGGTGAGCAGCGCCGCGCCCCGGTCGAGGGACATCCGGACCAGCTTGGCGTCGACCTCGGGGACGCCGGGCGCCTCGTCGTCGATGACCTCGACGTCCACGCCGGGCTCGCGGCGCAGCGCCTCGAGCACCTCCAGCCCGCGCCGGCCGCGGCCGCGGCGCAGGTCGTCGGCGGCGTCGGCCAACCCCTGCAGCTCGGCCAGCACCGGTGCCGGCACCAGCATCCGGCCGCCCAGGAAGCCGGCCTTGACGACGTCCAGGACCCGGCCGTCGATGGCGATCGAGGTGTCCACGATACGCGGCAGCTGCGCGGTGACCGGTTGGCGCGGCGGCAGCCCCGCGGTCGGGCCGAACAGGCCGAGCATGCCGTCCCGGCGGGACGTGCCGACCCGGTAGCCGAGCAGCGCGAGGGTCACCAGCACGAAGGCGAACAGCGGGACGGCGAGCAGCCGGTCGCCGATGAGGAACACCGGCCAGGCCACCGCGGCCCCGACCAGCAGGCCGAGCACCGCGCCGAAGACGCCGGCCACGATGTGCTCGGCGGAGACCCCCTGCAGGCTGCGCTCGGTGCGGCTGACGGCCCGCTCGGTCACCCGGCCGACCATGCCGCCGAGCACGAACCCGGTCGCGGTGCCCAGCAGCAGTCCCAGCCAGATCGGGTCGACGCCCAGCGCCCCCTGCCCGGCCTCGTTGCGCACGAGCAGGGAGACCTCGTAGCCGAGGCCCGCGAAGAAGATGACCACGCACAGGCGCAGCAGCTCGACGACGACGTTCGGCACCCGAGCCGGTCGGGGACTCATCGGGTCCTCCAGCGTTTCCGCCCGGCCGCAGCCGGGTCGAGGGGCGGGACGCGGCCCGCCCGCCCTCAGGACGCCAGGACCTCGTCGAGGATGGCCTCTGCCTTGTCCTCGGTGGTGTTCTCGGCAAGTGCTAGCTCCGACACAAGGATCTGCCGGGCCTTCGCCAACATCCGCTTCTCGCCGGCCGACAGCCCGCGCTCGCGCTCGCGGCGCCACAGGTCGCGGACCACCTCGGCGACCTTGATGACGTCGCCGGAGGCGAGCTTCTCAAGGTTGGCCTTGTAGCGGCGCGACCAGTTGGTGGGCTCCTCGGTGTGCGGCAAGCGCAGCACGGAGAAGACCCGCTCCAGGCCCTCGGCGCCGACCACGTCGCGCACGCCGACGAACTCGGCGTTGTCGGCGGGGACACGCACGGTCAGGTCGCCCTGGGCGACCTTGAGGACCAGGTAGGTCTTCTCCACCCCTTTGATGACCCGAGACTCGATGGCTTCGATGAGGGCTGCCCCGTGATGGGGGTAGACGACCGTTTCGCCGACCTGAAAGATCATATGTGCGGTACCCCTTCCTCGGCCCTCAGGATAACACGCGGTCAGGCCACCCTTAAGGGCGTTTGCGCAGGTCAGGGGCTTGACAAGGGTCCCCGGGACGTGCTGTGGGCGGCCCGCTCGTGATCGTCGTCCGGCCGCGGAAGCGGGTGGGGGCGCATACTGTCCGGATGAGCGGGGCATCCGGACAGCCACCGGATCCGGAGGGGCGCCACGACGACCTCGACGCGGCCGCGCTCGAGGGGCTGGCGCTGCTGGTCCCCGACGACGCCCGGGCCCTCGACGAGGACCGCCACGCGTACTACCGCGAGCTGCGGGCCAAGGCCGACGGCCGCCCCGGCGCACCCCGCCGGGTGCTGCTGCGCCGGCTGCCGCCGCCGGTGCTGCTCGTCGTCGTGCTGGCGGTGCTGGCCCTGGTCGGCAGCGGGCTGGCCGCGATCGCCCCGCGCGGCGGCCCGGTCGCCGGCTTCTCCACGCCGCTGGCCACCGCGCCGGCCGCCGTCCCCGGCCAGGTCGGCGGGCTGCTGCCCGCCGGCACCGTGACCATCAGCGGCCAGCCGGTCGACAACCGGGCGATGCGCCCGGCCGTGCTGGCCCTGGTCCCGGACAACTGCAGCGACTGCGCCCCCATCCTGTTCGAGCTGCTCAAGCAGGCCACCGCGGCCAGCCTGCGGCTGGTGCTGGTGGGCTCGCCCAGCCAGACCGACCGGCTGAACGCCGTCAACACCGACATCCTGGGGGGCATCGCTCTGGTCGCCGTGGACGCCGGCCAGACGCTGGCCAGCAGCTTCGACGCGGTCGGGGTCACCGCGGTGCTCGTCCACACCGACGGTGTCGTCGGCGACGTCGCGCGCGACCTGACGCCGGGCCTGCGGTTGGAGGGCGCGCTCGCCGGGCTGGACCAGCCCGGCGCGCCGGGCGTCAAGGCCTGACCCTGGTGGCGCTGCTGAAGGCGGCGCACGCCGGCCCGTCGTTCGCGGTCACGGGCATCGGCACGGCGCTGGCCCTGCAGGCCGGCCGCGGCCTGCCCGGCTCGGTGCTGCTGGGCGCGGCGCTGCTCAGCGGGCAGCTGGCCATCGGCTGGACCAACGACCTCGTGGACCGCGAGCGCGACGTCGCCGCCGGCCGCACCGACAAGCCGCTGGCCACCGGAGCGGTCCCGGTGCGGGCCGCCCGGGTGGCCGCGACGGTGGCGCTGGCCGCCTGCGTGCCGCTGTCGATGGCCAACGGCTGGCGGTCCGGGGTGACCCACCTGGTCGCGGTCGCCGGCGGGCTGGCCTACGACCTGGGGGTCAAACGGACCCGCTGGTCGTTCCTGCCGTTCGCCCTGAGCTTCGGGCTGCTGCCCTCGGTGGTCACCTTGTCCCTGCCCGGCCATCCGTGGCCGCCGTGGTGGGCCACCGCCGCGGGGGCGCTGCTCGGGGTGGTCGCGCACCTGGCGAACGCGCTGCCCGACCTGGACGACGACCGCGCGGCGGGCGTGCTCGGCCTGCCGCAGCGGCTGGGTGCGGGGCGCAGCCGCGCGCTCGCCGGTGTCCTGCTCGGCGTCGCGGCCGGGCTGCTCGCGCTGGCCCCGCCCGGCCCGGTGGGCGGCCTCGGGCTGGCCCTGCTGGCCGTGACCGCGGGGCTGCTCGCGGCGGCGTTCGCGGTGCGCTGGCCGCCGGCATCCAGGGCGCCGTTCGCGCTGACCACCGCGGCGGCGGTCACCGTGGTCGCGCTGCTCATCGGCCGGGGTACCGGCCTGGCGTGACCGGGCGTCGGTAGGCTGTGCGGACCCACCGCCCGAGTCCGTCGTTGAGGAGCGTGCCAGCGTGACCGGTGCTTCGCCCGTTGCCCGCCGTCGCGGCACCCTGATCGGGGCGCTCGTGCTGCTGGTCGCCGTCACGACGACCGGCTGCTCGGCCGGGTTCAACGCCCAGAGTCAAAAGCCGTTCCCGCCGAGCATCGGCGCGGTCGGCCAGATCGGCGCGGTGAAGGTGCTCAACGCGGTGGTGGTCACCGACCCGACCGGCGCGACCGCCGGCCAGCTGCTGTCGGTGTTCGTCAACACCGGCTCCACCCCGGACGCGCTCACCGGCGTCGAGGTCGAGGGTGGCTCGCCGATCACCATCCCGGGCGGCTCGCTGGCCCTGGACCCGCTGGTGGCCAACGGGTTCGGCGACCCCTACACGAACATCGCCAGCCTGACCTCGCTGTCGAAGACGCCCGGCCAGCAGGTCCTGGTGCGCTACACCTTCCGCGACGCCGGAGTGCTGCAGCTGAGCACCCTGGTCGTCGACCCGGCCAACCTCACCGCCGGCGAGTGACCGGTCAGGCCTCGAACTTGTAGCCCAGGCCGCGCACGGTGACCAGGTGCACCGGGGTGGCCGGGTCCGGCTCGAGCTTGGACCGCAGCCGCTTCACGTGGACGTCGAGGGTCTTGGTGTCGCCGACGTAGTCCGAGCCCCACACCCGGTCGATCAGCTGCATCCGGGTGAGCACCCGGCCGGCGTTGCGCACGAGCAGCTCGAGCAGGTCGAACTCCTTCAGCGGCATCGGCACGACGGCCCCGTTGACCGACACCACGTGCCGCTCCACGTCGATGCGCACCGGGCCGGCCTCGATCACCGCGGGCAGCAGCTCGTCGGTGTCGCCGCCGCGGCGCAGCACCGCGCGGATGCGGGCCACCAGCTCCCGCGAGGAGAACGGCTTGGTCACGTAGTCGTCGGCCCCCAGCTCGAGGCCCACCACCTTGTCGATCTCGCTGTCCTTGGCGGTGACCATGATCACCGGGACGTTGGACCGCTGCCGCAGCGCGCGACACACCTCGGTGCCGGGCAGCCCGGGCAGCATCAGGTCGAGCAGCACCAGGTCGGCCCCGGACCGGTCGAACTGCTCGAGCGCATCGGGCCCGGTGTCGGCGACCGCCACCTCGAACCCCTCCTTGCGCAGCATGTAGGCCAACGCGTCGGAGAAGCTCTCCTCGTCCTCGACGACGAGCACGCGGGTCACGGGACCACCTTCCGCAGGGCCATCGGCTCCGCCGGGGCCTCGACCGGCTGACCGACCGGCTGACCGACCGGCTCGGTGTGCGCGGGCAGCCGCAGGGTGAACGTCGAGCCGGAGCCCTCGACGCTCCACACTGCGACCTCGCCGCCGTGGTTGGCGCAGACGTGCTTGACGATGGACAGCCCGAGGCCGGTGCCCCCGGTGGCCCGGGACCGCGCCGGGTCGACCCGGTAGAACCGCTCGAAGATCCGCTCGAGGTCCCGGGCCGGGATCCCGATGCCCTGGTCGGTCACGCTCACCTCGACGGTGTCCCCCGCCCCCCGGACGGCGACGACGACATGGGTGCGGCCGGGGCTGTAGTTCACCGCGTTGAGCAGCAGGTTGCGCACCGCCATGGTGAGCTGCTCCCGGTCGCCGTAGACGACCCGGTGCCGCTCCCCCGCGACCCGCAGGTCGATCGCCGTGGCGGTGGCCATGGTGCGGACCCGGTCCACGGCGTCGGCCACCACGTCGTCCAGCTGCACGACCGTGGCGTGCAGCATCGGGTCGTCGCCCTGCAGCCGGGACAAGTCGATGAGCTCGTTGACCAGGCTGGACAGCCGGGTGGCCTCGTGCTGCATCCGGCCGGAGAACCGCTTGACCGCCTCGGGGTCGTCGCTGGCCCCCTCGACGGCCTCGGCCAGCAGCGACAGCGCCCCCACCGGGGTCTTCAGCTCGTGCGACACGTTCGCCACGAAGTCCCGTCGGACGTCGTCGACCCGGCGCGCGTCGGAGCGGTCCTCGGCCAGCACCACGGCCAGCTGCGCGGTGAGCGGGGCGACGTGGACGGCGACCGGCAGGCCGCGGGTCCCGCGCCGCCGGCGCAGCTCCACCTCCAGCGAGCTGCTGCCGCCGTCGGCGTGCACCGCCCGGACGGACTCCAGGACCGCCGGGTGGACCACCCGGCCGTCGCGAACCAGCCCCCAGCTGTACGCCGGCGGCGTGGCCCACACGGCCCGGCCCAGCCGGTCCACGACGGCGGCCCCCCCGGGCAGGATCGACAGCACCGCGGTGGCGCCGTCCGGGAGGCGGTCCGGCGGGCTCCCCGCGTCCTCGCCCGCAGCGGGCTCGACGCCGGGGCGGGAGCGCAGCCACGCGGTCGCCGCGCCGGCACCCACGGCCAGGCCGAGGGAGCCCGCCGTCAGCGACGAGGTCAGGTCCACGCCTCGATGGTAGGAGAGCCGGGACCCCGGCGACGCCCGCCACGGCGCCGCCGCCGGTCAGCCGTCGCCCACTGTTCACCTGACCCCTGGGGTCCGTTCACCCACCCCGTTCGGGCCCGGGCCGCCCCGGCCGTACCCTGACCCTGTCCCACCGGGACCGGTCCGGGCAGAACTGAGACGAGGAACCATGCGCGACGCCTACCACGAGTCGCTCGACGCGGTCACCGACGAGCTGGTCACGATGAGCCGGCTGGTCGGGTCGATGATGCAGCGCGCGTCGGCCGCGCTGCTCGAGGCCGACCGCGAGCGGGCCGAGTCGGTGATCGCCGCGGACGACGAGGTCGACGCCGCCTTCGCGGAGCTCGAGCTGCAGACGACCGAGCTGATCGCCCTGCAGCAGCCGGTCGCCACCGACCTGCGGATCGTGCTCAGCGCCATGCGGATGAGCAGCACCCTGGAGCGGATGGGCGACCTCGCCCAGCACGTCGCCAAGTCGGCCCGGATGCGCTACCCGGACTGCGCCGTGCCCGAGCTGCTGCGCCCGCAGTTCACCGAGATGGCCGCCGTCGCAGACCGGATGGCCGCCAAGATGGGCGACGTCATCGCCTCCAAGGACCTCGACCTGGCCCGCGAGATCGAGTCGGACGACGACCGCATGGACGCCCTGCACCGCGAGGTGCTCGACATCCTGCTCAGCCAGCCGGACTCCACGCCCACCGGCGAGGCCGTCGACATCACCTTGCTCAACCGCTACTACGAGCGGTTCGCCGACCACGCGGTCAGCATCGCCCGGCGGACCATCTACCTGGTGATCGGCGAGCGCGCCGACGCCTGAGACCTGTCAGCGGCCCTGGTTGGCGACCGCCTGGATCGCGGCGGCGGCCGCGTCGGCGTCGAGGTACTCCCCGCCGGCCACGGTCGGGCGCAGCTGCTCGTCCAGGGCATACAGCAGCGGGATGCCGGTGGGGATGTTCAGCCCGGCGATGGCGTCGTCGGAGATGCCGTCCAGGTGCTTGACCAGCGCGCGCAGCGAGTTGCCGTGCGCGACCACGGCCACGGTGCGCCCGGTCCGCAGGTCCGGCACGATCGCGTCGTACCAGTACGGCAGCATCCGCCGGACGACGTCCTGCAGGCACTCGGTGCGCGGCATCAGCTCGGGCGGCAGGTCCGCGTACCGGGGGTCGCCGGCCTGGCTCCACTGGTCGTCGTCCGCGAGGGGCGGCGGCGGGGTGTCGTAGGAGCGGCGCCAGAGCATGAACTGCTCCTCGCCGAACTGCTCGAGGGTCTGCTTCTTGTTCTTGCCCTGCAGCGCGCCGTAGTGCCGCTCGTTCAGCCGCCAGTGCCGCCGCACCGGGACCCAGTGCCGCTCGCACGCGTCCAGCGCCAGGTTCGCCGTGGTGATCGCCCGCCGCAGCACCGAGGTGTGGACGACGTCCGGCAGCAGCCCGCGCCCGGCCAGCAGGGCGCCGCCGCGCACCGCCTCCGCCGTCCCCTTCTCCGACAGCGGGACGTCGACCCAGCCGGTGAACTGGTTCTTCGCGTTCCAGTCGCTCTCACCGTGGCGGAGCAGGACGAGGGTGTACGGCGCGCTCATGCGCTCCAGCCTACTGAGCCGGCTGGTGGCCGCCGGTGGGACGGGCGGCCAGGGTCACCCCGACCTCGAACAGCACCAGCAGGACGCCGACGACGAGCAGCGCGACCCAGCTGGGCCAGATCAGCAGCACCAGGGCGGCCAGCACGGCCCCGCCGACGCGCAGCGGGTCGAGGTACTGCGCGACCCAGGCGGAGAGGCCCTCGCCGCCCGACGTCTCGCGCACCGTGGCCACACCGGTGCGGGTCCAGCGGGCCACGCTGGCGCGCAGCCACACCGGGAACCGCCCCGGGCCGATCAGGTACATGACCACGGCCAGCACCAGCCCGGCCCAGAACAGGATCAGCGCGAACTCGCGCAGCGTGGTGAACAGCGTCTTCAGGGCCGCGGTGGCCGCGTCGGCGAGGTAGGCGGGGGTGAGGCCGGCCACCGCGTTGCGCATCACCCCGCGGACCACGAAGAAGACCAGCGCGGTGAAGCCGGTGGTCCACAGCCCGATCTGCAGCAGCGTCCGCCGGCGGCCCGGGGTGATCACCAGCGCCAGGACGAGGGCCAGCAGGGCGAGCAGCACGACGAGCACGGTCGACGTGTTGACGATCTTCACGCCGCTCTGGGCGGCCGTGAGGTCGGAGGAGTTCGCGATCGGGATCTGGGCGAAGTCCGGCGGCAGGTCGACGCCGAGGTAGGTCGAGACGGCGGAGCGGATCCGGTCCAGGCTGGCGTTGGCGGGCAGCTGCAGGGAGACGGTCTGCCCCAAGATGGTCGGCAGCTGGGCGCTCAGGTTCTGCAGCACCTCGTTGACCACCGGGATCAGGTCGATGACGACCTTCCCGTTGACCACCGCGACCGCCTGGTTGTCCCCCTTGAGGACGGACACGACGTCCTGGTGGGACAGCGTGAGCGCCTGGTCCCAGACCTGGGTGAAGGCCGCTGTGCCGATGATCTTGCGAACCTGCTTGTCGATCACCGTCTGCAGGCCGGAGGAGACCGGCGCGGCCAGGAACTGCAGGTTGTCCGGCAGGGCCGCGGCGACCTTCGGCTGCAGGTAGCCGGCCAGCTGGGTGCTGACCTGCGTGGCGACGGCATCCTGCACCGCCGGCTGTTCGATGACCGGCCCGACCCTGGCCACGAACTTGTCGGTGTTCAGCGCCGTGCGCGTCGTCCACACCGACACCACCGCGGTGATCATCAGCAGCCCGGTGAGGAACGCCAGGACGGCGGCGATAACGGCGCGCACCCGGTGCCCGCGGGCCGGGACAGCGCCCGTGGTGGCCAGCTGCTGCTTCAGCGCCTCGTTCTCCGCCCGCAGCCGGTCGAGCTCGGTCAGGTCCTGCGGCCGGTCAGCAGTCATGCTTCGGACGCTAGACCGACCGCCCAGGGCCGGAATCACCCGCGCGGGATGACCCGGCCGTCGGCATCGGCCGCGGCGTCAGGGCGCAAGGGCGCCAACTGGGACGACGACGACCCCGTCCGGACGGGTGTGGCCGTAGCCCCCGCCCGCGATCACGCCCAGGGTCACCGGCGGCCCGACCTTGGAGGTGTCGATGGCCTGGACGAACCGCAACAGGTTGCCGGCACCCTCGTCGACCTGCCCGACTCCGAGCTTGACCTCGAACGCCGACCATCGACCATCGGGGAGCTGGACCACGATGTCGACCTCACGTCCATCGCTGTCCCGGTAGTGGAACACGCTGGCCTCGAGCGCCGCGGACAGGACTCGCACGTCACGGACGACAAGGGACTCGAACAACAGGCCCATCGCATTCAGATCGTCGAGCAGCCGCTGAGGACCGACGTTCAATGCCGCCACCGCCAACGAGGGATCGACGAAATGACGCTTCTCGGCCTTCCGCAGGGCGGCCTTCGATCGCAGGTGCGTCGCCCACGCAGGCTGGTCTTCGATGATCATGAGTCGGCGCAGCACCTCGAGGTAGTCGTACGCCGTCGTGCGGGCGATGGCACCCTCCGGGCCGCCCGTGTCCGAACACAGGGTCGTCACGCTAGCCTCCGTCGCCGTGTGCCGCGCCAGCGACCGCAGGAACCGGTCCAGCCGATGTGGATCCCGTCGACTGGTGCCAACCAGGGCGACGTCCACCTCGCGCAGGTTGGCCAGGTAGTCGCGGTTGGCCCGTGCCGCCGTGGTCGCGGACCTCCCGAGGTTGCTCGGCCAGCCGCCGATCACGAGGAGCTCGGCGATGTCGGTGACGGTGAGCCCGGGCTCCGGGCAGCTGGGACGCTCCCCGGACAGGATCTCGGACAGGGACATCAGGCCGGTGGAGTGTCCGCTCTCGAACAGGCTCATCGGCCGCATCCGAAGCACCGAGAAACGCCCCGCACCGGCGTGCCGGCGGGCGCTGGACTCCGGCACCGCGGAGCCGGTGAGGATGAACTGGCCAGGAAACCCTCGCTGGTCGACCTGCCGACGCACGTGGTTCCAGACCGGGTCCGCCGCGAGCTGCCACTCGTCGATGAGCCGTGGAGTCGGGCCGGCGAGCACCAGCTCCGGGTCGACCGCGATCGCCGCCTGCGCTGCGGCGTCGACATCGAGGAGCACCTCGCTGCGCGCCACCTGCCGTGCGGTCTCGGTCTTGCCGCAGGCCTTGGGCCCTTCGATCAGCACCGCACCAGCGGCCGCCAACCGGTCAGCCAGCTGCTGGTCGGCAACCCTGGGCCAATAGGCCATGCTGCACCCCCAACCCCGTCAGCCACCTCATCTGCATGACGTCAGGCTACAATTCAGGGAGCTTTCAGGCTACATTTTGGGGGAACTTCAGGCTACAGTCTGAGGATAGCCGGGTCAGCCGTCGCGGTCGGGGTCGGCGAACCGGGCGAACGCCTGCAGGTTCGTCAGCGACTCGCCGCGGCGCTGCCGCCACTGCCACTCCCGGCGGATCGAGCTGGCGAAGCCGATCTCGAGCAGCTGGTCGAAGCTCTCGTCGGCGTAGGTGAGCACGCAGCCGAGCAGCCGGTCCAGCTCGTCGGCGGTGACCGCCGCGAGCGGCACCCGTCCGACCAGGTACACGTCGCCGACCCGGTCCACGCTGAAGTGCACCCCGTAGGCGCGGGTGTTGCGCTCCAGCAGGGTGCGGTAGAACGCCGCGTGGTTCTCGTCCGGCTGGCGGATCACGAACGCCTCGACGAGCAGGCTCTGCGGGGTGACCACCAGCCAGGCGTTGGTGGCCAGCTTGTGGGTGCCGGCGAGGGTGACCAGGAAGGCCCCGTCGCGGGGGTGCTCGAACGGCACCTCGGCCAAGGTCAGCGCCGTCTCGATGAGCGCGTCCAGGTCGCTCACGTCGCTCACCGGGCGGCTGCCCACGGCTCCCGACGGGCCCGCTGCGCGGCCAGCGCCTCGCGGTAGACCCCGGTCATGGCGGCGGCGGTCGCCGACCAGCTGAACGCGGTGGCGTGCCGGCGGGCGCCGTCGCCCAGCGCGGCCAGCCGCCGGGGGTCGCCGAGCAGGTCGGCGATCGCCCGGGCCCACCGCTGCGGGTCGTGGCCCTCGACCAGGACGCCGGAGCGCCCGTCGGCCACCGCCGTCCGCAGCCCGCCCACCGCGGCGGCGACCACCGGGGTGCCGCAGGCCTGGGACTCCACGGCGACCAGCCCGAACGACTCGTTGTGCGACGGGACGACGGTGAGCGTGGCCGCGCGGTACCACTCGCCCAGCTCGGCCTGCGGGACGGGGGGGGCGAACCGCACCAGGTCG
>JBBSAJ010000019.1:0-45525 GCA_038252405.1 Actinomycetes bacterium | reverse complement strand
CGGCGCAACGAGGCGAACGCCCACTGGGCCGACCGCATCTACCACCACCTCGCCGACCACCGACGCCGCCCCGAACGAAAGCAGCGCGAAGTCGTCGGCCTCACGTTCTGAGAAGTCACCCCCATCTGCGAGACAAGACAGGCGTTCGAGAGTCTGGGTGGCACCTCGCGAGGCCCAGGCGTCCCAGCGAGTCGCAGGGCGGTCCTACAGCGAACAGCCGCGTCGCCCCGGCCATCGGGTTGGGGCAGCAGAGGTCGGTTCTTCGCGCCTGGGCGGCGGGCTGACACCCCGGCCGCTATCGCCAGGACTCTCGCCAGGTCGGCTGGCGAGGGTCCTGGCGATGGGTGCGGGTCACGCTGGGCCGGCGCGCAAGCCAACCAAGTCCGACGGAGGCTCCCATGAATGCCCGAAGGCCCACGACGCCCATGACCCTCGAGCTCGTCGCCACCGGCGGGCCTGCTCAGGCAGCCCGCCGAGCACCGGCAGAATTCGAGCACCAGATCGTGGATGTGACCGTGCAGCCTGATGAGCGACTGCTGCTGTCCGTGGACGAAGCCGCCCGTCGGCTCAGCATCGGCCGCAGCCTGCTCTACGAGCTCCTCGCAGCCGGCGACATCCGATCCATCCACGTCGGGCGCCTGCGGCGGGTGCCGATCGCCGCGCTGACCGACTACATCAACCGCCAGGCGTGCGAGCAGCCCCCAACGGTCACGTCAGCGACCTGAGCCCGGAGCGCGCGGCGCTGCATGCTCCGCCGGCTCGGGCCGGATCCGGCCAGCCGTTGCCAACCTTGGGCGACAGCACTCGTCCTTGGTCGACAGCCCTGTTGGACGTCATGGCCAATGCCACGACCCCCTATGGCCATCGTGGACCAATTCAAGGGTCACCTGCGGGACGCTGCCCGGACCTCCCGGACCTCCCGGACGAAGGGCCAAACCGTCCCAATCCGGGTGTGTCCGTGTGGATCCGCTCGAAACTTAGGCTCCCCAATAGGCTCACCTGACGCATCAGGGGCCTGATCCAAGATCGTGGATCATGCCCCTGACCTGCGCATATACCTGGTGGAGCTAAGGGGACTCGAACCCCTGACCCCTTGCCTGCCGAGCAAGTGCTCTACCAACTGAGCTATAGCCCCAGGTGCCCTCGCGGGCTGGGTAAGAATAGCCGGTCCCCCCGACCGGAACGAAACCGCCCGCACCGCTGGCCCGCGAGCCCGGGTGTCGCGGTCAGCGGTCGTCCCCGACGACCGGCTCCGGCAGCGAACCCGCGTTGTGCTCGGTGAGCCGAAACCGGCCGGCGCCGACCTCCTCGATCACCGACCACGCGCAGTTGGCCAGCCCGCCGAGCACCCCCCAGTGGTCCAGCGGCAGTCCGAGCAGCCGGCCGAGCGCCGCCCGGGTGGTGCCGCCATGGGTGACCGCGACGAGCACGCCATCGTCGGGCACGCCGACCAGGTGCTCCAACAGGGCCGCAGCCGACCGGTCGGCCAGCTCGGTGCGGCTCTCCCCGCCGCCGGCCCGAACGTCCCCCCCGGACCGCCAGGCCCGGTAGCTGGCGCCGTCCATGGCCTCGATCTCGCTCCCCAGCCGACCCTGCCAGCTCCCGGCGTGCAGCTCGCGCAGCCGCGGGTCCGGCTGCACCAACAGCCCGGTGAGCGCGGCCAGCGGCTGGGCCGTCTCCCGTGCTCGTTGCAGGTCCGAGGCGACGATCACGCTGGGTGGGAAGGCGGCCACCAGCCGGGCGGCCTGCCGGGCCTGCTCCCGGCCCACGTCGTCCAGCGGAACGTCGGTCTGCCCCTGGAACCGGTTGGCCATGTTCCACGCCGTCCGGCCGTGCCGCCACAGCACGACCCGGCGCACGGTCAGGGCCGTCCCTGGGCCGCCACGGCTGAGCGCGGGGCGCTGACCTCGTCCGGGAGTGCGATGACCGGGCAGTCCTTCCAGATCCGCTCGAGCGAGTAGTAGGCCCGCTCCTCACTGTGCTGCACGTGGACGACGAAGTCGACGTAGTCCAGCAACACCCACCGGCCGTCACGCTCTCCCTCCCGGCGCACCGGCTTGACCCCGTGCTCGTGCAGCAGCCGCTCCTCGACGGCGTCCACGATGGCCTGGACCTGGCGCTCGTTGGGCGCCGAGCACAGCAGGAACGCGTCAGTGATCGCCAACTGGTCGCTGACGTCGAACGCCACGATGTCCGAGGCGAGCTTGTCGGCGGCGGCGAGGGCGGCGGTCTCAACGTGGGTGAGGACCTCAGGGGTGGCGGTCACAGGCAGGCTTCCCGGTCTTTCGGACGGTGGCAGGACCCCTCCAGCGTCTCACGGCTTGAAGTCGGCTCCCACGATGACGACGACGTCGGCGATGGTCTGGCCCTGGGCCGCGATGCGCAGGCTGGACTGCGGCAGCCGCAGGGCGGTGGCCACGTCGGTGCCCTCGCGCCGGGACTGCTCGGACGCGTCCGGGATCAGCACCACCGACTTCGCGTAGCCGAACTGCGCGGCGTTGCCCCCGTTGACGTAGGTCAGCCCGGCCGCGATGAGCCGCTTGCGGGTGGTCTCCCCCAGCCCGGGCGTGCCCACCCCGTTCTGCACGAGCACCCGCACCGGACCGGACGCTCGGACCGGCGGCCGCGACCCGGACAGCTGGCTGGTGACCAGCTGCTCGGCCTGCACCTGGTCGAGCACCGACGCGGGCTCAGCGGCGCCGGTGTCCAGGCTCCGCACCGGCAGGTTCTGGTAGGTCATCTGCTGGTCGCGCTCGTCCGACTTGAGACCGAGCAGGAAGGTCGCCAGCTGCTGGCCGGACAAGGACGCCTTCGACCCGGGGCCGAGCTTGGCGACCAGCGCGCTGAGCTGGTCGGGCTGGCTGGGCAGCTGAGCGACGACCTGCTGCCAGACCTCGCTGAACCGGGCCAGCCGGCCCTGTTCAGGCTCCCCCGAACCCAGGTAGCTGGCGTAGACGACGGCCAGCGCGCCGTCCAGCTTCTGCGGGCCCGGCGGGATGAGGACGGTCGCGCCACCGTTCGCGGTGGGGCGGGTGACCTGGGCCTGCGCGTTCACCTGCACCCCGCCGACCGCGTCCACGAGGGCGGCGAAGGCGGCCGGCTGCAGGATCCAGGACCCGTCGACGAGAACGCCGAGGGCGTCGGACAGCGCCAGCGCAGCGCCCGAGGTGGTCCCCAGCGCGGACGCGTCGCCGAAGCTGGACGAGCCGAAGCCCGGCACGTTGACGACCAGGGCGCTGGGCACCAGCACGCCGGCCCCGCTGCCGCCGGACGCCGTGTCGTGGGCCAGCAGCACGCTGGACTGGGCGACGTTCTTGGCCCCGAGCAGCTGCAGCAGCAGCGTGGACTGGGTGCGCGCGGGGGCGCCGGCCGTGGTCTTGCTCTTCGCACCGGAGCCCGGGCCCACCAGGAAGACGACCGCGGCCGCCAGCACGACGAGCACCGCAGCGCCGGCGATCAGCTTGGTGCGTTGGGACGCTCGCTGCTGCCGGGCCTCCCGGGCCGCCACCCGCGGCGGGGGCGGCGGGGGCAGGACGGCGGTGGTGAGCAGCAGCGGGCCGACGTCGACCGAGACCGAGGCCGGAGCCGGAGCCGGAGCGGCGTCGATCTCCTCGGCGGCACGTCGGTGCTTGCCGCTCATCGGCCGCTCGGGTGGGCGTAGAGGCCCCGCTTGGCGATGTACTGGACGACTCCATCGGGCACGAGATACCAGATCGGCCGATTCAGTCGGATTCTTTCGCGACAAGCGGTACTGGAAATTGCCAGCGCCGGGATTTCGACCAGGCTGACCCGCCCCTCGGGCAGCCCCGGGTCGGAGAGCGCGTGCCCCGGACGGGTCACCCCGATGAAGTGGGCCGAGCTCACCACCTCGTCGGCGTCCCGCCACGAGACGATCTGGGAGAGCGCGTCCGCCCCGGTGATGAAGAACAGCTCGGTGCTCGGGCCCCGCTCAGCACGCAGCTCGCGCAGCGTGTCCACCGTGTAGGTGGGGCCGCCCCGGTCGATGTCGATCCGGCTCACGCTGAACCGGGGGTTGGACGCGGTGGCGATCACCGTCATGAGGTAGCGGTCCTCAGCCGCGCTCACGTCGCCCCGTGTCTTCTGCCACGGCTGACCGGTGGGCACGAAGACCACCTCGTCCAGGGCGAACAGGGCAGCGACCTCGCTGGCCGCTACCAGGTGGCCGTGGTGGATCGGGTCGAAGGTCCCGCCCATGACCCCCAGCCGGTGCGCCTCCACGCAGGGAAGGCTAACCGTCCGCGCGCGCTCAGCCGGGCAGCGCGAGCCGCGCCTCGCCGGAGTACACCGTGATCCGCCCCTCGCGGACGAACCCCACGAGGGCCATCCCGAACTCCCGGGCCACGTCGACGGCCAGGCTGGACGGCGCGGACACGGCGACCAGCGCCGGGATCCCCGCGGCCAGCGCCTTCTGGACGATCTCGAACGAGGCCCGCCCGCTGACGACCAGCACGGTCCCGGTCAGGGAGGGCACGCCGCCGAGGAGCGCCCAGCCGATGACCTTGTCCACCGCGTTGTGCCGCCCGACGTCCTCCCGCACGACCAGGGCCGTCCCCGTGTACGGGTCGAACAGGCCGGCGGCGTGCAGGCCGCCGGTCCGGTCGAACACTGTCTGCCGGGCCCGCAGCTGCTCGGGCAGGCCGGCCAGCCAGCCGGGCTCCAGCCGGTCGCCGGCGTCCGGCTCGGGCAGCGTCCGGCCCAGCGCTCGCAGGTCGGCCACCGTCTCCCGGCCGCAGACGCCGCAGGCGCTGGAGACCACGAAGCCGCGCGGGGCGAGCCGGGCGACCCGCTCGGCTGCGGCGCCGGAGAGCTCAGCGGTGACCACGTTGAACCGCTCGTCCGGCTCAAGGTCGGCGTCCGTGCAGTAGCGCAGCGAGCGCAGGTCCGCCGGCCCGGCGACGACACCCTCGCCGTGCAGCCAGCCGGCCGCGAGCTCGAAGTCCGCGCCCGGCGTGCGCATGGTCACCGCGAGCCGCCGGTCCCCGGCCCGGATCTCCAGCGGCTCCTCGGTGGCCAGCTGCTCCTCGCGGCCGCGGACGACCGCGCCGTCGATCCGCAGCCCGCGCGTCCTGGTCACCGGGCCAGCCATCCTCGCACCGTACCCGCTGCCGACTTGTCAGGGTGAGGACGACGTATAGCTCGTCGTCACCCTGACAGGTGATGGGTGACGAAGTGCTCGAGCTGAGCGACCGTGCGGCACTCCACCATGTCCATGACTTCGGCGTAGGCGAGCGCAGAGGAGTCCCCGCTGCCCCACTGTCCCCGCGGCTCCGGGTTGAGCCAGTACGCGTGCCGGGCCTCCCCCGCCAGCCGCCGGAGCACCGGCAGCGCCGGGCTGCGGTAGTTCGTCCGCCCGTCACCGAGCACGAGCAGCGAGGTGCGCGGCGTGATCGCGTCGGCGTAACGCTCGGCGAACACCTCGAAGGCGTGCCCGTAGTCGGAGTGCCCGTCGAACCAGACCAGCTCCGCCTCGCGGGCCATCCGGGCCAGCGCGCCGGGCAGGTCCTCGGCCCGGTCCAGGAAACGGGTCACCTCGTCGGTGGTGTCGATGAACCCGAACGCGCGGACCCGGGTGAACTGCTCCTTCAGCGCCCAGGTGAGCAGCAGCGTGAAGTGGGCGAACGACGCCACCGAGCCGGACAGGTCGCACAGCACCACGAGCTCCGGCTTGTGGGGGCGCCGCGGCCGGTGGTGGGTGGTGATCGGGACCCCACCGCTGCCCAGGGACGCCCGCACGGTCCGCCGCACGTCCAGCCGCCCCGACCGGCCCGGCCGTCGGCGGGCCGCCAGTCTGGTGGCCAGCCGGCGGGCCAGCGGGTACACCTGCCGCCGCAGCGCGAGCAGGTCGTCGCGGGAGGCGCGCAGGAAGTCGACCTGGTCGACGAGCGGCCGGACGGCGGTGGCGGCGACCTGCTCGGCGCCCTTCTCCTCGGCCAGCCGGCGCCGGATCTCAGCCTCGACCGCCTGCTCGAAGGCGCGCACCCGCTCCCGAGCGCCGACCCGGGCGACCTCCTCGCGAAACGTCGTCCGCTCGGCACCCCCACCGCCCAGCAGGCCCTCGATCAGCGCGGCCACGAGCGTCTCCGGGGAAACCGCTCGCAGCACCCGGTAGCCGAAGAACGACTGCCGGCCGGGGCGGCTCTCGGCGCGGCCGAAGGCGGCCACCGCCTCCCTGGCCAGCCGGGCGATGGCGGCGGCGTCGCCGTCGAGGAGGGCGTCCAGCAGCCGGGCCCGGAAGTCCTCGCGCAGGTCCACGGCCTGGCCGGGAGGGTGCGGCGTCGCGTCAGCAGACCCGTCGTCCTGGTCAGCCGCTCCCGGCTCCCCCACGAGCGGCGGGAACCACAGGTCGAACAGCGCGTCGAAGGCGGCCCGGTGGGCCGGGCGCTTGAGCAGCGTCGCGGCCAGGGCCGCACGCAGGCCGTCCCGGTCGAGCAGGTCCACGACGGCCATCGCCGAGGCGGCGTCCAGGGTCTCGGCGACCGACACCGGCACCCCGGCCGCCCGCAGCGCGTGCACCAGCCCCAGCGAGCGGTCGAGCAGACCGGCGCCCACGGGCGTCTCAGCGGTCCTTGTTCAACCGGGTGACGATGATCAGCGCGACGACGAGCACGACGAACGCGCCGATCCCCATGACCAGGGGTGCCGGGGTCTCGTGGGGGAAGAGCTCGGCGGACGACGGCAGGGCGGCGTGGATGTTCGCACTCATGGCGGGCAGCGTATCCGCCGGACTCCGGCAGATCAGCGCATCAGCGCCGCAATCTCGTCCAGCAGAGTCCGGGCCAGCTCGGCACGGCAGACCAGCAGGTCCGGCAGGGACACGTCCGGCTGGTTGTAGACCAGCGGCGAGCCGTCCACGCGGGAGGCGTGCAGCCCGGCTGCCAGGGCCACCGCCACCGGGGCGGCGGAGTCCCACTCGGACAGGCCGCCGGCGTGCAGGTAGGCGTCCACGTCGCCGCGGACCACAGCGGCCGCCTTCACCCCGGCCGACCCCATGGGCACCAGGTCGAGGTCCAGCTGGTTCGCCAGGGCGCGCGCCAGCGCCGGAGGACGCGAACGGCTCACCGCGAGCCGCAGCCGCCCCGGCAGCGGGCCGGACGGCGTCATCGGGGCCGGGTCGGTGGACAGCAGCACCCCGAGGTCGGGCAGCGCGACCGCACCGGCGGCCAGCGAGCCGCGCTGCCACAGCGCCACGTGCGCCGCCCAGTCGGCCCGGCGGCGGGCGAACTCCCAGGTTCCGTCGAGCGGGTCGATGATCCAGACCCGGTCGGCCGTGAGCCGGGCACCGTCGTCCGCCGCCTCCTCCGACAGCATCGCGTCGGCGGGCCGCTCCGCGGACAGTCGGGTGTCGACCAGCCGCTGGGCCTCCCGGTCACCGAGCGGGCCGAGCTCACGCGGCTCGGCGGCCGGGTGGTCGTCGCGGATTTCGAGCAGCAGCTCCCCGACCTCGGCGGCCAGCCGGGTGGCTAGCTCGGCGTCCTCACTGGGCACTCAGCCGCGCCCGTTCGAGGTCGACGCCGTCCCTGGCCCTGCGCAGCGCCCACCGCAGCCGGTCGCGACGAACCCGTTCGGCGTGCCGGGCGATCCAGAAGCACAGCGCGGCCAGCGGGACCTCGATGAGCAGGGCCGAGCCGAACGCGGTGAGCATCTGGTCCCGGCCGTGCGAGGTCATGATGTCGAACCAGGCGTCGACCACGAGCAGCGTCCCGGTCATGACCGCGGGCAGCTGGACGTGGTCCCGGCCCCGCCAGGCCACCCAGCCGGTGCGCGCCAACATGATCACCAGCAGTACGTCGAAGCCGACCCAGGCCAGCCGGTAGTGCCCGGCGTACTGGTGCTTGGGCAGCGTCATGGCGAGCACGCCGATCCACGGCACGGTGAGCACGGCCAGGGCGATGAACGTCGGCCCGATCCAGCGAGGCACCGGGGAGGGCGCCGGTGGGTGCGCAACCGACGTGTCAGACACGGACATGTCCGTCCCCAGTCACCACGTAGGTCGTCGAGGTCAGCTCCGGGAGCCCCATCGGGCCGCGGGCGTGCAGTTTTTGAGTGGAGATCCCGATCTCCGCGCCGAACCCGAGCTCGCCGCCGTCGGTGAAACGGGTGGACGCGTTCACCATCACGGCGGCGGCGTCCACGCCGGCGATGAACCGCCGGGAGGTCGGGCCGTTCTCGGTGACGATCGCCTCGGTGTGCCCGCTGCCGTGCCGGCGGATGTGCGCCAGCGCGGCGTCCAGGTCGGGGACGACGGCCGCGGCGAGGTCCAGCGAGAGGTACTCGGTGTCCCAGTCCTCGTCGGTGGCCGGCGCGAAGGCCACCCCGGCGTCCCCCGCGTACCCGGCCACGGTGTCGTCACCGTGCACGGTCACCCCGGCCGCGCGCAACGCCTCGAGAGCCACGGGCAGGAACGCGGGGGCGACCGCCTGGTGGACGAGCAGGGTCTCGGCCGCGTTGCACACGCTGGGCCGCTGCGCCTTGGAGTTCACCAGGATCCGCACGGCCTTGGCGAGGTCGGCGTCCGCGTCGACGTAGACGTGGCAGTTGCCCACCCCGGTCTCGATGACCGGCACGGTCGACCCCTCGACCACGCTGCGGATCAGTCCGGCGCCGCCGCGCGGGATCAGCACGTCGACCAGGCCGCGGGCGGTCATCAGGTGCTGCACCGACTCCCGGGAGGTCCCCGGCACCAGCGTGACGGCGTGCCGGGGCAGGCCCGCGGCCTCGAGGGCGTCCTGCATGACCGCGACCAGCGCCGTGTTGGACGCGTGCGCGGACGACGAGCCGCGCAGCAGCACCGCGTTGCCGCTCTTCAGACACAGCCCGGCCGCGTCGACCGTGACGTTGGGCCGGGCCTCGTAGATGATGCCGATGACCCCCATGGGCACCCGGACCTGGCGCAACTCCAGTCCGTTCGGCAGCCGCGACCCGCGGACCACCTCGCCGACCGGGTCCGGCAGGTCCGCGACCTGGCGCAGCGCGGCGGCGATGTCGGCCAGCCGGCCCTCGGTGAGCGCCAACCGGTCGATCATCGCGGCCGGGGTGCCGTCGGTCCTGGCCCGCTCGACGTCCTCGGCGTTGGCGGCCAGCACCGATGCCGACTCCTTCTCCAGCGCGTCGGCCATGGCGAGCAGCGCGGCGTCCTTAGCCGCACGGGTCAGCGGGGCCAGCAGCACGGCGGCGTCCCTGGCCAGCCGGGCCGCCTCGAGGACGGCGGCGCGCTCGTCGATCGGGTCGCTCATCCTGGAAGGGTAGCTGCCGACCCAGCGGCGAGCAGCCTCAGCCGCCGCCGCCGAAGGGGCGCACGGCGCCGGCCGGGGCGAGCCGCACGTCGAGCTCGCCGCGGGCGCCGCGCACGCTGAAGGTCTCGCGATCGATGACCTCCAGACCCACGACGCTCCAGGGCGGCAGGCCGGCGCTGAGCCGGTGCTCGCCCCACAGCCGCAGGGCGAGGGCTGCGGCGTCCTCGAGCCGCTCGGCCTCCTCCCAGTACCGCACCTCGGCGCAGTCGGCCGAGTAGCGCCCGGCGAGCAGGAAGGGCCGTTCGTGCTGCAGCCGCTCGACCCCGGCCCGTACCTCGTCCGGGGGGATGGCCACCCCGCGCACCGTGAGGGTCACGTGCCACATCCGGCCGGCCAGGCCGGCGCTGGGGCTGGGGCTGGGCAGAGCACCGTGCACGCGCCCTCCCTGTCAGCCGTGCAGCACCACCAGGTCGTCGCGGTGGACGACCTCCCGCTCATACCCCGGGCCGAGCTCACGAGCCAGCTCCCGGGTCGACCGGCCCAGCAGGCCGGGCAGTTCCGACGCATCGAAGTTGACCAGACCGCGGGCCACCGTGCGACCGGTTTCGTCCAGAAGGTCGACCGGGTCCCCGGCCTGGAACCGACCGTCGACCGCGCTGATCCCGGCCGCGAGCAGCGACATCCGCCGCTCCACGACGGCGCGCACGGCGCCGGCGTCCAGGTGCAGTCGGCCCTGCGGCGCCGTCGCGTGGGCCAGCCACAGCAGCCGGGTCGCCGTCCGGTGCCCGGTGGGCTGGAAGTGCGTGCCGACCGGCTCCCCGCGCAGCGCCGCGCCGGCCCGCGCGGCCGACGTGAGCACGACCGGGATGCCGGCGGTCCCGGCGATCCGCGCCGCCTCGACCTTGGTCACCATCCCGCCGGTGCCGACCCTGGATCGCCCGGCCCGGCCCAGCCGGACGTCGACGAGGTCCTGCGGGCCCCGCACCTCGGGGAGCAGCCGGGCGCCCGCGCGGCCCGGGTCGCCGTCGTAGAGCCCATCCACGTCGGAGAGCAGGACCAGCAGCTCGGCGTGCACCAGGTGGGCCACCAGGGCGGCCAGCCGGTCGTTGTCCCCGAACCGGATCTCCTGGGTGGCCACGGTGTCGTTCTCGTTGACCACGGGGACGGTGCCCATCTCGAGCAGCCGCTGCAGGGTGCGCTGGGCGTTGCGGTAGTGGGTGCGGCGGACGACGTCGTCAGCGGTCAGCAGCACCTGCCCCACCGTCAGCCGGTGCCGGGCGAACGCCGCCGTGTAGTGGTGCAGCAGCAGGCCCTGGCCTACGCTTGCGGCCGCCTGCTGCGTGGCGAGGTCCTGGGGACGCTGGACCAGACCCAGCGGGGTGAGCCCCGCGGCGATGGCACCGGACGAGACGAGCACCACCTGGACGCCAGCCTCGACCCGGGCCGCGACCTCCTCGACCAGCAGCCCGACGGCGGCGACATCGAGCGCGCCGTCCGCCGTCGTGAGCGAGGACGACCCGACCTTGACGACGACCCGCCGGGCCGCCACGACGTCCTTGCGCACGCCTACCGCCGGTCGAGCCGCGCGTCCGTGCCGCGCGGACCGGGCAGCAGCTCGGCGCCCGCGGACACCGTCGGCTCCCAGTCGAAGACCACCGAGTCGTCGAGCGGGCCGATGAGCACCGCGTCGCCCGGCCGGGCACCGGCCGCGCGCAGCGCGTCCTCGACCCCGAGCCGGGCCAGCCGGTCGGCCAGGTAGCCGACCGCCTCCTCGTTGGAGAAGTCGGTCTGCCGGACCCAGCGCTGCGGCTTCTCGCCGACGACTCGGAACCGGTCGCTCTCGCGCACCACCCGGAACCCGACCTCGTCGACGGCCTTGGGCCGCAGCACGATGCGGGTGACCTCCGGCTCCGCCGCCGCGGCCCTGGCCGACCGCACGATGTCGGCCATGCCGAAGCCGAGCTCGCGCAGCCCCTCGTGCGAGACAGCGCTGACCGCGTACACCCGGTAGCCGCGGGCCTCCAGCTCGGGCCGGACCAGTTCGGCGAGGTCGCGGGCCTCGGGCACGTCCACCTTGTTGAGCACCACGAGCCGGGGCCGGTCGGCCAGGTCGGTCGCGTAGGCGGTCAGCTCGTTCTCGATCACATCAAGGTCGGACGACGGGTCGCGGCCCGGCTCGAGGGTGGCGCAGTCCAGCACGTGCACGAGCACCGAGCAGCGCTCCACGTGCCGCAGGAAGTCCAGCCCGAGGCCCTTGCCCTCGCTGGCTCCGGGGATCAGCCCGGGCACGTCGGCCACGGTGAACCGGAACCCGCCCGCGTCGACCACGCCGAGGTTGGGCACCAGCGTGGTGAACGGGTAGTCGGCGATCTTCGGCTTGGCCGAGGACATCGCGGCCACGAGCGAGGACTTGCCGGCGCTGGGGTAGCCGATCAGGCCGACGTCCGCGACCGTCTTGAGCTCCAGGACGATGTCGGCGCTGTCGCCCGGCTCGCCGAGCAGCGCGAAGCCGGGCGCCTTGCGCCGCGGCGACGCCAACGCCGCGTTGCCGAGCCCGCCGCGGCCGCCCTGGGCCAGCACGTACCGCGACCCGGCGCCCACCAGGTCGGCGAGCACTTCCCCGTCGGCGGCGGTGACCACGGTGCCGTCGGGGACCGCGAGCACGAGGTCCTCGCCGTCGGCGCCGTCCCGGTGGCCGCCCTGGCCCGGTCGACCGCTGGTGGCCCGCCGGTGCGGCGCGTGGTGGTAGTCCAGCAGCGTGGTGACGGACGGGTCGACGACCACCACCACGTCGCCGCCGCGGCCACCGTTGCCGCCGTCCGGACCGCCGAGCGGCTTGAACTTCTCCCGGTGCACCGAGGCGCAGCCGTGGCCGCCGTCACCGGCGGCGGCGTACACGACGACGCGGTCCACGAAGGTCGCCACGCTCGTCTCCTCTCGCCGGTCGGTCGGGTGCTACCGGGCCGTTCCTGCTGCGCTGCTCCTGGGCCGATCATGCAACGAGGGCGGTGCCGGTCACGCAGACCGGCCCGCCCTCGCGGCCACGAACTGTTGCTCGTCGGGGCGGTTACTCCCCCGCCGGGACGATGTTCACGACCCGACGTCCGCGCCGGGTCCCGAACTCCACCGCGCCCGCGGTCAGCGCGAACAGGGTGTCGTCGCCGCCGCGCCCCACGCCGGTGCCCGGGTGGAAGTGTGTGCCGCGCTGCCGCACCAGGATCTCCCCGGCGTTGACCAGCTGGCCGCCGAACCGCTTGACGCCGAGCCGCTGGGCGTTGGAGTCGCGCCCGTTCCTCGAGGAGGAGGCGCCCTTCTTGTGAGCCATGGGTCGTCGACCTACTTCGTCTCGATGCCGGTGATCTTGACCTGGGTCAGCGACTGCCGGTGGCCCTGCCGCTTGCGGTACCCGGTCTTGTTCTTGTACTTCAAGATGTCGATCTTGGGACCCTTGGTGTCTCCCAGGATCTCGGCGGTCACGGTCACGCCGGCGAGCGCCGAGGCGTCGCTGGTGACGGTGTCTCCGTCGACGAGGAGCAGGGCAGGAAGCGTGACCGTGCTACCGGCCTCGCCCTGAAGGCGGTTGACCTCGAAGACGTCGCCGACGGCGACCTTCTCCTGGCGGCCACCGGCACGGACGATCGCGTACACCGCGGTACTCCTGTCTTGCTGGTTCGACGGGCGTCCGACCGCGCCCGCGAGGGGCCCAGACGACGACGTGATGACGACGTGATGGTCGGCGCGCGCACAGCACGCCGAAGGACAAGGGTACGGACCCGTGCCACGAAGGGTCAAACCGGGGCGCCACCCCCGCCGGTGAGGTCGGAGAGGCGGACCACGCGATCGCCCACGAGCTGGGCCTCGACAATGTCGTGGGTCACATGGATGGCCGGGGTGCCCAGGCGGTGCAGCAGCGCCCGGACGTCGACGGCGAGCCGGTCGCGCAGCTCCCGGTCGAGCGCGCCGAACGGCTCATCCAGCAGCAGCAGCCGGGGGTGCGGGGCCAACGCCCTGGCCAGCGCGACCCGCTGCGCCTCCCCTCCGGAGAGGGTGGCCGCCCGGCGCCGGGCGCAGCCGGGCAGGTCGACCAGGGCGAGCAGGTCCTCAACCCGACCGGCCGCCTCGGCTCGCGGCATCCCGGCCGCGCGCAGCCCGTAGGCCACGTTGCCACCGACGTCCAGGTGCGGGAACAGCAGCGGGTCCTGGAACACCAGACCAAACCCCCGGCGGTGGGTCGGGACCGCCGTCATGTCCTCGTCGTACCAGCGGATCCACCCGGACGCCGGAACCTGCAGCCCGGCGATCACCTGCAGCAGGGTGGACTTGCCCGACCCGCTGGGCCCGAGCAGGCAGACCACCTCGTCCGGCTGCACCGCCAGGCCGACGCGGTCCAGCAGCAGCCGCGTGCCGTAGTACACAGTGACGTCGGACACGGTCAGCGCCGCGGCCGCGGCGGTCACATCTGCCCCGCGTGGCCGCCGCGCAGCCGCTCGGTCGAGAGCATGACCACGGCAGTCACCACCATGAGGACCGTGGCCAGCGCCATGGCCGCACCGTACGGCTGGTCCCCCGGCCGGCCGAGCAGCCGCACGATCTGCACCGGCAGCGTCGGCGCGTCTGATCGCGCGAGGAACGCGGTGGCGCCGAACTCCCCCAGCGACACCGCGAACGCGAACCCGGCGGCGATGCCCAGCGCACGGGACAGCAGCGGCAGGTCGACCGTGCTCCAGGCCCGCAGCGGGCCAGCTCCCAGCGACCCGGCCACCTGCCGCAGCCGCGGGTCCACCGACCTGAGCACGGGCAGCACGGTGCGCAGCACGAGCGGGACGGCGATCAGCGTGTGACCGAGCGGGACCATGATCCAGGAGCCGCGCAGGTCCAGCGGCGCCTGGGCGAACGTGATGAGCAGGCCGAACCCCACGGTCACCGCGGACGTGCCCAGCGGCAGCGTGACCGCGGTGTCCAGCAGCCTGGCACCGCGACGGGCGTACGCCACTGCCATGGCCGCCAGCCCGCCGATCAGCACGGCCAGCACCGCAGTCACCACGGCGTAGGTCAGGGAGACCCGCAGCGAGGCCAGCGGCGGGGCGTACCTCGTCGTCCCGGCGTCGATGGAGTCCAGGGCCCGCCACCAGTCCAGCCCCCACCCGCCGTCCACCCGGACCGAGCGGAGCACCAGGGCGGCCATCGGCGCGACCAGCAGCACCAGGATCGTCGCCAGCACGCCGACGAGCAGCAGCCGCTGACCCGGACGGCGCGGGCGCACCAGTGTCTCGGTGGGGTCGGCCCGCAGCTTCTGCCCCACCGCCAGCCGGGACTGCAGGCTGGCGGAGACCAGCAGCACCAGCCCGAGCCCGGCGATCTGCAAGACGGCGAGCGCCGAGGCCCCGGCCAGGTCGAGCAGCTGCGCGGTGCGCTGGTAGATCTCCACCTCGAGGGTCACCGTGGTGGGCCCGCCGAGCACCAGCACGACCCCGAACGACGTGAACGTGAACAGGAAGACCAGCGCGGCCGCAGCCAGCACGGCGGGGCGCAGCAGCGGCCAGGTGACCGTGCGCAGCACCCGCCAGGGGCTGGCCCCCAGGGTTCGGGCGGCCTGCTCGTAGCGCGGGTCGAGGTGCGCCCACAGGCTGCCCACCACCCGCACGACCACGGCGTAGTTGAAGAACACGTGCGCGACCAGGATCGCACCCAGCGTGCCCACCCACGCAGCGGGCAGCAGCGCCCGGAAGGCCAGCCCGACCACCACCGTGGGCAGCACGAACGGCACCGTCGCGACGGCGAGCAGCAGCCGGCGACCGGGGAACGCGTAGCGGTTGAGGACGTAGGCGCCGGGCAGCCCCACGAGCAGGGTCAGCACCGTGCTCAGCACCGCCTGGCCGAAGGTGAACCCGATGACCCGCCACGTCTCCGGCCGGCTGAGCACTTGCAGGGACTCCGACGACAGCCCCCGCGCGATGATCCTCACGACCGGCCAGCCGAAGAACAGCGCCAGGAAGGCCAGCGGCACGATCGCGAGCAGCCACGCCGGCAGCGGGCGGGATACCGCGGTGGGCGTCTCCGGCCGCACCGGGTCAGGGGCGAGGACCGAGGTCAGCGCAGCACCGCCGACGTCCAGTCGTCCACCCAGCGCTGCCGGTTCTTGGCGATGTCGGCCGGCGGCAGGGTGAGCGGCTGCTTCGGGGTCGCCGCGAACTTCTGGAAGACCTCCGGCAGCGGGGTCCCGGCCCTGGCCGGGAACACGAACATCGACAGCGGGACGTCGGCCTGGAACGCCTCGGTGAGCATCCAGTCGACGAGGGCGCGAGCCGCCTGCTCGTGCTCGGTGCCCCGCAGCACCCCGGCGAACTCCACCTGCCGAAAGCACCCGTCGGTCATCACGCTGGTGGAGGGCCTGGTGGGCTTGGGGTCCTTCGCATAGACGATCTCGGCCGGCGGGCTGGACGCGTAGCTGACGACGATCGGCTTGGTGCCGCCCTGGCTCCCGCCGGAGAATGCGCCCTCGTACGCCTCGGTCCAGCCGTTGACCACCTGGACGCCGTTGGCGCGCAGCTGCTTCCAGTAGTCGAGGTAGCCGCTGTCCCCAGAGCGGGCGATCGTCGCGAGCAGGAAGGCGAGCCCGGGGGACGACGTCGCCGGGTTCTCCACGACGAGCAGTCCCTTGTACTTCGGGTCGGTGAGGTCGGCCAGCGTCTGCGGCTCCGCGACGCCGTGCGCGGCGAACCACCGGTCGTCGAGGTTGACACAGACGTCGCCGTAGTCGATCGGGGTGACCGCGTAGCCGGGGACCAGCCCGGCCAGCTCGGGCCGCACCTCGCCGAGCGCCTGCGCCCGGTAGGGGGCGAACAGCCGCGCGTCCACGGCACGGGACAGCAGCGTGTTGTCGACCCCGAACAGCACGTCGCCCTCGGGGTGGCCCGCGGTGAGCACCGCCTTGTTCACCACTTCTCCGGCGTCCCCGCCCGTGACCACCTTGACGGTGATGCCGGTGCGCGCGGTGAAGGCGTCGAGCACCTTCTGGCTGACCGCGAACGAGTCGTGGGCGAGCAGGGTGACTGTGACCGGCGCGAAGCTGGCCGCCGGCGGGGAACCGACGTCCGCGGCGGTGCTGGCGGCGGACCCTCCCCCGGACCCGCCCGCGCAGGCCGCGAGGACGAGTGCGGACACGGTGGCACCGACGACGAACGTGAGGCGGGCCATGGCCGATCCCTCCGCTGGCATTACCCAGATCAGGTGTGAGGGTCGGTGGCGGCGGCCACCCTCTCAGCCCGGCGTTCCTCCGAGCTCCCCTGGTTGGTCCGGTTGTTTGGCGTCCAACCTACTCGGGTGCTACCCCGCAGCCGCCTCCGGGCCGGTGTCCTTCTTCCCCCGCCGCCGACGACGCGGAGCCTCCGCCGGCTCCTCGACGCGAGGCGCGGCCTTGGCCTCCACGGGTTCCAGGTGGGTGAGGATCCCCCGCCCGCCGCACTGCGGGCACGGCTCGGAGAACGCCTCCACCAGGCCCTGCCCGATCCGCTTGCGGGTCATCTGGACCAGGCCGAGGGAGGTGACCTCGGCGACCTGGTGCTTGGTGCGGTCGCGTCCCAGGCACTCGGTCAGCCGGCGCAGCACCAGCTCTCGGTTCGACTCGAGCACCATGTCGATGAAGTCGATGACGATGATGCCGCCGATGTCGCGCAGCCGGAGCTGGCGGACGATCTCCTCGGCGGCCTCGAGGTTGTTCTGGGTGACGGTCTCCTCGAGGTTCCCCGACCCCTTGCCGGTGAACTTGCCGGTGTTCACGTCGACGACGGTCATCGCCTCGGTGCGGTCGATCACCAGTGAGCCCCCTGAGGGCAGCCACACCTTTCGGTCCAGACCCTTGGAGATCTGCTCGTCGATGCGGTAGGCCGCGAACACGTCATCCTCGCCCTGGTACCGCTCGGCACGCTCCATCAGCTCGGGCGCCACGTGGCCGACGTAGGCCTCCACGACGTCCCAGGCGTCGTCCCCGGCCACGACGAGCCGGGCGAAGTCCTCGTTGAACAGGTCCCGGATGACCCGGACCGTGAGGTCCGGCTCGCTGTACAGCGCGGTCGGGGCCGAGGCGGTCTTGGACTTCTTGGCGATGTCCTCCCACTGGGCCTGGAGCCGACTGACGTCGCGAGTGAGCTGCTCCTCAGTGGCCCCCTCCGCCGCGGTCCGCACGATCACGCCCGCGTCGTCGGGGACGACCGACTTGAGGATGCCCTTGAGCCGAGCCCGCTCGGTGTCGGGCAGCTTGCGGCTGATCCCGCTCATCGAGCCGTCGGGCACGTAGACGAGGAACCGCCCAGCCAGGCTGATGTTGGCGGTGAGCCGGGAGCCCTTGTGGCCCATCGGGTCCTTGGTGACCTGCACGAGAACGCTGTCCCCGGACTTCAGTGCGTGCTCGATCCGCCGCTGCTGACCATCGGCGAGGCCGGCGGCGTCCCAGTTCACCTCACCGGCGTAGAGGACGGCGTTGCGGCCACGACCGATGTCCACGAAGGCGGCCTCCATGCTCGGCAGCACGTTTTGCACCTTGCCGAGGTACACGTTGCCGACCATCGCCGAGGAGGACGCCGAGGCCACGTAGTGCTCGACCAGGACGTCGTCCTCGAGGACCGCGATCTGGGTGAGGTCGCCGCGCTGGCGGACCACCATCACCCGGTCCACCGACTCGCGGCGAGCCAGGAACTCGGCCTCGGTCAGCACCGGGGGTCGCCGCCGGCCAGCCTCACGGCCCTCCCGACGGCGCTGCTTCTTGGCCTCCAGCCGGGTGGACCCGCGCACGGCGGCGGCGGTGTCGCTCTCGGCCTTCTTGCGCGGCTCACGGACGTGGACGACGGTCCGCTCCGGGTCGTCCGGCCCCAGGGTGCCCTCCGGCTGGGCCTCGGCGCTGGTCCCGCGGCGGCGACGGCGGCGACGGCGGGTGGCCGACGAGCCGGTCTCGCCCTCCTCGGTGTCGGCGTCGGCGGCTGGTCCGGCCTCGGCGACGGCACCCTCGGCGGAGGTCGGCTCGGCACCCGATCCGGTGTCCTCGCCGGAGCCGGCCTCCCCGTTCTCGCCGGCCGGCTTGCGGCGGCGGCCGCGGCCCCCGCGGCGGCGACGCTTGCGGCGGGTGCCTTCCTCTCCCTCTACCTCGCCGTCCTCACCGTCCACCTCATCCTCAAGGTCACCTTCAGGTTCAACCTCGGGGCCGGGGACGACGGCCCTGCCGGCGGCCGCGACCTCCCCCTCGGTCTGCTCCTCGGGCTCCTCGATGGGAGCCACCTCCGGCGCCTGGAACAGGGCCGGCACGCTCGGCGCGGCCGCGCGGCGACGGCGGGTGGCCGGCGCCGCAGCGGGCTCCTGCGCTGCCGTCGCGGCCTCGACGGGCGGCGCCGCAGCGAACGGGTCAATGACGGCAGCCGCCTTGCGGGTGCGCTTGCGGGCCGGGGCGGCAGCCGCCGCCGGTTCCGCTGCGGCCGGCTCGGCGGCCGGCACAGCCTTCACGGCCGCCTTGCGGGTGCGCTTGCGCGGGGTGGTCGGCGCTGCCTCGGGTGCTGCCTCGGGTGCCGGTTCGACGGCTTGGCTGGGAGCGACAGCCGCGGTCATGGCGGTGGCCGGCTGGGGTGGCCCGGCCGGACGGGAGGCCGCGCGCCGACGGCGTGGTGCGGCCGTCGTGGTGCTGGTCTGGTCGGGTCCCTGTGCGTCGCCGTCGGAGGCTGCGCCGTTGGGACCGGTCGGCTCGGTGTCGAGCATCCGGCTGTCCTGTTCCGAGCTCCCGGGCGCTGGGTGGCGCCGCGCGGGAACGCTGTCTCGATCGGCTCGCCCGGCGGACGGACCGAAACCTGTGGGTGGCCGATCGGGCCGGTCAGGCCCGGTCGGGGGCGAACGGGTCGGCCACGTCGTCGAGAGCAGCGCCCAGCGGTCCCTGCGCCAGCCGGGTTACCCGGGGGGGCACCGGCGGCACGAGGTCGGCCACCTGACGCAACGCCGCGAGGACGTCGTCGGGTCGTACGGCAGGAGTGCTGTGCCGCACGACCACTCGCAGTATCGCACACGGTTCAGCGGTTGGGACGGCACCGGCCGGCGACGCGCCGTCGGCCACGGTGATCTGGACCAGGGCCGCCCGGGCGTCGAACCGTCGGGGACCGGTCTTGGTCATCCGCTCCACCTCGACCAGCTCGGCGGCCAGCAGCGTGTCCACCGCGGCCGCTGCCTGCTGGACGTCGACCTGCGGCAGCTCCACCTGGTAGACCGAGGCCTCCAACCGGTCGGCCAGCGCCCCTGGACCCGCCTCGACCACCTCGAGGATGTCCAGCCCCGGGGGCAGCGAGGCATCGAGCGCCGTGCGCAGCCGCTCCGGGTCGCACCGCTCGATGACCGCGATCTCCACGTACTCGGCCTCGCTGGCCACCCCGGTCGGCGCCGCGTTCGCGTAGGAGATCTTCGGATGCGGGCTGAAGCCGGCGCTGAAGGCCATCGGCACCGAGGCCCGGCGCAGCGCGCGCTCCAGCGCCCGCTGGAAGTCCCGGTGCGAGGAGAACCGCAGCCGGCCCCGCTTGGCGTAGCGCAGCCGCAGCCGCTGGACAGCGAGGGGCGGCGGGGGGCCCTCCGGGCTGCGGGCCACGCTCAGGCCTGCACGAGCGGGTTGGGCCGGACGACGTCGAGCGGCAGCAGCTGGGCGCCGGTCGGGCCGACCTGGATCTCGGTGCCCAACTGCGGGCAGACACCACAGTCGAAGCACGGGGTCCACCGGCAGTCCTCGACCTCGACCTGCTCGAGCGCGTCCTGCCAGTCCTGCCAGAGCCACTCCTTGTCCAGGCCGCTGTCCAGGTGGTCCCACGGCAGCACCTCGGTGTAGCCGCGCTCGCGGGTGGTGTACCAGTCCAGGTCGACCGGCTGGTCCACCAGCGCCCGCTCCGCTGCCGACGCCCACCGGTCGAAGGAGAAGTGCTCGCTCCAGCCGTCGAACCGGGCGCCGTCGGCCCAGACCTGCTCGATGACCGCGCCCACCCGGCGGTCGCCCCGGGACAGCAGGCCCTCGATGATGCCGGGCCGGCCGTCGTGGTAGCGGTAGCCGACCGCCTTGCCGTACTCGCGGTCGGCCCTCAGCGCGTCGCGCAGCAGGAGCAGCCGGGCGTCGGTGGTCTCGTGGTCGAGCTGAGCGGCCCACTGGAACGGCGTGTGCGGCTTGGGCACGAAACCGCCGATGGACACGGTGCACCGGATGTCCCGGCGGCCGCTAACCGAGCGGCCGGTGCGGATCACCTCGGCGGCGAGCCGGGCGATCTGCAGGACGTCCTCATCGGTCTCGGTGGGCAGCCCGCACATGAAGTACAGCTTGACCTGCCGCCAGCCGTTGCCGTACGCCGTGGCCACGGTGCGGATCAGGTCCTCCTCGGTGACCATCTTGTTGATCACCCGGCGCATCCGCTCGGACCCGCCCTCGGGGGCGAAGGTCAGCCCGGAGCGCCGACCGCCCCGGGACAGCTCGTTGGCCAGGTCGATGTTGAACGCGTCCACCCGGGTGGACGGCAGCGAGAGCCCGGTGTTCGTCCCCTCGTACCGGTCCGCCAGCCCCTTCGCGATGTCCTTGATCTCGGAGTGGTCGGCGCTGGACAGCGACAGCAGCCCGACCTCCTCGAACCCGGTCGCCGCGAGCCCCTGCTCGACCATCGCGCCGACCCCGGTGATGGACCGCTCCCGTACCGGTCGGGTGATCATGCCGGCCTGACAGAACCGGCAGCCCCGGGTGCAGCCGCGGAAGATCTCCACGCTCATCCGCTCGTGCACCGTCTCCGCGAGCGGCACCAGGGGGGTCTTCGGGTACGGCCACTCGTCCAGGTCCATCACCGTGTGCTTCCCCACCCGCCACGGGACCCCCGGCCGGTTCGGTGCGACCCGCTGGATGCGTCCGTCCGGCAGGTAGCTGACGTCGTAGAACGCGGGCACGTAGACCGCGCCGGAGCGGGCCAGTCGAAGCAGCAGCTCCTCCCGGCCGCCGGGCGAGCCCTCGACCTTCCACTGCCCCACGAGTCGACTGATCTCCAGCACCGCCTGCTCGCCGTCCCCGAGCACCGCGGCGTCGACGAAGTCGGCGATCGGCTCCGGGTTGAACGCCGCGTGCCCGCCCGCCACGACCACCGGATGCGTGGCGTCACGCTCGGTCGCGTGCAGCGGGATGCCCGCGAGGTCGAGTGCGGTGAGCAGGTTGGTGTAGCCGAGCTCGGTCGAGAAGCTCACCCCGAGCAGGTCGAAGGAGCCGACCGGCCGATGTCCGTCGACGGTGAACTGCGGGACCCCGTGCGCCCGCATCAGCGCCTCCAGGTCCGGCCACACGCTGTAGGTGCGCTCGGCGAGCACGCCGTCGGCCTCGTTGAGCACCTCGTAGAGGATCTGCACCCCCTGGTTGGGCAGCCCGACCTCGTACGCGTCGGGGTACATCAGTGCCCAGCGCACCGGGTTCTCCGCCCAGTCCTTGCTGCGGGCGTTCAGCTCACCGCCCACGTACTGGATCGGCTTGTGCACCAGCGGCAGCAGGGCTTCCAGCTGCGGGAACACGCTCTCGACCGACGGTTCGGTGCGCATGGGGGGACCCTCCGGCAGACAGGGTGGGACGACGCGAGCTGGAGACCACGTTACGCGTAGCGGCGCACGTGCACGTTCTGCAGCAGGCCGACGGCCATCAGGTTGGCGAACATCGACGACCCGCCGTAGGACACGAACGGCAGGGGGACGCCGGTCACCGGCATGATGCCCAGCGTCATACCGATGTTCTCGAACGCCTGGAAGGTGAACCAGCACACGATCCCGGTGGCCATCAGGACGCCGAACAGGTCCTCGGCCAGCATCGCGATCCGGATCGCCCGCCACAGCACCACCAGCAGCAGCACCACGATCGCCGCCGCCCCGACGAAGCCCAGCTCCTCACCGGCCACCGTGAAGATGAAGTCGGTCTGCTGCTCCGGCACGAACTTGCCGTTGGTCTGCGAGCCGTGGAACAGCCCCTTGCCCAGCAGCCCACCCGACCCGATCGCGATCTTCGCCTGGTTGACGTTGTAGCCGGCGCCCTGCGGGTCCAGCTTGGGGTTGGCGAACGCCGCGAACCGGTTGACCTGGTAGGTCGCCAGCACCCCCAGCTTGATCGCCACGAACACCCCGACCGAGCCGAGCGCCAGCAGGCCGGCGATCCACTTCGTGGGGGTGCCGGCCACCGCGAGGATGCCGATGATGATGAACCCGAGGACGACGGTGGTCCCGAGGTCCGGCTGCAGGAGCACCAGCCCCACCGGGACGGCCGCGACGCCGAGCGTCAGCGCCACGTCGCTCAGCCGCGGCTCGGTCTCCGCGTCGCGGCGCTCCGCCAGGATCATCGGCAGGGCGACGCACAGCGCCACCTTGGCGAACTCCGACGGCTGCGTGGAGAAGCCGCCAGGCAGCTGGATCCACGAGTGCGAGCCGTTGATCGTCGAGCCCAGCGGGGACAGCACCGCGAGCAGGCCCAGCACCGAGAACACGTAGACGAACGGCGCGTAGGCGCGCAGCATCCGGTAGTCCAGCAACGTGGTGACCGCCGCCAGCGTGACCCCGATGACGATGTTGAGCAGATGCTTCTTCAGGAACGCCTGGGGGTCTCCCCCGGCGTCCAGCTCCCGCTGTCGGGTCGCCGACCACACGAGCGCGGTGCCGATCGCGAGCAGCATCAGCACCGCGAGGGCGAGCGCCCAGTCCAGCCGGCGCAGTACCGAGTCCCTGGCGACGGCCCGCGCTGCCAGCGAGCGGCTGCGCGAGTACGAGACCGGGTAGCCGAGGGTCAAGGCCCGCCGCCGCTCAGTCGCCGCAGGTCCTGGGCGGGGGGCAGGGCCATGGCCAGCCCAGTCACCGGGGTGGGCGTGGTGGGGGCGGCCGGCATGGTCAGGGAGGCGGTTGCCGCCGCGGCTACGGGCTGGCCGTAGGCCGACGCCGGCGGCAGCGCGGACGGCAGGACGCCGCCGGGCAGGATCGACGCGTTGGCGTCCACGGTGTTGCCCTTGACCCCGAACAGTGCGTCGTAGATGGTCTTCACGCCGGGCCCGCTCGTCCCCGCGCCGGTGCCACCCTGGCTGACCATCATGACGACGGCGTACTTCGGCTTGTCGGCCGGTGCGTAGGAGACGAACCAGGACGTGTCGTCCTTGCCTGCGACCGTTCCCGACCCCGTCTTGGCGGCCACCGCGATCGGGTAGGACGGTCCGAACACGCCGGAGCCGGTGCCCCGCAGGGCGACGCCGCGCAGCGCCTGCTGCAGGTAGGCGATGGTCGAGGCGGAGGCCGGCAGCCGACCCGCGACCTTGGGCTTGATCTCCTGCACGACCTTGCCCTCGGGGGACACGATCGCCTTGGCGACCTCCGGCGTGTACAGGGTGCCGCCGTTGGCGATCGCCGAGTACAGCCGGGCCACCTGCAGCGGGGTCACCAACGTGTCTCCCTGACCGATGGCGACGTTGACCGCGTCACCGCCGCGGTACATCCAGCCGTCGACGCAGTTCTCCACCGCGATGGCCTTCAGGTACGCCGCCTGCGCCTGGTTCTTGACCTCCGGGTAGCCAGTCTTCGCCCGGGAGCAGTAGATCGCCTTGTTCTGCTCCCAGCTGGCCTTGCGGTCCGCCCTCGAGACGACCAGTCCGGGCATCTCACCCGGCAGGTCGATGCCGGTCTTGCTGCCGTAGCCAGCCGCCCTGGCGTCCATGACGAAGGACTCCTTCGGCTTGGTCCTGGCCTCGTCCTTCAGCCAGGTCTCGTAGCCGAGCCGGTAGAAGACCGTGTTGCAGGAGACCTCGATCGCCCTGGCGATCGTGATCGGCCCGTAGGCCTCGCTCTCGTAGTTGCGCTTGGAGGTGTTCGCGAAGGCGTAGCTCGAGGTGCACGGGTAGGTCGCGTTGAGCGAGAAGTCCTCCTGGACGGCGGCCATGGTCGAGACCACCTTGAACGTCGACGCAGGAGCGAACTGGCCGGCGATCGCCCGGGAGACGAGCGGGTAGCCTGAGGTGGGGCTGGTGAGCGCCGCGTACTCCTTGTAGCTGATCCCGCCCACCCACACGTTGGGGTCGTAGGTCGGGTAGCTGGCCATCGCCACGATCCGACCGGTGTTGACGTCCATGACGACGACGGCGCCGGAGTCCGCGGCGAACTTCTTGCGCTCGAACGTGTTGCCCTGGCGGGCCGCCATGATCCGGTCCTTCAGCGCCTGCTCGGCCACGGCCTGCACCTTGGCGTCGATGCTGGTGACCAGGTAGTTGCCGGGAACCGCCGGGGTCTCCCCCAGCGTGCCGGTCACGTTCCCGCCGAAGTCCACCGCGAGCTGCTTGACGCCGGGGGTCCCGCGCAGCTGCTCGTCGTACACCGCTTCCAGGCCGTCGCGGCCGACCTGCTCGCTGCCGTACAGCGGCGACGAGGAGCCCTTGGAGTCGGCCACCTCCTGGGTGTCCACCGGGCCGAGGTACCCGAGCAGGTGCGCCGCAGTGGCGCTGTCCGGCTCGGGGTAGTCACGCAGCGCCTCGAGGTCGGTGGACACCCCGGGGTAGTCCTCGCGCCGCTCCATGATCGACAAGGCCACCTCGGCGGTGACGTCCTTGGCCACCGGGATGGGCTGGAACGGGGACCCGTTCCAGCAGATCGGCGGCTTCTTGGCGCCCGGTGTCCCGCACAGCTGGATCCGGTCGTGCAGGTCGGCGTAGGTCGTGTGCAGGACCTTGGCGAGCTTGGTCAGCACCGCCACCCCGCCGTCCTTCTGCTTGTCCATGGTGGAGCGGTCGACCGTGACGACGAGCGTCGTGCGGTTGTTCACCAGCTGGCGCCCCTGGTCGTCAAGGATGAGCCCCCGCACCGGGGGGGTGACCACCTCGCGCACGACGTTGTTCTGGGCGGCGGTGCGGTACTGCTGACCCGCGGCGACCTGCAGGAACCACAGCCGACCGAGCAGGGTGACCAGGAGCGAGAAGACGAGCACCTGCAGCACGACGAGGCGCAGACGCGAGCGGTCGCTCACTACCAGTTGCTCCCCTGGGCTCGGTGGCGGTCTGGGTGGATGGAGCCGTAGCCGACCCTTAGGTACGACGTCCGGGTCCTCGGCGCCGTTCCCCTAGCGATGCCGCGACCAGGCCGTGACCGGGGTCACCTCGGTAGCCGGGCCCACGAGGGCTCGGGTTCGGCGCGCCGGGCCAGCGACATCACGAACGGGACGACGAACGGCGTCAGGAGCACATCGTACAGAACGGCCGTCGGCAGGCTCTCGGTCAGCGCGGTCCAGGTCACCCGTGGGTCGCCCAGCAGCAGCCCGAGCAGGGCGTAGCCGGCGATGGCCGCCGCGGCCAGCCCCGCCACAACGAGGAGCGGCCGGAACGTGGACCGGCCCACGGTGTCCCGGGACCGACCGGCGGCGAAGCCGACCAGGCACATGACCAGGGCCCACCGCCCGACCGTGCCGTCCGCCGGCGGAACCAGGTCGAGCAGCAGCCCGGCGAAGAAGCCGGTGACGGCTCCGCTCACCGGGCCCTGCGCGAGGGCCAGGCCGACCAGCACGAGCAGGACCAGGTCGGGGGTCGCGCCGGGGAGCGGGATCCGGGACAGCACCGCGGTCTGCAGCACCACCGCGGTCGACAGCAGGACCATGGCCAGCGCGGTCCGGGGGACGGTCATCGGCTCGGCGAGGCGCCGGCCGACGGCCCCGCGGAGGCGGTGGCTCCGGCGCTCCCCGACGGACTCGTCGTGGCCGACGCCGAGGCGCTCGCTGAGGGGCTGGCCGAGGGCCGGGGCGGCAGCACCGAGTCGCGCGGGTCGGTGCGCGGCCCCTGCACGACCACCCCGACCAGGTCCAGTGACCGGACGTTGACGTAGGGCTGCAGGTCGGCCACCCGCACGAGGGTGCCCTGAGTGGGCTGCACCGCGGTCACCACCCCGATCGGCACCCCGGACACGAAGTCCGAGCCGCGGGTGACCACCCGGTCGCCGGGCGCCAGCACGACCCGCGGGTCGAGCACCTGCAGCTGCATCGGCTGGGTGCCGCCCTGGCCGTTGGCCAGGCTCAGGGTGAGCCCGCCCTCGAGCCGGGCCCCGACCGTCGACTCCTCGTCCACGAGGAGCAGCACGGTCGCTGTGCTGCTGGTGACCGACTTGACCCGACCCACCAGCCCGACCCCGTTAATAACCGTCATGCCAACCTTGAGACCATCCCGGCTTCCGGCGTCCAGAAGCGCCGTCCAGGCGAAGCCCTGGGCCGGGCCGACCGCGATCACCTGGGCGGGCACGATGCGGTACTGGCCGAGTCCGGCCACCTTGAGCAGCGCGTCCAGCTCGGCGGCCCGCGACTCGGCGTACTGGCTGGTCCGCAGCCGCAGGGTCAGGTCGGCGTTCTCCTTCTCCAGCTGGACCAGCCGGGCCTGCTCGTCGTGGCCCAGGCCGCCGAAGAAGTGGCGGACCGGCTCGTACACCGCGGCCACGGCCCGCTGGACCGGGCCGAACACCGTGCCGGTGGCCGACCGGATCGCCCCGATCGGGCCGGAGTCGCCGCCGCGCAGGTCCAGGGTGATCAGGGTGAACGACACGAGCAGCAGGACCGCGAGCACGACCCGGGTGCGCCGGGTGTCCCTCATGCTCCGTCCCTACGAGCGGCCGCGTACCCCGGCCAACCGGCGGGCACGGTGACGTCGGACCCGATCAGTGGCGAGGCTCGGAGATCAGCACCTGCTGCAGTGCCTCGAACTCCTCCACGCACTTGCCGGAACCGAGCGCGACGCAGTCCAGCGGCCGCTCGGCGATGTGGATCGGCATGCCGGTCTCGTGCCGCAACCGCTCGTCGAGACCCTTGAGCAGCGCGCCACCGCCGGTGAGCACGATGCCGCGGTCCATGATGTCTCCGGACAGCTCGGGCGGGCACTTGTCGAGCGTGGTCTTGACGGCGTCGACGACGGCGTTGACCGGCTCCTCCAGCGCCTTTCGGATCTCCTCGCTGGAGACCACGATGGTCTTCGGCAGGCCGGTGACCAGGTCGCGGCCGCGGATCTCGGCGTGCGGCTCGTCCGGCATCGGGAACGCCGAGCCGATCGCCATCTTGATCTCCTCGGCGGTGCGCTCACCGAGGAGCAGCGAGTACTCCTTCTTGACGTACTGGATGATCGCGTTGTCCAGCTCGTCGCCGCCGACCCGGATGCTCTGCGCCGTGACGATGCCGCCGAGCGAGATCACGGCGACCTCGGTGGTGCCGCCGCCGATGTCGACGACCATGTTGCCGGTCGGCTCATGGACCGGCAGGCCCGAGCCGATGGCCGCGGCCATCGGCTCCTCGATGATGTAGACCTTGCGGGCGCCCGCGGCGTAGCCGGCGTCCTTGACCGCGCGCTGCTCGACGCCGGTGATCCCGGACGGGACGCAGACGACGATGCGCGGCTTGGCCAGGTGCCGGCGCTTGTGCACCTTCTGGATGAAGTAGCGCAGCATCCGCTCGGTGGTGTCGAAGTCGGCGATCACGCCGTCCTTGAGCGGCCGGATCGCGACGATGTTGCCCGGGGTGCGGCCGATCATCTTCTTCGCCTCGGCGCCGACCGCGAGGATCCCGCCGGTGTTCTGGTTGATCGCCACGACGGACGGCTCGTTCAGCACGATGCCCCGGCCGCGCACGTACACCAGGGTGTTGGCGGTTCCGAGGTCGACGGCCATGTCACGACCGATGAACGACATGTTGTTGGCCATGGGGAAGAACGGACCTTCCAGAAGAGAGCGACTACCGAGCGCCCGCTGAGTTCCGACGCGGGCCGGGAACCCATGCTAACCGCCCCACGGCTCCCAAACGACCCTCCCCTTCCCGCATGAAGGGTCCCTTCTGTGCGCACTGTCGCAACAAGGCACCCTTCATCCGCGGTCATGAAGGGCGTGTTTGTGCGGCTTTGCGCACAGAAGGGACCCTTCATGCGGGTCGGGGGGTGGTCAGAGGGTGGGGAAGAAGTGCGCGATCTCGCGGGCCGCCGACTCCGGGGAGTCCGAGCCGTGGACGACGTTGTTCTGGACCTCGGTCGCGAAGTCACCGCGGATGCTGCCGGTGTTCGCCTTGACCGGGTCGGTAGCCCCGGCCAGCTGGCGGAACGCCTCGATCGCCCGCGGGCCTTCGACCACCATGGCTACAAGCGGCCCAGAGGTGATGAAGCTCACCAGGTCGCCGAAGAACGGCTTCTCCCGGTGCTCGGCGTAGTGGGTCTGCGCGGCGTCGGCCGTCAGGGTCCGCAGGTCCAGCGCCGCCAAGCGCAGGCCCTTGGCCTCGATCCGGCGGATGACCTCGCCGACGAGTCCGCGGTCGACGCCGTCGGGCTTGACGAGGACGAGGGTGCGCTCGGTCACGGGATTCTCCTGCTCGGTACTGCGGTGGAGGGCTGTCCTCGGGCGAGGCCGACGCGCAGCCTACCCGCCGGCCGCCGCGCGAACGGCCTCCGCCTTGTGCCCGAAGTACAGGGCGAGCGCCCACAGCAGCGCGAACAGCCCGCCCATGAAGAACATCACCGGCAGCACGAACCCGGCGGCGATCACCACCACCTGCAGCAGGCTGCCGAGCACGTATCCCGCACGGTGGCGCAGCAGCCCCGCGATGACGACGCCGGCTGCGGCCGCCCCGCCGAACCACCAGCCGACCACCGCCGGGTCGGCGTCGGTCAGCGCCAGCGCCGCGGGGATGGCCAGGCCGACGACGATCGCCTCGAAGATCAGGACACTCGCACCGAGGACACGCACCGGACCAGCCTCTCAGCCGCGCAGCAGCCGCCGCACCTCGCCGGCCAGCACGACCGAGCCCGCGACCAGCACCCCGGAGCCGCCCAGGGTCGCGCTGTCCTCGGTCAGGGCTAGCGCCTCGGCGACCGCGTCGGCCACACCGGGCACGACCACCACCCGGTCCTCGCCGAAGACGGCGACGGCCAGGGCCCCGAGCACGTCCGGGTCCATGGCCCGGGGGGACGGCGGCCGGGTGACCACCACCTCGCTGAGCACCGGCTCCAGCGCGTCCAGGATGCCCCGCGCGTCCTTGTCGGACAGCACCCCCACCACGCCGACCAGCCGGTCGAAGGTGAACGAGTCGGTCACCGCGTCGGCCCGCGCCGCGGCGCCGGCCGGGTTGTGGGCCGCGTCGATCAGCACGGTGGGTGACCGACGGACCACCTCGAGCCGCCCGGGCGAGCGGACCCCAGCGAACGCCGTCCGCACCAGATCGGGGTCCAGCGCCTCGCCGCCGCCGCCAAGCAGGCCCTCCGCCGCGGCCAGGGCCACGGCCGCGTTGTGCGCCTGGTGGGCGCCCAGCAGCGACGTGAAGACCTCGTCGTACACCCCGCCCAGGCCCTGCAGAGTCAGCAGCTGGCCGCCCACGGCCACGCTGCGGGTGGCGACGCCGAACTCGAGCCCCTCTCGCGCGACCGTGGCTCCGACCTCAGCGCACCGCCGCACCAGCACCTCCGCCGCCTCCAGCGGCTGCTGCGCCACAATGGCGAGCGAACCGGCCTTGATGATCCCGGCCTTCTCCCCCGCGATGGCGGCGAGGGTGTCCCCCAGGTAGGCCTGGTGGTCCAGCCCGACCGGCGTGACCACGGCGACCTGCGCGTCGACCAGGTTGGTGGCGTCCCAGGTCCCGCCCATGCCGACCTCGACGACGGCGACATCCACCGGGGCGTCCGCGAAGGTCGCGTACGCCATCGCGGTCAGCACCTCGAAGAACGACAGGGGATGCTCGTGCCGCGCGTCCACGATCTCCAGGTACGGCGCCAGGTCCTCGTAGGCGGCCGCGAACGCCTCGTCGTCGAGCACCTCGCCGTCCACGACGATCCGCTCGGCCACCCGTTCCAAGTGCGGGCTGGTGTACAGACCGGTGCGCAGCCCGGCGGCCCGGACCAGCGCCTCGATCATCCGAGCGGTCGACGTCTTGCCGTTCGTGCCGGCCACCAGGATCACCGGGTAGGCCGTGTGCGGGTCGCCCAGCACACTCAGCAGGTCCCGGATCCGGTCCAACGACGGGTCCAGCTGGGACTCCGGCCAGCGACGCAGCAGCTCGGCCTCGACCTCAGCGGGAGTCACGGGCGGCGAGTGTACGCGCGCGGCTCTTCTAGGATGTCGGTTCATGGAGCAGCCCCGACCGCAGTCCCTTCCGCAGCCCCCGGAGAAGCCGTCCATCGACGGCATCGAGGAGAAGTGGGCCGCGGTATGGCAGGAGCTGGGCACCTACCGTTTCGACCGCAGCAAGGAACGGTCGGAGGTCTACGCGATCGACACCCCGCCGCCCACCGCGAGCGGCTCGCTGCACGTCGGCCACGCGTTCTCCTACACCCACACCGACACGGTGGCGCGCTACCAGCGGATGCGGGGCAAGGAGGTCTTCTACCCGATGGGGTGGGACGACAACGGTCTGCCCACGGAGCGCCGGGTGCAGAACTACTTCGGCGTGCGCTGCGACCCGTCGGTCCCGTTCGACCCGGACTTCGCGCCGCCCGCCGAGCCGGGCAAGCAGCAGATCCCCATCTCCCGACGCAACTTCGTCGACCTGTGCCTGAAGCTGACCGTTGAGGACGAGCAGGTCTTCGAGCGGGTCTGGCGCCGGCTCGGGCTGTCGGTGGACTGGTCGATGACCTACCAGACCATCGACGCGAACTCGCAGGCCGCATCGCAGCGGGCCTTCCTGCGCAACCTGTCCCGGGGCGAGGCCTACCAGTCCGAGGCCCCCACCCTGTGGGACGTCACCTTCCGCACCGCCGTCGCCCAGGCCGAGCTCGAGGACCGGGAGCGCCCGGGCGCCTACCACCTGCTCACCTTCCACCTGCCGGACGGCGGTGTCGTGGAGATCGACACCACCCGGCCCGAGCTGCTGCCCGCCTGCGTGGCGCTGGTGGCCCACCCGGACGACGAGCGGTACCAGCCGCTGTTCGGCAGCACCGTGCGCACCCCCCTGTTCGGCGTCGAGGTGCCCGTCGTCGCGCACCATCTCGCCGAGCCCGACAAGGGCAGCGGCATCGCCATGATCTGCACGTTCGGTGACATCACCGACGTCACCTGGTGGCGGGAGCTGCAGCTGCCGACCCGGGCGGTCATCGGCTGGGACGGCCGGCTGCTGGCCGACCCGCCGTCCGGCCTGGACTCCGAGGTGGCCCGCACGGCCTACGCCCGGCTGGCCGGGTCGACCGTGCACACCGCCCGCGAGACCGTGGTCACGATGCTGCGCGAGTCCGGCGAGCTGGTCGGCGCGCCCCGTCCGATCACGCACGCGGTCAAGTTCTTCGAGAAGGGCGACCGCCCGCTGGAGATCGTGTCCACCCGCCAGTGGTACCTGCGCAACGGCGGCCGGGACGCCTTCGTGCGCGACGAGCTGCTCGAGCGCGGGGCCGAGCTGCGCTGGCACCCGGGGTACATGCAGCACCGGTTCGAGAACTGGGTCGAGGGGCTCAACGGCGACTGGCTGGTCAGCCGGCAGCGGTTCTTCGGCGTCCCGTTCCCGGTCTGGTACCCGCTGGACGCCGACGGCGAGCCGCTCTACGACCGCGCAATCCTGCCGGACGAGTCTGCGCTGCCGGTCGACCCCAGCAGCGACGTCCCCGCCGGTTACACCGAGGCGCAGCGTGGCGTCCCCGGTGGCTTTATCGGCGACCCGGACGTGATGGACACCTGGGCGACGTCGTCCCTGACCCCGCAGATCGCCGGCGGCTGGGAGCGCGACCCCGACCTGTTCGCCCGGGTCTTCCCCATGGACCTGCGCCCGCAGGCGCACGACATCATCCGGACCTGGCTGTTCTCCTCGGTGGTGCGCTCGCACCTGGAGCTGGACTGCCTGCCCTGGACCGACGCCACCATCTCCGGGTTCATCCTCGACCCGGACCGCAAGAAGATGGCCAAGTCGAAGGGCAACGTGGTCACGCCCATCGACCTGCTCGACGAGCATGGCTCGGACGCCGTCCGGTACTGGGCGGCCAGTGGCCGGCCCGGCACCGACACGGCCTTCGACGTCGGCCAGATGAAGATCGGCCGACGGCTGGCCATCAAGATCCTCAACGCCAGCAAGTTCGTGCTCGGCGTTGGTGCCAGGGCCGAGCTCGCCTTCGACGCCGCCGCGATCACCGAGCCGCTCGACCGGGCCCTGCTCGCCGAGCTGGCCAGCGTGGTCGAGCGGGCCACGGCGGCCTTCGACGGCTACGACTACACCCGGGCCCTGGACGCCACCGAGACGTTCTTCTGGACATTCACCGACGACTACCTCGAGCTCGTCAAGGACCGCGCCTACGGCAGCCGCGGCGAGCGGGGCGCCCGCTCCACGCAGGCCACCTTGGCCACGGCGCTCTCGGTACAGCTGCGGCTGTTCGCACCGTTCCTCCCCTTCGTCACCGAGGAGGTCTGGTCGTGGTGGCAGACCGGGTCGGTGCACCGCTCCGCCTGGCCGGACGCGACCGACCTGCAGCTGCTCACGGGCGCCGCCGACGCCGCGCTGCTCGCTGACGTCGGCGCCGCGCTCTCCGGCGTCCGCAAGGCGAAGTCGGAGGCTAAGGCGTCCATGCGGGCCGAGGTCGAACGCGCGGTGGTGCGCGGGCCGGCCGAGGCGCTGGACCGGATCGGCCTGGCCGCCGACGACCTGCGCGGGGCCGGCCGGATCAACGGCCTCGCATTCGAGCCAGGGGCCGAGGCGGTCAGCGTCGAGGTCGTGCTGGCGCCGCCGACGGCGTCCTAGGGAGTCAGGACGCCGTCTCGGCCAGCTCACGGCGCCGCAGCCGCCACCAGCCCAGCTCGCCGACACCGAACACCATCGGCACCAGCTGGACGCAGACCCGCCACACGATCAGACCGGCGACCAGCTCGGAGGCGCTGGCTGACCCCGACGAAACGGAGCGAGAGCACCAGGATGCTCGCCTCGAGAGCCACCAGCAGGACCATGCTCAGGCTGGCGGCCGGCCAGGTCTTGTACAACCGGTCGGACACGTTCTCGTAGAACTCGACGAACCGGCGCTCCATGTCCTCGGGGCCCGGCGCGGACTTGCGGACCTTGCGCAGCAGCCGCCCGGCCAGCCGCCCCGCGGCGGCCGCCGCCCCCGAGCTGCGCATGGACAGCGCCAGCACCACGGCGATCGCCAGCGCGACGCAGCCGCCGGTCAGCGCCGGCCAGGCAAGCGCCGGGTCGAACCCCAGCCAGAACCAGGCCAGCAGGAAGCCGAGGACCGGGGCCGCCAAACGAGCCACGTGGTAGAACAGGCTGTTGAGGATCAACCCGGCGACCCCCCGCGCGACGTCGACGCCCCAGGTCCGGAACATCGCCATCCGGACGACGATGTCGGCGGGCGGAGGCGTGACCACGGCGACCGTGGTCCCGCCCAGGTCGTTGGCCAACGCTCCCCCGAGACCGAGCCCGGGGACGAACAGGGACAGCGGCAACGCACTGACGACCTGCCGGGCCGCGATGAACAGGAGCAGGACCACGATCTGCCAGGCCGTCAGCAGGCTCAGCGCATGCCCGACCGTCGCCCAGTCGATGCGCCGGACCAGCCGGGTGAAGTAGTAGAGCGCGAAGACGATCAGCGCCCACTTGCCGACCGTGATGACGATGGCCCGCACCTGACGGCGCTGGTCGGGGGGCGTGACGGCGACCTCGGCGGCCGGCTGCACTACGGCCTCAGCGGTCCGCGCGGCGCTGCCGCGCCCGCTCGACCCCCGCCTTCACCAGGAGCCACGGAAGCAGCAGGGTGGCCAGCATGGTGACCAGCCAGACGATGAGCGAGGCGACCAGCCAGGACGACGCACCGCTGATCGACAGCCCGTCACTGACCACCGTCGTGATCATCAGAGCCAGGAACGTGGACAGCAGCCCGGCGGCACCGAGCAGGGCTGGCGCGTTGCGGGCCGTGGTCTTGGCCAGGAACGGAGCCAGCACCGACTGCAGCGCCGCGAAGATCACCACGACGATGAGGAACGAGGTGGCCGAGATGGACATCTGGTCGACGAGCAGCGACGCCACCAGCAGGCCAACGGCCGCAGAGCCCAGGAAGATCCCGGCCCGCACCAGGAATCGGATCATGGCTGCACCCTAGCCGCCATCGTCATCGTGATGGCCGCATCACGGTCAGAACGGCCCCGCGAGCGGCACCAGCCCGACGGCCACCAACCACCGAGACCGCGATCGGGATCGTCACCAGCGCGATCTCGGTGTTACTGATCAGCTGCCCGGAGATGACCGTGATCACGAACAGCGCGACGAGCAGCATGACCGGGCCAGCGCAGCGGACGGCGTCGACGCACCGGAGGAGGGAAGGCGAAGCAGAAACCGATAGTCGCGCGCGGCGTGGCTCACCTGCTGTTCAGGCGGACTTCTCCCGGCGCTCACGCTTGGGCGCCTCGCGGGGCACCAGAGTCGGGTTGACGTGCTCGAGCACGACCGCGCGGTTGACGACCACCCGGGCGACGTCCTCGCGGGAGGGCACCTCGTACATCACGGAGAGGAGTACCTCCTCCATGATCGCCCGCAGGCCGCGGGCCCCGGTGCCGCGCAGGATGGCCTGGTCGGCGATCGCCTCGAGGGCGTCCTCGGTGAACTCCAGCTCGACGCCGTCCAGCTCGAACAGCCGGTTGTACTGCCGGACGAGTGCGTTCTTCGGCTCGGTGAGGATCCGGATCAGCGCCTCGTGGTCGAGGTTCTCCACACTGGTGATGACCGGCAGCCGGCCGACGAACTCAGGGATCATGCCGAACTTCAGCAGGTCCTCGGGCATCACGTCGCCGAAGGAGTTGGCCGGCTGGTCGTCGGCGCCGCGCAGCTGGGCGCCGAAGCCGATCCCCTTCTTGCCCACCCGGCTCGCGATGATCTTGTCAAGACCGGCGAACGCCCCGCCCACGATGAACAGCACGTTGGTGGTGTCGATCTGGATGAACTCCTGGTGCGGGTGCTTGCGCCCGCCCTGCGGCGGCACCGACGCGGTGGTGCCCTCGAGGATCTTCAGCAGCGCCTGCTGAACCCCTTCGCCGGAGACGTCCCGGGTGATCGACGGGTTCTCGCTCTTGCGGGCGATCTTGTCAACCTCGTCGATGTAGATGATCCCGGTCTCGGCCTTCTTGACGTCGTAGTCGGCCGCCTGGATCAGCTTGAGCAGGATGTTCTCGACGTCCTCACCGACGTAGCCCGCCTCGGTGAGCGCGGTGGCGTCGGCGATGGCGAACGGCACGTTGAGCATCCGGGCGAGGGTCTGCGCCAGCAGCGTCTTGCCGCAGCCGGTGGGCCCGAGCAGCAAGATGTTGGACTTGGTGAGCTCGACCTGCTCCTCACGGCTACGGGTCTCCGACCCGGCCTGCACCCGCTTGTAGTGGTTGTAGACGGCGACCGAGAGGGCCTTCTTCGCGGAGTCCTGGCCGATGACGTACTGGTCGAGGAACTCGTAGATCTCGCGCGGCTTGGGCAGGTCGTCCCACTGCACGTCGGAGGACTCGGAGAGCTCCTCCTCGATGATCTCGTTGCACAGGTCGATGCACTCGTCGCAGATGTAGACGCCGGGTCCGGCAATGAGCTTCTTGACCTGCTTCTGGCTCTTCCCGCAGAAAGAGCACTTGAGCAGGTCACCACCGTCGCCGATGCGTGCCACGGGTTGCGTCCCCTTCGCCGAGTGGAGCGAGTCGCTACGACGGTACCCCGGGCCCCCGGCGCGGCGCCCCCCATTGACCGGGCGCGTCGTGGCTGTCCGCTGTCAGCGGACATCCCGTCACCGCCGTCCCAGCGGTCCCGCCAGCCCCCCAAAACGCACCAAGATCACCGTTATCGGTCGTAGCGCGCCCCGGAGGGGCCGGTCCGTACCGCTGACGGTGATCTCGGGTGGGGTGGTTCTGGACGGAGGCTTCAGGACGAGAGGGCCGACGCCTTCCGCGAGTTGATCACCTGGTCGATGATGCCGTAGGCGACGGAGTCCTCAGCCGTGAGGATCTTGTCGCGCTCGATGTCCTGGCGGACCAGATCCACGTCGCGGCCGGTGTGCTGGGCGATGATCCCCTCCATCTCGGAGCGCATCCGCAGGATCTCGTTGGCCTGGATCTCGATGTCCGAGCCCTGGCCGCCACCCTCGGTGGACGGCTGGTGGATCAGCACCCGCGAGTGCGGCAGCGCGAACCTCTTTCCGGGCGTGCCAGCGGCCAACAGGACGGCGGCCGCGGACGCGGCCTGGCCGAGGCAGACCGTGGAGATGTCCGGCTTGACGAACTGCATCGTGTCGTAGATGGCCGTCATGGCCGTGTACGAGCCGCCGGGGCTGTTGATGTAGATGGAGATGTCGCGGTCCGGGTCCATCGACTCCAGGCACAGCAGCTGCGCCATGATGTCGTCGGCGACCTCGTCGTAGATCGGGATCCCCAGGAAGATGATCCGCTCGTCGAACAGCTTGGTGTACGGGTCCCACTGGCGCTCGCCGTTGGCGGTGCGCTCGATGAACTTGGGGATGATCCGGCTCTGCGGGTTCGGCAGCGGGGCGCTGGCGTGCGGGGCGTTCATGAAGTCCTCCGGGACGTCGTTGCGGTACGGCCGGCGTGTGCCGGAGGTGGTCACGCGGTGCCGCCGGAGCCGGACACCTGGCCGGCGGAGCGGACAACCTTGTCGACGAAGCCGTAGTCGAGGGCCTCGTCGGCGGTGAACCAGCGGTCGCGGTCGGAGTCCTTCTGGATCTGGTCGACCGGCTGGCCGGTGTGCTGAGCGATGAGCTCGGCCATCTTGTTCTTGGTGTAGAGCATCTGCTCGGCCTGGATGCGGATGTCCGACGCCGTCCCGCCGATGCCCCCGGAGGGCTGGTGCATCATGATCCGCGCGTGCGGCAGGGCGTAGCGCTTGCCAGCCGCGCCGGCGCAGAGCAGGAACTGGCCCATGGACGCCGCCAGGCCCATGGCCACGGTCGCGACGTCGTTCTTGACGAACTGCATCGTGTCGTAGATCGCCATACCGGCCGAGACCGAACCGCCCGGCGAGTTGATGTACAGGTAGATGTCCTTCTCCGGGTCCTCGGCCGCGAGCAGGAGCATCTGGGCGCAGATCGCATTGGCCACCTGGTCCTCGACGACCGAGCCGAGGAAGATGATCCGCTCGCGGAGCAGCCGCTGGTAGACCGAGTCGTCCAGACCGGCGGCGCCGCCCGGTTGCGGCGACCGCAAGGTCGGCGCGGTCAGGCCCGGACCCTCGAACGGGGACATCGGTTGCGTCACGGAGCTCCACCTTCCTCACACGGTGCCCGGCGGTGACCCGCCGGTGTATCGGACCCTAACGCGAGGCGCCCCCCCGGCCATCCGCAGGAGGGGCGCTGTTCGCTGACGGGGTAACGAGCGGCTCGGTCAGCCCTCGTCCTCGCTGCCGTCCTCGCTGTCGACGTCGTCGGCCTCGTCGATGGCCTCGGCCGACTCGGCGGTGACGCCGATGCCGAGGCCGGCCAGGTCGACCTCGTTGCCGGACTCGTCCGTCACGGTCGCCCGCTCGAGGATGACGGCGAGCGCCTTGGCCCGCACGACCTCGCCGACGACTGCGGGGACCTGTCCCGCGTTGACGATTTCCTGGGCGAACTGGTCCGGCGTCATGCCGTACTGCTGGGCGTTCGCGACGATGTACTCGCTCAGCTCGCCCTCGCCGACGGACAGCTCCTCCTTGACCGCGACGTCGTCCAGGACGAACTGCGCGGCCAGCCCCTCACGGACCTGCTCGTCGTACGCGGCGTGGTGCTCGTCGTCCCCGTGACCGTCCTGGAAGTGGCTGTCGATCTGGGCCTGGACGAGGGCCTCGGGCAGCGGCACCTCGACGAGGGACAGCAGCTTCTGCAGCGCCCGGTCGCGGGCCTGGATGCCCTGCTGGACCTTCTTGTAGTCGGCCAGCCGCCGCCGCAGGTCGCCCGTGAGCTCGTCCAGGGTGTCGAACTCGCTGGCCAGCTGCGCGAAGTCGTCGTCCAGCTCCGGCATGTTGCGCACCTTGACCGCGGTGACGGTCACCTCGACGTCGACGTCCTCGTCGGCGTGGTCGCCGGCCCGCAGCCGGTCAGTGAACTGGGCCGACTCCCCCGCCGACAGGCCGACGATGGCGGCGTCCAGGCCCTCGAGCAGCGTGCCGCTGCCGACCTCGTAGGACATCCCGGAGGCCGTGGCATCCTCGACCGCGTGCCCCTCGTGGGTCGCGGACAGGTCGATGGTGACGAAGTCGCCGTCCTCGACCGGCCGCTCGACGGGGGTGAGCGAGGCGAACCGGGCCGCCAGGCTGGTCAGCTGGTCGTCGACGTCGACGTCGGTGACCTCAGCGTCGTCGACGGTGACCTCGAGTCCGTCGTAGTCCGGCAGCTTGATCTCCGGCCGGACGTCCACCTCGGCAGTGAAGGTGAGCTGCTCGCCGTCAGCGAACTCGGTGACGTCGACGTCGGGTTGCCCGAGGGCCTTGACCCCGTGCTCCTGCGCGGCCGCGGTGTAGGCCTTGGGCAGGTGCTCGTTGACCGCCTCGTCGAGGACCGCACCACGGCCGACCCGCTGGTCGATGATCGCTGCCGGGACCTTGCCCTTGCGGAACCCGGGGATGCTGACCTGGCCGGCGATCCGGCGATAGGCGGCGTCCAGGCTCGGCTTGAGCTCGTCGAAGGGGACCTCGACGGTCAGCTTGACCCGGGTTGGGGTCAGGGTCTCGACAGCGCTCTTCACGGTCGTACGTCTCCTCGGAGTCGGTGCAGGACGCGCCGCCAGCCGGGCTGACGGCGATGCAACGGGTTGGTCGGGGCGGGGAGACTCGAACTCCCGATCTCCTGCCCCCAAAGCAGGCGCGCTAGCCACTACGCTACGCCCCGCAGCGCACCCCTTACTCTAGAGGACGCCGGTGCGGCCCGACGACGGGTGTGCGCCTGCGCGGGTGTAGCTCAATGGCAGAGCCCCAGCCTTCCAAGCTGGCCATGCCGGTTCGATCCCGGTCACCCGCTCCAAGTCCCTGACCAGCGAGAACACCTCGGACGACCCCAGAAGGCCCAGATCGACGGCATTACATTTCGCTTCCACGGCACGGCTGGCTGAGCGTGGCCGTGGAATACCTGAAGGGCACCAAGGGACACTGCCGGTCAGCCATTGCGCTCGCGCTACCGCGACTCGGAGCCATGAACGCGCAGCTCCACCCAGCGACTGGCCCGACCAGCGGAGCATCAGCCAGCTGCTCGATCGACACGCGCGGGGGCCCCGCCGCCGTGGCCACTGCTCTAGCCGTCTGTGCCCGCGGGTGGGTCAACAATCCCCCCCACCCAATGAGGGGGCGCCCTCCCCCACCGAAGAGATGACAACCCGAGCGGTAGCAGACCCCCGATGCGCCCTGGAACGGCACGTCGCGGGCGCATGTCTCGTCGTTGGTGGTCAGGGCGCCAGTCGGTAGATGGCCATCGGTGCGTCGCTCGGTTCGGTGGCGATCGGCCTGATGGACACCAGCGTGAAGCCGTTCTTCTCCAGGACCCGCCGGGAAGAGGTGTTGGTGGCGTCCGGGGCCACCAGCAGTCCGGCCGGTCCGGTGCAGCGGCGGACTTCGTGCACCAACGCGGCGACCAGCTCGGTCCCGATTCCGTGGCCCACGGCCGTGGGGTCGCCGATCGCATAGTCGATGCCGGCCTCGCCGCCGAGCGCCTGCATCGCCTGGGCTGTGGCGGGATAGTCGGCCCAGCGGTACCACTGAGCCCAGCCGACCGGTCGGCCCTGGTCGCTGGCGATCAGCATGGTGGTGGCCCCGCCTGTCTTGATGCGTTCGCGGTACTTGTCGAGTTGCGCCTCGGCGGTGGTGTCCGGGGTCCACCAGCGGGCCACGTGCGGCTCGGCCATCCACCTGGCGACGGTCGGCAGATCGGCTTCGCTCATCCGCCGTAGGGCAACCACCTGGGCAAACTACCGTCGCCCGTGCACCTGCGACGGCCAGTGGCGCATCGGCACACCCACCGCGACGGGACGTGACCGGCCCGCCATCCGAATCACCGGGCCGTGCACACCTCGGCCGAGCCTGGCGGTGTCTAAGACCAGCGGTGGGCGAGCCAGGCCAGGGTCGCTTGCCGGGAGCGTTCCTGCCGGGCGCGGATCCACGGGGTGCCGCCGAGGGGCAGCGCCGCGGCGTGGGTCCAGTAGCTGGCCAGCGCGGCGAGGAACCCATCCACCGCCTCAGCGTCGACGCCACGGGCCAGCGGGTGGTTGGTGAACAGCTGCTGCGGGTCGTGGGGGCCGAGGTCGGACTCCAGCAGCAGGCAGACCAGGTCCACCCACGGCGCGCCGAGGCAGGCCCGGCCCCAGTCCACGACCATGATCTGCCCGGCGTCGGTGAGCAGCCAGTTGTCGTGGCGTAGGTCGAAGTGCAGCAGCGCGTCTGCGCTCGCCGCGGTCGCCCAGTTTTCCTCCAGGTCGGCCAGCCGCGACAGGTGGGCCCGCTCGAAGGACCCCAGGCCGCTGCGGTCCACCGGGCCGTGGTGGCCGTGGGTGAGCAGCGCCCGCCAGGTTTGGCAGCGGCCCGCCATCCGCTGCGCCACCGTCGGGACCAGCACCGGCGGGGCCGGGTTCAGCAGCTGCGCGGTGACCGCGAGGACGTCCAGCGCCGCCGCCAGCTCCGCGGCCGTCCACGGCTCGGTCGGGGTGCGCCCGATCACCGGGTCGAAGCCGAGCAGCAGCCACCCGTCGGCCTCCTCGACCAGCCGCAACGCCGGGCTGGGCACGCCCGCCGGGAGGACCGCGCCGACCCGCGCCTCGACCTGGTAGTCCCCGGCCGCCGGGTGGCCTGCCGGCACCCCCTTGACGAACAACCCAACCCCGGCGCGACCGGCGACCATGCCGACCACCGCGCCGAGCCGTTCACCCTGCCCGGTCGGGGTGAACCCCTCCACCCCACCCACCAGCCTCTCGACCGCGTACTGCAGCCGCGGCGGCAGACGCGAGAACGCCGCGACGCGCTCCCCGGCTCCGCTCGCAGCACTCTCGGTCACGACCCACATGGTGCCGGACCGGGCGCCACGGCCGGCGCACCGCATCGGCGCTCCGGCTCGATAGCGTTGGAGGGTGGGTGTTGGGGGGTCACAACCGTTGGACGCGGTCGTGTTCGACCTGCTGTACACGTTGGCGCACCCGGGGACCTACCCGGGTGGTGTGGATCGGATCGGCTGGCTCGCAGCCCTGACCGGTGTCGACGAGACCGAACTGCGGCAACGCTGGGGGGAGTTCGAGCCGGTCCTGGAGTCAGGTGCGGCCGGGCCTGGTGCGCACGGCCGCGACCCGGAGATCGACTGGGTGGCCACCGTCTCCTCGGACCTGGGCCAGCCCTGCTCCGAATCGATGCTTAGGACCATCCGCGCCGACTGGGACCTGACGCGCCGCGCCGCACTGCGCTCACCTCATCCCTCGGCGTTGTCGACGCTCGATGGGCTGCGCCGGCGCGGACTGCGGGTGGGTGTGCTGAGCAACACGCACGCGATGGAGATCCGGACCTGGCCCGAATCGCCGCTGGCCGGTGCTGCCGATGCCGTGGCGTTCTCCCACCTCATCGGACACCTCAAGCCCGAACCAGCCGCCTACGGCGCCATCCTGAGCCAGCTGGGGGCAATGTCCGAACGGTCCGTGTTCGTCGGCGACGGTGGAAGCAGTGAACTCACTGGTGCCCGCAACTACGGCTTCGCCCTGGTCGTGCTCGCCGAAGAAGCGCCCCGCACACTCGCCCCGCACACACTGCCGGAACTTCGTCGACAGGCGCACACCTGCGTGTCGGACCTCTCAGACATACCGGCCCTGCTCTAGGAGCACCCGCCCTGAATCGGCACGTCTGTGCGGGTCGTCTTCGCGACGAGCTAACGGTTACGTTCGGTTAGGTCGATCCAGTAGCGGCGTGTTGGCTCAGCATCGCTGGATGTGTCAATGCGCTCCAGGACGCCCCCGCAGGACTCGATCGTTCGGATCGACGCGGCGTTCGAGTCATCACAGATCAGGAGAACGCGCGTCAACCCCAGCGGGCGGACGATGTCGAGCGCTTCACGCAGGATGGCGGTGGCGTAGCCGTGTCGCCGGTACGCAGGACGTACCGCGTAGCCGATGTGACCGCCAAATCGTTCGAGATAGTCGTTCAATTCATGGCGGATCGATACCCGACCGACGATCTCGCCATCGGCTACGGCGAGCAAGAATGTTGCCGGAACCTGTCCGGGCGCCACGTCGACCCCCCGGCTCTGCTTCTCGACGCGATCCACGTAGGAAGTCCAGGGTTCGTCTGGGTCCTGAAAGGCGAACTCGAAGTCGTCCGCGGCAAGTTCGATCTGAGCTAGAGCCACGGTCGACTCGTCGTCGGGCCTGGGGAGGCGAAGGTTCACGGCCGCGTGCTCTGCCACCCGAACAGCATGCCCGATGACGTGATGCCGAATGCCGGATGACCCGCGCTGGATCGGCACATCGGGGCGGACGTTTGATCTTGGGCGTTGGCTGTCATGGGGTTGGGATCGGTCAGCTGGAAAATCCACTGTCCTGGACGTTGGCGCGGACAGCCACACTGTCCCTGTACGCGGTCACATCGATCTCGAGCATCGGAAGGGCCTCCGCAGGGTGCCCGTACATGATGCTGTAGACGGATGGCTGTCCAGGCTGGCTGCGCGTTCCTGTCCCGTCGACCTCTGCCCCTGACGGCGGATGCGCCTTCAGATACTCCAGTGCGTGGGCAACGGAACCGGGGGCGGTCCACCACCGGTTCAAGTCGACCCGCAGGTCCCTCGGCGGGGTGTCATCCAGGGCCGGGGTGGGGGACCGACCGGCTTCGGTCGCACCCGGCAGGACCGGTGCCGTGGCCAGCTCCCGCTCCAGGTCCGCGCGTGCGTAGGACGGGGTGATCCGGCTTGGACTGGCCGTGGGGCTGATGGATCCTTGGGGGGTGGAGCCTGACACGTCGGCTCCGCCGCAGGCAGCCAGCAGCCAGGCAACGCAGGCCACGCACAGCAGCACCCGTGCTTGCACGGTCCTTCGACGCACCCAGCCCACCTCCGGATCCGTAGGTACCTTGGCTGTCACCAGCCCATCATCGCCACGTCGGTGCGCGCGTCAGGATTGGGTGAGCCAGCTCCGAAGATCGTCCCGTTCCACGGGCCCCCACACGGACATAGAGAACAGCGAGTCATCTGCGACGAGCACGAGCGGGTCTGAATCGTCCAGTCCGTCGCGGACTTCTACATAACTAGCGAACGGCAATGCGTCGACCAACCACGTCCACACTCCGTCGACCCGGGACGGACCGGCCCACACGACTCCGGTCTTGTCGCCCTGCATGGGAAGGGTCCGGGCGCGGATCAGCAACTCAGCGACCTCAGGGTGGCGGTCACCGAGCTCGACGAAGATCGACCCGTCGCGAGGGCGCACAGCGTCCGCCAGAGCACGCGCGGCGGATCGGCGCGCCGCCTCGTCAGGGTCATCACGGAGAACCAGCTCAGGCCCCGCGGACGGGTCCACAGGCCTCCTCCACCAACCCCGGCTGGATGATCGACTCACCGCCACATACTTGCAGGGGACCCGCGACAGGCGCCACCAAACGGCACGTCGGCGCGATTACCCAGGGGATGCCGCCACGACCCCGGTGCTAACCGGGGCAGTCTTGGCCCATCGAGCCCTTGACGGTCTGCCCGGGTGCGGTGGAGCCGCTGAACTGTGTCGTCCCGTCGACCACCACGCGAAAGTCCCCAGGGGGAACCTCCACCGACACCCACATGGGTACTTGGATGCTCGGTTCACCGAGTGCCTGCGACCCGCGCAGGAAGTGAACCGTCACGGTGGACCCGGTCGGATGCTGTGGGGAGGACCCCACGCAATACGACACGGTGCTCAGTGCCAGTGATGCACTGGGACTCGCGGTGACGGCCGCGGTGGTCGAGGTCGGCGTTCCGGCGGAGGTCGATGAGCAGCTGGCCAGGCCAGCCGCAACCAGCCCAAGCGCCGCTGTCGGGAACAAGGACCTGCGGAGCAGGTTCGACATCATGGCTCGCCACCCGCCCCCCAGCCGGAAGCCGAGCAACTCCACTCGCTGGTCGACCCCGCCGTTCTCACCCATTCCAGCCACCCCATCACCGGTGCCCACCGCACAATCGCAGGAACCATCCCACGACCTGCCTGCCGCCGGCAGGGCCGAACGGCTCGCCGGCCGCACCGATTGCCGGCTCTTGCGCTCCAAGTGATGCGCCCTTCAACGGCACGTAGCGGTCGGTCCTCTGCGTCGGTCGTGTGGCGTTGGCTGGCCTTGTCAGCCCACCGTGACACCCGGTTCCTCGAGCGTGTTCGGCTGGCGTGGGCGGGTCGCCCAGATGCCCGCGGTGAGGCCACCAACGAGCGCGATCACGATCGTGATGGCCAGAGGCTGGGAAGGGCGGTAGTCACCGAGCAGCGCCTGCGGCAGTAGGTACAGGGGGAATGCAACCAGTCCCGCGCCAACCAGGAAGACGGAGTCACGGACACCCAGCCCAGGCGGCCTGGACACGGCAAGGACCACCAGCGCTGACACGAGGAGGTTCACCGCCAGTCCCCTCATCGACGACACGTACACACTCTCGGCGAAGCGATACCGGCCTCCCGCGAGCTGCCCCACCACAAGCCAGGTCACCGTGGACAGTCCGACGCCCACCCACGTCCCGGCCGTCACCGCAACCGCCCGCACAGCCGCCCGGCGCACCGACCGGCTGGCCGGTTCGGGCAGACGGGTGGCCGTTCCGGGCAGCAGCCCGTCGCTGACCCGCAGCAGCACCGCCGTGACCGCCCACGCCGCCACGCCCACAGCGGCGTAGAGCAGCAGACGGCTTCCCGAAACCGGCACCGACGCACCAAGGCCGCGCTGCCACAGGTGGTGGACGACCCAGTACACCGACTCCGCCGCGACGAAGGCCGAGGCCGGCGCAAGCACCCCGGTGAGTGCGCTACCCCACCGAACCCCCGGGACAGCTCGCGCAGACACCACGCCCAGCACCAGCAACATGGCCAACACCTCGAGCTGGGGCCGACCCACAAACGGAAGGTGGAACGAAATGGCCCAGACAAACAGGCCCAGAGCGACCCCAGACCCAACCGCGAGCACCCGCAGTACCTGGCCGACAAGCAGCCGACTCCCCGTCCCCGTGATCACGGGTACATCCTGCCGGAGCACCCGCCCGCCCAGGAACGGCACTTCATGGGCGCGGCGGATAGCGGCCGAGTACGCAGCCAGGTACGGGTGGTAGGGGGTACTGGACGTGGAGGTAGTCCGCGCAGAGTGGACCGTTCGGGCCGTGCGTGCCGTGCGTGTTGTAGGCAAGGACGG
>JBBSAJ010000018.1:0-45751 GCA_038252405.1 Actinomycetes bacterium | reverse complement strand
GGGCGCTGCATTTCCCGCGGACCTGGGTGCCCCTCGCTGTCGGGTTGGCGTGGGGGCCGGGGGTTTTTGCCCGCGGTTGGGGGGGCCCGCCCGCGGGGGCCCACCCCTACCGGACTATCGGGTCAGGAGACCCCGTACTTCGTGCACGCCGCCTTGAGCTCGACGGTGGTGCACAGCTTGGCCGCAGTCGTGAAGCCGTCAGCCACGACGTCCTTCACGTTCTCCGGGTAGATCCCCACCGGGGTCAGCAGCACGGACTTGACCGGCTGGTTGGTCTGGGTGTCCTGCACAGTCCCAGTCGCCAGCGTGTCAGCCTGCTGGGTGTCGCCCTTGGCCAGCGCGATGGCCAGCGCAGACGCCGCGTCAGCCTCCTTCTTGATCGCCTTGTAGACGGTCACGCACTGGGTGCCCAGCAGCACACGCTGCAGACCCGGGTCGGTCGCGTCCTGGCCGGTCACCGGGACCTTGCCGGCGAGGCCGTTGCGGGCGAGCACGGCGACCACGGCACCGCCGAGGCCGTCGTTGGCGGCGTCAACTCCGTCGATCTTGCCCTTCTGCGCGGCGAAGATCTGCTCGAAGATCGTGCCGGCCTTGGTGTTGTCCCAGTCGGGGACCGACTGGTCGGCGACGACTGTGTAGCCGGCGTCCTTGATGACCTTCTCGTAGCCCTGCTTGAACAGGGTCGCGTTGTTGTCGGTCGGCGAGCCGTTGAGCAGGACGACGTTGCCGGTCTTCTTGCCCAGGGCCTGCATGCACTTCACCAGGCCGGTGCCCTCAGCCGTGCCGACTGCGACGTTGTCGAACGAGACGTAGTACGACGCCCCGCCGCCCAGCGTCAGCCGGTCGTAGTCGATGGTCGCGACGCCCTGGGCCTTGGCCTTCGCCTCCACGGCCGCACCCGTGGGGCTGTCCAGGTTGACGATCATGAGGACGTTGACACCCTCGTTGAGCATGCCGTCGGCGATGGTCTGGAACTTCGCCTTGTCGCCCTGGGCGTTTTGGATGTCGTACTTCACACCGGCGGCCTTGAAGGCGGCCTCGAGGTACGGCCGGTCGTTGTTCTCCCAGCGGGACGACGAAGCGGTGTCGGGCAGGATCACGCCGACGTACGCCGCCTTGCCGGTCGCGGAGGCCGAGGCGCTGGTCCCCCCGCCACCACTGCTGCTGCTGCCACAGGCAGCCAGTCCGAGCGCTGCGACCGAGAGACCGGCGACAGCGACGAGTGCGTTCTTCCTCATATGACCCGAATCCTTTCCTGACGAGGTTCGTACCGTGACGGGTGGGCCCGCTCGAGTGGATCTGTGAGCACGTGTGGATCCCGTTCCCGCGGTTCGGTCCCCGTTCACCACGAATGTTGTCAGCCGCAACATATGCACCCCGAGCCGCCGGTTCAAGAGGATTGAGCAACCTCTGGGGACGCAAACCGGTAACAATTCCGTTACGAACGGTTCAGCTGGCTAAAGCCGGGGCGGTCGGCGGGTGCCGGCCAACGCCTCCTGCACGAGCGCCACCGAGCGGCGAACCCCCTCCAGCCGGGCCCCCTCCCGTTCCAGCACGTCGATCGCCTCCCCCATGGCCGGCGGGGACAGGACGTCGCGCAGGTCCGCCCGCACCGAGGCCAGCGCGGACCTGACCCCGGCGATCGCGGCGTCCACCTGGTGGGCGGCCAGGTAGGCGAGCAGCCGGTTCTGCCGGGTCAGCACCTCGTACCCGCGGAACTCGGGCGGGCACAGGTCGAGCAGCCAGCCGGCCGCCCGACGCTCCCAGTCCGGGGCGTCCGGCGGGGGAACCTCGGCCGGCCAGCCGGGCGGGACGCGGGTCATGCCCCGCCGTGCAGCGCCCCGCGCGCGGCCGCGTAGGCCGCCCGCACCTGCGGGGTCGCGGCGGCCTCGACGACCTCGGTGCCCTCGACCGGCCAGGCCGGTGGCTGGGCACCGCCGAGCAGGACCCAGGCCGCCTGCCGCGCCGCGCCGTCGGCCACGTACTCACTCGGCGGGGGTACCTGCACCGGCAGGCCGAACAGCGCGGGGGCGACCGCTCGCACCGCGGCGGAGGCCGCGGCGCCGCCGATCAGCAGCACCCGCTGCGGCCGGACGCCCACGGCCACCAGCGCGTCGATGGCGTCGGCCAGGCCGCACAGCATGCCCTCGACGCACGCCCTGGCCACGTTCTGCGGGGTGAGGTTGTCCCGGGTGATGCCGTGCAGGCTGCCGGTGGCATCGGGCAGGTTCGGCGTCCGCTCGCCATCGAGGTACGGCAGCAGCACCAACCCGCCCGCGCCGGCCTCGGCGCGCAGCGCCAGGTCGCCGAACCTATCCAGGTCGACGCCGAGCAGCCGAGCCCCGGCGGCGAGCACCCGGGCGGCGTTGAGCGTGGCGACCAGGGGCAGGTACCGCCCGGTGGCGTCGGCGAACCCCGCGACGGCTCCCGACACGTCGGCAGCCGGCACCTCCGAGACCGCGAACGCGGTCCCCGAGGTGCCCAGCGAGACGACGACGTCGCCGGGGACCAGTCCCAGCCCCAGCCCGGCGCCCATGTTGTCGCCGGAGCCGGGGGCCAGCAGCACCCCGCCGGGCAGTTCGCCGACCACCTCGGCCGGAGCGGCGACCCGCGGCACCGCGACGTCACGGCCGAACGCCAGCCGAAGCAGGTCCGGGCGGTACTCCCCCGTCGCGGGCGACCAGTAGCCGGTGCCCGAGGCGTCGCCGCGGTCGGTGGTCGGCTCGTCGGGGCGGCCGGCCAGCCGCCAGGTCAGCCAGTCGTGCGGCAGCAGCACGCGTTCGACCCGGGCCGCGAGGTCCGGCTCGTGCCGGGCCAGCCAGCGCAGCTTGGTCACGGTGAAGCTGGCGACCGGCACCGAGCCCACCGCCCGCGCCCACTCCGCCGGTCCCCCGCCCTCGGCCACCAGGTCGGCTGCGTCCGGGGCGCTGCGGGTGTCGTTCCACAGCAGCGCCGGGCGGGCCGGCTCGCCGTCGGCGTCCAGGGCCACCATGCCGTGCTGCTGGCCGGCGACCGACACCGCGGCGACGTCGTCGAGCAGCCCGGCCGACGCCTCGGCCAGCGACTCCCACCAGGCCTGCGGCGGACACTCCGTGCCGTCCGGGTGGGGCGCCCGGCCGGTGCGCACGAACGCCCCGGTCTCAGCGTCGCGGACGACGACCTTGACGGACTGGGTGGACGAGTCGATCCCGGCGACGAGCGGCACGGCGGCGAGCCTAGTGCCGGACGGCGTCAGGCCAGCAGGCTGCGCAGCACGTACTGCAGGATGCCGCCGTTGCGGTAGTAGTCGGCCTCACCCGGCGTGTCGATGCGCAGCACCGCGTCGAACCGGACCGACGAACCGTCCGCCCCCACCGCCTGCACGGCCACCGTGCGAGGCGTCGTCCCCTCGTTCAGCGCGGTCACCCCGGCGATCGAGAAGGTCTCCGTTCCGCTGAGCCCGAGGCTGGCGGCGCTCTGCCCGGCGGGGTACTGCAGCGGCAGCACGCCCATCCCGATCAGGTTGCTGCGGTGGATCCGCTCGTACGACTCGGCGATCACGGCGCGCACGCCGAGCAGCGCGGTGCCCTTGGCGGCCCAGTCGCGGGAGGAGCCGGAGCCGTACTCCTTGCCGGCCAGGATCACCAGCGGGACGCCGGCCTGCGCGTAGGCCTGGGCGGCGTCGTAGATGGTGTCCTGCTCGCCGGTGAGCAGGTTTCGGGTGAAGCCGCCCTCCACGCCGTCCAGCAGCTGGTTGCGCAGCCGGATGTTGGCGAAGGTGCCTCGGATCATGACCTCGTGGTTGCCCCGGCGCGACCCGTAGGAGTTGAAGTCCTTGCGGTCCACGCCGTGCTCGGCGAGGTAGCGGCCGGCCGGGCTGTCCGCCTTGATCGCGCCGGCCGGGCTGATGTGGTCGGTGGTGACCGAGTCGCCCAGCCGGGCCAGCACCCGGGCCCCGGCGATGTCGGTGACCGGCTGCGGCTCGCGGCCCATGCCGTCGAAGTACGGCGGCTTGCGCACGTAGGTCGAGTCGTCGGCCCAGTCGAAGGTGTTGCCCGTGGGGGTGGGCAGCGACCGCCAGCGCTCGTCGCCGGCGAAGACGTCGGCGTAGTCACTGGCGAACATGTCGGCCCGCACCGCCGACTCGATGACGTCCTGGACCTCCTGCGGGCTCGGCCACAGGTCGCGCAGGTAGACCGGCGCGCCGTCCGGGTCGTGGGCCAGCGGGTCGCCCAGCAGGTCGAGGTTCATGGTCCCGGCGAGGGCGTAGGCGACCACGAGCGGCGGCGACGCCAGGTAGTTCATCTTCACGTCCGGGTTGATCCGACCCTCGAAGTTCCGGTTGCCGGACAGCACGGCGGCGACCGCGAGGTCGGCCTGGTTGACGGCGGCGCTGACCTCGTCGATCAGCGGGCCGCTGTTGCCGATGCACGTCGTGCAGCCGTAGCCGACCAGGTTGAAGCCCAGCTTGTCGAGGTACGGGGTGAGGCCGGCCCGGTCGTAGTAGTCGCTGACGACCTTCGAGCCGGGCGCCAGCGTGGTCTTCACCCACGGCTTGCGGGTGAGGCCGCGCTCGACCGCCTTCTTGGCCAGCAGCGCGGCGCCGATCATCACCGACGGGTTGCTGGTGTTGGTGCAGGAGGTGATGGCCGCGATCACCACGGCGCCGTGGTCCAGCTCGTAGGTGGCGCCCTCGGGCGTCGTCACCGGGGTCGGCTTGGACACCGCGCCGTCGGTGTAGTCGACGACAGCGGTGCGGAAGGCGGCGGCCGCGTCGGCCAGCCGGATCCGGTCCTGCGGGCGCTTCGGCCCGGCGATGGACGGCTCGACGGTGGACAGGTCCAGCTCGAGGTACTCGGAGTAGTCCGGCTCGTGGTCCGGGTCGTGCCACAGCCCCTGCTCGCGGGCGTACGCCTCGATGAGCGCGACCTGCTCCGCGGACCGGCCGGTGAGCTCCAGGTAGCGGATGGTCTCGTCGTCGATGGGGAAGGTCGCAGCGGTCGAGCCGTACTCGGGGCTCATGTTGCCGATGGTGGCCCGGTTCGCCAGCGGCACGGCGCCGACGCCGCTGCCGTAGAACTCGACGAACTTGCCGACCACCCCGTGCCGGCGCAGCATCTCGGTGATCGTGAGCACCAGGTCGGTGGCCGTGGTCCCCTCGGGTAGCTGGCCGGTCAGCTTGAAGCCGACCACCCGTGGGATCAGCATCGAGACCGGCTGGCCGAGCATGGCCGCCTCCGCCTCGATGCCGCCGACGCCCCAGCCGAGCACGCCGAGGCCGTTGACCATGGTGGTGTGCGAGTCGGTGCCCACGCAGGTGTCGGGGTAGGCCCGGCCGTCGCGGACCATGACCACCCGGGCCAGGTACTCGATGTTGACCTGGTGCACGATCCCGGTGCCGGGCGGCACCACCTTGAACTCGTCGAAGGCGCCCTGCCCCCAGCGCAGGAACTGGTAGCGCTCCCGGTTGCGACCGTACTCGAGCTCGACGTTGCGCTCGAAGGCGTCGTCGCGGCCGAACACGTCGGCGATGACCGAGTGGTCGATGACCAGCTCGGCTGGGGCCAGCGGGTTGATCCGGGACGGGTCACCACCGAGGTCGCGGACCGCCTCACGCATGGTGGCCAGGTCGACGACGCAGGGGACGCCGGTGAAGTCCTGCATGATCACGCGAGCGGGGGTGAACTGGATCTCGGTGGCCGGCTCGGCCGTGGGGTCCCAGCCGGCGAGCGCCCGGACGTGGTCGGCCGTGATGTTCACGCCGTCCTCGGTCCGCAGCAGGTTCTCCAGCAGCACCTTGAGGCTGTAGGGCAGTCGCTGTGCCCCCGGGACGGCACCGAGGCGGTGGATCTCGTACGTCGCGTCGCCGACCTGCAGCGACCCCTTGCTCCCGAAGCTGTCGATGCTCACCGCAGACTCCCGTCTCCCATGTGCCGCCATCCTGCCCCAGCCGACCCGCGCCGCCCAGTATCTCGTGCACAACTATCTCGATGTCAAGATACATCCCCCCTCTCCTTCTGCATGAAGGTGCCCTTCTGTGCCTGTCACCGCACATGTCCACCCTTCATGGACGACGACGAAACCCCTCGGCGCCGGGCAGCGGCGGGCGGATGAGCCCAGCTGGGCACTGCGTGGGCGGGATGAAGGGTGGCTTTGTGCGGCAGTGCGCACAGAAGGGCACCTTCCTGCGGGGGGGGGAGGGGACGGGGGCGAACCTAGGCTGGCGACCATGAGCCCGGAACAACAGGCGGTCCTACCGCTGCAGATCGCCACCCAGTCCGTCGTCCGGGAATCATGGAGCTACCGGGCCAAGTGCCTGTTGCTGGGCCCGCCGTTGGTCAACGAGCAGCTGCAGGAGGAGCGGCTGTCCAAGCCGCTGGCCCTCGGCGTGCTGTCCTCGGACTGCATCTCCTCCTCGGCGTACGGCTCCGAGGAGATGCTCCTCGTGCTGCTGCCGATCTTCGGGATCGCCGCGTTCACCATCCTGATGCCGCTCACCGGCGTGATCCTCGGCGTGCTGCTGCTGGTGACCTTGTCGTACCGCGAGGTCGTCATGGTCTACACCAAGGCCGGCGGCTCGTACGTCGTGGCGCGGGACAACTTCGGCCCAACCGTGGCCCAGGTGGCCGCGGTCGCGCTCATGCTCGACTACATCGTCACGGTGGCGGTCCAGTCGGCGGCCGGGACAGCGGCGCTGGCCTCGGCGGTTCCGTCGCTCGCGCACTGGACCGTCGAGATCACGGTCGGCGTCGTGGTGCTCATCTTCTACGGCAACCTGCGGGGGCTCCGCGAGGCCGGCCGGGCGTTCGCGTTCCCGACCTACTTCTTCATCGGGTCGATGGCCGTGGTGATCATCGTGGGGCTGGCCCGCGAGCTGTTCGGCGAGCTGCCCCGCTACCCCACCGACGAGCCGGGCATGGTGCCGGTCAGCAGCACGACCGCCCTGGTCTCAGCCCTCGGTGTCTTCTACCTGCTGCGTGCGTTCGCCAACGGCGGCTCGTCCCTCACCGGGCTGGAGGCGATCTCGAACGGGGTCGGCGCCTTCCGCAGCCCCGAGGGGCCGAACGCCCGAAGGACCCTCGTGGTGATGAGCACCATCCTGGGCAGCCTGGTCCTCGGCGTCTCCTGGCTGGCCCACTACACGCACGCGATGCCGTACCACAAGGGGACGCCCACGGTCATCTCGCAGGTGGCCCATGCCGTCCTGGGCGTCGGGCCGCTCGGTCACGCGATGTACTTCGTGGTCCAGCTGGCCACCATGCTCGTCCTGTACACCGGCGCGAACACCTCGTTCAACGGGTTCCCGTTCCTCACCAGCTTCGTGGCCGAGGACTCGTTCCTGCCCCGCCAGCTCACCAAGCGCGGGCACCGGCTGGCGTTCTCCAACGGGATCATCGTGCTGGCCGCCACCTCGATCGCGCTGCTGCTGGTGACCAGGGCCCACGTCGACAAGCTGGTCGCCTTCTACGCGATCGGGGTGTTCACCGGGTTCAGCTTCGCCGGCTTCGGGATGGCCAAGCACTTCCACCGGGAGCGGACCGGCCGCTGGAAGGGCAAGGTGGCGATCAACCTCGCCTCCGGCACCCTCTCCGTCCTCGTGGTGGTCATCTTCGTGGTCACCAAGTTCACCGAGGGCGCCTGGCTGGTCGTGCTGCTCTTCCCGATCCTCACCCTGGTGCTCATCCGGCTGAACCGGGAGTACCGGGCCGAGGCCAGGGCGCTCGAGGCGGCCCGGACGGCACCGGCGGCCGCCAACTTCAGCCGCCACATCGTGCTGGTCCTCGTCGACTCCCTGGACCTCGCGACCATCCGGGCGCTGCGCTACGCCCGCTCGCTCAAGCCCACCCAGCTGCACGCGGTGCACTTCGTGATCGACGGACTGCACGCCGAGCGGCTGCGCCAGGTGTGGACCGAGACCGACGCCGCCGAGGTGCCCCTCGAGCTGATCGAGTGCCCCGACCGGCGGCTGATCCACGCGGCGCTCACGTTGGCGTTGCGGGCGGCCGCGGACGGCACCTCCGAGGTCACCCTGCTGATGCCGCGGCGCAGCTACGCCCCGCTGCTCGGCCGGCTGCTGCACGACCGCACGGCTGACGACATCGCCCAGGCAGTCAGCCAGGTCCCCAACGTGTCGGCGACGATCGTGCCGTTCAACGTGGCCAGCGCGCTGCAGAAGCCACCGGAGGTCGCCGTCGCCGTGGCCGCGGGAGCGCCGCTGCCGGGCAGCACCCGCGGCGCCTTCCTGGCCAGGGAGCCGGTGCCGTCAGCCCCGCCGCGACGCGACGGGGTCACCCCGATCGTCGAGCTGACCTGGCGGCAGCGGGCCCGGATCCAGGGCCGGGTGCGGTCGGTGCGGGTGACCCCGCTCTCCGGCGCTCCCGCCCTCGCCGTCGAGGTCTGGGACGGCACGGGCGGCATCACCGTGCTGTTCTACGGGCGCCGCAGCATCGCGGGGATCGCCCCGGGGTCCAAGCTGGAGCTCGAGGGGATGGTCGGCGAGGCCGACGGGCACCTGGCCATGGCCAACCCCAGCTACGAGCTGCTGGCCGGCCCACCGCCGGGCTGACCGTCCCGCGTCAGCAGCGCGACGCACTCGACGTGGTGCGTCATCGGGAACAGGTCGAACGCCCGCAGCCCGGCCAGCTGCCAGCCCAGCCGGCCGAACGTCTCCACGTCCCGGGCCAGCGCAGCCGGGTCGCACGCCACGTAGACGACCGCGCGGGGGCGCAGCCGGGCGATCCGCTCGACCACGTCCCGCTTGGCGCCGGTCCGCGGTGGGTCGAGGACGACGACGTCGCACCGGTTGACCTCCCCGCGCCGCATCCAGCCGTCCACCCGGTCGTGGTGCAGCCGGACGGTGGGCAGGTCGTGCAGGTTGCGGCGCGCGTCCCGCACGGCGCCCAGCGCCGACTCGACGGCGTCCACCCGGCCGCCGGGTCCGACGTCCTCGGCCAGCGCCCCGGCGAACAGGCCCACGCCGGCGTACAGGTCGACGACGTGCTCCCCCGCGGCCGGCGCGGCCAGCGACCGGACCGCGCCGACGAGGGCGTCGGCCGCCCCCGGGTGGACCTGCCAGAAGCCGCGCCCGGTGACCCGCCAGTCCCGACCGGCGGCCCGCTCGGTCAGCCGGCTCCGCCCGGTCGGGGCTCCGTCGGCGAGCACCACCTGCTCCCCCGTCGACACCGAGACGGCCACCTCGAGCTCAGCCACACCCGGCCAGGTCCGGTCCAGCACCCCGGTCTCGGCCACCAGCGGATGGCACAGCGGACAGGAGCCGAGCGGCAGCACCTCGTGCGAGCGGTGCCGGCGCAGCCCGGCCCAACCGGCGGGGTCGACCGCGAACCGCTCCCGGGTCCGCCAGCCCAGCCCGTCGTCGTCCCCGGCGACCGGCTCCACCTCGACGGCCCGCTCGATCCCGGCCAGTCGCTGCAGCTGCTCCGCCACGACGGCGGCCTTGAGCCGACGCTGGGCGGCCAGCGAGACGTGCTGGAAGTCGCAGCCACCGCAGCCGCCCGGGCCCGCGTGCGGGCACCGGGGGGCGACCCGGTCGGGTGCGGCCGCCAGCACCTCGACAGCGTCCGCGCGCAGGAACCGCGAGGTCGCCGCCCCGTCGGTGACCACGGCCCGCACCCGTTCACCGGGCAGCGCGTGCCGGACGAAGACCACCCGGCCGTCGTGCCGGGCCACGCAGTGCCCACCGTGGGCGACCGGGCCGACGTCGAGCGTGAGCTCGGCCCCGACCAGGTCCTCGGTGGCGCTCAGGGCCGGCTCTCCCGTTCCACGACGTCCTCGACGGTCTGCTCGGCCACGGCCGCGCGCGGCTCGCCACGGCGCACTGCTCCCGCGCCGAAGTCCTCGGGCCGGTCGGCCGCCGCGGCGGACGAGCGCAGCTGGTACGGCACCGAGACGACGACGACGCCAGGGGTCAACCGCAGCCGGGTCTTCAGCCGCAGCGCGCTCTGGTTGTGCAGCAGCGTCTCCCACCACCGGCCCACGACGTACTCGGGCACGTACACGTCGACGATGTCCCGGGGGCTCTGCCGCCGGATGGCGCGCACGTAGTCGACGATCGGGCGGGTGACCTCCCGGTACGGCGAGTCGAGGACCCGCAGCGGCACCGGGATCTGGCGGCGCTCCCACTCCTCCTGCAGCGCGGCCGTGTCGCTCGGCTCGACGTTGACGGTGAGCGCCTCGAGCGTGGCCGGCCGCGAGGCACGCGCGTACGCCAGTGACCGCATGGCCGGCTTGTGCAGCTTGGACACCAGGACGACGGCGTGGATGCGGCTGGGCAGCGCCGTCGTCTCGTCCTCGGTGAGCGCGAGCTCCTCCGCCACCAGCACGTAGTGCCGCCGGATGCCCTGCATCACCACGAAGATGACGGCCATCGCGAGGATCGCGATCCAGGCGCCCCGGACGAACTTGGTGGCCAGCACGACGATGAGCACGGTGCCGGTCATGACCAGGCCGAACGCGTTGATGGCCCGTGAGCGCACCATGTGCCGCCGGGCCGCCTCGTGGGTCTCGGTCCGCAGCAGCCGGTTCCAGTGCCGCACCATGCCCAGCTGGCTGAGCGTGAAGGACACGAAGACGCCGACGATGTACAGCTGAATGAGCCGGGTCACCTGCGCGTCGAAGGCGACGATGAGCACGAGCGCGAACCCGGCCAGCAGGATGATGCCGTTGCTGAAGGCCAGCCGGTCGCCGCGCGTGTGCAGCTGGCGCGGCAGGTAGCCGTCGCGGGCCAGCACCGACCCCAGCACCGGGAACCCGTTGAACGCCGTGTTGGCGGCGAGCACCAGGATGATCGCGGTCACCGCGGTCACCCAGTAGAAGCCGATCGGGAACCCGGTGAACACCGCCTTGGACAGCTGCCCGATCACCGTGTTCTGCGTGTACGAGTCCCCGACCGGCTTGCCGTCGAGCAGCAGCTGGGTGGCTGGGTCCTCGGCGAACCGCAGCTTCATCCGGTTGGCCAGCTCGATGATCGCCATGAGCATGGACACGGCGATCACGCCCAGCAGCAGCAGCGTGGTCGCCGCGTTCTTGCTCTTCGGCCGCCGGAAGGCCGGGACGCCGTTGCTGATCGCCTCGACGCCGGTGAGGGCGGCGCAGCCGGACGAGAACGCGCGCATGAGCAGGAACGCGGCGGCGAAACCGGTGAACCCGTTGCTCAGCACCGCTTCGGGCTTGAGCGTGTAGATCGAGCTCTCCGCCAGCGGCAGGTCGCCGCGGAAGTCCCGGAACAGCCCGTACAGCGCCATCCCGATGACCCCGACCATGAAGCCGTACGTCGGGATCGCGAAGAGGGCGCCGGACTCGCGCACCCCCCGAAGGTTGGCTGCCATGAGCAGCAGCACCAGGACCACGGCGACGTAGACCTCGCGGCCCTGCACCCACGGGACGGCGGCCGCCGCGTTCTGCACCCCGGACGACACGGACACCGCCACCGTCAGGACGTAGTCCACGAGCAGGGCGCTGGCGACCACCAGCCCGGAGTTGCGGCCGAGGTTGACCGTGGCCACCTCGTAGTCCCCGCCTCCGCTCGGGTAGGCGTGCACGGTCTGCCGGTACGAAGTGACCACGGTGAGCATGACGACGACGACCGCGAGCCCGATCTGCCAGGAGAACGCGTAGGCCGTCAGGCCGGCCACCGAGAGGGTCAGGAAGATCTCGTCGGGGGCGTAGGCCACCGAAGACAGCGCGTCGCTCGCGAACACCGGGAGCGCGATGCGCTTCGGCAGCAGCGTCTCGGCCAGCCGGTCCGAGCGCATGGCCCGGCCGACCAGGATCCGCTTGAACGAGTCGCCGAGGTCCGTCACGGGCCACGATGCTAGGGCCCCGGCACGCGGCCGTGCGCAGAGCCCACGCCGGATGTGGCACGCTGGACGCCGTGCACATCGTGATCATGGGGTGCGGGCGGGTGGGGTCCACCCTTGCCGAGGCCCTCGACACTGCCGGGCACTCGGTGTCCGTCATCGACGCCGACCCGCAGGCGTTCCGCCGGTTGTCCTCCGACTTCGGTGGCCGCACCGTGACCGGGATCGGCTTCGACCGCGAGGTGCTCCAGGAGGCCGGCACCGACCGCGCCTCTGCCTTCGCGGCCGTGAGCAGCGGTGACAACTCCAACATCATCGCGGCCCGGGTGGCCCGGGAGACCTTCGGCGTGGAGAACGTGGCCGCGCGCATCTACGACCAGCGGCGCGCCGCGGTCTACGAGCGGCTCGGGATCCCCACCGTCGCCACGGTCCGCTGGACGGCGGACCAGATCATGCGCCGCCTGCTGCCCCAGGGCGCCCAGCCCGAGTGGCTCGACTCCAGCGGGCAGATCCGGCTGGCCCAGGTGCACGTCGACCCGTCCTGGATCGGCCAGCCGCTGCGTCGCATCGAGCGTTCGACCCCGGCCAGGATCGCCTTCCTGAACCGGCTGGGCGAGGGCATGCTGCCCCCGGAGGACGGCGTGCTGCAGCAGGGCGACGTGGTGCACGTGCTGGTCCGCGACGACCAGCTGCAGACGGCACAGGCGGTCCTCGACGGACCGCCGCCCACGGAGGAGAGCTGATGCGGGTCGCTATCGCGGGGGCCGGCAAGGTCGGCCGCTCCATCGCCGCGGAGCTCACCGAGAACGGCCACGAGGTGCTGCTCATCGACCGGGACCGGGATTGCATCCGCCCGGAGAGCCTGCCCCAGGCCGAGTGGCTGGTCGCCGACGCCTGCGAGCTCACCGTGCTGGAGAAGGCCGGGCTGAGCACCTGCCAGGCGGTGATCGCTGCGACCGGTGACGACAAGGTCAACCTGGTGGTGGCCCTGCTGGCCAAGACCGAGTTCGGCGTCCCGCGCGTGGTGGCCCGGGTCAACCACCCGAAGAACGAGTGGCTGTTCAACGAGGCCTGGGGCGTCGACGTCGCCGTGTCCACCCCGCGCATGCTGTCCGCGCTCGTCGAGGAGGCGGTCAGTGTCGGCGACCTGGTGCGGCTGTTCACCTTCCGGCAAGGCGACGCCAACCTGGTCGAGATCACGCTGCCGACCGGGTCGCCGCACGTCGGGGACCGGGTGACGGACGTGCCCTGGCCGGTGGACTCAGCCCTGGTGGCGATCCTTCGCGACGGCCGGGTCATCCCGCCGGCGCCGGACGACCCGCTGGAGGCCGGCGACGAGCTGTTGTTCGTCGCGGCTGCGGAGTCCGAGGAGCTCCTGCAGCAGCTGCTCAGTCCGCATCCGGGATAGCCGGCGGCACCGGCTCCACCGACGGCTGCTGCCGGGTCGGCGGGCTCCGGCGCAGGATCGCGAAGGTGATCCACAAAGTGGGCAGGAACAGCGGCAGGCCGAGCGGGATGGCCACCGCACCGAGCGCGCCGACCTGGCCGGCGAGGTACAGCGGCAGCTGGACGAGCAGCCGGATCGCGAACATGCCGGCCCACACCAGGCTGGCCATCGAGTACGCCCGCATCCGCGGCGGGTCGTCGCGCCAGGCGAAACCCTCGCCGAACAGCGGGCCCAGCATGACCCCGAGCAGCGGCCAGCGGACCAGGACCGACACCAGGTAGACCGCGGCGTAGGCACCGTTCTTCAGCACCGAGGGGAGGAAGAAGTTCTTGGCCTGACCGGTCAGGGCCGCGAACGCCGCCATCGCCGCGATGCCGAGCAGACCCACCACGGCCTGCTGCACCGACCGCCGCTGGATCAGGGCGAGCACGAACAGGACGGCGGCCGACCCCACCGCCCAGGCCAGCGAGACCCCGAGCTGTCGCCCGGTCAGCGAGTAGGCCAGCGCGAACACCGCTCCGGGGACGCCGGCGTCGATCAGCCCGCGCGGGCCGCCGAGCAGCTTGAGCAGTCCCTCCTCGTCGGAGGGCATCCGGTCGCGCACGCCGCCGCTCACGGGCGCAGCTGGTAGGACGGGTTGAAGATCACCGGACGGCCGGCCACCGAGGTGACCCGGCCGCTGGCCGTCATCCGCCGGCCGCAGTCGATGCCCTGGATCTGCCGCCGTCCCAGGAAGATCAAGGTGACCGACCCGCTCCCGTCGTAGAGCTCGGCCTCCAGCGCGGGGACCCCGCCGCGCGGACGCAGCATCATGCTCCGCACGGTGCCGGCCACAGTGGTGCGCTCGCCGACCTGGCTCTCGCCGATGGGCGTGGCGCCGCTGGCCCGGTGCTCCTCGCGCAGCTCACGGTCGTGCAGCTCCTGGCTGGTGGTGGTGAACCGGGACAGCGCGCGACGCAGCCGGCCGGGCGACCCTTCGGGCCCGACCTCCGCCGCCCCGGCCGGGCCGCCGGTCACGTCCTGGGCCATCCCCGAAGGCTACCCGCGGTGGCAGCATGGTGCGGGTGCCGCGCCCCTGCGCTGTGATCGCTCACGGCTCCGGCTCCTCCACCGACTTCGTCCGGCGTGCGTTCGGCCAGGCGTTGGACGACGCCGGCTTCGAGCTGGTGGCCCTCGACGAGCGGTCCGGCGACGTGTCGGCCGTGCTGGCCGCGCTGCGGACCGCCGTCGAGTCGACCTCCGCCGCCCTGGTCGGCGGGGTGTCGCTCGGGGCACACGCCGCGGCCTTGCTCGCGGCCGAGTGGGCCGACCTGGCCGGCGTCCTGCTCGTGCTGCCCGCCTGGACCGGCTCGCCGACCGCTGTGGCGCGGCTGTCCGCCCTGGCCGCGCACGAGGTCGAGCAGCAGGGGCTGGCAGCGGCGCTCGCGCGGGTGGCCGACCAGGGCTGGGTCGGCGCCGAGCTGGCCGCGGCCTGGCCGGCGTACAGCGAGGCGGGCCTGGCGCAGGTGCTGCGCGCGACGGCCCTCTCGCCGGGGCCGGACACCGCGACGCTGGCCGCCGTCCACGCGCCGGTGGGCCTGGTCGGGCTGCGCGACGACCCCTTCCACCCGATCGACGTGGCCCGCGGGTGGGCCGGGCTGATCCCCCGGTCGGCGCTCGAGGAGCTCGACGCGGACGCCCCGAGCGCCGACCGCGGCGTGCTGGGGCGGGCCGCCGTCCGGGCCTGGCGCCGGGCCTGCGAGGACCGCGTCAGCGGACCTCGGTGATCTCCGGGCCGCGTTCGAACGGGTTGAGCGTCGGCTGCTCCGAGCCCTCGGCCGGGGCCGGGAGCGGGGTCGCGTCGGCCGGCAGCTGCATCGTCAGCGGGTCCCGCGGGGCCATCGGGTCGGTGCCGCGCACGACCACACAGCTGCGGAAGAAGGTCTCCAGGTGCTCGGCCACCTCCGGTTCCACCGCGGCCCGGCCGGTGAGCACGCCGCGCAGGAACCAGCGCGGGCCGTCCACCCCGACGAACCGGACGGTGACCAGGCCGCGGCTGCCGTCCGGCTGCTGCAGCGGCAGCCTGGCCCGCAGCTCCGGGCCGAACGGGCCGGTCACCTCATCGGCCATCCCGCCGTCCCTGGTGACCTCCGCCGCGAGCTCCTTGCGGACCTCCGCCCAGATCCCCTCGGTCCGGGGGGCAGCGAACGCCTGCAGCTGGAGCCCGGCGTCCCCAGCCACCACGGTGACCCCGGCCACCGATCCGGTGGCCTGGTCCACGTTGACCTGGATCTCCACGCCGGGGAACCCGCCGGGCAGCCGCAGCGCGCCCAGGTCGAGGTACGGCTCGTCCCCCTGCGGCGCCTCCTCGGCGTCCCAGGGCCCCTCCGAGGACCGCGTCCGGTCCGGGTCGCCCGCCCCGTCGACGTCCACATCGACCTCGTCGTCGTCCTCCGCGCCGTCGTCCACCGGCTCGGCGTCCGACTCGACGTCGAAGTCCTCGACCGGCTCGTCCGGGCCCGGCTGGCCCTTGCGCCGACGGAACACGCTCATGCTGTCGCTCCTGTCCCGGGGTCCGGCTGGACCGCCGCCTGCACCCCGCCCGTGGAACCGAACCCGCCCTCGGCCCGGAACGATCCTGGCAGCCGCCCGACCTCGTGGAAGCGGGCCCGTTCGACCCGCTGGACCACCAGCTGGGCGATGCGGTCGCCGCGGTGGAAGGTCACGGGTGCCCGCGGGTCGAGATTGACCACACTGACCTTGATCTCGCCGCGGTACCCCGCATCGACGGTACCCGGTGCGTTGACCAGGCTCACGCCGTAGCGCACCGCGAGGCCGGAGCGTGGGTGCACGAACGCCGCGTACCCGTCCGGCAGGGCGATCGCGACCCCGGTCGGCAGCAGCGCCCGCTCCCCCGGGGCCAGCTCGGCGTCGACCGCCGTGTACAGGTCGGCCCCGGCGTCCCCGGGGTGGGCGTACGTCGGCACCGGCAGCCCGGGGTCGAGCCGCTGCAGCAGCACGTCGACGTCGGTCACGGGTTGACCTCGTAGCCGCGGACGGCCCCGGCAGCGACGTCCGCCCTCGCCTGGGCGACGTCCTCGGGTCGGCCGTGAGTGGTGAAGTGGGTCAGCGGCACCTGCACGAAGAGCGCGGCCGCCGTCACCGCCACCGGACCGTCGGGTGCGTCCAGTGCACCGCGGGCCCGGGTGTAGACCTTGCGACCGGCCTGGCCGCGGACCTCCGCATCGATGTACAGGACGGACCCCACCGGCACCGGGCGCCGGAAGTCGGTCTCCAGCCGGCCGGTCACCGCGGGGCGCCGCAGCAGCCAGTTCAGGCTGCCCAGCGCCTCGTCGAAGGCCGCCGCGAGCAGTCCGCCGTGCGCCAGGCCCGGGGCGCCCTGATGGTGCTCGGACACGGTGAACTGCGAGTGGGTCGTGAGCCCCTCGCCCGCATACACCCGCAGGTGCAGTCCGGTCGGGTGGTCGACGCCGCACCCGAAACAGAACCGGAAGTGGCTGAGCATCTCCTCGCCAGGAGGAGGCGCGTCCGGGTGACGCTCAGGGACGACGGCGTCCTCAGGCGGTTCGGTGGGCAGGGTCGTCACGGGGACCGACCCTACTGCCGCTTGGCGGGGCGCCTGATGCGACCCTGGTGCCCGTGGGCACCTACCGGGAACGGCTGTGGGCACCCTGGTGGCTATGGGTCGTGGCGGCCGGCTTCGCGGCGACGTTCGGGATCGCGTTCGCGGTGCCGCTGGGCGCGGCCTGGGGGCTGGGCGTCCTGCTCGCGGCCGAAGGCGTCGTGACGGCCGCGCTCGGGGGCATGTCGGTGCTCGTGGAGGTGCGCGACCACCAGCTGGTCGCCGGGCGGGCCCGGCTGCCGCTGGCCTCCGTGGGACGGGTCAGCGTGCTGGACGCCGACGCCGCCCGCGCCCTGCGCGGGGTCGGCGCGGACCCGAGGGCCTACCTGGTGCTGCGCGGCTGGGTGTCCACCGCCGTCCGCGTCGACCTGGATGACCCGGCCGACGCCACGCCGTACTGGTACGTCTCGACCCGTCACCCGGACCGGCTCGCCGCGGCGCTGGGCGGACGCCGGTCACCGGACCGGCACGCGTGAGGTGCTGCTCATAGGGCAAGGTGTCCTTCGACGCCGTCGAGTCGACAAAGGGGTAGCCCAGACATGGCCGCACAAGACTCCGCAAGGAAGATCCTGCTGCCCGCCGGGGGGATGGCCGCGGCGATCGTCGCCCCCAAGGTCGCCAGGGTGGTCTGGGTCGCCGTCACCGGGAAGGAGCCGCCGGAGGACCCGGCCGACCCGCAGGTGGCGATGCGTCAGGCCGTCGCGCTGGCCGTCACGACCGCGGTGGTGGCCGGGGTGGTCCGGCTGGTCATCGCACGGGGCACCCGCCGGGTGACCACGAAGCTCTCGCCCCGCCGGTCAGCTCCCGGAGCCGGAACGGCGTAGCGCCCTGGGCAGCCGCGGCCGCGGCCGCCGACCGTCAGTCCCGCCCTCGAGCGCCCGGGCCACGACCCGGCCGGTCAGCCCGCCGGTGAGGGCCCGCTTGCGGCGCAGGTCGGCGCGCAGCGACTCGGCGAGCAGCCCGGTCTGCCGCTGGTTGCTGTACGCGCCGAACACGGCGCCGGCCATCAGCGGCGCCGCGGTGCCGAGGCCGCGCCCGGCCCGGGCGATCAGGCGCCGCTGGACCCGCTGCCTGGTGACCGCGCCCATGGCCATGGACAGCGACTGGGGGTCGAGCGGGTTGATACCGCGGCGGTTGGCCCAGGCCAGCGCGTACGCGGAGCCGCGCTGGCTGAGGGTGCCGCGCACCGCCAGGCCGTAGACCTCGTGCAGCTCACCCACCAGCTTGATCTCGATGGCCGCCACAGCCGCCACCTCGACCGTCAGCTGGATGGGGACGGTGAGCAGGCTGACCGGCACCATCCACTTGACGGCCGACAGCGCCCCGCCCGCGACGCCGACGGAGGACGTCGCGACCGTCGCGGTGCGGACCAGCGAGTCGGCGAGCTCCTCACCGGTGCGGCCACCATGGTGGGCCCGCAGCGTCTCCAGGTCCCGGATCGGGATGTGCGGGGCGGCCTCCATGACCACGTCGGCCAGCCAGCGGCCGCTCGTCACCGCGGCGGCACCGGCCCCTCGTGCGGACACGGCCAGCGCCGGGGCCAGCCGGGCCAGCAGCCGGGCGTAGGCCGCGCGGCCACGCCGCCGGGCCGGCTCCGACCCGTGCGACTCCCGGTCGGTCTCCTCGGCGTCCTGCTCGCCAGCGATCTGGGCGAGCAGGCCGGGCAGCTCGTCAGCCCCAGGTTGGGTCATGGCCGGCCCGCCGGTCAGGCGGCGCACTCCCGGCAGATCGGCTGGCCGTGGTCCTCCTTGGCCAGCTGGCTGCGGTGGTGCACCAGGAAACAGCGCGAGCAGGTGAATTCGTCGGCCTGCCGGGGCAGCACCCGGACCGAGAGCTCCTCGTTGGACAGGTCGGCGCCGGGCAGCTCGAAGCTCTCCGCAGCCTCTGCCTCGTCGGTGTCGACGGCGGCTGAGGTCGTGTCGGCACGACGCGCCTTCAGCTCCTCGATGCTGTCCTCGGCGAGCTCGTCGTCCGTCTTGCGCGGGGTGTCGTAGTCGGTGGCCACGCCCGGGTCCTCCGTCAGTTGCTGCGGTCCAGTGGTGAGGTGCTGGTCAGAACGCGGAGCGCGCTCCGTTTGTGCCCGGGCGGCGGCAGCTCGCTGACACCCCCGGAGACCGGGATTGTGCCCGACCCGGGGGTGCCCTGTCGCGCCGGGGGGTGATCGCGGGTGTAGAGATACGTCACACCTCCGGAAGGGAGCAGCCATGGCGGTGTACGCGCTGGGTGACCTGGTGCCGTCGATCGACCCGGACGCCTTCGTCCACCCGGACGCCGTGGTGGTCGGGCGGGTGCAGCTCGGCGCTGGGTCGAGCGTGTGGCCGGGTGCGGTGCTGCGCGGCGACTACGGCTCGATCGCTGTGGGTGCCGAGACGTCGGTGCAGGACGGCACCGTGGTGCACGCCACGTCGGAGCTGGCCACCGTGATCGGTGCCCGCTGCGTCGTCGGGCACCTGGCCCACCTCGAGGGGTGCGTCGTCGAGGACGACTGTCTGGTGGGCTCCGGCTCGGTGCTGCTGCACCGGGTGCTGGTCCGCTCGGGTGCGCTGGTGGCCGCGGGGGCGGTGGTGGCGCCGGGCACCGAGGTTCCCGCCCGGGCGATGGCTCGGGGGGTGCCCGCTCGGGTCACCTTGGACGCCGTCCGGCCGCTGGCCTTCGCGGACTCGGTGCGGCGGTACGTCGAGAACGGGCGGCGCTACGCCGCGGACCTGCGCCGGTTGGACTGACCGCCGTCCGCCCCGTGAGCACCGTTCAGTCCTGGTTCGGGGACAGGGGGGTCAGCAGGGCGTCCAGGGCGGCGTGGAGGCCGGGGCCCGCGGCCAGGACGAGGTCCTCGCCGGCCGGGGCGCCGGCCAGGCCGGTGACCAGGGCGCCGGCCTCACGCGCGACCAGGCCGCCCGCGGCCAGGTCCCAGGGCTGCAGCCCCCGCTCGTAGTAGCCGTCCACCCGCCCGCAGGCCACCGAGCACAGGTCCACCGAGGCGGCGCCGAACCGTCGGATGTCGCGGACCCTCGGCAGCACCTCGGCCAGCACCGCGGCCTGCCGGGCCCGCCGGGACGCCGCGTACCCGAACCCGGTCGCCACCATCGCCTGGGCCAGCTCGGTGCAGCCGGAGACGTGGACAGGGACCCCGTTGCGGGTCGCCCCACGGCCGCGGACGGCGCTGAACGTCTCTCCGAAACGGGGCACCTCGACCACCCCGACGATGGTCTCACCGTCCACCTCGGCCGCGACGCTCACGGCCCAGCCGGGCAGGTCGTACAGGTAGTTCACCGTGCCGTCGATCGGGTCGATCACCCACCGCACCCCGCTGGTCCCGGCGGTGTCGGCCCCCTCCTCGCCGAGGATCCCGTCCTCGGGCCGGACCGCGCGCAGCCGGTCGACGAGCAGCTGCTCGGCCCGCTTGTCCATGACCGTGACCACGTCGGTCGGCGTGGACTTGGTGTCCACGCCGAGGTCGGCCGGCCGCCGGTCCAGCAGCAGGGCGCCCGCCTCGGCCGCCACGGACGTCGCCAGGGCCAGCAGCTGGTCGAGCAGGGCGTCGTCCACGCCGTCCCTCCTCATCGGTCCTCCCCGGCGACGGCCGGGCGCGGTCCCCGCGGGTTGGGGCAGCAGCCGACCGAGCACACGTCGCGCCACGGGCCCAGCGGCGACAGGGCCCGACGCCCGGTCGCCGGCCGGTCGGCCAGCCGCTCCTGCACCAGCTCGCGCACCAGGGCGACGAACCGCGGATCGGTGCCGGGGGTGGCTGCCCTCGCCATCGGCAGGGCGAGCCGCTCGGCGTCCGCCGCGGCGACGGTGTCCAGGTCGTAGACGACCTCCATGTGGTCCGAGACGAACCCGATCGGGACGACGACCACTCCGGGCACTCCCTGGGCCACCAGCGCCGCGAGGTGGTCGCTGATGTCCGGCTCCAGCCACGGCTGCGTGGGCGGCCCGGAGCGGGACTGGAACACCAGGTCCCACGGGCGGTCCACGCCGGTCGCCTCGGCCACGCCCCCGGCGACGAGCCCGGCCACCGCACGGTGCTGGGCGAGATAGGCGTCGCCGTCCGGACCGCTGGACTCGGCTGCCGCGACCGGGATCGAGTGCGTGGTGAACACCAGCCGGGCGCCGGGCTGGACGGCGTCCGGAAGACTGGCCAGCGCCGACAGCGTGGCGTCGACGAACGGCTGGACGAAGCCGGGGTGGTCGAAGTAGTGCCGCACCTTGTCGATCTCGGGGGCGCCGTCGACCTCGGCCCGAGCCGCGGCCAGGTTCTCCCGGTACTGCCGGCAGCCCGAGTACGACGAGTACGCCGACGTCACGAACGCCAGCGCCCTGCGGACCCCTGCGTCGCGCATGTCGCGCAGCGTGTCGGCGAGGTACGGGTCCCAGTTCCGGTTGCCCCAGTAGACCGGCAGGTCGACCCCGGCGTCCGCCAGCTCGGCGCGCAGCGCGTCCAGCAGCGCCCGGTTCTGCGCGTTGATCGGGCTCACCCCGCCGAACAGCGCGTAGTGCGCACCGACCTGCTCGAGCCGGTCCCGGGGGATCCCCCGGCCGCGGGTCACGTTCTCCAGGAAGGGCACCACGTCGTCCGGGCCCTCGGGGCCGCCGAAGGACACCAGCAGCACGGCGTCGTAGTCGGTCACGCACCGATCCTCCCAGGCAGGAGCGGTCCCCGCAGGAGCGGTCGGCGCGGTCGGCTAGCGTCCCGGGGTGCGCAACCCCTACGCCGAGATGGCCCGGACCCCCGGCGGGTTGGCGTTCTCGGCGGCCGGGTTCCTGGCCCGGATGCCGATCTCCATGCTCGGCATCGGGGTGGTGCTGCTGGTCTCACGGGCCACCGGCTCCTACACCGGCGCGGGGGTGGTCACGGCCTGCTTCGCGGTGGCCGAGGCGCTCGGCCAGCCGTTCACCGCCCGGCTCGTGGACCGGCACGGCCAGCGCCGCGTGGTCACTCCCCTGGTGGTCGCGCACCTGCTCGCCTTGGTGTCCCTCGTCTGGCTCGCCGGGATCCCGGCGCCGGTCGCCGTGCTGGCCGTGCCGGCCGCCGTCGCGGGGGCCAGCCTGCCGAACGTCGGCTCGCTGGTCCGGGCCCGCTGGAGCCACCAGCTGGCCGGGAGCACCGTGCTGCGCACCGCCTTCTCGTTCGAGTCGGTGATCGACGAGGTCATCTTCGTGGTCGGACCACCGCTGGTCACCGTCCTGGCCGCCCGGTACGGGCCGGCCCCCGCAGTGCTGTCCTCACTGGTGTTCCTGGTGGTCGGTGCCGCCTGGCTGCTCAGCCAGCGGGCCACCGAGCCACCCGCGCGCGGGTCCGCGGCCGCGGCGGGCGGCTCGGCGCTGCGGCTGCCGACGATGCGGCTGGTCATGGCCGTGATGGCGGCGCTCGGCATCGCGTTCGGCTCGATCGAGGTGATCACCGTCGCCGGCGCGGGCGCCGCCGGGCACCCGGCCCGGGCCGGCGTGCTGCTGGCGCTCTACGCCGGCGGCTCGCTGGTCGCCGGCATCGTGTACGGCGCGAACCACCTCGCCGTGCCGCTGCGGCGACAGCTGCTCGTGCTGGGGCTGGCCACCCCGTTCAGCCTGGTGGCCCTGCCCTTCGCGGGCTCGACCGCCGCGACCGCCGTCCTGATCTTCGTCGCTGGCTTCGTGATCTCGCCGACCCTGATCGCCGGGTTCTCACTGGTCCAGGAGGCCGTCCCGGCCGACCGGCTGACCGAGGGACTGACCTGGGCCACCACGGCCATCGGGCTGGGGGTCGCGGTGGGGGCCGCCCTCGGCGGCCGGGCCGCGGACCTCGTCGGCGCCCCGCGGGCCTACCTGGTGCCGCTCGCCGCTGCCGTCCTGGTCGCGGCGATCGTCGGTCTGGCCGCGATCGCCGGACGCCGCAGGGCACGGCGGGCCGGGGGCTAGTCGAGCGTTATCCGGTCGAGGCGCTGGGGCTCGGCGCCGTCGCCGGGGCCGGGCTGGTGGTGGGGGACGGCGCCCCGAGCGAGTCGGTCGGTGACGCCGAAGCCGACGGCGTCGCGGACGCGCTGTCGGTCGGCGACGCCGAGGCGGACACCGACGCGGACGCCGAAGGGGATGGCTGGCCGGTCGCGGTCGGGGTGGGTCTCGGCTGGGTCCGCGCCGGGAGCCCCGGGGTCACGGTCGTCCGCTGCTCGCAGTCGTGGCCGAACGCCGAGCAGGCCAGCGTGCGCCCGGTGGACAGCTCCAGCACGGTCACCGCCGCCATCGCCAGCAGGAACACCCCCAGCGAGAGCAGCGCGATCCGGCCCCACCGGTAGCCGCGCTCGTGCTCCAGATCGAGCGCCGGCAGCACCATGGTGCGCTGGAGGTCGAACGCGTCGTCGTCGTCCGCATCCCACGGCGCAGCCGCCAGCTCGGCCCGCCGCCGCGCCCGCAGCCGCTCCGCTGTCCGCCGGGCGCCGTGCTGGTAGACCGCGCTGAGCACGGTGATCGCCACCGACACCACCGCCGCTCCGATGACCGTCCCGGCCACCCCGAGCACCGAGGCGGCCCAGGCCGCGCTCACGGCGGCCAGCGCGCCCGCCACCACCTGGGTCAGGCTGAGGTCAAGTCGTCGGCGCGGTTCGGGGGGACTCATCCATGGCATTGTGTCGCGTTCGGTGCCCGGTTCCGGCCCCGGCCCGCGTAAGGTCGGGGGCGCTCGGGGCCTGGGTGCCCCGAACGCTCGGACGTGGGAGGCACGGCGCATGGAGGACCTCAGGCTCGTCGGGCTGAGCGAGGACGGCTCGCAGCTGGTACTCGAGGGCAAGGACGGCCGCAGCTTCGCTGTGCCCGTAGACGAGCGCATCCACGCCGCCCTGCGGGGCGACCGGGCCCGGCTGGGGCAGCTGCAGATCAACATGGAGAGCCGGCTGCGGCCCCGGGAGATCCAGGCCCGGATCCGGGCCGGGCAGAGCTCGGAGGAGGTCGCGGTCGCGGCCGGGGTCCCGGTGGACCGGGTCCGCCGCTACGAGGGCCCGATCCTGCAGGAGCGCAACCACATGGCCGAGTCGGCCCGGGCCGTGGGCGTCCGCCGGGTCACCGACTCCACGAGCACCCCCCTGGGCACCCTGGTGGCCACCCGGCTGGAGGAGCGGGGGGTCTCCCCCGAGGACCTCGAGTGGGACTCCTGGCGTCGCGAGGACGCCCGCTGGGAGGTGCTGCTGCGCTACTCCGCCGCCGGGCGCGAGCGGCTGGCCCGCTGGATCTTCGACCCGGCACGCCGCACGATCGAGCCGGACGACGACGAGTCCCGCTGGCTGACCGACGAGGAGCGGGCCGCCCCGGAGCCGCCGCGCAAGGCGGTCCGACGGCTGGCCACGGTGCCCTCCCCGGAGGCGGCCCCTGAGCCGGACGAGGCGACCCGGCAGCACGACACCGTACCGGTCGAGCGGATGGCTCCGGCTCCCCCGGCTGAGACCCCCGCCGCGGCCGAGCAGCCCGCTCCCGCCGCCCCCACCCCGCCCGCCGCCCCCGCCGCGAAGCGCGCGTCCAAGCGCGCGCCCGTCCCCAGCTGGGACGAGATCCTGTTCGGCATGAGCGGCAAGGACGACGACGCCGGCCGTTGACCGGGGTGAGCCCGGGGTCAGCCCGGGTCCGACCCGGTGGCCACGGAACGGCTCGGGTCGGTGATCCACTCGCTCCACGAGCCGACGTAGAGCGCGGCCGGGATCCCGCACACCTCGAACGCCAGCACCAGCTGGGCGGCGCTCACGCCGGAGCCGCAGGACGCGCCCACGGGTCCGCGGTGCGGCCCCCCGCCGAGCAGGTCGGCGAACCGGGCGGCCAGCACCGGCTCGGGCAGCAGCCGGCCGGACAGCTGGTACAGCTCGGTCACCGGCGCGTTCACCGCCCCCGGGATGTGTCCGGCCACCGGGTCGATCGGCTCCTGCTCGCCGCGGTAGCGCTCCCCCGCCCGGACGTCGACCAGGACGCCGGCGCGAGCCAGCCTGGCCGCGCCGTCGGCGTCCAGGGTCGGCATCGACCCGGGGAGCACCGTGATGTCCCCCTCGGCCGGCGACGGCCCGTCACCGGTGTCCAGCGGTCGGCCGGCGGCGCGCCAGGCCGGCAGGCCGCCGTCCAGCACCGAGACCTCCGGGTGCCCGGCCCAGCGGAGCAGCCGCCAGGCCCGGGCCGCACCCATGCCGCTGCCGCCGTCGTAGGCCACCACCGGGCGGGACGACGTGACACCGGCCCGCCGCAGGGCCGCCTGCAGCACCGGGACGTCGGGCAGCGGGTGCCGGCCGCGGATCCCGGGCGGTCCGGCCAGCTCGGCGTCCAGGTCGACGAACACAGCCCCCGGCAGGTGACCGAGCCGGTACTGCGGCAGTCCCGGCGGGCCACCGAGCTGCCAACGCACGTCCAGCAGCAGCGGCGGCCGGTCCGTGAGCATCGCCGCGCTGAGCGCCGCGACGTCGACCAACGGGCTAGCCATGCCCGGCGTCCACCCCGTTGCCGAACGGCAGCGTCTCCGGTGACAAGGTCGACGAGGTGGCCGTCGCCGCGGTCATCCGCCGGCGGTGGTGGGCCCGGCACAGCACCTCGTACCCCACCTCACCACCCGCACCGGCCACGTCGACCTCGGTGTCGCCCACGACGACCTGCTCGCCCTCGACCACCATGACGCCGTCCACGGTGCGGGCGTTGTGGGTGGCCCTGGCGCCGCACCAGCACAGCGCCTCCACCTGCAGCAGGGACACCCGGTCGGCCAGCTCGAGCAGCCGCTGGGAGCCCGGGAACAGCCGGGTCCGGAAGTCGGTCGTGATGCCGAAGGCGAAGACGTCGATGCCGAGCTCGTCGACCAGCCGGGCCAACCCGTCGACCTGCTCCTGGGTGTAGAACTGGGCCTCGTCGCAGACCACGTAGTCCATCCGGCCACCGGCCTGCAGGACGCCGGTGACGTGCTGCCAGAAGTCCAGCGCCGGGCTGACCTCGACCGCCTCGGCGAGCAGTCCGAGCCGGCTGGACAGCCGCCCGGACCCGGCCCGGTCGTGCGCCGTGAAGATGATCCCGGCCCGGCCGCGGGCGGCGTGGTTGTGGTCCAGCTGGAGTGCGAGGGTGGACTTGCCGCAGTCCATGGTCCCACTGAAGAAGACGAGCTCGGCCACCCGCGTCAGCCTCGCACCGTGATCAGCGGGACAAGCATCTCGGCCCGGGTGAGCGAGCCGTGGAAGCCGACGAGGACGGACTCCAACGGCTGGCTGTGCGGGGCCACCAGCGCCCAGTCGCCACGCGCGGCGGCGACGACGTCGCCGATGCGCGGCAGCACCCGCTCGGACACCGTCGGACCGAACCAGCCGGCCGCCACCGCCTGCTCCCGGGACACCACCCAGGCCCGCTCCCCCAGCACCTGCGCCCAGGCGGCGAGGACGTCGGCAGCGGCGCCGGGCCGGACGTAGACGTGCCGGGCCCGGGGCTCGCCGCCCAGCAGCCGGACGCCGGCGCGGAGCCGGGGGTCGGACTCGATGTCGATCCGGGCCTGCGGCGGGACGTCGAGCATCCCGTGGTCGGCGGTGACGTGCAGCTGCGCGCCGGGTGGGAGAGCCTCGGCGACCTGCCTGGCCAGCAGGTCGACGTGGGCGAGCTGGGCCCGCCAGTCCAGAGAGGCACAGCCACGGCTGTGGCCGACCCGGTCGAGGTTGCCGTAGTACAGGTACAGCAGCGCGCGGGGGGCGGCCCGCAGCTCCCGGGCCACGCCGCCCACCAGCTCCCCGGCCGTCTCGGCCCCGGGATAGCGCGCGCCGCGCAGCGCCGCCGTCGTCAGGCCGCTGCCGGCGAACGACCGGGGGCCCAGGTGGCTCGCGGCCACCCCGGCGCCGGCCAGCCGTTCGAACAGGGTGGGCAGCGGCTGCACCTCGTGGGGGTCGACCTCGTGGTCCCAGCGCAGGCAGTTGAGCACGTGGTGCGCCCCCGGCAGCGCGAACGTGTAACCGACCAGCCCGTGCTCCCCGGTCGGCAGCCCGGTGCCCAGCGAGCCCAGGCTGGACGCCGTCGTCGACGGGAACCCGGCCGTGATGGTGCGCCAGCCCCCGGCCTCCGCCGCCGCGGCCAGGAACGGCGCGATGTCCGCCTGCTCGCGCAGCCGGTCCAGGCCGAGGCCGTCGACCAGCAGGACGGCGGCCCGCTCGACCGGGTCGAGCCCGAGCACGTCGGTGCACCCGTCGACGCCCATCCCGGCGGCCAGCGACGGCAGCAGCGCACCGATCCAGCCCTGGTCGTACGCCGGGGCGACCAGCTCGTCGGCGCCCTCCAGCCGGACGTCGGCCGTCACTGCACCGCCGTGGTGGCCGCGGACAGGGCGCGGGCGAACTCCAGTGCCTGGGCCACGGCGTCCTCCCCGTCGCCCTCAGCACTGATCCGCACCGACAGGTCGTCGGCGGTCGAGGCTCCGGTGTAGCCGTGGTCGGCGTCACACTCGGGGTCGCCGCAGGTGGCCGGCTCCAGGTCGAGCCGGGAGACCGCTCCCCAGCCCACCGTGAGCACCACCTCGCGCGGCAGCGTCCCGGTCACGTGCCGGACCGGGTCCGCGACCGTGCGGCTGACGACGACCGAGCCGATCTGGCGGACCGCCACCGTCTCGGTGGAGGTCGTGGCCGACGGGATCGGGTTGTCGGCGTCCGCGGGGTGGTCGTCGGTGTGGCTGACCACCAGCCTGGTCGGGCTGAGCGCCAGCACCGTCACGTGCCGGCGCAGCTCGTCCCGGTCGAACGCCGCCTCGTGATGGACCAGCCAGGAGACCACCGACTGGCCGGCCAGGGCCGTGTCGATGCTCTCCGCGACCAGCTCGGGGTAGTACCCCGCCCGTTGGATCGCCGCGCGCAGGTCGCCGGCCATGGTGGTGCCTCGGTCTGCCATGGCGCCCAGTCTCGCACCTGCGGGGGGTGTGCGGTCAGCCCACCTCGGCGGGCAGCAGGCCGTCCTGCGCTGGCGTCAGCGTTCGCCGCAGCCGCAGCGCCGCGGCCCCGGCGACCAGGCAGCCACCTGCGACCACGCCGATCCACAGCCCCCCGAGGTGCGCACCCAGGAGCAGTCCGGCGATGGCCGGACCGACCACGCCGGCCACGTTCCACACGAGCGACGACATGGCGTTGTAGCGGCCGCGCAGATGCTCCGGGGCCAGCTCGTTGACCAGCGCCGGCAGCACCGGCTGGAAGATCGTCTCCCCGAGGGCGAACACCACCGGCGCGGCCAGCACCAGCGTGATGACGACCGCCTGCGTGGAGATCGGCACGGCCAGCCCCAGCACGCCCCACGAGACCGCCCACAGCACGCCGACCGTGGCCAGCACCCGGCTGCGGGACCGGCCCTGGATCAGCCGGATCGCGAACATCTGCCCGAGCACGATGGCCAGCGTGTTGGCGACGAACCCGAATGCGACGACCCGCGGGGCGACGTGCAGCACCTGGGTGACGAACGCCGGGTAGCCCAGCTCGAGCGCGCCGTACCCGGAGGCGAGCAGGACGAGCGCGACCGCCGACAGCCGCAGCATGGCGCGGTCGCGCAGCACGTCGCGGTAGCCGCCCTTCTCGTGCTCCTCCGTCGCCGGCAGCGGACCGCCCACGTCACGCAGGGTCGAGACGATCAGCCCGTAGAGCAGGAAGGTGAGCCCGTCGACCAGGTAGAGCCGCTCGAAGGTGATGGGTCGCGAGGTGTCCACCGCGAGCCCCGAGATGAGGCCGCCCAGCCCGATGCCCAGGTTGAGCAGCATGAACTGGAGCCCGAACGCACGCTGCCGCTGCTCCTCCGGGACGATCCGGGCCATCAAGGTGGACACGGCTGGCCACATCGCCGCGCCGCCCACGGCGAGCACCGTGGCGGTCGCGAACGCCTGCCAGGGCACCTGGACGAGCGCATAGCCGGCGGCTCCGCAGGCCATGACGAGCGGCGACACCACCACCACGAGGCGGGGCCCCACCCGGTCGATGAGCGCACCGGAGAGCGGCGCGATCGCGAACCCGATGACCGCCTGCCAGGCGACCACCAGGCCGGCCACCGCCGTCGACATGCCGCGCACGTCGTGCAGGTAGACGACGAGGAACGGCAGCACCAGCCCGTTGCCGAGCGCCGACAACGCCGTCCCGGTCAGCAGCCGGCGGGCGGCCGCCGGCAGTCGGGGCGGCGCGGAAGCGGACGGCGGCTCGGCGAGCACAGGTGCGGTGGACACAACGGATGAGTCTCCCGCATGCCACCGACAGCAGCCCAATCGATTTCGGCGATGGCCGGCCCGGGTCAGCCGAGCCGGCGCACCCCCGGGTCCCTGCGGGCCACCGGCGGCGCCAACCGGGCCGAGCCGCTGAGCACCGCCACTCCGGACGGCGTGGCGAGCACCGGGTTGAGCTCGAGCCGGGCCAGCTCGGGCAGGTCGTCCGCGAGCCGGCTCACCCGCAGCAGCAGGTCCTCCAGCGCGGCGACGTCCATGGTCTCCGCGCCGCGGTAGCCGAACAGCAGCGGCGCCGCCTTGGGTGAGCGCACCAGGGCGGCGGCGTCCAGGTCGCTGAGCGGCGGGATCCGGTAGCCGCGGTCCTCGACCAGCTCGGTGACCACCCCGCCGATGCCGAACGAGACGACCGGGCCGAACAGCGCGTCCTCCGAGGTCTCCACCACGCAGGCCACCCCCCGGCCGGCCATCCGCTGGACCACCAGCTCGTCGGCGATCTGCGGACCGAAGGTGTCCAGGAACTGCTCGTAGGCCCGCCGGACGGCGGACTCCGAGCCGAGCTCGAGCCGGACACCGCCCAGGTCGGTGCGGTGCATCAGGTGCGGGACGCTGGCCTTGAGCACGACCGGGTACCCCAGCCGGCCGGCCGCGTCGGCCGCCGCGTCGGCGGTGGCCGCCGGCTCGGTCGGCCACAGGTTCACCCCGTACAGCCGCAGCAGCTCGGTCAGCGCGGCCCCGGACAGCTCGCAGCCCTCGACCGAGCGCATGAGCTCCGCCTCGACGAGGTCGCGCGCCGCCTCCGGGTCGATGTCGGCCAGCTCGGGCACGTCCCCGCGAGGGGTCCGGCGCCACTGGGCGTACGACGTCACGGCGGCCAGCGCCCGCACGGCATCCTCCACCGAGGCGTACGCGGGCACCGAGCCCACGGCCGGGACGCCGTCCGGGCTGACCCGGCGCAGCAGCTCCGAGGCTCCCTCGACGGCCAGCACGGTGGCCACGATCGGCTTGGTCGCCCGGCCGGCCACCTGCCCGAGCTCGCGGGCCACGTTCTGGCCGGAGGCGTTCAGCGGGGGCACGAACAGCACAACGACCGAGTCCACGGCGGGGTCGTCGACGACGGCGGCGAGCACCTTGCCGAACTCGGCGGGGCTGGCGCCCGGGCCGAACGTGTGCGGCTCCCCCACCAGCTGCAGTCCGCGCGCGGCCGCCGCATCCGCCGCAAGCACGGCGAGCGCGTCGGAGTTGCCGATGATGCTCACCCGGCGGCCCTGCGGCAGCGGCTGGAAGCTGAGCTGCATCGCGACGTCGAACAGCTCGCTGAGCGTCTCCACCTGGATGACCCCGGACTGGCGGAACATCTCGTCGACCGCGGCCGGGGGCAGCCGGGTGGCCCGGACGGTGTGCCCGAGCGGGATGCCCTGGGAGGACCGGCCGGACTTCACCGCGACGATCGGCTTGGACCGGGAGGTCCGGCGGGCGATCCGGCTGAACTTGCGCGGGTTGCCGATGGACTCCAGGTACAGCAGCAGCACGTCGGTCGCCGGGTCGTCCTCCCAGTACTGGATCAGGTCGTTGCCGCTGACGTCCGCCCGGTTGCCGGCCGAGACGAAGGTGGACAGCCCCAGGCCCCGGGACACGATCGTCTCGAGCAGCGCCACGCCGAGCGCGCCGGACTGGCTGAAGAAGCCGATCCGACCCCGGCCGGGCATCACCGGCGACAGCGACGCGTTGAGCGACACGGCCGGGTCGGTGTTGAGCACCCCGAGGCAGTTCGGCCCGATCACCCGCATCCCGTTGGCCCGGGCCCGCGTCACCAGGGTCCGTTGCCGCTGCCGGCCGTCACCCCCGACCTCGGCGAACCCCGACGAGACGACGACCAGGCCGAGCACGCCCTTCGCCGCGCAGTCGTCGGCGACGTCGAGGACGGCGGCGGGCGGGACGGCGACGAGCGCGAGGTCGACGTCCCCAGGGATGTCGCTGACCCGGGCGTAGGTGGGCAGCCCGCGGATGGCACCGTCAGCCGACGGGTTGACCGCGTAGACCTCGCCCTGGAAGCCACTGTCCAACAGGTTGCGGACGAGGGTCTCCCCCACCGAGTCCGGCCGCTCGCTGGCCCCCACCACGGCGACCGACCGCGGCGCGAGCAGCCGCTCGATCGAGTGCGCCTCGGCCCGGTGCTCCCGCGCCTCCATGACCGCCCGGGACAGCTCGGTCGGCTCGATGGTGAACTCCATCAGGAGGTAGCCGTCCTCCATCGAGGTGTGCGGGCCGTAGCCGGCCTGCCGGAACACCTCGAGCATCCGGTTGTTCGCGGGCAGCACCTCGGCGACGAACCGCCGCACCCCTCGCTCGCGGGCGGCCGCTGCAATGTGCTCGAGCAGCACCGAGCCGAGCCCGCGGCCCTGGTAGTCGTCCCGGATCACGAAGGCCACCTCGGCCTCAGCCGGCTTGACCTGGTCGTAGCGGACGACGCCCACGATGGACCCGCCGACGGTCGCCACGATCGCGGCCCGCTGGTCGTAGTCGACGACCGTGAACCGTGTGACGTCCCGGTCGCTCAGGACCGGGTAGGGGGCGAAGAACCGGAAGTAGATCGTCTCCGGGGACAGCCGGCCGTGGAACTCACGCAGCAGGTCCGCGTCGGCGGCGCGGATCGGGCGCAGGTGAGCGGTCCCGCCGTCGCGCAGGACGACGTCGGCCTCCCAGTGCGCCGGGTACGGCAGGTCCACGAGGTGCAGGCTAGTCTGCGCGGCCCGCCGACTCTCCGTGATCACTCGTGATCACTCGTGATCACTGTGAGCGGGCGGTGGTCAGGGCCCGGCGGACGGCGGCCACGGCCGCGTCGACGTCCGCGTCGGTGGTGGCCCAGTTGCTCACCGAGCAGCGCACGCCCCCCTGGCCGCGGAACACCGTCGGGCTGAGATACACCGTGCCCTCGGCCAGCACGCCGTCCACCACGGCGCGGGTCACGTCGTCCGAGCCGTCGAAGCGGGTCAGCACCTGGTTGAGCACCACCTCGTTGAGCACCTCCGCGCCCGGCGTGTCCCGCATGCCCGCGGCGAACCGGTCGGCCCGGTCGCACAGCCGCTCCACCAGGTCGGTCACCCCGCTGCGGCCGAGCGAGCGCAGCGCCGCCCACACCGCGAACCCGCGGGCCCGGCGGGAGAACTCCGGCACCAGGTCCATCGGGTCGGTCGGCCCCTCGACCTTGATCAGGTAGGCGGCGCTCACCCCCAGCGCAGCGCGGTGAGCGCCCGGGTCGGCCACGATGGCCAGCCCGCTGTCGTACGGCACGTTGAGCCACTTGTGCGCGTCGGTGGCCCAGGAGTCCGCGCCGGCGTGCCCGTCCACCAGGTGCGCGAACCGGGGCGACACGGCGGCCCACAGCCCGAAGGCGCCGTCCACGTGCACCCAGGCACCGGCCCGGTGCGCCCGCTCGACCACCTGGCCGACGGCGTCGAAGCTGCCGGTGTTCACGTTGCCCGCCTGGGCGGTGACGATGCACGGGGCGCCGCCGGCCTCGGCCAGGGCGGCGTCGAGGTCATCGAGCAGCATCCGGCCCTGGTCGTCGCAGGCGACCCGCCGGGCCGTGCCCACGCCGAGGCCGATGTACCGCAACGACACGTCGACCGTCGCGTGCCGCTCCTCGGGGACCACGACGTGCACCCGCGGCGCGCCCTGCAGACCACGCTGCTCGACGTCCCACCCGGCTCGCTCGAGCACGGCGTGGCGCGCAGCCAGCAGGCAGGTGGTGTTCGCCATCGACCCGCCGGTGACGAAGCCCACGGACGCCGAGGCCGGCAGCCCGAGCAGGTCGAGCAGCCAGCCGGCGGCCACCTGCTCGGCCGCGGTGGCGGCCGGGGTGACCGTGGCCAGGCCGGCGTTCTGGTCCCAGGCCAGCGCCAGCCAGTCCGCCGCGCGGGCGGCCGGCAGGGCTCCCCCGATGACGAAGCCGAAGAACCGCCCGGAGTCCAGCGCGGCCAGGCCCGGGGTGGCCGCGGCCGCCAGCTGGTCGACGACGGCGGCCGGGTCGGTGGGACCGTCGGGAAGGGAGCCGCCGAGCGCGGCGGCCACCTCCTCGACGGTGGCGGTGGCGGGGATCCGCCGGCCGGGCAGCCCGTCCAGCCAGGCGAGGGCGTGCTCGTGGGCGCGGGCCAGCGAGGGGTCGGTCATCGCTCGACGGTAGCGGCTGCCCGCCTCCGCTCTCCATGATCACGGTCCTCGGGAGGAAGGCGCTGTCCCGGGGCGGATTCGGTCCGCAAACGGCGATCAGGGGGGTGGCTAGGCTCGAACCCATGACCACCGCACCGGCCCCCCTGCGGGTCCACCCCGAGGTCGCGGCCGCGCTGGCCGCCCGGGCCCCCGTCGTGGCGCTCGAGTCGACGCTGATCAGCCACGGGCTGCCCCGCCCCGACAACCTGGGCATCGCCCGCCGGATCGAGCAGGTGGTCCGCGACGAGGGGGCCGTGCCCGCGACGATCGCCATCCTGGGCGGGCAGGCCTGCGTCGGCCTGGACGACGGGCAGCTCGAGCGGCTGGCCACCTCCGACGACGTCGTCAAGGTATCCGTGCGGGACCTGGGTGCCCTGGTGGCCCGCGGGGGCGACGGGGCCACCACGGTCGCGTCGACGAGCCACCTGGCCCACCTGGTCGGGATCTCGGTGTTCGCCACGGGCGGCCTCGGCGGCGTGCACCGGGACGCGCGGGTCTCCTGGGACGAGTCGGCCGACCTCACCACGCTCGGCAGCACCCCGATCACGGTCGTCTGCGCGGGGGTCAAGTCGATCCTCGACGTGCCGGCGACCCTCGAGCGGATGGAGACGCTGAACATCGGGCTGCTCGGCTTCGGCACCGACCGCTTCCCCGGCTTCTACCTGGGCGACTCGGGCCAGGGGCTGGACTTCCGGGTGGACACGCCCGAGGAGGTGGCCGCGGTCATGCGGGCCCGGCGCGACCTGCGGATCGGCTCGGCACTCATCGTGGCCAACCCGCTGCCGCCCGAGGAGGCGCTCGACGTCGTCACCCACGACGCCGTGCTCGCCGACGGCCTGGCGGCCGCGGAGGCGGCCGGGGTGCGCGGCAAGGACGTCACGCCGTTCCTGCTCGACTGGTTCCACCGGCAGACCCGGGGAGCCAGCCTGACCGCGAACGTCACCATCGTGCTGCGCAACGCGGCGCTGGCCGCGCAGGTGGCAGTGGCCGCCGCGCCGGCCCCGCTGCAGACGTGAGCGTGGTGACCGGCCAGCGGCCTCGGATCATCGTCCTCGGCGACCTGATGACCGACGTCGTCGCGCTGGCCAGCGGCCCGATGTCGCGCGGGAGCGACACCCGGGCCAGGGTCCGGTTCGGCGGCGGCGGTTCGGCGGCCAACACCGCGGCCTGGCTGGCCGCCACCGGCGTTCCCGGCGCCTACGTCGGCCGGGCCGGCGACGACCTGCTCGGCCGCGCAGCCGTGGCCGAGCTGCGTGACATCGGGGTCGACGTCCACGTCGGCCTGGACCCGGAGCGGGCCACCGGCGCCTGCGTGGTCGTGGTCACCCCGGACGGCGAGCGATCGATGTTCCCCGACACCGGGGCGAACGCGGGCCTGGCGCCGGAGCACCTGCCCGCGCAGCTGTTCGTGGCGGGCCACCACCTGCACCTGTCCGGGTACGCACTGCTCACCGAGGGGTCCCGCGCTGCCGCCCTGGCAGCGCTCGACCTGGCCAGGGCGGCCGGGATGACCCTCTCGGTCGACCCGGCGTCGGTGAACCCGCTGCGCGCCGTCGGGGTGGAGCGGATGCTGGGCTGGCTGGACGGCGTCGACCTGCTGCTGGCCAACGAGGACGAGGCCTGCCTGCTGGCCGGGCTGGACGACCCGCTGGCCGCCGGGCGCGCGCTCACCCGGTGGTTCCCCGAAGTCGTGGTGAAGCTCGGCGGCGACGGCGCGGCCTGGTGCGGCCGCGACGCGGGAGCGCCGGTCGTGGTGCCCGCCGTCCCGGTGGACGTCGTCGACACCACCGGCGCCGGCGACGCCTTCGCGGCCGGCTTCCTGCCCGCCGACCTGGCCGGCGCCACGCCGGCCGACGCGCTGACCGCGGGGTGCGCGATCGCAGCGCGCGTGGTGGCCCTGGCCGGGGCCCGTCCACCGACGCCGACGGCACTTCTGGCGCAGACCCCTTGATCATGGGGTCGGACCGGCGAAGGGTGGGGACATGTCGACCAGCGAAGCCACCGAGACCTTCCGTGCCGCCCGCGACCTGCTGCTGGAGCTGCGCACCGACTACGCCGAGGCGCTGCGCCGGTACCGCCCGCCGCGGCCCGAGCACTTCAACTGGGCGCTGGACTGGTTCGACGCGCTGGCGGGGGAGCAGCCGGACACCGTCGCGCTGTGGATCGTCGAGGAGGACGGCAGCGAGAGCCGCACCACGTTCGCCGAGATGTCGGCCCGGTCCGCCCAGGTGGCCGGCTGGCTGCAGTCCGAGGGCGTGGACCGTGGTGACCGGATCCTGCTCGTGCTCGACAACCAGCTGGAGCTGTGGGAGGTCATGCTCGCGGCCATCAAGCTGGGCGCGGTGGTCATTCCCGCGACCACCCTGCTCGGCCCGGCCGACCTGGCCGACCGGGTGCACCGCGGACACGTGCGGCACGTGGTCGCCAGCAGCGAGAACACCCCGCGGTTCGCCGAGGTGGCCGGGGACTGGACCCGCATCGCGGTCGGCCCGCCGGTCGCGGGCTGGCTGCGCTACGGCGACTCGGCGCAGTTCCTCGGCAGCTTCACCCCCGAGGTCGCGACCCGCTCCGACGAGACGCTGCTGCTGTACTTCACGTCCGGGACCACGGCGCTGCCCAAGCTGGTCGAGCACACGCACCTGAGCTACCCGGTGGGCCATCTGTCGACCCTGTACTGGATCGGCGTCCAGCCGGGCGACGTCCACCTCAACGTGTCCTCCCCCGGCTGGGCCAAGCACGCCTGGAGCAACCTGTTCGCGCCGTGGAACGCCGGGGCCACCGTGCTGGTGTTCAACTACCAGCGGTTCGCCGCGCCGGCCCTGCTCGACGTCGTCCAGCGCTGCGGGGTCACGACGTTCTGCGCCCCGCCCACCGTGTGGCGGATGCTCGTGCAGGAGGACCTCGCCACGTGGCAGACCGCGCTGCGGGAGGTGGTGGCGGCCGGCGAGCCGCTCAACCCCGAGGTCATCGAGCAGGTGCGCGCGGCCTGGGGGCTGACCGTGCGGGACGGCTTCGGCCAGACCGAGACCACGGCGCAGGTGGGCAACCCGCCGGGACAGCCGCTCAAGCCCGGCTCGATGGGGCGGCCGCTGCCCGGCTACCGGGTCGAGCTGATCGACGTGGTCACGGGTGAGCCGGGCGCCGAGGGCGAGATCTGCCTGGCGCTCTCCCCTGAGCGCCCGGTCGGCCTCATGGTCGGCTACCGCGACGACCCGGCCCGCACCGACGAGGCGATGCGCGGCGGGTACTACCACACCGGCGACGTGGCCGGCCGGGACGACGACGGCTACATCACCTACGTGGGTCGCAGCGACGACGTGTTCAAGGCCAGCGACTACCGGATCTCGCCGTTCGAGCTGGAGAGCGCGCTCGTCGAGCACCCCGCGGTGGCCGAGGCCGCGGTCGTCCCGGCCCCCGACCCGGTGCGGACAGCGGTGCCCAAGGCGTACGTCGTCCTCGCGGCCGGCTGGGAGCCGGACCGGGAGACCGCGCTGGCGATCCTGCGACACGCCCGCGCGACGCTGGCACCGTACAAGCGGGTGCGCCGGCTGGAGTTCGCCGAGCTGCCCAAGACGGTGTCCGGGAAGATCCGCCGGGTGGACCTGCGGGCCCAGGAGACGCAGCGGTCCACCGGGTCCCGCGAGCCCCAGGAGTACCGCGAGGAGGACTTCCCGGAGCTGCGCGGCTGACCTGGACGCGGGTCGCTCCGCCGGGCAGTCGGCGGCGTCGGCCACAATGGCCGTGCCGCCGTCCCCAAGGAGTCCTGCCCGCATGGCCCGCCGCACCACCAAGACCCCGCCCCCGGACGACTTCGAGGAGCGGATCCTCGACGTCGACGTCTCCTCGGAGATGGAGGGCTCGTTCCTCGAGTACGCCTACTCGGTCATCTACAGCCGGGCGCTGCCGGACGCTCGCGACGGTCTCAAGCCGGTGCACCGGCGGATCCTCTACCAGATGGCCGACATGGGGCTGCGGCCCGACCGGGGCCACGTCAAGAGCGCCCGGGTCGTGGGCGAGGTCATGGGCAAGCTGCACCCGCACGGCGACGGCGCGATCTACGACGCGCTCGTGCGGATGGCCCAGCCGTTCTCGATGCGGGTGCCGCTCGTCGACGGGCACGGCAACTTCGGCTCGCTGGACGACGGCCCGGCGGCCATGCGCTACACCGAGTGCCGGCTGGACTCCGCGGCACTGCTGCTCACCGGCTCCCTCGACGAGGACGTCGTCGACTTCGCGCCGAACTACGACGGCCAGCTCAAGGAGCCGCAGGTCCTGCCCGCCGCGTTCCCCAACCTGCTGGTCAACGGCGCCTCCGGCATCGCCGTGGGCATGGCCACCAACATGGCCCCCCACAACCTCGGCGAGGTCATCGCCGCGGCCCGGCACCTGATCAAGCACCCCACCGCCGGCCTCGACGACCTCATGCGGTTCGTCCCCGGCCCGGACCTGCCCACCGGCGGCATGATCGTCGGGCTGGACGGCGTCCGCGAGGCCTACGGGAGCGGCCGCGGGTCGTTCCGGATCCGGGCCACCGCGCGGGTCGAGAACGTGACGCCGCGCAAGCGCGGCATCGTGGTGACCGAGCTGCCGCTGGGCATCGGCCCCGAGAAGGTCATGGAGAAGATCTCCGAGCTGGTCCGGGCCAAGCGGCTGCAGGGGATCTCCGACCTCACCGACCTGACCGACGGCCGGAACGGCCTGCGGGTCGTCATCGAGGTGAAGAACGGCTTCGTCCCGGAGGCCGTGCTCGAGCAGCTGTACAAGCTGACCCCGATGGAGGACACCTTCGGGATCAACAACGTCGCGCTGGTCGACGGCCAGCCGCGCACGCTGGGCCTGGTCGAGCTGCTGCGGGTGTACGTGGAGCACCGGCTCGACGTCGTCCGGAGGCGCTCGGCGTACCGCCGTCGCCGGGCCGAGGAGCGGCTGCACCTGGTCGAGGGCCTGCTCGTGGCCATCCTCGACATCGACGAGGTCATCTCGCTGATCCGCTCCTCCGACGACGCGGCGCAGGCCAAGGAGCGGCTGATCCAGGTCTTCGACCTCAGCGAGGTGCAGGCGACCTACATCCTGGACATGCCGCTGCGCCGGCTCACCAAGTTCAGCCGGATCGAGCTGGAGGCCGAGCGGGACGAGCTGCAGCGGACCATCGCCGAGCTGACCGCCCTGCTGGACGACGAGGGGATGCTGCGGCAGACCGTCTCCGATGAGCTGGCCGAGGTGGCCAAGCGGTTCGCCACCCCGCGGCGCACCGTGCTGCTGGAGTCGGCCGGCCAGCCGGCCGCGGCCGCGGCGGCCACGCCGCTCGAGGTGCCGGACGACCCGTGCTTCGTGCTGCTGTCGTCGTCCGGCCTGCTGGCCCGGACCACGACCGACGACCCGCTGCCCCCGGGCGGGCCCAGGGCCAACCACGACGTCGTGACCTCGATCGTGCGGGCCACCGCACGCGGGGAGGTCGGGCTGGTCACCTCGGTCGGCCGACTGGTGCGGCTGTCGGTGCTCGACCTCCCGGCGCTGCCGCCGACCTCGGCGGCGCCGACCCTCGCCGGCGGCGTCCCGCTCGGCGCGCTGCTCGACCTCGGCGCCGGCGAGAAGGCGCTGTGCCTGGCCACCCTCGACCCCGAGTCGACCGGGCTGGCGCTGGGCACCGAGCGGGGCGTCGTCAAGCGGGTGCTGCCCGACTACCCGTCCAACCGCGACGGCTTCGAGCTGATCCGGCTGGACGACGGCGACCTGGTGGTCGGCGCGGTCGAGCTGGCCACCGGCGAGGAGGAGCTCGTCTTCGTCAGCTCCGACGCCCAGCTGCTGCACTTCCCGGCGTCCGTGGTGCGGCCCCAGGGCCGCCCGGCCGGCGGGATGGCCGGCATCCGGCTGGCCGACGGGCAGCGGGCCGTGTTCTTCGGAGCCGTCGCCCCCGGCGTCGACGCGGAGGTCGTGACCATTGCCGGGTCGTCCGACGCGCTGCCCGGCACCGAGGCCGGCGCCGGCAAGGTGACGCCGTACGACCTGTACCCGGGCAAGGGCCGTGGCACCGGCGGGGTCCGCTGCCAGCGGTTCCTGCGGGGGGAGGACACCCTGCTGCTGGCCCACGTCGGTCCCGCGCCGGCGCGGGCGGCCACCGCCGCCGGGACCCCGGCCGACCTGCCCGGGCCTGACCCGCGCCGAGACGGCTCCGGGACCGCGCTGGCCCAGCCGGTGGCCGCCGTGGCCGGCCCGCTGCCCGCCCTGCCCAGTGGGTCCGGCGGGTGACGGTCTGCTCCACGCTGGCCCGCACGTCGGGTGAGCCGCTCGCGGCCACCGCGCCGCACGTGCGCACCTGGGTGGTCCTCGAGCAGCCCGGCCCGTGGGGCCGCAAGGCGCTGCTGGACAGCCACCTCGACCGGGCCATCGGCCGCGCGCTCACCGGGCGCACCGAGGGGGTGCCGGTCACCGTCGTGCTGATCCGGCGTCCCGGGCCGCACCCCGACCAGCACGAGCGGTGTCCTCGGCAGCTGTGGCTCGCGCACACCGGGCCGGACGCCGAGCCATGGCTGCAGCACGCGGTCGTCGACGACCCGGCCGTGCTGCTCGACCTCGATCTCTCCGCGCTGGCCGCCGGGCGGCGGCCGGCCCTCGGGGCGCCGGACCCCGAGCCGCTGCTGCTGGTCTGCACGAACGCCCGCCGGGACGCCTGCTGCGCGGTTTTGGGTCGGCCGGCGGTGGCGACCCTCGCGCAGGGGCATCCGGGGCGGGTCTGGGAGTCCTCGCACCTGGGCGGGCACCGGTTCGCGCCCACCGTCTTGTCCCTGCCCGACGGGTTCCTCTACGGCGGCCCGGACGCCGCCTCCCTGTCACTCGGCGCCTGTCGTGGCCGCACGGCGCTGACCCGCCCCGCGCAGGCCGCCGAGCTGGCCGTGCTGGCCGCGGCCGGGGCGGCGCGCCCGCACCCGCTGACCGTCACCGGTGACCATGCCCAGTGGCGGGTGCACGGTACGGACGGCCCGGTCGACGTCTCCGTGACGTCGTCCGTGCTGGCGCCCCGCCGGGAGAGCTGCACCGGCGAGGAGGTCGGCGGGACCGCCTACACCGCCGTCCTCGGTGCCGTCAGCGCCGCGCCCGGGACCCGGCCCCGTACGAGCTGAGGTCCGCGAGCAGCCCCAGCACCACCAGGACCGGCCCCCAGAAGCCGGTGACCCCGATGACTGGCGCGTAGGCCAGGGCGTACATGAGCGTCGTCCAGGGCAGCAGGATGAGCCCGACGAACGGCACCCAGAAGCCGGAGTACGCCTGGTCCACCTCGGAGGTGAACAGCCAGGCGAGGATCAACGCCACGCGTGGACCGATGAACGAGCCGACCGCCAGCAGACAGCACATGCGACGAACGTAGAGGCCCCAGGGAGGTGACCGCTACCGCTCCAGCCGCATGAAGGTGCCCTTCTGTGCGCAACGCCGCACAAAGCGCACCTTCATGAGACACCGCAGCCCGCGACCCGGCCTCCTATGAAGGGTGGGGTGTTGCGGCCTTGCGCACAGAAGGGCACCTTCATGCAGGGCGTTCGTGCGAGGGACGGGCTCCTGCGGCGCGGGGAGGGTCAGGCGTCGATGCGGCTGCGGTCGAGCGCGTCGGCCCCGGCGATGATGAACTCCCGCCGCGGGGCGACGTCGTTGCCCATGAGCAGCTCGAACATCCGCTCGGCGGCCTCGGCGTCGGGCAGGGTCACCCGGCGCAGCGTGCGCTGGCGCGGGTCCATGGTCGTCTCGCGCAGCTGGGCGGCGTCCATCTCGCCGAGGCCCTTGTAGCGCTGGATCGGGTCCTTGATCCGCCGGCCCTTGCGGTCCAGGTCGGCCAGCACCCGGTGCAGCTCGGCGTCGGAGTAGGTGTACAGGTACTCGTTCTTCTTGCCGCCGCCGGTGATGACCTCGACCCGGTGCAGCGGCGGGACGGCGGCGAACACCCGCCCGGCCTCCAGCAGCGGCCGCATGGTGCGGAAGACCAGGGTGAGCAGCAGGGTGCGGATGTGCGCACCGTCGATGTCGGCGTCGGTCATCACGATGACCTTGCCGTACCGCGCGGCCTCCAGGTCGAAGGTGCGCCCCGAGCCGGCCCCGATCACCTGGATGATCGCCGCGCACTCGGCGTTCTTGAACAGGTCCGACGGGGAGGCCTTCTGCACGTTGAGGATCTTGCCCCGGATCGGCAGCAGCGCCTGGTACTCGCTGTCCCGAGCCACCTTCGCGGTGCCCAGGGCGCTGTCGCCCTCGACGATGAACAGCTCGCTGCGGTCGACGTCGTCGCTGCGGCAGTCGGCCAGCTTGGCCGGCAGCGAGGAGGTCTCCAGGGCGTTCTTGCGGCGCTGGTGCTCCTTGTGCTGCCGGGCCGCGATCCGGGTGCGGGCCGCTGCGGCCACCTTCTCCAGCAACGAGCGGGCGGCCTGCTTGTCGGCCCGCTTGGTCGAGGTGAGGAACGCCTTGAGCTCGCGGGACACGACGGTGGACACGATGCGCGTGGCCGCCGGCGTCCCGAGCACCTCCTTCGTCTGGCCCTCGAACTGCGGCTCGGCCAGCCGCACCGTGACCACGGCCGTGAGACCCTCGAGGACGTCGTCCTTGTTGACGTCATCCTCGTTGGCCCGCAGCACGCGGCTGGCCCGCAGCTGCTCGTTGAAGGTCTTGGCCAGTGAGCGCTCGAACCCGGCCAGGTGGGTGCCGCCCTTGGGGGTGGCGATGATGTTGACGAACGACCGCACGGTCGTGTCGTAGCCGGTGCCCCAGCGCAGCGCCACGTCCACACCGAGCTCGCGCTCGACCTCCTGCGGGGTGAGCTGCCCCTTCTCGTCGAGCACCGGCACGGTCTCGCGGAAGCTCCCGGTGCCCTGCAGCCGCAGCACGTCGACCAGCACCGGGTCGGGGGCCAGGAACTCGCAGTACTCCGAGATCCCGCCGGAGTGGTGGAACACCTGCTCGTCGACGGCGGCCGGGTCGCGCGCGTCGCGCACCACGATCATCAAGCCGGGCACCAGGAACGAGGTCTGCCGGGCCCGGTCGTGCAGGTCCGGCAACGAGTAGGTGGCCTCCTTGAGGAACACCTGGTGGTCGGCCCACCAGCGCACCCGGGTGCCGGTGACCTTGCGCGGCACCTTGCCCGCCGCCCGGAGCCCGCCGGACTCGGTGAACGCCGCCGACGGGCCGTCCGCAGCGAACACCCCGGGGACCCCGCGGCGGAAGGACATCGTGTGCACGGTGCCGCCACGGTCGACCTCCACGTCCAGCCGGGACGAGAGCGCGTTGACGACCGATGCGCCGACGCCGTGCAGGCCGCCGGACGCGGCGTACGAGCCACCGCCGAACTTGCCGCCGGCGTGCAGGCGGGTCATGACCAGCTCGACGCCGGTGAGTCCGGTCTTGGGCTCGACGTCCACAGGAATGCCGCGACCGTTGTCGCGGACCTCGGCGGAACCGTCCGCGGCCAGCACGACGTCGATCCTGGTGCACTGGCCGGCCAGTGCCTCGTCGACGGCGTTGTCGATGATCTCCCACAGGCAGTGCATGAGCCCGCGCTCGTCGGTGGACCCGATGTACATCCCTGGGCGCTTGCGCACCGCGTCCAGGCCCTCGAGCACGGACAGGTGCCGGGCGGTGTAGTCCGAGGTCGGCGCGGTCTCCACGGGTGCTGCGGTCACGGGGGCGAGGTTACCTTCGGTGGCCGACCGTGCCGGTCAGGCGCACGGTGCACGGCCCGTTCGTGCACATGTGACGACTACGCGGAGAGCGAACCCGACACGCAGATGCAACCGGGAAGGGTTCGGGGGTGCCACGATGTTGTCCCAGGGTGAACACTCTGCAGATCCCCGGAGGCGACGTGACGACAGCTCTGGCTCCCAACACCGCGCTGACTGCTGCCGACCGCTGCGACCGTTGCGGCGCCCAGGCCTATGTCCGCGTGAGGCTGGTAACCGGCGGAGAGCTGCTCTTCTGCGCCCACCACGCCAAGGCGTACCGGCCGGCCCTGGAGGCCGCGGGGGCGCACGTGCACGACGAGACCGACCGGCTCGAAGAGGTCAGCCCCATCGCGCCGCTCGAGGAGCGCTGACCCCCGCCTGAAGGGTGCGGCCGCCCGTCTTGGGCGGCCGAACGCGTCCGACCCGCCGCTCTAGCCGCGCCCGACGCATGATGATGCGGTGAAACCCCGACCACTCCCCCGCCGGGCCGGGCTGGTCGGGCTGGCCGTCGTCGTCGTGACCGCCGTCCTGGTCCGGCTGCCGCTGTTCGCCGTGCCGCTCGACCCGGACGAGGGCGGCTACGCCTACATCGCCCGCAACTGGGCGGAGGGCGCCCGGCTGTACTCCCCGGCGGCGTGGGTCGACCGGCCGCAGGGCCTGCTGCTGGCGTTCCGTGCCGCGGCGGCGGTCTCCTACAGCCCGGCCGGAGTCCGAGCGCTGGCTGTGGTGGCCGCGGTGTCGGCGGCGCTGGCTGCCACGTCCGCCGCCTGGGCCATCGCCGGCCGCCGGGCTGGGATCGCCGCCGGGCTGGTCGCCGCAGTGCTCCTGGCCGGAGCGTTCGTCGAGGGCTACGAGTTCAACGGCGAGATCATCGCGGCAGCCGTCGGCGGCTGGGGTGCTGTGCTGGCGCTGTGGTGGCGCGCCGGGCGGATCGCCTCCCGCTGGCTGCTCGCTGCGGGGCTGCTCGCCACCTCAGCCATGCTGGTCAAGCAGTCCGCGGTCGACTCCCTCACCGTCGTGTTCGCGGTGGCCGCGGTGTCGGCCGACCGCCGCCGCGCACTGCCGCTGGCCGTCGGCGGGACGGCGATCCCGCTGGGTGGCACCCTCCTGTGGGCAGCAGCGGTCGGTTGGCGTGCCTGGTGGTTCGCGGTCGTGTCGTTCCAGGCGGGCGTCGCCGGCACACTGACGCTGGACGGACGGCTGACAGCCACCCTGCGCACCGCTCGCTACATCGCTCCGGACCTCCTGGGTGTCGCGCTGGGCGCTGCGCTCGGCCTGGCCGTCGTCCTGCGGCTGCGCCACGCCTGGTGGCCGGCCGTGCTGTGGGCGGCCGGCGCCGTCCTCGCGGTGCTGGCCAGCCCGTTCGGCAACCCGCACTATTGGGTGCAGACGGTGCTGCCGCTGGCCGTCCTGCTCGGCTTGGCCGCGGCCGCCGTGCGCCGGCGGACGGCGGTGGGGCTGGTCGCCCTGGCCGTGGCGGTGCCGCTGGCCGTGCAGGTCCACCTGGCGACCAGTCCCCCGGCCAGCCGGGACGCGTTCGTCGTCCACAACCAGACCCAGCTGACCGCGCCGTCCGTCGCCAGCTGGCTGCGGGTCCACTCCAGGCCGCAGGACACCGTGTACGCGTTCGTCGCGGGGGCCGAGATCTACCTGGAGGCCGGCCGCAGCACGCACTACCCCTACCTGTGGGGCGAGAGCGTCGTCCGCATCCCCGGTGCGGTGAAGCGGCTGGCCAGCTGGCTGGCCTCACCCGGCGGGCCGCGCTACGTGGTGCTGTATCAGCGGCCGGCTGCGGTGGACCCGACCGGACGGCTCAGCCGGATCCTGCTGCAGCACTACGCCAGCGACGCCACGGTGAGCGGCTACCCGATTCTGCAGCGTCGCAGCTGAGCAGGTCCCCTGCCTGACCGGCTGCTCCCCTCCCGCATGGAGGTGCCCTTCTGTGCGTGTAGTCGCAACAACCGCGCCTTCATCTCCGTCCGCCGCGACAGCCTGTCGACTCGTCGTCCAAGATCACTGTTCACGGTCGGAACCGGCCAGACATCGGCGCAGCGCGACCGCTCACGGTGATCACCGAACGGACCGGCGTCCCAAGCAGCCCTGTCCGACGCCTCGTTCGCCTGCTGTGAAGGGTGGGTCTGTTCAGCCTTGCGCACAGAAGGGACCCTTCATGCGGGAGGGGAGTGGGTCAGGAGCCGCTGGACTGGCCGGACGGCGGGCTGGGCGGCGGCGGGGCCTGGACCACCGGCGCAGGTGGGGCCGCCAGCGGCGTCGGCTTGGCAACCGGCTTCGCGCTCGGCTTGGTGACCGCATGGGACGGCGCTGCGGGCCGGGCCGACGCCGTTGCCTTCGCCGGGGCGGTGGCGCGAGGAGCGGCTGACACGCTCGCAGCAGGCTGCTGCGCGGTCGGCACGGCCGGCTGGGGCGACGGCGCCACCTTCGCGGCGCTCGCCTCCCGCGCGGCGGCCCTGGCCTCGTCGTCGTGGAACGCGGCGACCCCCACGACGCCCGTGCCGACGAGGGCCACCATGGCGACGCCACCGGTGAGGGTGTTGATCCGGCGAAGACCTGCGTCGCGACGGCGCGGGTGGCTCATTGCTCTCCTCGAGTCGGGGAACGTCCGGCTCGAACCTCGGCAACTTCGATGAGAGGACGATGAGGACCGGGTGAGCGCCGGGTGAGCGCCGGCTAGCTGGAGTTTCCGGGCTATCTCGGCGTTGAGTCCTATACCTGCAGGTCACAGCCTTGCGTGGCGGGTTGAGGTGTATGACCTAAGTCCGTGGCGCCCACCGGGTGAGGTCGAAGATCTCGCTGATTTGGTCTTGGGTG
>JBBSAJ010000017.1:0-48444 GCA_038252405.1 Actinomycetes bacterium | reverse complement strand
TCAAAACCCACCACGGCTGGCAGACCACCCGCACCCCCGACGGCACCAACCACTGGACCAGCCCCAACGGCCTGCACCACCCCGTCCCCCGACCACCCGCCGACCCCCGACACCCCGACCACCCCGGCTAGCGCCGCGGCCGTCGGGGAGGGAGGTCAGCCCCAGAAGATCGCGGTGGGATTGCGTTCGATCTCTTCGAGCAGGGTCTGCACCGTTGGGCTGGCCGGCAGCGGTGGGTAGCTGGAACTTCGCGTCGCGGTCGCGCCAGAAGAGCGACCAGCTCTGGGTGGTCGCGTTGAACCGCAGCCGTGCAAAGGGCAACCGCGTCCACTCCGGTGAAGGATCGTCCTGCCACGGTGCCCGGCTCTCCACGATCGTCACGTCCTGACCGGTCACCTCGTACTCGACGCGGACCTGGTCCTGGTCGGGCTTCGGCACCCGGCTCTCGCACCAGCGCTTGATGCGTGCGACATCAAGGAGTGAACCCGATGCTCACCGCGGCGGGCGGGATCCACCCGCGGTGGTGGTGGCCGCTCCGGTCACAGGGCCGGGACCTGCAGCGCCGCTCGGGCGAACTCAGAGCGACCGGGTCCGCGCCCAGTCGGCGTCCGGCCGGGCTGAGCACCAGGTGGCCCTTGGACTTGCGGACCGGCTTCAGGTACTGAGCCGACTCCCTCAGGTTGAGGACCGGGAGGGTCAGGTCCTCGCGTTTCCCCTTGCCGATCCAGCTGACCCGGTCACCGAGCGTCGTCATGGCCTCGACCACCATCGCTGGGGGAAGGTAGCCGGCGGTGGTCAGCTTCACTCCGTCAGCGCCCACCCGGTCGAGCAACCAGGCGTAGGGGCGTACTGCGGTCGCGGCCTGCTCGGTGGTGATGCTGGCCGGGACGTCGAGACGCGCCCGATCGACCAGCTCGAGCAGCACGGTCCGGAGCGTGCCCTGAGCGGGCTGAGCACCCGCCTCAGGGCGGCACCCACCAGGTCGTCGGTCACCAGGGCAGTCTGCCGGACAGCCTGAGACGCCAGCGGTTGCCGTGGCAGACTTCGGCGCCGTGGCGGGATCGTTTGAGGGTGTGCATCCCGAACGTCGCCTGCGACTGGTCGAGGACACCGGGCCAGAAGCCGACTTCGACGACGACGCTGAGACGCTGCTGCGCCCGCTGCTCCTCGAGGCGGAGCAGCAGATGCGCAAGGTGCGCCGTTCCCTGGACGCCGAGATGTGGGCGTCGGAGCTGTTCGGCATGGTGTCGCTGGCCATGCCGGACGCCGACCCGACGGAACGCGAGGATGCCTGCATGCAGGTGGCCGCCCTCCTCGTCGGCCATGCCGAGCGGGTGGCGGACAGCACCGCTCTGGCCATGGTGCGGGTGCTCAGCCGCATGGGACCCGAGCCTGCCCGGGGCGCGGCGTCGCAGGTCGCGGACCGGTTGGCCGCCGGCGGCGTCAAGGACCGGGCCTGGGCCGCTGCCCTCGGCTCTCCCCAGCTCGGGCGCTGCTGGCGCTACGGCGACGTCGACGGCCGCCAGGAGGTCGTCGCCGCGTCCTTCCGCTACGGGCGGCAGGAGCATGCCCTGAGCGTGCTCATCGACCACGACCTCGGCGGCGGAGTCAAGGACTGCTGGCTGGCCAACGATGCCGGGGCGGTCCTCGCCCAGACCCTGACCACGGTCGCACCCGACCCGATGACCGAGTTCACGATGGTCGACTGGGCGCAGGCCCGGCTGCGCATCGAGCAGGCCCTGCGTCGCCCGGAGTGTCCCGTCGACCCCGACCAGGTCGCGGACGTCGCGATGACCCGTGCGGTGCTCCTGGCCCGGCTGTCGATCCCGGACGCCGACGGCGGCTGACCGGGCTCAGCTCGGCAGCCGCAGCGCGGCCATCCCGCCGTCCACGCCGAGCACCGTGCCGGTCGTCGACCCCGACAGCGGGCTGGCCAGGTAGGCGATCGCGTGGGCGACCTCCTCCGCCGTGACCAACCGCCCGATCGGCTGCCGGGCGCGCAGGGATGCGGCGGCTGCCAACGGGTCCGCCGCGTCCGCCAGCAGCCGTGCCACCCAGGGCGTGTCCGCGGTCCCGGGGGCGACGGCGTTGACCCGGATGCCCTCGCGCACGTGGTCGGCCGCCATCGCCAGGGTCAGCGCGAGGACGGCCCCCTTGGTCGCCGCGTACAGCGCCCGGCCAGGCACGCCGAGGACGGCGAGCACGGACGACGTGTTGACGATGGCGGCGTGCCCGGATTCACGCAGGTGGGGCAGGGCTGCCGCCGAGCAGCGCGCGACCCCCAGGACGTTCACGTCGAAGACGCGACGCCACTCGTCGTCCCCGTTGGCCGTCACATCGCCCTGTGCGCCGATGCCGGCGTTGTTGACCAGCACGTCGAGACCGCCCAGCTCGTCGACCACCCGCTTGATCGACTCCTGGACGGCGTCCCGGTCGCTGACGTCGCACTCCAGCGCCAGCGCCGACATCCCCACCACGGTCGCCTCGCCGATGCCACGGTCGAGCACGACCACCCTGGCCCCGCTCTGGGTCAGCAGCGTCGTGGTCGCCGCCCCGATCCCGCTGGCGCCGCCGGTGACCACGGCCACCAGCCCCGCGAAGTCGTCCATCGACCTGCCTCCCTACGGAACGATGTGGATCTTGGGACCGGGTCCGGCGTCGGCTGGGCGCCAGCCGGCCAGCACGTCCCCGACAGCGTCCAGCGTGACGGTGGCAGCCACCAGTGGGTGCGGCCGCACCCGGCCGCTGGCGTACAGGTCGATGGCCCCGTTGAGCCCTGGGGACGCGCTGAGGATGCCGATGGCGGTCACGTCCTTGAGCACCATCGTGCGGGTGTCGAGCAGGCTGGGCCGGCCGGACAGCCCGATGTACACGACCCGGCCACCCGGCTCGACCCGCTCGAGGGCCGCTGCCGGGACGTCGGGTGAGTTGGTCGCGTCGATGACCGCGTCGAAGGCCAGCGGCGGCAGGCTCTCCGCCGTCCAGGCGCCGTGTGCTCCCAGCTCGGTGGCCAGCGCCAGCCGGGTGACCTCGTGCCCCACCACATGCACCTCGGCCCCGTACGCCAGGGCGAACTGGACACTGAGCAGCCCGATGGTGCCGGGCCCGTACACGAGGATCCGCGACTTCGCGGTCGGCTGTGCGGCCTGGACGGCGCGCAGCGCGTTGCCGCCCGGCTCGGCCATGGCACCGGCCACCGCGTCGACGGAGTCGGGCAGCGCGCGCAGCGCCGGGACCGGGACGAGCAGCTGATCGGCCAGGGCGCCTGGCCAGCCGCCCCGGATGCCGATCTCGAAGCGATCCTCGCACAGGTGCTGCCGCCCACCGCGGCAGCGGGCGCAGTGGCCGCAGCCGAGCATGGTGTCCCCGGTGACCCGCTGGCCCAGCCAGGAGATCTCGACGCCCTCACCCACCGCCGAGACCCGTCCGCACCACTCGTGCCCCAGCCGGATCGGGTACGACGCGTGCCCCTGGTGCAGGTACGCCATCTCGCCGGTGAAGAACTCGACGTCAGTCCCGCACACACCGACCCGCTCGACGTCGACGACGACCTGGCCAGGACCGGCCACCGGCGGCTCGACGTCCACGACGCCTGCCTGGCCGGGCCCGGTGACGACGAAGGCTCTCACGGGCACCCGCGGGCGCCGCCCGCTCGGCCGGCGGAGCGGTTAGCCTCGGCCATGATCGGGACACTAGACCTCCACCCCGATCGTCGGAAGGCGGCCATGCAGCGCAGCCAGGAGTGGTACGCGGGAACCGACCGCAACGCCTACATCCACCGGGCGTGGATGCGCCGCGGCCTGCCGGCCGACGCCTTCGACGGCCGCCCCCACATCGCCATCGCCAACACTGCTTCCGACCTGACCCCGTGCAACGCGCACCTCGACGAGGTCTCAGCGGCCGTACAGCGCGGCGTGTGGGAGGCGGGCGGCGTCCCGCTGAACCTGCCGGTGATGTCGCTGGGCGAGACGCAGGTCCGCCCCACCGCCATGCTCTGGCGCAACCTGGCCGCGATGTCGATCGAGGAGATGCTGCGGGCCAACCCGATCGACGGCGTGGTGCTGCTCGGCGGCTGCGACAAGACGATCCCCGCGCTGCTCATGGCCGCGGCGTCGGTCGACCTGCCCGCCGTCGTCGTCCCCGGCGGCCCGATGCTCAGCGGGACCTTCCGCGGCCAGCCGCTCGGCTGCGGCACCGGGGTGTGGCAGCTGAGCGAGGAGGTGCGGGCCGGAGCCCTGTCAGAGCAAGAGTTCCTGGCCTCCGAGTCGGCCATGATCCGCAGCAAGGGCCACTGCAACACGATGGGCACCGCCTCCACGATGGCGTGCGTCGCCGAGGCCCTGGGCATGACGCTGCCGGGAACGGCCGGCACACCGGCGCCGGATGCCGCGCTGCTGGAGAGGTCCCACGCGACGGGGCGCCTGGTCGTCGGCCTGGTCGCAGCCGACCGGCGCCCCAGCACGGTCATGACCCGCGGCTCGTTCCGCAACGCCATCGTCGCCCTGGCCGCGATCGGCGGCTCCACCAACGCGGTCGTGCACCTGCTCGCCATCGCCGGCCGGCTCGGGGTGGACCTCACGCTCGCCGACTTCGACCGGATCGGCTCGGGGGTCCCGCTGCTGGTCGATCTGCAGCCGGCTGGCCGGCACCTGATGGACGACTTCCACCGGGCCGGTGGGCTGCTCGCCGTCCTGCGGGAGGTCCAGGACCTGCTCGACCCGCGGCCCTTCACGGTCACCGGTCGGCCGCTGGCCGATCACCTCGACGGTGCGCGGATCTGGGACGAGCAGGTGATCCGGCCACGGTCGGCGCCTCTTCTGCCGGACGCCGGGATCGCCGTACTCACCGGCAACCTGGCCCCGAATGGCGCCGTCATCAAGCCGGCCGCGGCCACGCCTGGCCTGCTGCAGCACCGCGGCCGCGCCGTCGTCTTCGACAGCATCGAGGACCTGCACGCCCGGCTCGACGACCCCGACCTCGACGTCGACGAGACGTCGGTGCTGGTCCTGCGCGGCTGCGGCCCCCGCGGCTACCCGGGCATGCCCGAGGTGGGCAACCTGCCGCTCCCGGCGAAGCTGCTGGCCCGCGGGGTCCGCGACATGGTGCGGGTCAGCGACGCGCGGATGAGCGGTACGGCGTACGGCACCGTCGTCTTGCACGTGGCCCCGGAGGCCGCGGCCGGCGGACCGCTGGCCCTGGTCCGCACCGGCGACCCGATCGTCCTTGACGTCCCGGCTCGCCGCCTCGACCTCGACGTCCCCGCCGCCGAGCTGGCCGGACGCACCCCGGAGCCGGACGCGGTCGCGGCGCAGGCCGCGCCGCTGCGTGGCTGGGAGCGCCTGTACGTCGACCACGTGATGCAGGCCGACACCGGGGCCGACCTGGACTTCCTCATCGGGTCGAGTGGGCACCGGGTGAGCCGCGAGTCACACTGATCTGGTGCGCGCACTCACCGCGGCGGTCGCCGCCGGCTCCCTCCTGCTCGGCTTCGCTGTGGCTCAGCTCTCCGGCGTGCGCTTCCTGGGCGGCGTGGTGTTGCTCGCGGCCGGCGTGTGGTGCGCACGGCAGTGGTTCCTGCTGGCCGGCAAGCGCGTGATGTGGGTGCTCGGCCTGACCTACTTCGCCGCGTTCGTGCTGTCGCACCCGCTGGGTCGGCTGGTCGGGACCTGGCCCGCGGTGCTCACCGCTGCCGCCGTCATGGGCACGACGTCCTACATCCTGACCCGCCCGGCGGCCGAGCGCGCCGCTCAGCTGGCCGGATAGACCTCCAGCTCGCTGGCCTTGGCCGACACCCATACCGGGTGGTCGGCGGCCAGGCCCAGCTCCGCGACCGCCCCCGGGGTCACGTCGGCCAGCACCGGAGGTGCCCCGGCGACCTGCACCCGCACCCGGTCCCCGAACAGCTCGAGGCCGGTGACCCGCCCCTCCCACACGTTGCGCGGGCTGCCCTCCGGCCGGCTTGCGTGCAGCGCCACCGCAGCGGGCCGCAGCGCCACGAACACCGGTCCGCTGGTGTGAACGTCGGCCGCGTGCAGCAGACCGCCGCCGTCGACGGTGATCGCGCCGTCCCGCGCCGTGCCGCGGTAGAGGTTGAGCCCCACCAGCCGGGCGACGTACTCGGTGGCCGGCCGCCGGGCGATCTCGGCGGGGGTGCCACGTTGCACCGCCCGGCCGCCGTCCAGGACCAGCAGGTGGTCGGCCAGCACCAGGGCCTCGAGCGGATCGTGGGTCACCAGCAGGGCTGGCCCGCCGAAGCCCACCAGATGCCGGCGCAGGTCGGTGCGCACCGCCAGCCGGGTGCCCGCGTCCAGCGCCGCGAGCGGCTCGTCGAGCAGGACCACCCCCGGCTCGCCGGCCAGCGCCCTGGCCAGCGCCACTCGCTGCGCCTGTCCGCCGGACAGCGCGGTCGGACGGCGGCCGGCCAGGTCGGCCACGCCCAGCCGGTCGAGCCACTCGGCGGCCCGTCGACGCGCCTCCTGCTTGGGCACGCCGCGAGCCCGCGGAGAGAACGCCACGTTCTCCAGCACGGACAGGTGCGGGAACAGCAGGTAGTCCTGGAACACCACCCCCACCGGACGGCGCTCGGGCGGGACGAAGACGTCCGCCGTGGGGTCGTCGAGCACCCGCCCGTCCAGCTCGAGCCGTCCGCCGGACAGCGGCGTGAGCCCCGAGAGCACCCGCAGCAGGGTGGACTTGCCGGCTCCGTTGGGCCCGAGGATCCCGAGCACCTGGCCCGGTGCCGCCTCGACTCCCACGTCCAGCCGGAAGCCACCGCGCTCGGCGACGACGTGAGCTGAGAGCCCGCTCACGCGGTCGCCCCGCCGCCGAGCCAGCGGTCGCGCAGCAGCACGAGCACGGTCACCGAGACGACGAGCAGCACGAGGCTCAGCGCGATCGCGCCGTCCAGGTCGGTCTCCAGGGCCACGTACACCGCGAGCGGCATGGTCTGGGTCCGGCCCGGGAAGTTGCCCGCGAAGGTGATCGTCGCCCCGAACTCGCCCAGTGCCCGGGCCCAGGTGAGCACCGCGCCGGCCACGAGCGAGGGCGCGATCGCGGGCAGGGTGACCCGGCGCAGCACCAGCAGCCGGCTCGCGCCGAGCGTCGCCGCGGCGTCCTCCAGCCGGCGGTCCATGCTGCGCAGCGCCCCCTCGACGGTGACGACGAGGAACGGCATGGCCACGAACGTCTCGGCCACGATCACGCCGGCCGTGGTGAACGGCAGGGACAGCCCGGTCCACTCGAACAGGTATTGGCCGACCAGCCCACGTCGACCGAACGCCAGCAGCAGCGCCACGCCACCGACCACCGGCGGCAGCACGAGGGGCAGCGTCACCAGCGCCCGCACCAGCCCACGGCCGCGGAACGGCGCCCGGGCCAGCAGCCAGGCCAGCGGCACCCCCACGACGAACGAGAAGGCGGTCGCGGCGGTCGCGGTCACCAGCGACAGTCGCAGCGCGGCCAGGCTGGCCGGCCGGGCGAGCAGCTCGCCGAGGTGCCCCCAGGGGGCCGCGGACAGCAGCCCGGCCAGCGGCAGCGCCAGGAACAGCGCCCCGATCGCGCCCGGAACGACGAGCAGCCACGGCGGTCGGCGCTCACCTCGAGGACGCATGCGATCAGGGTGCCGTGAAGCCGGAGTCCGTGAGGGCTGCGGTCCCTGCGGGGGACAGGACGTAGGCGACGAACGCCTCTGCCGCCGCCTTGTCCGGGCTCGTGGTGAGCGCCGCGATCGGGTAGGTCGTGGAGACGTTGTCCCCGGCCGGGATGGGTATGCCATGCACCTTCGAGCCCGCGGCGTGGACGTCGGTCTGGTACACCAGCCCGGCGTCCACCTCGCCGAGCTGGATCTTGGTGAGCACCGCCTTCACGTCCACCTCGTAGGTGACCGGGTGGACGGTGAGCCCGTTCTTGGCGAACAGCTGCGCGGTCGCGGCCCCGCACGGAACCCGGGCTTGGCACACCGCGACCTTCACACCGGGCTTGGCCAGGTCGGTCGTCGAGGTGACGCCCGCCGGGTCGTCCGGCGGGGTCGCGACCTCGAGCACGTTCGTCGCGAATGTCCTGGGGGCGCTCGCATCGCCGGCCTGGACGACGGTCTGCATGGTGTCCGGGCTGGCCGCGGCGAACACGTCGGCCGGTGCGCCCTGGGTGATCTGCAGGGCCAGCCCGTTGCTGGGCCCGAAGCTGAACACCACGCTCACCCCCGGGTGGGCGGCGTGGAACTCGTTGCCCAGGCGGGTGAACGACTCCTTCAGCGACGCGGCCGCGAACACTTCGAGGGTGCCGCTGAGGCCCGTCGAAGCCGAGGCTGCGACCGTCGTGGTGCTGCCGGTTCCGCACCCGGCCAGCAGGACGGCGCCGGCGGCCATGGCCGAGGTGAGGAGGAGCCGGTGCATGGTCAGCGGTGGTCGGGGATCTCGATGACCACGTTGGTCGACTTCACCGAGGCGACGGCCAGTACGCCGGGGGCCAGGCCCAGCTCGTCGGCGGCCTCGCGGCTCATCAGCGACACCACCCGGTGCGGGCCGACCTGCAGCTCCACCTGGGCCATGACGGTGTCCTTGACGACGCGGGTGACGATCCCGGGCAGCCGGTTGCGCGCCGACCACGCCACGACCGGGGTCGCCTCGCGGGCGTCACTCTCGGCCGCGGACTCCTGCATGACCCGGGCCAGCTCGGCGCCCTCGACGGCCAGTCGGCCGCCCGTGTCGGTGGTCAGCGTCAGCCGGCCGGCGTCCGCCCACCGCCGCACGGTGTCGTCGCTGACCTGCAGCAGCGTGGCCGCCTCGCTGATCCGGAACAGCGTCATGCGGGGCACCATACCTCCGCAATTGCGCGTAGAACAATGGCTGGTCGACGCAGATGCGGTGATTCTGACCCCCCGGTGTCCGCTCGGCGCCCACGGGAGCATGCTGGCGGAGAGCCGTACTGCGATTCCGGAGGCAGCCGTGACCGACCTTTACCGCCTGTCCGAGGAGCATGACCTGCTCCGTGAGTCCGTCCGCGCACTGGTCGAGGACAAGATCACGCCGCGCGCAGCGGAGATCGACGAGACCGCCGAGTTCCCGTGGGACGTCTACCAGGCCCTCGTCGCCTCGGACTTCCACGCGGTGCACATCCCGGAGGCGTACGGCGGCGCCGGCGCCGACTCGGTCGCGGCCTGCATCGTCATCGAGGAGGTCGCTCGTGGGTGCGCGTCGTCCTCGCTGATCCCGGCCGTGAACAAGCTGGGCACCATGGGGATGCTGCTGTCCGGCTCGGAGGAGATCAAGAGCCGCTACCTGCCGCTGGTGGCCAGCGGCGAGGCGATGTTCTCCTACGCGCTGTCCGAGCCCGAGGCCGGCTCCGACGCCGCGGCGATGCGCGCCCGCGCCGTCCCGGACGGCGACGGCTGGGTGCTCGACGGTGTCAAGCGCTGGATCACCAACGCGGGCGTCTCGACGTACTACACGGTCATGGCGGTCACCGACCCGGACGCCGGGTCGCGCGGCATCTCGGCGTTCGTCGTGCACGCGGACGACGAGGGCTTCACCCTCGGCGCCCCCGAGAAGAAGCTGGGGATCAAGGGCTCACCGACCCGCGAGCTGTACTTCGACAAGGTTCGGCTGCCCGGCGACCGGATCATCGGCGCCCCCGGCACCGGGTTCGCCACCGCCCTCGCGACGCTCGACCACACCCGGCCGACGATCGCGGCGCAGGCCATCGGCATCGCCCAGGGCGCGCTGGACTTCGCGCTCGGCTACGTCAAGGAGCGCAAGCAGTTCGGCAAGGCCATCGCCGAGTTCCAAGGCCTGCAGTTCATGCTCGCCGACATGGGCATGAAGCTGGTCGCCGCCCGCGAGCTGACCTACTCGGCCGCCGCGCGCGCCGAGCGCGGCGACCCGGAGGCCGGCTTCTACTCCTCGGCGGCGAAGTGCTTCGCCTCGGACGCCGCCATGGAGATCACCACCGACGCCGTCCAGCTGCTCGGCGGCTACGGGTACACCAAGGACTACCCGGTCGAGCGGATGATGCGGGACGCGAAGATCACCCAGATCTACGAGGGCACCAACCAGGTCCAGCGCATCGTGATGGCCCGCAAGCTGCTGAAGTAGGTGGAGCCGGGGATGTGAGCCCGCGTTGCCCTGGGCGGGTGTACGTTCCGGCCCGGAGGCCATATGAACTCACTGAGCCGGGAGCTGGGCATCCTTGCGGTGCTCATCGTCGCCGGACTGCTCTGGTCCCTCTACGGTGTCGTCACGCGCCGGGGACACCGGAAGAAGGCGAAGGCCACCCAACAGCTCGTCGCGCGCGAGCAGGCCGAGGCTGAGCCGATCCCCGGCCTTGGCGCACACGCGTCCGCTGCGGGGTGGGCCGGGCCCAGCAGTGACCCCCCGTCCGACGAGGTGGTCGCGGACTACGTCCGGGAGATGGCGCGCACCTTCGCCGGCGAGGCGAGCGTGCTCTTGCACGACAACTTCAGCGTGGGGAAGACCAGGTACGTCAACGTGTTCACCGGCATGGTCGACGGACGGCGGGTGCGGTTCGGCAACACGTTCACCAACCTGCAGCCCAACTCGCCCGACTATGTCGGTGCGGGCACCGACATCCTCGCGTCCTTCGTCCTGGTCGACCTTCCGGCTGCCCTGCCGCCGCTGTCGATCAGCCTCCGCCGCTTTCCCCCCGCTGTCCGCCCCCTCGTCAAGGAGTGGACGCTGGAGAGCGAGGACTTCAACCGACGGTTCCTGGTGATGGCCCTCGATCGCAAGTACGTGAGCGACCTGGTCACGCCGCGCATGATGGAACTGCTCATGACCCGCGACGACTGGGTCTTCCTGGTCGAGATGTCACGGCTCGTCTGCGTCTGCAGTGCTCCGCTCACCACCCTTGAGCAGGTGACGGAGCGGGTGGACGCCGTGAGCACGTTCGCAGGGCTCATCCCGGGGTTCGTCGGGCAGGACCGCGGCCTGGCCATGCCCACCCTCCCGGACGGGACGGTGTTCGACCCCAGCGACCCCGCGTCAGTGGAGCAGCTGAAGGTCGCCTTCGCGACCATGACACCGCAGGCGCGGGAGGCCTTCCTCGCCCAGACCCAGCAGGCCGGAGCACGCTTCGCGCTCGGCGCCTTCGGCAAGGTGCTGCCGGACCAGGACTAGCACAGGCCTAGCGCTGGCCGACGACGAGGCGCTCGAGGGCGCTGAGCAGCGCTTCCGGTGGTGGCGTCGGCCGCCGCGTCCGGCGGTCGACGAACACGTGCACGAACCAGCCGGTGGCCGCCGGCTGCTCGGCGTCCTCGTCGAACAGGGCCAGCTCGTAGCGCACGCTGGACCTGCCGAGGTGCCCCACCCGTAGCGCGGCCTGGATCGTGTGCGGGAACGAGAGGGCGCTGCGGAACGTGCAGTGCGACTCCGCGCACACCCCGATGACCGCGCCCCGGTGGATGTCCAGGCCGCCCTCCCCGATCAGCCACCTGTTGATCACCGTGTCGAACACCGAGTAGTACTCGACGTTGTTCACGTGCCCGTAGACGTCGTTGTCCGCCCAACGGGTCGGCACCTCGGTGAGGTGCGCGTAGTGCGCGCGGCTGGTCATGGTGATCACGGTAAGGTGTGCGCGTTTGAAGGGGAGTAGCCCTCCTCGTAGCCGGTCGTCGACATGCTGGGGCGTGCCACCACGCCCCCGGTGACCGGGCCCGCGCCAGCGGGTGGGCGAGACCTTCGACCGGATCGACAGACGTCCGTCGTCTGCCGTGGGTCGAGGGGAGCAACCTCGGCCCGCGGCTGGGAAGGGATCCCGTGGCCACCGCTGGGCACGTGCTGCTCCTGCTCGGCTGCGCCGTCGCGATCTACCTGGCCTGCGAGTGGTTCGTCAACGCCGTGGAGTGGCTGGGGATCCGGCTCCAGCTGGGCACGCTGGCCGTCGGCACCGTGCTCGCGGCCATCGGCACCGCCCTGCCGGAGAGCGTGGTCACGCTGGTCGCCGTTACGCTCGGCGGGACCGAGAGCTCCAAGCAGATCGGCATCGGGGCGGCCATGGGCGGCCCGCTGGTGCTGGCGACGATCGCCTACGGCGTCACCGGCTGGATGCTGATCCGGCACCGGACCACCGTCGGACCGGACCCCCTGCGCACGATCGACCGGCTGCGCCTGGTCAGCGACCAGACCTGGTTCCTCGCGATCTTCGTGGTCAAGGTCGGGCTCGGCCTGGTGGCGTTCGCACTCAAGCCGTGGCTGGGCCTGCTGTTCTTCGCGGCGTACGGGGCGTACTTCCGTCGGGAGATGCGGGCGGACACCGAGGCGCACACCGACGCCGACCTCGAGCCGCTCAAGCTGCAGCCGCACCGGGCGGCTCCGTCGGGCTGGGCGGTGGTCGTCCAGACCCTGGCGACCCTGGCCGTCATCTTCGTGGCCTCGCAGGTCTTCGTCGGCCAGCTGGAGTGGGCCGGACCCGCGCTGGGCCTGCCGGCCGCGGTCACCGCGCTGCTGCTGTCCCCGATCGCCACCGAGCTGCCCGAGGTCATGAACGCGGTGATCTGGGTGCGTCAGGGCAAGACGCAGCTGGCCCTGGCCAACATCAGCGGCGCCATGATGATCCAGGCCACGGTGCCCTCGGGGCTGGGCCTGTTGTTCACGCCCTGGCTGTTCAACGCGCCGCTGGTGCTGTCCGGAGTGGTCACCATCGCCGCGATCGGCTACCTGCGCTGGTTGGGGCGGACCAACCGGCTGACGCCGGGCCGGCTGGCGTTCGCCGCGGTGTTCTACGGCGTCTTCGCCGGGGGACTGAACCTCCTCGGGGTCTGAGACTGGCCAGCAGATGGTCCGGACAGATCGGTCAAGTCGACACGCCGATGTGACGAGGGTGAATTGTGGGAAAGGGGTGACTCCCGAGGTTTGCCCGGGCTAGCCTCGGTGACCGTTGTGCCGCACGTGCTGTCCGCGCCGGACGGCGCCCTACCCTCGGGGAGCAGGTTTGCGCAGCCGGACGACCAGGACCGCACGAGGTGGCCGTGCCACGGCGTTGGTCGCGGTCCTGGCCGCTGCGCTGACCGTGCTGGCCGGGCTGGTCGGCCCGCCCGCCACCGCCGACCCGAACACCCTTCCCTCGGCCCAGGACGTCGCCAAGGCCAACGCCGCGGTCGGGTCCACCGCGCAGCAGGTCGGCGTCCTGGAGGCCCAGCTGGCCCAGTCGCAGGCCCAGCTGGAGGCCCTGGGGGTGGCCGTCGGGCAGGCCGCTGAGGCGTACGACGGCGCCCTGTACGCGCTGCACCAGGCTCAGCAGCAGTCCGCCGCGGCGGGCCGGGCCGCCGCCACCGCGCAGGCCGACCTGGCCGCCGCCCGGCAGCAGGTCGGCGAGCTCGGCGCTGCGGCCTACAAGTCCGGCGGCTCGCTCGCGACGTTCGCGGCCTTCCTCACCGGCAGCAGCCCGGACGGGCTGCTCGGTGCCGCCTCGACCATGCAGGTGCTGGCCAACCGGCAGGACGCCGTCTTGGACCGGGTCCGCGCCCAGCAGGTGGTCACGCAGGTCCTGGACAAGCAGGCCAGCAGTGCACTGGCCGCCGTCCAGCAGGCCGCCGACAAGGCCCGGGTCGCCAAGGCGACCGTCGAGGCCAAGGTCAGCGCCCAGGCCGGCCAGGTGCAGCAGCTCACCGCCGGCACGGCCACGCTGAGCCGGCAGCTCGCGGCGCTGCAGGCCCGCTCCAGCCAGCTGACGGCGGCCCGGCAGGCCGGGCTGGCCCGCATCGCCAGGGAGAAGGCGGCCCGGGCCGCCGAGCTGGCCCGTCAGCAGGCGGCCGCACGGGCCGCGAGCGCCCGGAGCACCAGCTCGGGCGGCAGCTCAACCGGCAGCACCGGTGGTGGCTCAGGGTCGGGTGGCTCGACCGGCGGTCCAGCAGGCACCGGGATCGCCCCGGGACCGGGCGGCAGCTCGGGCGGGACCGCCGCCGACGGCCTCGCGGCGGTGGCGTTCGCCCGGGCCCACCTCGGCGACACCTACGTGTGGGCCGCCGCCGGGCCCAGCACCTGGGACTGCTCCGGGCTGACCATGGTGGCCTGGCAGGCCGCCGGGGTCTCGATGCCGCACTACGCGGCCGCGCAGTACGCGCAGGGTCTCAAGGTCAGCCGGGACCAGCTGCGCCCCGGTGACCTGGTGTTCTTCGGCACCAACCCCACCGACTATCAGTCGATCTACCACGTCGGCATCTACATCGGCGGCGGGCAGATGATCGAGGCGCCCTACACCGGTTCGGTGGTGCGCATCTCGGGCATCGACCGGCCCAGTCTGTTCGGGTTCGCCCGGCCCTGAGCCGCCCTGGTCAGTGCTGCGGGTGCTCCCGCAGCCGCTGGTAGGAGGCCTCGATCTCCGCCTCGGCCTCGACCCGGCCCGCCCAAGTGGCGCCCTCGACCGACTTGCCCGGCTCGAGGTCCTTGTAGACCGAGAAGAAGTGCTCGATCTCCAGCCGCTCGAACTCCGGGACGTGGTGGATGTCGCGCAGGTGCTCCTGCCGCGGGTCGTTGGCCGGGACGCACAGCACCTTGTCGTCCCGGCCGGCCTCGTCGGTCATCCGGTACATGCCGATCGCCCGGCAGTGGATGAGGCAGCCGGGGAAGGTGGGCTCCTGCAACAGCACGAGGGCGTCCAGCGGGTCGCTGTCCAGCCCCAGGGTGTTGTCGATGAAGCCGTAGTCCGCCGGGTACTGGGTGGCGGTGAACAGCGTCCGGTCGAGCTTCATGCGACCCGTGGCGTGGTCGATCTCGTACTTGTTGCGCGATCCTTTGGGGATCTCGATGGTGACGTCGAAGTCCACGGGGTTCCTTCCGGGTAGTGGTCGATCGTCGCCTATCCTTCCGCATCCGAGGCGGACGACGAAGGGCGGCACCGACGTGCGGCGTGGCTACCGACGCCGGCGCGGCCACGGCCTGAGGTACGCGCTGGTCGGCGGGCTCGTGCTGGTGACCGCGGCGGCGGTCACGCTGGCCCTGCTCGGCCGGCTGCCGATCCTGCAGCGCGAGGGCGAGGGCGCCGGCGCCACGGCGGTGCCCAGCGGCAGCCCCTCGATGGCGGCGGCCGTAGCGGTCCTGCCGCCGGCGGGCGACACCGGTCCGGTGCCCACCGAGGCCGGCCTGGCCGCCCGGCTGGCCCCGCTGCTGGGCCTCCCCGCGCTGGGCGACCGGCTGGGGCTCGCGGTCGTCGACCTCGCCTCCGGCGCCCTCCTGTACGGCCAGGACGCCGGCACCGGGCAGACCCCGGCGTCCACCACCAAGCTGCTCACGGCGGCGGCCGCGCTGAGCCGGCTGGGACCAGAACACCGGCTGCAGACCACGGTGGTCGTGGGGTCGACACCGAACCGGATCGTGCTGGTCGGCGGCGGCGACCCCACCCTGGTGGCGACCAAGCCGGCGCCCGGGCCGACCGCTCCCGCCTCGCTCGTCGACCTCGCCCGCAGCACCGCCGCTGCGCTGGAGGCCAGGGGCGTCACCCGGGTGACCCTCGGCTACGACACCTCGCTGTTCGCCAAGCAGGCGGCCTCGCCGGCCTGGCCCGCGGAGTACGTGGCCTCCGGCGTGATCGCCCCCGTCACGGCCCTGGCCGTGCGCGAGGGCCGGGTGGGGACCGAGCAGGTCGGCATCGGGCCGCGGGTGAGTGACCCGTCGGCTGCCGCGGCCCGCACCTTCGCGACCCTGCTCGCGGACGCCGGCGTCACGGTCGCCCAGGCGCCCACATCCGACCTCGCTCCGCCGGCGCCCTCCGGGTCGGCGTCCCCGTCGACGAGCGGCCCGGCGGCCGGTCCGGCATCCGCCACGCCGTCGGCCAGCCTGCCCGCGCCGGGCACCCAGCTGGCTGCGGTGTCCTCGCCGCCGGTGGCCGACCTCGTCGCGCAGATGCTCACCCTGTCCGACGACGACCTGGCCGAGGCGCTCGGCCACCTGGTGGCCGTCGGGGCCGGCGCGACCGCCGACTTCGCCGGAGCGGCGCAGTCGGTCATCGCCGAGGTCGCAGGGCTCGGGGTGCCCACCGACGGCGTACGGCTGTACGACACCAGCGGGCTGGCCCGCACCGACCTGATCCCGGCCGGGGTGCTCACCGCCATGCTGTCGGTCGTGGCGCAGGCCGAGCACCCCGAGCTGCGCCCGGTGCTCACCGGGCTGCCGGTGGCCGGGTTCACCGGCACCCTGGACGACCGCTTCGTCGGGGCGGCCACCCGGTCGGCCGCCGGGGTGCTGCGCGCCAAGACCGGCACGCTGAGCTCGGTGGGCACCCTGGCCGGCACCGTGCTGGACGCCGACGGGCGGCTGCTGGGCTTCGCCTTCCTCAGCAGCGGCTTCACCCCCGGGGCCGCGCTGGAGAACCGGGCGGCGCTGGATCGGCTGGCCGCGGCCGTGGCCGGCTGCGGCTGCGGGGCGGCGCCCGCAGCCTCGTCCTCGTCCTCGTCCTCGACCTCGTCGTCGGCGTCCGCAACGGCGTCGCCCACCGGCTCGTGACCCCCGTACCGTGAGGGCATGACCGAACCCGACGGCTCCGCCGCGCTGGTCGACTGGGATCTCGCCGTCGCCGCCGGTGTCCGGCTGGTGCGGCCGGGCCCCCAGCTGCCTCGGGAGGACGCGCGGGCCGCCGTCTCACAGCTGCGGGACCTGGCCATCGAGGCCCGCTCGCACGTGCGGTCCTACACCCGGCTGGACGCCCCGGCGGCCGACGCCCCGGTGGCCGTGGTCGACCGCACAGAGTGGCTGCGCTCCAACGCCGACGGGATCCGGCATCTGCTGGACCCGATCGCGCACCGGCTGGTGCGGGCCGGCACCCCCGCGCCGCTGCGTTCGGTCGGGGCCAGGGTCACGGCGCTGGAGGTCGGCGGCGGGCTGGCCTGGATGTCCAGCAAGGTGCTCGGGCAGTACGAGATGTTCCCGCCGGGAGGCCCGGACGGCGATCGGCCGGGTCGGCTGCTGCTGGTGGCCCCGAACATCGTGCAGGTCGAGCAGGAGCTCGACGTCGACCCGGACGACTTCCGGATGTGGGTCTGCCTGCACGAGGAGACCCACCGGGTGCAGTTCGCCGCGGTGCCCTGGCTGAGAGGGCACCTGGTCGACGGCATCAGCTCGCTCATGGGCTCGATCGAGACCGACCCGGCCGCGGTGGCCGAGCGGCTGCGCGCCGCCGCCGCCGCGGTCGCCTCCGCCGCGCGCGGCACCGACGGGCCGTCGCTCGCCGAGGCGGTGCAGACGCCGGAGCAACGGGCCCAGCTGGACCGGCTCACCGCCGTGATGTCCCTGCTCGAGGGCCACGCGGACGTCGTCATGGACGGCGTCGGCCCGACGGTCGTGCCCACCGTCGAGCAGATCCGGACCGCGTTCCAGCGCCGCCGCGAGCACCCCGGCCGGGCCGAGCTGGCGATCCGGCGGCTGATCGGCCTGGACGCCAAGATGCGCCAGTACCGCGACGGCGCCGCGTTCGTGCGCGGGGTGGTGGACCGGGTCGGCATGGAGGGGTTCAACCGGGTGTGGGACGCGCCGGAGCTGCTGCCGTCCGCCGAGGAGATCCTCGACCCGCAGACCTGGGTGGACCGGGCGCACGGCCCGGCGCTGGCCTGACCGTGGTCGGTCCGCACCCGGCGGTGGCTGAGGTCCGCTCGGCCGTGCGGGCCGCGCTCACCGGGCGGCGCGGTGGCGCGCTCGTGCTGGCCGCGTGCAGCGGCGGCGCGGACTCGCTCGCGCTGGCCGCCGCGCTGGCCTTCGAGGCGCCCAGGGCCGGGCTGCGCGGCGGCGCGCTCGTCGTCGACCACGGGCTGCAGCCCGGGTCGGCCGAGCACTCCCGCTCGGTGGCCGGCCGGCTGGAGTCGCTGGGGCTGGCCCCGGTGCGGGTGCTCACCGTGCGCGTGGGCACCGACGGCGGTCCCGAGGCGGCCGCGAGGAGCGCCCGGTACGCGGCCCTGGACGATGCTGCCACCGAGCTGGACGCGGCCACGGTGCTGCTCGGGCACACCCTGGACGACCAGGCCGAGACCGTCCTGCTGCGGCTGGCCCGCGGGTCCGGCAGCCGCTCGCTGTCCGGCATGGCGCCCCTGTCCGGCCGTTACCGCCGTCCGCTGCTCGCCGTCGCGCGCGAGACCACCCGGGCCGCGTGCACGGCCCAGGGGCTGACCCCGTGGGACGACCCGCACAACGACGAGCCCCGCTTCGCGCGGGTCCGGGTGCGGCAGCAGGCCATGCCCGCCCTGGTCGCGGCGCTGGGTCCCGGGGTGCGCGAGGCGCTGGCCCGTACCGCCGCCCTGTGCCGCGAGGACGCCGACGCCCTCGACGAGTGGGCCGCCGCGGCGGCCGGGGCGGCCGCCGGCCAGGACGGCAGCCTGGACGTCGACGTGCTGGCCGGGTTGCCGGCCGCCGTCCGCGGCCGGGTGCTGCGGGCCACCGCGGTCGCCGCCGGCGCCCCAACCGGTGCGGTCGGCCAGGTGCACATCGAGGCGCTGGACGCGCTGGTGACGCGCTGGCACGGCCAGCAGGCGGTCGCCCTGCCGGGTGGTGTCAGCGGCGAGCGGGCCTGTGGCAGGCTGCTCCTGCACCAGGCCCACGAGCTGCCGCCCGACCCGAAGGAGTAGCTGTGGAGGAGAGCGACCTCGGCGCCGACCTGGCCCGCGTGCTCGTCACCGAGGAGCAGATCCAGCAGCGGATCACGGAGTTGGCCGCCGCGATCGACGCGGACTACGCGGAGCGGGACCTGCTGCTCATCGGCGTCCTCAAGGGCGCCCTCATGGTCATGGCCGACCTGTCCAGGGCCCTGCACCTGCCGGTGACCATGGACTGGATGGCGGTCTCCTCCTACGGCTCCGGCACCAAGTCCTCCGGAGTGGTCCGGATCCTCAAGGACCTGGACCGGGACATCACCGGAAAGCACGTCCTCGTGGTCGAGGACATCATCGACAGCGGGCTGACCCTGTCCTGGCTGTTGCTCAACCTGCGCTCGCGCGGGCCGGAGTCGGTCGAGGTGTGCACCCTGCTGCGCAAGCCGGACGCCGCCCAGGTACCGGTCGACGTCCGCTATGTGGGCTTCGACATCCCCAGCGAGTTCGTCGTGGGCTACGGACTGGACTACGCCGAGCAGTACCGGAACCTGCCGTTCGTGGGCACCCTCGCCCCGCACGTCTACTCCGGCCGCTGAGCGGGGGCCCGGGGGAACAGCCGCTCCGGCTCCCACGTTCCCGGTGTACCGTCGTCTTCCCGGACGTGTGTTCGGGGCCGGCCGACCTTTGATCAGGAGGAGGGGCGCTCCCGCCCCGTCATGATGTGAGGCGTTACTTCCGTGGTCCGCTGTTCTGGATCACCATCGGGGTGCTCGTCCTGCTGGTGGGCGCCCAGCTGTTCTCGTCGTCGGCCGGCGCCAAGACCGTCGACACCTCCACGGTGCTCGCGGACATCGCTGCGGGCAACGTCAAGTCGGCCAAGCTCATCGACGGGCAGCAGCGGGTCGAGCTGACGCTCAAGGACGGCAGCCGGGTCACCTCGCAGTACATCCCGTCCACCGGTGACTACATCGCCTCGCAGCTGCGCCAGAAGCCGCCCGCCGAGGGCTTCAACGAGATCAACCCGCAGCAGAGCGTCCTGGTCACCCTGCTGGTGAGCCTGCTGCCCATCGCGATCATCGTCTTGCTGTTCTTCTTCCTGATGAACCAGATGCAAGGCGGCGGCTCGAAGGTCATGAGCTTCGGCAAGTCCAAGGCCAAGCTGGCCACCAAGGACATGCCGCAGACGACGTTCGCTGACGTCGCAGGGGCCGACGAGGCGGTCGAGGAGCTCGAGGAGATCAAGGAGTTCCTGCAGGAGCCGGCCAAGTTCCAGGCGGTGGGCGCGAAGATCCCCAAGGGCGTGCTGCTCTACGGCCCGCCAGGCACCGGCAAGACGCTGCTGGCCCGTGCGGTGGCCGGCGAGGCCGGCGTGCCGTTCTACTCGATCTCCGGCTCGGACTTCGTCGAGATGTTCGTGGGGGTCGGCGCGAGCCGAGTCCGCGACCTGTTCGAGCAGGCCAAGGCCAACGCCCCCGCGATCGACTTCGTCGACGAGATCGACGCCGTGGGTCGGCACCGCGGTGCCGGCCTCGGCGGCGGCCACGACGAGCGTGAGCAGACCCTGAACCAGCTGCTCGTCGAGATGGACGGCTTCGACGTCATGGGCGGCGTGATCTTGATCGCGGCGACCAACCGGCCGGACATCTTGGACCCCGCGTTGCTGCGCCCCGGCCGGTTCGACCGGCAGATCGCCGTCGAGCGGCCGGACCTCCTGGGCCGCCACGCGATCCTCAAGGTGCACGCCAAGGGCAAGCCGCTGGCCGAGGGCGTCGACCTGCTGACCGTGGCCCGGCGCACCCCGGGCTTCACCGGCGCCGACCTGGCCAACGTGCTCAACGAGGCGGCGCTGCTCACGGCCCGCGGCAACGGCAAGATGATCGACAACGGCACCCTCGACGAGGCGATCGACCGGGTCGTGGCCGGGCCGCAGAAGCGGTCCCGGCTGATGAACGACAAGGAGAAGAAGATCACCGCCTACCACGAGGGCGGGCACGCCCTGGTGGCGGCGGCGCTGCGCAACACCGACCCCGTGCACAAGGTCACGATCCTGCCGCGCGGCCGGGCGCTGGGCTACACGATGGTTCTCCCGGACGAGGACAAGTACTCGACCACGCGTAACGAGATGCTTGACCAGCTGGCCTACATGCTGGGCGGCCGGGTGGCCGAGGAGCTCGTCTTCCACGACCCCACGACCGGTGCGGCCAACGACATCGAAAAGGCCACCCAGGTCGCCCGCGCCATGGTCATGCAGTACGGCATGAGCGAACGGGTGGGGGCGATCCGGCTCGGCCAGGAGAACCAGGAGGTGTTCCTGGGTCGGGACATGGGACACATCCGGGACTACTCCGAGGGCATCGCCGAGATCGTCGACGAGGAGGTCCGCCGGCTCATCGAGAACGCGCACGACGAGGCCTGGGAGATCCTGGTCGAGAACCGCGACGTCCTCGATGCCCTGGTGCTGCAGCTGCTCGAGCGGGAGACCCTCGACAAGGGCGAGGTCGCGGCGATCTTCACGCCGGTGCAGAAGCTCCCGCAGCGCCCGGTCTGGCTGTCCTCCGACCGTCGTCCGGTGTCCGACCGGCCCCCGGTCAGCTCGCCCAAGGAGCACAACGGGGCCAACGGGTCGTCCCCGAACGGCTCGACCGGCAGCGAGGTGCCGGTACCGGTCGACGAGGGCCGGGTCGACTGACGGTGACCGGTCCCGTCGTCCCCGGGTCGACGGGAGCCGCCGTCAGCCGGGCCTATGACCAGGGTCGCGCCGAGGCGGCGGTCCGCGAGCTGCTGCTCGCCGTCGGCGAGGACCCGGACCGCGATGGGCTGCGCGAGACACCCGCGCGGGTGGCCCGGATGTACGGCGAGCTGTTCGCCGGGCTGTGGCAGACCCCCGAGGACGTGCTGACCACGACCTTTGACCTGGGCCACGACGAGATGATCCTGGTGCGGGACATCGAGGTCTACAGCCAGTGCGAGCACCACCTGGTGCCGTTCTTCGGAGTGGCCCACGTCGGGTACATCCCCAGCGAGGACGGCCGGATCACCGGGCTGTCCAAGCTGGCCCGGCTGGTCGACGTCTTCGCCAGACGACCGCAGGTGCAGGAGCGGCTGACCGCCCAGGTGGCGGACTCCTTGGTGCGGCTGCTCGAGCCGCGCGGCGCGATCGTCGTGATCGAGTGCGAGCATCTGTGCATGTCCATGCGGGGGGTTCGCAAGCCCGGGGCGAAGACGGTCACCTCCGCCGTGCGTGGCCAGCTGCGGGACCCGGCCACTCGGGCCGAGGCGATGAGCCTGATCCTCGGGCGCTGACCGTGATGGCAGACGCACGGGCGGCGGTGCCGAGCGGCGTGACCCAGCAGCCGGACCGGGCCTGGGTGCCCCGGCTGGCCGCGGGGGTCAGCATCGTCATCGGACTGTTGGACATCGCGGCCGGGGTCATGCCCTCGGTGTGGCACCGGCTGGAGGGGCTGGCCGACTTCCTGCCGGGTGCCTTCACCAACGCCTCGCGGGCCGGTGTCGTCGTGGCCGGAGTCGGCTTCCTGCTGCTCGCGGGGGCGCTCGCCCGGCGCAAGCGTCGCGCCTGGCAGCTGACCCTCGCGTTGCTCGTCGGCAGCGCCCTGCTGCACGTCGTGGAGGGGCCGAACTGGATCCTGTTCACGGTCTCGCTCGCCATGGCCACCGCCCTGGCTCTGCTGCAGCGGGAGTTCTACGCGGTGGGTGACCCGCGCACGCGGTGGAGCTCGCTGGGGGCCTTCGTGGCGCTCGGCCTGGTCAGCCTGCTGGTCGGGAGCCTGCTGGTGTACGGCCTGCGGGCGCACGCGGCGCGCTCCGAGGGCCTGGCGAAGACGTTCGGCTGGGTGGTGCTCGGCCTCTTCGGCATCCCCACCCCGCTGGACGCCACCGACAGCGCGTCGTCGGACTCGCTGTACTACGGACTGCTCGGTCTCGGCCTGCTCACCGCCGGGGTCACCTTGTTCCTGCTGCTTCGCTCGCCCCGACCGCTGCCGTTCCTGTCGGCCACCGACGAGGAGGACATGCGCCGCCTGCTCGACCGGGAGGGCTGCCGTGACTCGCTGGGCTACTTCGCGTTGCGCCGCGACAAGAGCGTGGTGTGGTCGCCGTCCCGCAAGTCCTGTATCGCCTACCAGGTGACGTCCGGGGTGATGCTGGCCAGTGGCGACCCGCTCGGTGACCCGGAGGCCTGGCCGGGTGCGATCGCCGCCTTCCTCGAGGAGGCCCGGATCCACGCCTGGGTCCCCGGTGTGGTCGCGTGCAGCGAGACCGGTGCCGAGGTGTGGTGCCGGGAGGCGGACCTGGAGGCGCTGGAGATCGGGGACGAGGCCATCGTGGACGTCGGCGGGTTCACCCTCGAGGGCCGGGCCATGCGCAACGTCCGCCAGATGGTCAACCGGGTCCGGCGGGCCGGCTACGTGTGCGAGGCCCGGCGGCTGCACGAGGTCCCGGCCGAGGAGCTCGAGGAGATCAGGGCCAAGGCGGACACCTGGCGGATGGGCGACACCGAGCGCGGCTTCTCGATGGCGCTGGGGCGGATCGGGGACCCCGGGGACGAGGCGTGCGTGCTGGTCACGGCCCGGCTCGACGACGAGGTGCGCGGGCTGCTGTCGTTCGTGCCGTGGGGCCGGGACGGGCTGTCCCTCGACCTGATGCGCCGGGACCAGACCGCCGACCCGGGTCTGAACGAGCTGCTCATCGTGGCGGCCCTCGAGCAGGCGGCCCAGCTCGGGGTGCGCCGGATGTCGCTGAACTTCGCGGTGTTCCGCAGTGCGTTCGAGCGCGGCGAGCGGATCGGGGCCGGACCGCTGACCAGGGCCTGGCGCCGGCTCCTGCTGTTCGCCTCCCGGTTCGCCCAGATCGAGTCGCTGTACCGGTTCAACGCCAAGTTCCGGCCGGTGTGGGAGCCGCGGTTCATCCTGTACTCCGCGGTCCTGGGCCTGCCCCGGCTGACCGTGGCCTACCTGGAGGCAGAGGCGTTCATCGCGCGGCCCCGGCTGACGTTCTGGCGGGCCCGCGACCGCAGGGCCGCCGCGGCCACCCGGCCCGCCTAGAGTGACCGCCATGGCCCATGTCCCGGAGCCCGCCGGTCTGCCGGGGTCGCTGCGCGGGCTGGGCCGGGCGCTGGTCATGGGCGTGCTCAACGTGACCCCGGACTCGTTCAGTGACGGCGGCCGGTTCCTCGACCCGGACGCCGGGACCGCCCGCGGGCTCGCCCTGCGGGACGCCGGCGCCGACCTCGTCGACGTGGGCGGGGAGTCCACCCGTCCGGGGGCCAGCCGGGTCCCGGTCGAGGAGGAGCTGCGCCGGGTGCTGCCGGTGGTCACCGCGCTGGCCGCCGAGGGGGTCCCCGTGAGCATCGACACGATGCGCGCCGAGGTGGCCGAGCAGGCGCTGGGGGCCGGCGCCGTCATCGTCAACGACGTCAGCGGGGGGCTGGCCGACCCGGCCGTGCTCTGCGTCGTGGCGCAGGCCCGCGTGCCGTACGTGGTCATGCACTGGCGGGGGCCGTCCACCGTCATGGCGGAGCTGGCCCGCTACGGGGACGTTGTCCACGACGTGCGGGTGGAGCTGGCCCGCCGGCTGGACGACGCGGTGGCCGCGGGGGTGGACCCGGCCTACGTCGTGCTGGACCCCGGCCTCGGGTTCGCGAAGGACGCCCGGCACAACTGGGCGCTGCTGGCCCACCTGGACCAGCTGGGCGTGCTCGGCCGGCCGCTGCTCGTCGGAGCCTCCCGCAAGCGGTTCCTCGGCTCGCTGCTGGGCGGGTCGGCGGAGGCGCCGCCGCCTCCCGAGCGGGACGCCGCCACCGCCGCAGTGTCCGCGCTCGCGGCGGGGGCCGGGGTGTGGTGCGTGCGGGTGCACGAGCCGGCCGCCAGCCGCGACGCCGTCCTGGTGGCCGCCGCGTGGCGAGACGCCGCGCTGGAGCTGCGATGAGCGCGGCGGCTTCGGCCGTGGAGGCGGCCAACACCGCGCCCTACACGGCCTTCGAGACCGGGGACCTCGACCTGATGGGGTCGCTGTGGACCGATGCGGCGGAGGGTCCCGCGCACTGCGTCCACCCCGGTTGGTCGCCGCTCACGGGCCGGTCAGAGATCCTGCGCTCGTGGGCGCTGATCATGGCGAGCACCGCCTACGTCCAGTTCATCATCACCGACGTCGAGACGGTCCTGCTCGGCGACGTCGCCGTGGTGACCTGCACCGAGAACTCACTGTCCGGCTCGGAGGACGGCTCGACGCTGGCCGGTGGGCACACCGTCGCCACCAACGTGTTCCTGCGCCGGGACGGCGGCTGGCGGATCTGGCTGCACCACGCCTCGCCGGTCCTCGGCCAGCTGGCCGACGGCGAGGCGGACGTGGACCGGGAGGAGCCGTGACCACCCCGCGGGACACCGTGACCTTGACCGGGCTGCGCGCCCGGGGCCGGCACGGCTGGTTCGAGCACGAGCGGGTCGAGGGCCAGACGTTCGTCGTCGACGTCGAGCTCACCCTGGACACCAGCGCCGCAGCCGCCTCCGACGACCTCGCCGACACGGTGGACTACGGGACCCTCGGCTCCGCGGTCGTCGCGGTCGTGGAAGGCGAGACGGTGCGCCTGGTCGAGACGCTGGCCGACCGGATCGCTGCGGTCTGCCTGGCCGACCCGCGGGTGGCGTCGGCCCGGGTGTGCGTGCACAAGCCGGAGGCCCCCATGGCGGTGCGCTTCGAGGACGTCGCCGTCACGGTCGTGCGGTCCCGGTCGTGAGCCGGGCCGCGCTGGCCCTCGGGTCGAACCTCGGCGACCGCGCCGGTCTCCTGCAGGGCGCGGTCGACGCGCTGCTCGCCGTCCCCGGGATCGCCGCCGTGGCCGTCTCTCCGGTGTACGCGACCGAGCCGGTGGGCGGCCCGGCCGGCCAGCCCGAGTACCTCAATGCGGTCCTCGTCGTGGACACTGACCTCGCACCGCTGGACCTGCTGCGGCGCTGTCACGACGTCGAGCAGGCCGCCGGTCGCGAGCGCAGCGTGCGCTGGGGGGCGCGCACCCTCGACGTCGACCTGCTCGCAGTGGGGGCGACCACCTGGTCGGACGCCGACCTGCAGCTGCCGCACCCGCGGGCCCACGAGCGGGGGTTCGTGCTCGTCCCGTGGGCGGACGTCGACCCCGGCTTCGTGCTGCCGGGGCACGGCCGCATCGCCGACTTGGCGGCGGCGGCCGACCGCACCGGACTGCGCCCGGAGCCCGGCGTGACCCTGGGGCTGGGCCGATGAAGCCCACGACCTGGCGGCTGCTGCTGGGCATCGTGGCGGTCTCCGCCGCGCTCGGCTGGGCGGTGTTCCGGGTGTGGGAGTCGGCCCGGTCCGAGCTGCCCAACCTGCCCTGGTCGGCCCCCGTCGTCATCGGGGTCTTCGCGGTCGCGGTGCTCTTCACCGCGCTGCGGCTGCGGCCGCGGCTGCAGCGGCGGCCGGGGCACAAGCCGCTGCACCCGCTGGTCGCGGCCCGGTATGCCGCGCTCGCGCTGGCCACGTCGCGGACCGGCGCGGTTCTCGTGGGGGCGTACGGCGGCTACCTGGCGCTCGTCCTCACCGACCTGGAGACCGACTACCGCCGCCGGGCCGCGATCGCGGCCGCGGCGTGCGTGCTGGCCGGTGCCGCGCTCGTGGGGGCCGGGCTGCTGCTCGAGCGCGAGTGCAAGCTGCCGCCCGAGCCGCCCGAGGACGCCACGCCGGCGAACGGCTGACCGGGCGCCTCAGGCCCTGGCCACCGTGTCCACGTCGATGGCCGCCGGGTGCGTCGCGCGGGCGTCCGCCTCGACCGAGCGCCGCAGCGCCTCGTGCAGCACCGAGGGGGTGAGCACCCCGAGGTAGCGGTCGCCGTCGAGGACGGCCACCCAGCCGGCGTCCTGCTGGAGCATCTCGGCGAACGCCGCCTTCAGCGAGCTGTCCAGGTCGACCCATGCCTGCATCCGGCGCACCCGCTCGGCCACCGTGCCGCCGTCCAGGGCGTCGCGTCCGACCCAGCCGCGCAGCCGGCCGTCCGGGTCGAGGACGACGGCCCAGCGCGAGCCCTCGCGGTCCAGCCGCTCGGCGACCCGGGCGCAGTCATCGTCCGGGCCGGCCACCGGTGGGTGCTCCAGGTCCTCGGTCCGGATCGGCGTGACCGCCAGCCGTTTGAGCCCGCGGTCGGCGCCCACGAAGTCCGCGACGAACGGGGTGGCCGGCCGGCCCAGGATGGCGGCCGGGCTGTCGTACTGCTCGAGGTGCCCACCCTGGCGCATGACCGCGATCCGGTCGCCGAGGCGCACCGCCTCCTCGACGTCGTGGGTCACGAACACCACCGTCTTGCCGAGGTCGCGCTGCAACCGGTGGAACTCCGCCTGCAGCCGGTCCCTGGCGATCGGGTCGACCGCGCCGAACGGCTCGTCCATGAGCAGCACCGGCGGGTCGGCGGCCAGCGCCCTGGCCACCCCCACCCGCTGCCGCTGGCCGCCGGACAGCTCGTTGGGGTAGCGCCGGGCGTGGACGGCGGGGTCGAGGCCGACCAGCTCGAGCAGCTCGGCGGCCCTGGCCCGCGACCTGGCCCGGCCCCAGCCGAGCAGCGACGGCACGGTCATCACGTTGGCCTCGATGGTCTGGTGCGGGAACAGGCCGACCTGTTGGATCACGTAGCCCATCCGGCGGCGCAGCTGGACCGGGTCGACCCGCGTGACGTCCTCGCCGGCCAGCAGGATCCGGCCGCTCGTCGGCTCGACCAGCCGGTTGATCATCCGCATGGTCGTGGTCTTGCCGCAACCGGACGGACCGACCAGCACGCTCAGCTCGCCGGGCGCGACGTCCAGCGACAGGTCCTGCACCGCGATCGTGCCGTCGGGGTAGCGCTTGCCGACCGACTCCAGCCGGATCATGGGGTCGGCGGGCACCTCAGCGGTAGCGTCCACTGGTGCCTCCGAACCCGTGGTTCTCCTGGGCCTGGGTCTCTGCGCACCGCAGCGACTTGTGGGAAGCCGGCGTCGAGCACGTGACGATCACGCTGGTCGCTGTGGCCGCCGCGCTGGTCATCGCGTTCCCTCTCGCTGTGGTGGCGCGCCGGTACCGGCGCACCGAGGCACCCATCCTCGCCGTCGCCGGCGTGCTGTACACCATTCCATCGTTGGCGCTCATCGGCGCCCTGTGGCCAGTGTTCGGGCTGAGCCCGCTCACCGTCGAGGTGGCGCTGGCCACCTACGCCGTCCTGATCATCGTCCGCAACTTCATCGCGGGCCTCGACGAGATCCCCGCCGACGTCGTGGACGCCGCGCGGGGCATGGGCTTCGGGCGGACCCGGCTGCTGTGGCGGGTCGAGCTGCCGCTGGCCCTGCCGGCCGTGCTCGCGGGCGTCCGGATCGCCACCGTGTCGACCATCGGCCTGGTGACGATCGGTGCGCTGGTCGGCTACGGCGGGTTCGGCGACCTCATCTACACCGGGTTCCAGCGCAGCACCGGCCGGGCCCAGATCATGGCGGCCTCGCTGTGCTGCGTGCTGCTGGCCGTCGTGGCCGAGCTGCTGCTCCTCGGCGTGCAGCGCTGGCTGACGCCGTGGACCCGCCGCCGCTCGGAGGTGACGGTGTGATCGCGCAGGTGTGGGCCTGGCTCACCGATCCCGCGCAGTGGAGCGGCCCGAACGGCATCCCGGTGCGGCTGGTCGAGCACCTGCGGATCTCCGGGTTCGCCATGCTGCTCGCCTGCCTGGTGGCGCTGCCGGTAGCCACCTGGCTGGGCCACGTCGGCCGCGGCGGGTTCCTGGCCATCAACGTGGGCAACGTGGGCCGGGCGATCCCGACGTACGCGCTGCTGGTGATCTTCGCTTCGATGGACCCGATCGGGGTGGGGGAGAAGGCGGCCGTGCTGGCCCTGGCGGTCTTCGCGCTACCGCCACTGCTGACCAACACGTACGTGGCCATGCGCCAGGTGGACCCCGAGGTGAAGGACGCCGCCCGGGGCATGGGCATGACCGGCGGTCAGCTGCTGAGGCGGGTCGAGCTGCCGCTGGCACTGCCGTTCACCTTCGCCGGGCTGCGCACCACGACCGTGCAGGTGGTGGCGACCGCGACGTTCGCGGCCCTGGTCGGCGGTGGCGGGCTCGGCCGGTACGTCGTGGACGGGTTCGGCCTGCAGGACCCGGCGCAGCTGTACGGGGGCGTGGTCCTGGTGGCGCTGCTGTCGGTGGCGGTCGAGCTGGTGCTGGCCGCCGTCCAGCGCCGGATCACCCGTCGCACCGGCACCCGCGAGCCGGAGGTCGTCACCGCATCGTGACCCGCTCCGGCATTGCCGGGCCCGGGCCGGACGTGCTGGGGTGGGACCACGCGGGGCGCGGCCGCGCTCCGCCGGACACGCGCGGGTTGTTCCTTCCGGGTCCACCCGCGGGACACAGAAGGCGGTGCGCGATGCGCGGACGTGGTCGACGGTTGGTGCTCGCAGCGGCAGTCACGGTGGTGGGACTCGGACTGGCTGCCTGCTCGTCGTCGTCCGGCGGGTCGTCGTCGGCGTCCACCTCACCGTCGGCGGGCGGGCCTGTCCTCGTGGCGGCGTTCAACTTCGGGGAGAGCCAGCTGCTGGCGAACATGTACGCCCAGGTGCTCGACAAGGCGGGGTACCAGGCCACAGTGAAGTCCATCGGTGCCCGCGAGGTCGTGGAGCCGGCCCTGGAGAAGGGCTCGGCCGACGGCGGCGTCGACGTCGTGCCCGAGTACCTCTCCACCTTCACCGAGTTCCTCAACAAGAAGGTGAACGGGGCGGACGCCGCGGCGAAGGCGTCCGGCGACCTGCAGGCCACCCTGACAGCGGCCCAGGCGCTGGCCGGGCCGAGGGGGCTGACCGTGCTGCAGCCGTCCCAGGCCGCCGACCAGAACTCCTTCGCCGTGACCAAGGACTTCGCGACCAAGAACAACCTGACCACGCTGTCCGACCTGGCCGGCTACTCCGGGCCGCTCGTGCTCGGCGGCCCGCCGGAGTGCCCGCAGCGTCCGTTCTGCCAGCCCGGCCTGGAGCAGACGTACGGCCTGAAGTTCACCGGTTTCAAGTCGTTGGACGCCGGGGGGCCGCTGACCAAGAAGGCCCTGCAGCAGGGCCAGATCCAGATCGGCCTGGTGTTCAGCTCGGACGGCGGGATCGACGCCTTCGGGCTCCAGGTGCTCACCGACGACAAGCACCTGCAGAACGCGGACAACGTGGTGGCCGTGGTGAACACCAAGGTGGCCTCGGACGCGCTGACCGCAGCCCTCAACGGCGTCGCGGCGGCGCTCACGACTGACGAGCTGATCGCGATGAACAAGCAGGTCGACATCGACGGCGCGGACCCGGGCAAGGTCGCCACCGACTGGCTGAAGTCCAAGAGCCTCATCTGAGGACTTGTCAGGGTGAGGACGAGCTATCCGTCGTCCTCACCCTGACAGCTCTCCGGCGAGCACGTCGGCCTCGAGCGTGTTGCCGGACGGCGCCAGCGGGCAGGCCCAGGCGGGGTCGTAGGCGCAGGACGGGTTGTAGGCGAAGTTGAGGTCCACGACCCAGGTGCCGTGGGCGCCGTCGCCGAGGTCGGCGCCCTTGGCCGTGTCCAGCAGGTAGCGGCCACCGCCGTAGGTGGTCCGCCCGGCGCCGGCGTCCTTGACCGGCACGAACAGCCCGCCGCCGTACGACGCGAGCCACCACGCGTCGAGCGGGCCGAGCGGCAGCCGCAGCCGGCCGATCCGGGTGAACGGCACGATTCCGTCGGTCCCGGTGGGGACCGACCACGACGCCGGCTCCGGGTCCGGGTCGACCGCCAGCTCGAAGCGCAGCGCTGGGTCGTAGGGCGCGTACCGCAGCCCGCGGAAGCCGGCCCGGTCGGCCGGCAGCAACGGGGACGCCGGATGGTGGGCGAACAGCTCGTCCCGCCCGGCCCGCCACCGGGCGTGCCCCTGCTCGGGGTCCGGAGTGGCCCGGACCTGTGCGTAGAGCGCACCGACCCGGCGGCGCCAGTCGAGCACGTCGAACGACATGGGCCGATGGTCGCACGACCGGAAATCCCTGCTCTCCGTAGTGATCAGAACACATACAGTGAGAGTTCCGGGTCTCCCCGGACATCGGCTCTCCGCGAGGGCCCCGGAGCATCTACCCTCGCCGCATGACCCAAGGACGTCACGCCCGTCCGGCCGCCCGGGGAGGTGGTCTGGACGTGCTGCTCGCCCTCCTCGTGGGGGTGGGCGCCATCGCCGTCGCGCTCGCCGCCGACGGGACCAGCGCGCTGCGTCTGGGCCTGGTCGCGCTCGCGGTGATCGTCGTCGTCCAGCTGCTGCTGGCGGCCCGGATCCAGCGGCGCACCAGCCGCTCGCTGGCCTGGACCGAGGAGCGGCTGCGGGCGCTGGAGCACCGCAGCCGGGTGGAGGGCGACGAGCTGCACCGACGGGTGCTGACCAGCGTCTCCCGCGAGGGCGAGCTGCGCAACGCGGTCGAGATCCTGGCCACCGAGATCTCCCGGCTGCGCTCGGTGCTCGACCACCTGCCGCTGCCCAGCGGCCAGGAGGGCTCGGTGGTCGTGCCGCCGGCGCTCGACATCCCGCTGCTGCAGCAGACCTTCGCCCAGCCGCCGCCCGAGCGGACGGTCAGCGGCCGGCTCAGCGAGACCGGCTGGCCGCCGGAGGCCGGTGCCGCCGCGGCAGCTGCGGCGGCCGCGGTGTCCAAGGGTCAGGGCTCCAGCTGGATGGTCCGCGAGATCCTGGTCGAGGGTGAGGTCGAGCCGCGGCCGGTCGCGTCCGTGGTGGACCTGGCCGACGTCGAGACCCGCGAGGAGGAGCGCACCACCGAGGCCGCCGAGACCGTGGACGACGGTTCCTGGCACTCCTTCGCGCGTCCGGCCTGACGGCTACTTGTCGACGTCCCCGACCACGTAGAACAGCGAGGCCAGGACGCCGGTCAGCTCGGCCAGCCCGACCCCGGGCAGCACCTCCCGAAGCACCTGCACGTTGTTGAACGACGCGGTGCGCAGCTTCAGCCGCCAGGGGGTCTTCTCCCCTCGGGAGACCAGGTAGTAGCCGTTGATCCCCGACGGTCCCTCGGCCCAGGCGTACCGCTCGCCCTCCGGCGCGCGCAGCACCTTCGGCAGCGTGAGGTTGACCGGTCCCGGCGGCAGCGCGTCCAGGACGTCGAGGCAGCCGGCCACGCAGTCCAGCGACACGGACACCTGCTCGGCCAGCACCTCCAGCCGGGCCGGGCAGTCACCCGCCGTCCTGGTGACCACCCGGAGCGCGCCGGACTGCGCCAGCGCGCCGTAGGCGAGGTACGGCTCGTCTCGCCGGAGGTCGAGCGGGACGCCGGATGCGCGGGCCACCGGTCCGCTCAGGCCGTACTGAGCCACCTGCTCGGGGGAGACGACCCCCACGCCGCCCAGCGGCCGCGCGGCCGCGAGCACCGCGTCGGTCAGCTCGGGCAGGCCGGCCCGGACGTCGGAGACCGCCACCCTGGCCCGGTCCGTCCAGCCGTCCGGCAGGTCGGCCTTGAGCCCGCCCACCTGGTTGGCCATGAAGTGCAGCCGACCGCCGGTGGCCTCCTCCATGAGCTGCTGCACGAGGTCGCGCAGGGACAGTGACCGGGCGCTCGTCCCCGTCGGGTCGAGCGGGTCGGCGCCCGGCGGGAATCCGCCGAGGAAGGCCAGGTGCGACAGCACCCGGTTCAGCTCGGCCAGGGCGGTCCGGGCCCACACGGCGCGCTGCGGCACCTCCATGCCGAGCATCGTCTCGACGGCCAGCACGGCGCCCAGCTCGCTGCTGAACGCCGACAGCCAGTCGTGCCGGTTGGCCAGCACGAGCAGCTGCCGGTAGTCCCGCACCTCGAACAGCTTCTCGGCACCGCGGTGCAGCAGGCCCACGAGGGGCTCGGCGCGGACGACGACGTCGCCGTCCAGCTCCAGGGCCAGCCGCAGCACGCCGTGGGCCGACGGGTGCTGCGGGCCCAGGGTGAGCACCAGCTCGGCCCCTCCGAGGTCGGCCGTGCTCGCCGTCACCACGCGCCGGGCCTCGCTGTCCACGGCCGCAGCATGCCACGGGAGGGGCCGCCCCCTGCTCGGGTGCGGCCCCTCCCGATGGTTCGGCGGGGGTGCCGGCTACGTGTCGTGCTCGCCGGTGAGGTAGCCCTCGTGGTGGTGCTCCAGCTCGATCTCGTCCGCCCCGGACACGCCGGCCGGCAGGTCGACGGTGTGCTTCGGCCCGGTGTACCAGTGCTTGGCCGACAGGTGCCAGCCGATCCACAGGGCCAGCAGCGCGCCGCCGGTGATGATCGGCGCGTAGTTCACGAACTTCCAGCTGAAGTCCGGGCTGTTGATCCAGCCGGCTGGGGTGATCGGCATGATGAAGTAGATCGTGATGATCAGGATCTCGAGGACCGCGATCGGCGCCATCCACTTGTACTTGTTGCCGAGGGTCCACGGCCCGGGGACGAAGGAGTCACCGGCCCGCCACCTCAGATAGATCGGGATGGCGAACGCCAGGTACAGCCCGATCACCGCGACCGAGACGACGGCGTAGAAGGCCACCGGGACCGGGGCGCCACCGATGTCGACCTTCACCAGCGCCGGGACGGTCAGCAGCACGCCGACGACCCCCGAGAACAGCACCGCGTTGACCGGGACCCGCTTGGCCGACAGCTTCGACCAGTACTGGGAGCCGGGCACCGCGCCGTCCCGGCTGAACGCGAAGAGCATCCGGGAGCTGCTCGTCATGCAGGCCATCGAGCAGAAGAACTGGCCCACCGTGGCGATGAGCAGCACCGTGCCGGCCCAGCTGGACGAGAGTGCCTGGGTGAAGATGACCGCGACGCCGCCGCCGCCCTTGGTCACGCCCGCCGGGTCCTGGACGGCGAACAGGAACGACAGCAGCAGGATCCAGCCGCCGACGGCCGAGTAGAAGATCGACTGCCACAGTCCCCTGGCGGCGCTGTTGGACGCGCCCTGGGTCTCCTCGGACAGGTGCGCCGAGGCGTCGAACCCGGTGATCGTGTACTGCGTGAGCAGGAAGCCCAGCGGAAGGACCAGGATCCAGTAGACGTTGCTGCTGTACCCGGAGTTGTTGATGCGGTCGGTGAAGACCCAGGAGACGCTTTGGTGGTGCTTCGGCAAGATCACCAGGATCAAGATGACCGCGGCCGCGCCGAACACGTGCCACCAGACCGAGATGTTGTTCAGGATCGCCATCAGGTGCGCGCTGAAAATGTTGATCAGCGCGACCAGGACCATGACCACCAGGAACAGCAGGAACACCCGGGTCAGCGAGTAGCCGGCCGCCCACGAGCTGCTGAACGTGCTCAGGGTGAGGTCGAGGAACGTCGCGCAGCCGTAGGCCACCGAGGCGATGACCGCGAGCAGCCCGATCAGGTTGAGCCAGCCGGTGTAGTACCCGGCCTTGGCGCCGCCGAGCTTCGAGGCCCACCAGTAGATGCCACCCGACGTCGGGTAGGCGGAGACCAGCTCCGACATGGTGAAGCCGATGATCAGGATGAAGGTGGCGATGACCGGCCAGCCGATGGAGATGGCGACCGGGCCGCCGTTGTTCCAGGCCTGCCCGAAGGTGGTGAAGCAGCCGGCCAGGATCGAGATGATCGAGAACGAGATGGCGAAGTTCGAGAACCCGGACCAGGAGCGGTTCAGCTCCTGCTTGTAGCCGAGCTCGGCGAGCCGTTTCTCGTCCTCGCTCAGTTTGGAGATGTCGACCACTACCGCTCCTCCGTCGAGGCCGGTCCCGCACCGGCGCAGCTGCGAGGCGGCTGCTCCGCACTCTTGGGGGGCAGGTATAGCGCACTCAATGGTCCGTTGGGTGACTTTTGGCACTGGACGCGTCGCAACTTCTTCGGGTCCGGCGAGTGCCCGCGGCTAGCCTGGGCGGGTGAGCAACCAGGTGGGTGACGCGTTCGCCCCGCCGGACGCCGGCTGGGTGCGGGTCTCCCCCCGGCTGGCCCTGGCCCGGCGGATCGTGGTCCTGCCGGTGGTGCTGGTCGTCGTGGCGGTCGTCACGGTGGCCCTCGCCCTCGCGGTGGCCCCGTGGGCCGCGGTCCTGGCCGGGCTCGTGGGGCTGCTCGCGGCGGGGTGGGCCTGGTGGCTGATCGGCCGGCAGGTGGCGGCCGTGGGGTACGCCGAGCGGGGCGACGACCTGCTCGTCACCCGGGGGATCATGTTCCGCGAGCTCGTGGTGGTGCCGTTCGGCCGGATGCAGCTGGTCGACGTCCGGGCCGGCCCGCTGGACCGCCGGTTCGGCATCGCGCGGCTGCAGCTGCACACCGCGGCAGCCACCACCGACGCCAGCGTGCCCGGGCTGCCCACGGCCGAGGCGCAACGGCTGCGCGACCACCTGGCCGCCCTCGGCGAGGCCCGGTCGGCCGGCCTGTGACCGAGGCGTCGCCGGCCCCCGGGGCCGACCTGTCGAGCCGCCCGCGCCGCACCCATCCGCTCACCCCGGTGGCCGAGGTCGGCGACAAGCTGCCCGGCATCCTGGTCGCGGTGTTCGTCCTGGGCCGGGACCTGCCCGGCGGCATCGTCGTCCGGCTGGGTCTGGCGCTGCTCGTGATCGCGGTCGGGGTCGGCGTCGGCTGGCTGGTCTGGTGGCGACGCTCCTTCTGGTTCGACGCGGACGGCGACCTGCGGATCGCCAGCGGCGTGCTGACCCGCAACGAGCGGCGGGTCCAGCTGTCGCGGCTGCAGTCGGTCGAGGTGTCCCGGCCGTTCCTCGCCCGGCTGGTGGGCCTGGCCGAGGTCAAGCCCGAGGTGGCCGGCGGGGAGAAGGCGCACGTGCGGATCGCCTACCTGTCCGAGCCGGATGCGGTCGCGCTGCGTGCCGAGCTGCTGGCCCGCTCGGCCGGGGTGCGGGGCACCGGACCGGTCGCCGTCGAGGCGCCGGAGCGCGTCCTCGTCCGGGTCCCGGCGCGGGACCTGGCCGTCTCCACCCTGCTCAACGAGAACCTGATCCTCGGCGCGCTGGTCGGCGTCGTGACCATCGTGGTGGCCGTGGTCAGCGGGCAGTCGGCCAGCCTGGTCGGCATCCTGCTGGCCGGTGGCATCCCCGGCATCGGTCTGGTCAACGGGTTCCTGGCCTACTACGACTTCTCGGTGGCCGAGTCGCCGGACGGGCTGCGGCTGCGCTCGGGGCTGCTGTCCACCCGGGCCCAGACCGTGCCGCCCGGACGGGTCCAGGCGGTCCGAGTGGCCCAGCCGCTGCTGTGGCGCCGGTCCGGCTGGTACCGGGTCAGCCTCAACGTCGCCGGCAGCAACCACCGCGAGGGCGAGGAGTCCGGGGTCGTGCTGCTGCCGGAGGCGCCGTACCCGGTGGTGCGCCAGCTGCTCAGCCGGGTGCTGCCGGGGGTGGACATCGACGCGGTCGACCTGGTGCCGGCGCCGCGCTCGGCCCGGTTCCGCGCCCCCTGGCAGCAGCCGCGGCTGGCCTGCGGCCTGGACGACGAGGTGTTCGTGTCCCGGGGCGGGCGGCTGGTCCGGCGGGTCGACATCGTGCCGCACGCCAGGACGCAGAGCGTGCGGGTGACGCAGGGGCCGTGGCAGCGCTGGCTCGGGCTGGCCAGCGTGCACGTGGACTCGACCCCCGGGCCGGTCAAGCCGGCCGCCCGGCAGCGGGCCGCGGCCGACGCCCGCGCGGTCGCGGAGGCCCAGGTGGCGCACGCGGCCGCCGCCCGGCTCGGGTTCCGGCCCGAGCGCTGGGCCCGATCCAACCCACCCGCCACGGAGACGCCATGACCGACCACAAGGCCGCGGGGTTCGACCTGGGCTCGGCCGAGTTCGTCCGGGACCCGTACCCGATGTTCGCCGCGCTGCGGTCGCCGGGTCGCGCGCTGTGGCACGAGGAGCTGGGGCTGTGGCTGGCCGCCCGCCACGCCGACGCCGACGCGGTGCTCCGGCACCGGCAGCTGGGCCGGATCTTCACCCCCCGCGAGCCGCAGGACCTCTGGGACACCTTCAACTGGCTGCACGCCGACTCGATCCTGGACAGCGAGCCGCCCAAGCACACCCGGCTGCGCGCCCTGGTCGCCAAGGCGTTCGCCCGCGGGCACATCGAGCGGCTGCGGCCGCGGGTGCGTGCGCTCGCAGGCGGGCTGCTGGACGCCGTCGAGCCGTCCGGCACCCTCGACGCCATCGCGGACTACGCCGAGCCGCTGCCCGTCATGGTCATCGCCGAGCTGCTCGGTGTCCCCGAGCCGGACCGGCACCTGCTGCGGCCCTGGTCCCAGGCGATCGTGAAGATGTACGAGTACGAGCGGACGCCGGAGCAGGAGGCGGCCGCCCGGCGGGCCGGGCAGGAGTTCGCCGGCTACGTCGCGGCGATGGCCGGACAGCGGCGCGGCCGGCCGGGAGACGACCTGGTGAGCCACCTGGCGTCGGTCGAGGACGGCGGCGAGCGGCTGTCCGAACGCGAGCTGGTGGCCACCTGCGTGCTGCTGCTCAACGCCGGGCACGAGGCGAGCGTGAACGGGTTTGGGAACGGCCTGGTCACCCTGCTGCGGAATCCCGAGGAGCTGGCCCGGCTGCAGGCCGACCCGTGGGGGCTGGCGCCCACCGCGGTGGAGGAGTTCCTGCGCTTCGACGCGCCGCTGCAGCTGTTCGAGCGGACCGCGAAGGAGGACGTCGACGTCGCCGGCGTCCGGGTCGAGGCCGGTACCAAGATCGCCGCCCTGCTGGGCGCGGCGAACCGCGACCCCGAGGCGTTCCCGGACGCCGACCGGTTCGACGTGACCCGCGACCCCAACCCGCACATCGGGTTCGGGGCCGGCATCCACTTCTGCCTGGGTGCGCCGCTCGCGCGGCTGGAGCTGCAGACCTCGGTGCCGCTGCTGGTCGAGCGCTTCCCCGGGCTGCGGCTGGCCGCCGAGCCGGCCCTGCGGCCGACGTTCGTGCTGCGCGGCTACGAGTCGGTGCCGCTCAGCTGGTAGGGGCTCAGTCCGGCGAACCGCTGCGGCAGTTCCATGCGGACGCACTGCACCAGCCAGCCGAAGCCGCCCAGGCCGCCCGGGTCGATCAGCTCCGCGGACCGCGCGGACCCGGCCAGCCGGGCCGCGTACCCGCCGGGGTCGCAGCGGGCCAGCGCCGGGTCGGGCACCCGGCCGTCCACCCCGAGGGCGAACAGGGCCGCGCGCTGGGTGGTCAGCACGCCGTCGGCCGCGCCGGCGGCCGACCCCGCCGCCGCGCAGGAGTCCAGCGCCACGTGGGCGGTCACGTCGCAGCTGCCGTCCGGCACCGGCCGTACCCGCCGGCCGTCCCGGTAGCCGGCCAGCGTGCCGGCCGGGTAGCGCGCTGCGGCACGGTCGGCGGCGACGTGCCCGTAGTCGATGCCCACGGCCAGGCCGGACACGACCGACCCCACGAGCCCGGCCCAGGCGTCGTCGCGGGGGCGACCGACCTCGGCGCGGGTGCCCACTGCGGCCGCGGTCACCGGCCACCACCGCTGCAGCCACTCGGTGTCATGGGCCTCCACGCGTCCGCCGAGCCGCTCCGCGCCGGTGGCCGGGTCGACGACCAGCAGCCGGGGCCCGCCCGGGCCGACCTCGACGACGTCGACCGGCACGTTGTCCAGCCACTCGTTGGCCACGACCAGCCCGGTCAGGCCGGGCGGGACGGCGTCCGCCCAGCCCACGTCGTTCGGCAGTCCCGGGGGCCGGTCGGCCAGGTCGACGCCCAGCAGCCGCAGCCGCCCGCCGAACCGCCGGCCGCCGGACTGGGCGCGCAGCTCCTCGAGCAGCTCGCCGCGCCCGGCACCGACGTCCACCAGGTCGAGCCGCTGCGGGTGACCGAGCGCGGCGTCGACGTCGTCCAGCAGGACGAGCAGCGCCCGGGCGAGGTCCGGCCCCACGTGCGGTGACGTGCGGAAGTGCCCGGCCGGGCCCTCCGGCCGCCGGTAGAAGCCGGCCGGGCCGTACAGCGCCCGCTGGACGGCGCTCCGCCACGGCTCCCAGGGCACACCGGGACGGTACGCCGTCGGTGTCCCGGTCCACCCGCACCGTGCCGGCCCGACGCCGCGGCTGCCCCGCTGCGGGGGCGCCGTACGCTGCCACGATGAGCGCTCAGTCCAGCCCGCACCGTCGCCCGGGACGACTGTCCGTCGGCGTCCTGGGCGTGGGCCGGGTGGGTGCGGTGCTCGGAGCCGCGCTGCTCGCTGCGGGGCACCGGGTCGTGGCCGCCTCGGGGGTGTCCGATGCGTCGAGGGCCCGGGCCGAGCGGCTGCTTCCCGGCGTCCCGCTGGTGGCGCCGCACGACGTGCTCGCCGACGTCGACCTGGCCCTGCTGTGCGTGCCCGACGACGCGCTGCCCGCGCTGGTCGCCGGCCTGGCCGCCACCGGGTCGGTGCGGCCGGGTCAGCTGCTCGCGCACACGGCCGGCCGCTACGGCCTCGCGGTGCTTGAGCCGGCCCGCGCGCTGGGTGCGCTGCCGCTGGCGCTGCACCCGGTGATGACGTTCACCGGGACGGCCATGGACCTGGGCCGGCTGGCCGGCTGCTCGTTCGGGGTCACCGCCCCGGAGCCGCTGCGCCCGATCGCCGAGGCACTCGTGCTGGAGATGGGCGGCGAGCCGGTCTGGGTCGCCGAGGCGGACCGCACGCTCTACCACGCGGCCCTGGCGCACGGCGCGAACCACCTGACCACCCTGGTGGCCCAGGCCACTGACCTGTTGCGCCGCGCCGGGATCGAGCAGCCAGGCCGGGTGATTGGGCCGCTGCTGGCCGCGACCCTGGACAACGCGGTGAGCGCCGGGGAGGTCACCCTGACCGGCCCGGTCGCGCGGGGGGATGCCGGCACGGTGGCCGCCCACGTGCGGGTGATCGGCGCGGCGGCCCCGGAGACGCTGCCCAGCTACCGGGCGCTGGCGCGGGCCACGGCCGACCGGGCGCTCGCGTCCGGACGGCTGCAGCCGGCCGACGCCGAGGCGCTGCTCGAGGCGCTGGCCGGGCCGGTCGACGGGGGGACCGTCGGATGAGCGCGCCGGTGCTGGCCGACGATCTCGGGGCCTGCCGGGCCCAGGCCCACCGGCTGCGGGCGGGGGGGCGCACCCTCGCACTGGTGCCCACGCTCGGGGCGCTGCACCCGGGGCACGCCGCTCTGATCGCGCGGGCGCACGAAGTCGCGGACCACGTGGCGGTCAGCATCTTCGTCAACCCGTTGCAGTTCGGGCCGGCCGAGGACCTGGACCGCTATCCCCGCACCCTGGACGCCGACCTCGCCCGGTGCGAGTCGGCCGGCGTCGACCTGGTGTTCGCCCCGACGGTCGAGGGCATGTACCCCGGCGGCGAGCCGCTGGTTCGGGTCGCCGCCGGCCCGATGGCCGAGCGGTTCGAAGGGGCGGCCCGCCCGGGGCACTTCGACGGAGTGCTCACCGTGGTGCTCAAGCTGTTCGACGTCGTCGGCCCCGACGTCGCGCTGTTCGGGCAGAAGGACGCGCAGCAGCTCACCCTGGTCCGGCAGATGGTCCGCGACCTGAACCTGCCGGTTCGGATCGAGCCGGTGGCGACCGTGCGCGACCCGGACGGCCTGGCGCTGTCCAGTCGCAACTCCTACCTGGAGCCGTCGGCTCGGGCGAGCGCCCTGGCCATCCCGCGCGCGCTCGCGGCGGCGGCCGCGGCCGCCGCCGGCGGAGCGGCCGCCGTGGTGGCTGCGGCACGAGCCGTGATGGACGCCGAGCCGGGGCTGGCGCTCGGGTACTGCGCGCTTGTCGACCCGGCCGACCTCAGCGACGTGGGACCCTCCTTCCGGGGCCGGGGGCTGCTGCTCGTGGCTGCCAGGGTCGGGGGCACCCGGCTGATCGACAACGCGCTCATCGACGTGGGAGTGACCAGGTGACCCGACGGCTGCCGCTTCCGTCCCGCCTGCTGGCCCCGCCACCGGGCTGGACGACGGACGCGGACGTCGTCGTGGTCTGCAGCGGCATCGCCGGGCTCACCGTGGCGCTGGGCGCCCGGGCCGAGGGGCTCCGAGTGCTCCTCGTCACCAAGGCACTCCTCGAGGCCGGGTCGACCCGGTGGGCGCAGGGCGGGATCGCTGCCGCGCTCGGCCCGGGGGACACCCCCGACCAGCACCTGCACGACACCCTGGTCGCCGGCGTCGGGCTGTGCGACGTCGAGGCGGTGCGCACCCTGGTGACCGAGGGGCCGGGTGCCGTCCGCCGGCTGATCGCCCTGGGCGCCGCGTTCGACCGCGACCCCGACGGCACCCTCGCGCTGACCCGCGAGGGCGGCCACCTGCGCAACCGGATCGCGCACGCCGGTGGCGACGCCACCGGGGCGGAGGTGTCCCGGGCCCTCGCGGCCGCGGTCGTGGCCGACCCGGACATCGAGGTGATCGAGCACGCCCTGGTGCTCGACCTGCTGCACGACGCCGAAAGCCGGGCGGCCGGCGTCACCCTGCACGTCATGGGCGAGGGCACCGAGGAGGGCGTGGGCGCGGTCTACAGCCGGGCCGTCGTCCTGGCCACCGGAGGCCTGGGCCAGGTCTTCGCGCAGACCACCAACCCGGACGTCTCGACCGGCGACGGCGTGGCGCTCGCGCTGCGGGCCGGCGCCGAGGTGGCCGACATGGAGTTCGTCCAGTTCCACCCCACCGTGCTCTACCTGGGCCCGGCCTCGCGCGGCCAGCAGCCGCTCGTGTCCGAGGCGGTGCGCGGCGAGGGGGCGTTCCTGGTCGACGACGACGGCAAGCGGTTCATGCAGGGCCAGCACGAGCTGGCCGACCTGGCGCCGCGGGACGTGGTCGCCAAGGCGATCATGCGGCGGATGCGCGAGAGCGGCGTCCCCCACGTGTGGCTGGACGGCCGGCACCTCGGCTGGGAGCTGTGGGAGCGCCGGTTCCCCACGATCCTGGAGTCCTGCCGGGCGCACGGCGTCGACCCGGTCACCGACCTCATCCCGGTGTCTCCCGCCGCGCACTACGCGAGCGGCGGGGTGCGCACCGACACCTGGGGCCGGACCTCGGTGTCCGGGCTGTACGCCGTCGGCGAGTGCGCCTGCACCGGCGTCCACGGCGCGAACCGGCTGGCCTCGAACTCGCTGCTCGAGGGCCTGGTCTTCGCCGAGCGGATCGGTGCTGACCTGGCTCGTGAGCTTCCGCCGCGTCGGGAGCCGGTCGAGGACACCCGGCCGGCACTGCTGTTCGACGCCAGTGTCCGGGCGCACGTGGCCGCCACCATGGCCGACGGCGCCGGCGTGCTGCGCAGCCGGGACAGCCTGCGGCTCACCCAGCTGCGGCTGACCGAGCTGCGGCTGCTGGCCACCGAGGCGCCGAGCACCGAGTCCTGGCAGGCCACGAACCTGCACCAGGTGGCGTCGTTCATCGCGGCCGCGGCGCTGGAGCGCGAGGAGACCCGCGGCAGCCACTGGCGCGAGGACTTCCCGGACCGCGACGACGTGCGCTGGCGCCGGCACCTGGTGGGCTCCCAGCAGGACGGCCTGTGCCGGCTGGTCCACGGCCCGGCCCTGGCGGAGGAGTCGGCATGACCGTGCGAGCCCAGCTGGCCGACCGGCTCGTTGCTGCCGGCCTGGACCCGACGGCGGTCGAGGGGCTGGCCCGTGCCGCGCTGGCCGAGGACCTGGCCGGCGGGGTGGATGTGACGTCGGCCGCCACCGTCCCGGCCGACCAGTGGTCGGTGGGCGACTTCGGCTGCCGCGCGGCCGGGGTGGTGGCCGGTATCGACATCGCGGCAGCGGTGCTGGACGTCGCCACCGACGCAACGGCTGGGTTCGAGTTCCCGGCCGCGGACGGCGAGTGGGTCGAACCGGGCACCGTCGTCCTCACCGCCCGGGCCCCCACCCGGGCGCTCCTCACCGGCGAGCGGACCGCGCTGAACCTGCTGTGCCACCTGTCCGGGGTGGCGACGCTGACCCGCCGCTGGGTGGACGCCGTCGAGGGCACCGGTGCGCGGATCCGGGACACCCGCAAGACGACCCCCGGCCTGCGCGCGCTGGAGAAGTACGCCGTCCGCTGCGGTGGCGGCGTCAACCACCGGATGTCGCTGTCGGACGCCGCCCTGGTCAAGGACAACCACGTGGTGGCCGCCGGTGGAGTGGCCGAGGCCTTCGCCGCCGTCCGCCGGAGGTGGCCCGGGCTGCCGGTCGAGGTCGAGGTGGACTCCCTCGACCAGCTACGCAGCGTGCTGGACGCCGGTGCCGACCTCGTGCTGCTCGACAACATGGCTCCGGACCTGCTGCGGCAGGCGGTGGCCGTCACCGCCGGCCGGGCGCGGCTCGAGGCGAGTGGGGGGCTGACGCTGGACACGGCCCGTGCCGTCGCGGAGACCGGGGTCGACTACCTTGCCGTGGGCGCGCTCACGCACTCCGCGCCCGTGCTGGACATCGGGCTCGACCTCCGGGAGGACAGCTGATGCTGCTCGCGATCGACGTGGGCAACACCAACACCGTGATCGGGCTGTTCGCCGGGGGCTCCCTCGCGCGGTCCTGGCGGGTCAAGACCGACGGCCGGTCCACGGCCGACGAGCTGCGGCTGCTGTACCGGGCCCTGCTCACGGACGAGCCCGAGATCACCGGGATCGCGCTGTGCTCCACCGTCCCCGCAGTGCTGCACGAGCTGCGCACCATGCTGGACCGCTACTACGCGCACCTGCCCACGGTGATCGTCGAGCCCGGTGTGCGGACCGGAGTCCCGGTGCTCACCGACAACCCGCGCGAGGTCGGTGCGGACCGCATCGTCAACACCCTGGCCGCGCACACCCTGTTCGGCGGGCCCTCGATCGTGGTCGACTTCGGCACCTCGACCAACCTGGACGTCGTCTCGGGCAAGGGCGAGTTCCTGGGCGGGGCGTTGGCCCCGGGCATCGAGATCTCCATCGACGCGCTGGCCGCGCGCGCCGCCCAGCTGCGCAAGGTCGAGCTGGTCCGGCCGCGGTCGGTGGTGGGGAAGAACACGGTGGAGGCGCTGCAGTCCGGCGCGGTCTACGGGTTCGCCGGTCAGGTGGACGGTCTGGTCCGCCGGATCGTGGCCGAGATCGGCCCGGTCACCGCTGTCGTGGCCACGGGGGGCCTGGCCCCGGTCGTCGTCCCCGAGTCGGAGACGATCACCCACCACGAGCCGAACCTCACCCTGATCGGCCTGCGGCTGGTCTTCGAGCGCACCCACTCACACCTGTCAGGGTGAGGACGACGGATAGCTCGACGTCACCCTGACAAGTCGTGGGGGGCTAGCGGATGCGGAGCCGGTCCTGCGCGGGCAGGACAGCGAGACCCTGCGCCTGCGCGGCAGCGGTCATGCTGACGGCCGCGGGGCTCTGGCCGGAGCGCCGGTCCAGCCGCATGGTCGGCACCAGCAGCCCGAGGCCGAGGACGACCCAGGCGGCCAACCGGGCGACGTCCGCGGTCCCGGCCACGGCCCACCCCACGGCGACCACGCCGGTGGCCAGCCAGGGCAGCGGGATCCGGGGCAGCCGCAGGAGCAGCAGGAAGCCGAACGCCACCGCGACCGACAGCAGCAGCTGGTCGATCACCGACGCCGTCGGCGAGTAGCGCAGCGCGGTCACCGCTGCCGTGGACAGGCCGAGCCGCCCGACCAGCCAGCCGGTCGCGACGGCGAGCAGACCGGCGGGCAGCCCCAGCCGGACGGCGCGGGGGAGCAGGTCACAAGCGGATCCGGGGGCGCAGGCGCGGGCGGGGGCCATACCCACCAATCTACCCCCGGGGGTATCCCGTCACGACCGTTCGGTAGACCTTCGTGACATAGGGGAGGGGGAACCGGTCCCGGCCGGCCAGGTCGGGGTGCGTGCGGGCCAGCTCGGCGACCTGGGCGAGGACCCGGTCCCGCTCCGGGTGCAGCGCGACCTTCGACCAGGAGGCGACCAGGCCGACCAGGCTGTCGGCGTCCATCTGCGTCTCGTGCCGGAAGGACTCGGCCACCAACGGCTCGAACCAGGGACCCACGTCGTAGTCCGGTTCCTTGGGCCAGCTGCTGAGGCCATCCTCACCCTCGGTGAGGGTGGTCAGCTCGGCCAGCCAGCCGACCCGGTCGTCACGGACGTTCCACAGCAGGGCCAGCACGCCCCCCGGACGCCGCAGCACGCGGGCGATCTCGGGCAGCGCGCGCGGCCGGTCGAACCAGTGGAACGCCTGCCCCACGACGACGGCGTCGACCGCCTCGTCGACCTCCGGGATCGCCTCGGCGCTGCCCTCGCGGACCCGGCCCGGCAGCCCCAGCTCGGCGACCGCCCGCATGCCGGGGTCCGGCTCGACGGCGACCACCTGGTGGCCGAGGGCGTGCACGACGGCACTCAGCCGCCCGGTCCCGGCGCCCAGGTCGAGCACCATGAGTGGCGCGTCGCCCAGCGCCCAGCGCAGCGCCGCGGTTGGGTAGTCCGGCCGGAACCGGTGGTAGTGCTCGGCCGCGCTGCCGAACGACGTCCGGCGGTCCTCCCAGGCGGGTTCCACGGCAGGTCACGCTAGCCGGTCGGTAGCCTTGCGGCCCATGAGCGACCAGCCCCATGCCGACGTCGACGACCTGCCCGAGCAGATGCGGGTGCGTCGGGAGAAGCTGGATCGGCTGCGTGCGGAGGGTCGCGACCCCTATGCGTTCGGCTTCCCCCGCACCGCCACGAACGCCGAGCTGGCCGGGCGCTTCGCCGGGCTGGACCCGGACACGGCGACCGGCGAGCGGGCCGGCGTCGTCGGCCGGGTGGTTCTCAACCGGGTCAGCGGAAAGATCATCTTTGCCACGCTGCGGGACGGTACCGGTGACCTGCAGGTGATGCTCACGCTGGACAGTGCCGGCCAGGAGCTGCTGGACCGCTGGAAGTCCGACGTCGACCTGGGCGACAACGTGGGCGTCGAGGGCGAGGTCATCACCTCCCGACGGGGTGAGCTGAGCGTGCTGGCTGGCACGTTCACCATCACCAGCAAGTCGCTGCGGCCGCTGCCGGAGAAGCACAAGGGCCTGCAGGACCCCGAGCAGCGGGTCCGGCAGCGCTACGTCGACCTGATCGTGCGGCCCGAGGCCCGCGACATGCTGCGGATGCGGTCGGCCGTCGTCCGCAGCATCCGCGAGACGCTGCAGTCGAACGACTTCATCGAGGTCGAGACGCCGATCCTCCAGGTGCTGCACGGCGGAGCGAACGCCCGACCGTTCGTGACGCACATCAACGCCTACGACATGCCGCTCTACCTTCGGATCGCCCCTGAGCTGTACCTCAAGCGGCTGCTGGTCGGCGGTGCCGAGCGGGTCTTCGAGATCAACCGCAACTTCCGCAACGAGGGCGCCGACTCCTCGCACAACCCCGAGTTCACCATGCTCGAGATGTACCAGGCGTACGGCGACTACGACACCGTCCGGGTGCTCACCCAGAAGATCATCCAGAACGCGGCCACGGCCGTGTTCGGCGCCCCGGTGGCCCGCCGGGTTCAGGAGGACGGCTCGGTCGAGGAGTTCGACCTGTCCGGCGACTGGCCGGTCAAGACCGTGTTCGACGCCGTCAGCGAGGCACTGGGGGAGCGCATCGACCTGGACACCCCGATGGCCAAGCTGCGGGTGATCTCGCAGTCGCTCGGCCTCGAGGAGCCCGGCGCGGCCAGCGCCGGCATGCTGATCGAGGAGATCTACGTCGAGGTGGTGGAGTCCCGGACGACGACCCCCGTCTTCTACCGGGACTTTCCCAAGGAGAACGCCCCGCTCACCCGGGTCCACCGCAGCGACCCGCGGCTCACGGAGAAGTGGGACCTCGTCTGCTGGGCCGCGGAGCAGGGCACCGGCTACTCGGAGCTGATCGACCCGCTCGACCAGCGGGAGCGGTTCTACCAGCAGTCGCTGCGCGCGGCCGGTGGCGACGAGGAGGCCATGCAGCTGGACGAGGACTTCCTGCGCGCGCTGGAGTACGGCATGCCACCCGCGGGCGGACAGGGCATGGGGATCGACCGGCTGCTGATGACCCTGACCGGGCTGGGCATCCGCGACACCATCTTGTTCCCGCTGGTGAAGCCGCAGTGACCGACGCCCCGACGGACACCGTCCGCCGGGCCCGCACCGGGGACGTCCGGTCGATCCGGTGGCTGATCGACATCTACGCACAGGACCGGCGGTTGCTGTCCAAGGCGACGGTCACCCTGTTCGAGGACATCCAGGAGTTCTTCGTCGTCGAGCGGGACGCCGAGGTGGTGGGCTGCGGCGCCCTGCACGTGCTGTGGGAGGACCTCGCCGAGGTGCGCACCATCGCGGTCGACCCTGCGCTGCGCGGCCGCCACCTCGGCCGGCTGCTGCTGGACCGGCTGCTGCAGGAGGCGCGCGACGTGGGCGTCTCGCGGGTCTTCGTGCTCACCTTCGAGACCGGGTTCTTCGGCGCCCACGGATTCCGGGTCATCGAGGAGGCACCGGTGACGCATGACGTCTACGAGCAGCTGCTTCAGTCCTATGACGAGGGCGTGGCCGAGTTTCTCGGTCTGGAGCGGGTGAAGCCGAACACGCTGGGAAATACCCGAATGCTGCTCGAGCTGTCCTAGTAATTGTTTGGATATTGTCAAGCGCATCGTGGCCGACTTGCCGAAGTCCGGGCCTACTGATTGGATTTCTCTCGGCAACAATTCCCCCGAGAGATTGTGGGCCACAAATGGCGCAGAAAGTCCAAGTCGTCCTTGTCGACGATGTCGACGGCGGTACCGCCGAGGAGACCGTGAGTTTCTCCCTCGACGGCGTGAGCTATGAGATCGATCTGTCCGCGAAGAATGCCGCCAAGCTGCGCGAGGAGTTCGCGCCGTGGGTGGGCACGGCCCGCCGCGCGGGTGGTCGCGCCCGGCGGGGCACTCGGCGGGCGGCGTCCCGCGGCGGCTCCAGCGCTGACGTGCGCGCCTGGGCGAAAGAGCGGGGGCTAGCGGTGAACGAGCGCGGCCGGATCCCGGCCGGGATCGTGGCTCAGTACGAGGCGGCGCACTAGCGCGTCGGCGCCGGTCGCAGTGGTCAGGTGATTGACGTCGGTCCGGTCGGACGCCTCTCGGCGCGTGGCTCGCTCGTAGCGGCTATTGATGGGGCCCGGGGTACCGGCCGGACCGACGCACCGCATAACGTAGCCCCAGCGCCGCGTTGTTCCCATCCTTCCGGCCGGATTGCTCCGCACGGGTGGTCGGCGGACTCGCCGGCGGCTGTTCGCCGCTGGCGGACGGCGGCCAGGAAGCATTCGCGCTGAACGGGAGTTCCTACTCATGGGCCGGCAGGCTGGCCGGCGGGCGGTATCGGTCCGTCGACCCGAGGCGGGAGTCGCCCCCCGCGGGGCTAGCATCGGCACGGAGGACCGTGGTCGCCACGGCCCGTCTGAATCGTTCGGTGAGGAGTTGCTGCACATGTTCGAGAGGTTCACCGACCGCGCGAGGCGGGTCGTCGTCCTGGCCCAAGAAGAAGCCAGGATGCTCAACCACAACTACATCGGGACCGAGCACATCCTGCTCGGGCTGATCCACGAGGGCGAGGGCGTCGCCGCCAAGGCCCTCGAGTCTCTGGGCATCTCGCTGGAGGCCGTCCGCCAGCAGGTCGAGGAGATCATCGGGCAGGGCCAGCAGGCGCCGTCCGGTCACATCCCCTTCACCCCGCGCGCCAAGAAGGTGCTCGAGCTGTCGCTGCGTGAGGCGCTGCAGCTGGGGCACAACTACATCGGCACCGAGCACATCCTGCTCGGGCTGATCCGCGAGGGCGAGGGCGTCGCCGCGCAGGTGCTGGTCAAGCTGGGTGCGGACCTCAACCGGGTGCGCCAGCAGGTGATCCAGCTGCTGTCCGGCTACCAGGGCAAGGAGCCGGCCGCGGCCGGCGGACCGTCCGCCGAGGCGCCATCCACCTCGCTGGTGCTCGACCAGTTCGGTCGCAACCTGACCCAGGCCGCCCGCGAGGGCAAGCTCGACCCGGTCATAGGCCGGGACGACGAGTGCAGGCGTGTCATTCAGATTTTGTCGAGGCGCACGAAGAACAACCCCGTACTC
>JBBSAJ010000016.1:0-53520 GCA_038252405.1 Actinomycetes bacterium | reverse complement strand
CGACCGCCGCGCCCACTCACCCGTCCTACGGCAAGCAGACCTCCCCACCAGCGAAGTCCCCTGGTGGGGCGGCCGCCACCTCCGCTACGAGTACCAATGATCAAACTGGGATCGAAACCGCTGCGCGAGAATCGGCGTTAGGGCGGGGATGCGTCCTCCCGTTGAGCGCTGCCAGGCCCGATCCTTCCTCAAACCCCATAGCTGTACGCATAGCTGTACGGGCCCCAGAACGATCAAGAGCCGGCCCCTCACAACGAGGGAAACCGGCCCTGATCTGCGGTTTTGGGGGCGCGCCCGGAGGGACTCGAACCCCCAACCTTCTGATCCGTAGTCAGATGCTCTATCCGTTGAGCTACGGGCGCTCGGCCTCGCGGCCGGTTCGCCAGTGTAGCGGCCACCGCGGCCCGCCCGAAAACCGGACGACGAGACCGGACGAGACCTCAGCCTCGCCCGGCCACCGCGCGCCGGACCGGATTCGCCACCGCGGCGATGGCGGCCTCCAGGGGTCCACGACCGACGAACATCCGCCAGGCAGTGGCCCCCGCCAGGAACATCACCACCTGCACCAGGTACGACGTCGTCGGGTTCGATGGCAGCCAGCCGGACCCGAGCAGCAGCACGTGCGCCGAGTACAGGGTGAGCGTCATGCCCCCGGCCGCGGCCAGCGGCACCAGCAGCGGCCGCACCACCCGCGTCAGCAGCAGCATCGCCCCGAGCAGGGCCAGCGCCACCCCCGACGTATGCACCAGGTCCAGAGACGTCCCGGAGTGCGGGTTGTCGACCGCGAGCCACCACCACGAGCCCGGCGGCGTTGTCCCGTAGAAGAACCCGGCCGCCGTCTGCCTGGTCAGCTCCGTCGGGGTCACCCCCAGCCCGGTCGCCAGCGCCGCGCGCCCGCCGAGCGGCCCCAACAGCACAGCCGACGCTGCGACCGCGCCCCCCGCCAGCGCGGACCCCACGGCCAGCAGCCCCCACGCCGTCCGCGCCGTGGTGAGCCGCAGCCGTCCGGCGGCCAGGCCAGCGACGACGTACGCCGTCCATGCCAGCACCGGGTAGTAGCCGGTGACCAGCAGCGTCTGCAGCAGCGCCCGGGGCGCCTCGAGCAGGGTGGCGACCGTGGGGTTGCCGTAGTCGGGCGGCCCGAGGTTGGCCCGCGCGGCCTGGCTCAGCGGCGGAACCACCAGAGCCACCCCGGCCGCGATCCAGCCGAGCGCAGCGGTCCGCAGCGGCAGCAGCGGGATCGCCAGCAGGAACAACAGCGCGTAGTACGGCAGGATCACCGCGACGCCGGAGTCCGGATACCCCAGCGCCAGGCCGATCGCCCCGATCGCCAGCGCCCGCACCGCCGTCGTCGCACCGAAACCGGCCCAGCGCCGCCCGGTCGGGGGCCGCGGGCCGCCCGCGGCGAGCGCCAGCCCCACCCCCGCCAGCACGGCGAAGGCCGCCGCCGACCGACCGCCGGCGATCCGCTCGGCCAGCGACACCGAGCCGTCCAGCTCACGTCCCGGGTAGACGTGGACCGCCATCATGCCCAGCAGCGCCAGCCCCCGCGTCGCGTCGACGCCGACCAGCCGGCCGGACCCGAACCGCCGGGACGACCGCGACCCCGGCGGTGTCCCCACTTCCGCCTCGGCGAACCCCCGGCTGGTCATAGGCTGAAGGCTAGGAGTTGGCCACCGGAGGTGTCGCCATGGACGAGCTGCTCAGCTCGGTCGCCGCCCAACGTTCCGAGCTGCGCCACGGCATGGGCGCGCTCGAGCAGGCCCTCGCCGCCCCCGCGGTACGCCCCACCTGGGCGGTCCGCGTGTACACGGCGCTGGCCGAGCTCGACCACGACATGAACGTGCACGTGGGCGTGACCGAGGGAGCGGAAGGGCTGTACAGCCGGGTCCTGGCGGACTCGCCGCGGCTCGCGGCCGCCGTTCACCGGCTCACGGCCGAGCACGGCACGATGCGTTCGGCGCTCGACGACCTGATCAAGGCCACCGAGGACGCCGACAGCGCCGACGTCGAGGCCGTCCGCGAGGCGGGGACGGCGATGCTCGCGCTGATCGCCCACCACCGCCAAGCCGGCGGGGACCTGCTGTACGAGGCCTACCAGTCCGACATCGGTGGCGAGACCTGACGGGGATCTGACCACCCAGCTCGGCGGAGGCGGAGGGATTTGAACCCTCGAGGGGGTTGAAGCCCCCAACCGCATTAGCAGTGCGGCGCCATAGGCCACTAGGCGACGCCTCCCCGCGGCCCGCTGGACCGCGCGGACAGGCTACCTGCCCGCCGTCCCGGCCAGCAAAGATAGGGCCGTGACCAACGACCCCCAGGCAGCAGCCAAGCAGCGAGCCGGCGAGACCGCCGTCGACCGGTACGTCCGTTCGGGCATGCGCATCGGCCTCGGCACCGGCAGCACCGCGGTATGGGCAATCCGCCGGCTCGGCGCGCTGCTCGCGTCCGGCGCCCTGAGCGACGTCGCCGGCGTGCCGACGTCCGAGTCCAGCCGGGCCGAGGCGCTGGCCCGCGGCGTCCAGCTCACCACGCTGGACGACGACCCGCGACTGGACCTCACCATCGACGGCGCGGACGAGGTGTCCCCGGCGCTGGACCTGGTCAAGGGCGGCGGCGGCGCGCACCTGCGGGAGAAGATCGTGGCCCAGGCAAGCGACCGACTGGTGATCGTCTGCGACCCGGGGAAGCTGGTCACCGCGCTGGGGGAAACTTTCGCCATACCGGTCGAGGTGGTGCGAATGGCCCGCCGTCCCGAGCGGGCGTTCCTCGAGTCGCTGGGGGCGCGGGCCACCTGGCGGCAGCGGGCGGACGGCTCCGGACCGTTCGTGACCGACGAGGGCAACTGGATCCTGGACGCCGACTTCGGCCCGCTGGACGACCCCGCGGCGGTGCTCCGCCGGCTGCAGGAGCGGGCCGGCGTCGTCGAGGTAGGGCTGTTCCTGGGCCTGGCCGACGTCGTACTGGTGGCCGAGCCGGACGGCGTTCGCGAGCTGCACCGCTCGTTGCAGGCTCCAGGGTCGCCATAGCAGCCCTGGAGCCTGCAACGGCGGGCTAGTCGACGGTCTTGACGTCCAGCTCGCCCTCGGCGTACTGGCGGCGCAGCACCTTCTTGTCGAACTTGCCCACCGACGTCTTGGGCACCTCGGTGATCACCGCCCACCGCTCGGGTACCTGCCACTTGGCCAGCCGGTCGCCCAGGAACGCCTTGAGGTCGGACAAAGTGACGGTCGACCCCTCGCGCAGCACCACCGTGGCCAGCGGCCGCTCGCCCCACTTCTCGTCCGGGACGCCCACGACGGACGCCTCGACGACCTCCGGGTGGGCCATCAGGTCGTTCTCCAGCTCGACCGAGGAGATCCACTCGCCGCCGGACTTGATCACGTCCTTGGCCCGGTCGGTCAGGGTCAGGTAGCCGTCGGCTGTGAGCGTCCCGACGTCCCCGGTGCGCAGCCAGCCGTCGCGGAACTTCAACGGGTCGTCGTCGTGGTAGTACGACGCGGTGATCCACGGCCCGCGGACCTCGAGCTCGCCCACGGCCTGGCCGTCGTGCGGCATCAGGTCGCCGTCCGGGCCGACCAGCCGGCCCTCCACCGAGGCGGGCAGCCGGCCCTGGGTGGTCCGGTACCGCCAGGCGTCGTCGCCCTCGGCGCCCCGCGGCGGCCGGGCCACCGAGCCCAGCGGCGAGGTCTCGGTCATGCCCCACGCGTGGATGATCGTCACGCCCCTGTCGTCGAACGCCCGCATCAGGGCCGGCGGACAGGCCGAGCCGCCGACCGCGACCTCCCGCATCGAGGAGATGTCCCCGCCGTTGGCGGACAGGTGGTGCTCGAGGTCGTTCCAGATCGTCGGGACGGCACCGGCGAAGTTCGGCCGCAGCTGCTCGATCATCGTGGTCAGCGGGGCCGCCTGCAGGAATCGGTCCGGCATGATCAGCGAGGCTCCGGACATCAACGCCGCGTAGGGCAGCCCCCAGGCCATGGCGTGGAACTGCGGGACGATCGCCAGCACGACGTCGGTGTCGGTGAGCCCGAACGACTCCTTCATGCAGACCTGCATGGAGTGCAGCCAGATCGACCGGTGGCTGTACACGACGCCCTTGGGGTTGCCGGTGGTGCCGCTCGTGTAGCACATGGCGGCGGCGTCCCGCTCGTCCACGTCCGGCCACTCGAAGGTCGTCGGCTGGCTGGCGATGAGGGTGGCGTAGTCGTGCACCTGCGGGGACATCCCGGCCAGCACGGACGGGTCGGCCGGCCCGTTGATGACCAGGTGCTCGACGGTCTTCAGCTGCGGCAGCACGCGGGCCAGCAGCGGCAGCACCGCGCCGTCCACGATGATGACCTTGTCCTCGGCGTGGTTGGCGATGTACGCGAGCTGGTCGGGGAACAGCCGGACGTTCAGCGTGTGCAGCACGGCACCCATCGACGGCACCGCCAGGTACGCCTCGAGGTGCTCGGTGTTGTTGAACATGAAGGTGGCCACCCGCTGGTCCCCGGTGATGCCCAGCCCGCGCAGCGCGTTCGCCAGCTGAGCGCTGTGCGCGCCCACCTCGGCGTAGGTGATCGTGCGGGCGCTGTCACCGGTCCAGGTGGACACGGTGGACGTCGCGTGCGTCGTGGCGCCGTACTCCAGCAGCCGGGAGATCCGCAGCGGGACGTCCTGCATGGTGCTCTTCATGGGGCCACTCCCTGATCGGTTGCCGACGTCTCGCCACGCTAGCCGGGACCGCGGCGGCGCGCCGCTCAAGCGCCCCAATCCGGGCGCAGCGGCAGGCCGCTGCGGTGGTCGTTGCCGAGCCGGACGCCGAGGATCTGGTGCAGCTGGATCCGGTTGGTGTCGAAACCGACCCGGGACGCCGCCATGTACAGCTGCCAGACCCGGGCCTTGCGCAGGCCGACCTCGGCCACCGCGTCGTCCCAGCCGGCGACCAGGTTGGCGCCCCAGTCCCGCAACGTCATGGCGTAGTGCTCCCGCAGGTTCTCCTGGTGCCGCACCTCGAAGCCGTGGTCGTTCATGGCCGACTGGATGTAGCCCGGCCCCTCGAGCTCCCCGTCCGGGAAGATGTAACGGTCCAGGAAGCCGCCGGCACGGGGCGGTTCCAGGTTGGTGGGCCGGGTGATCGTGTGGTTGAGCAGCCGCCCGCCCGGCCGCAACCGGGAGGCCAGGAACGAGAAGTACGCCGGCAGGTTCTTCTGCCCGATGTGCTCGGTCAGCCCGATCGACGACACGGCGTCGAAGTTCGCCTCGGTGACGTCCCGGTAGTCGCTGAAGCGGACCTCGGCCTGCCCGGTGAGGCCGTCGTCCGCGATCGCCTTCTGCGCCCACTCGGCCTGCTGCCGCGACAGGGTCACGCCCAGCGCGTGCACGCCATAGTGCTCCGCCGCGTGCCGGACCATGCCGCCCCAGCCGCAGCCGACGTCGAGCAGCCGCATCCCCGGCTGCAGGCCGAGCTTGCGGCAGACCAGGTCGAACTTCTCGGCCTGGGCCTCCTCAAGCGATGCCTCGAGCGTCGGGTAGACGGCGCAGGTGTAGGCCATCGACGGGCCCAGCACGACCTCGTAGAACCGGTTGGACACGTCGTAGTGGTGCGCGATGGCCGCGGCGTCCCGGTCCTTGGAGTGCCGACGGCCGCGCCGCCAGGGGTGCGGAGCCTCCTCCGCCGGGACCGGCGGACGGCGCAGGACCCCCGTGCCGAGGCCGCGCAGCAGCTCGATCCGCTCCGCCCACGGGACGTCCTGGCGCGAGTACTCGACCAGGCCGTACAGCGCGCGGTGGACGTCGCCGTGCACCGCCAGGTGACCGCTCACGAACGCGCGGGCCAGACCCAGGTCACCGGGTGCCGTCACGATGTACTGCAGCGCCACCGGTGAGCGGAGCTCGAGGGTCACCTCGGCGTCGGGAGACCCCGCCGTGCTGCCGTCGTACGCCGTGAAGCGGATCCCCGCTCCATCGCCGACGATCCGCTCGAACATCTCCGCCAGTGCCATGATCACCTCCGTAGGACGCACTTGTCGTACAGGTCGAGCAACCGCCCTTCCGGGTCGTAGGTCTTCTTCAGGACGTCATACGCCGTCCCGTTGTAGATGCGCCAGAAGTCGTCTTTGTCGTAGAAGGACGTCGAGTACAAGGACTTGCGGCCGCCCAGCCGCTCGACCTCGGCCTCGATCAGCCGGTTGTAGTGCCCCTCGGCCTCGCCGCCGCGCAGCGGGACGGACGACCAGAAGCCGAAGTTCACGTAGCCGGCGGCCGGGTCGAACGCGTAGAGGTCCCAGTGGTCGCCGGGGTCGCGCTGGCGCAGCGGGCAGGTCCACACCGGTGAGATGCCGATCTCGCGGCGGAAGAAGTCGAGGAACTCCGCAGAGCGCTCGATGGGGATCTCGACGTCCTGGATCACCGGCTCGCGCTCGGGCCGGCCGCGCCACCGGTCGACCTGGGCCGCCCAGCCGTGCCGGCGCTCGAACCCCACCACCTGCTGGTAGGCCTGGCTGCCGAGGTAGCGCTTGGGCACCAGCCGGCGGACGGCGGGCCGCTGCACCTGCAGCGCCTGCGAGCACCAGAACCAGTCGGTGTCCCAGCGCCACAGGTAGTCGCGGACGGTCAGGTGGTCGGTGCGCCGGGCCTGGATGGACCGGTAGTAGATGTCCATGCCGGTGTAGTCGCTGGTGTACGGCACGGTGTCGACGAACCGGCCCACCGACAGGTACATCTCGTCGGCGCCGAACACGGTGCCGTCGAGGAAGTCGGCGGGGTCACCCTCGTGGCTGCCGGTGGCCACGATGTCCGCCATGGCCGCGAAGAACGTGTCGGCGTCCACGTAGCGCCGATGCGCGAGCTGGACGAACGGGCGAACCGGCTGCAGCTCGATGGTCAGCCGCAGCGCGTAGCCGAGGGTGCCGTAGGAGTTGGGGAACCCGAAGAACAGGTCGCGGTGCTCGTTGTCCCGACGGGCCGTGACGATCCGGCCGTCCCCGGTGAGCACGTCCATCTCGAGCACCGACTCGTGCGGCAGCCCGTTGCGGAACGAGGACGACTCGATGCCCAGCCCGGTGACCGCGCCGCCCAGGGTGATCGTCTTGAGCTGGGGGACGACGAACGGCATCAGCCCGTGCGGCAGGGTGGCGTCGACCAGGTGCTCGTAGGTGGTCATGCCCTGGACGTCGGCGGTACGGGCCGCCGGGTCCACCGACAGCACGCCGTCGAAGGAGGCGACGTCCAGGCCCGGCACGGTCGCCGCCGCGCGGGGACGGAACAGGTTCGAGGTGCGCTTGGCCAGCCGGACGGGCGCCCCCGGAGCCAGCGCGGCGTACTGCTCGAGCAGCCTCGCCGTGCGCGTCTCGTAGGAGATGTCTCCCAACGTTTGCCGCCGCACAACGATCACCGTACCGAACGGACTGCCGTCGGGGCAGGGGGCTGGGGCGGGTTGAGCCCTGTCCGGCCGGGTCCGCCCCCTACGCTGCGTCCATGACGACAGTGGGTGTGGTCGGCCTCGGGATCATGGGCTCGGGGATGGCTCACAACCTGCTGCGGGCCGGGTTCGACGTGGTGGTGCACAACCGGACGGCGGCCCGGATGGATCCGCTGGCGGCCTCGGGGGCCCGCACCGCGGCCGACCCGGCCGAGCTGGCGGCGTCCTGCGACGTCGTCCTCACCTGCGTGAGCGACACCCCGGACGTCGAGGAGGTCGTGCTCGGCCCGCGGGGAGTGGTTCGCGGCGCCCGGCCGGGGACGCTGGTCGTCGACGCCAGCACCATCGCGCCGGCCGCCACCCGTCGGATCGCGGCCGAGCTGGCCGCCGCCGGGGTGCGGTTCCTGGACGCGCCGGTGTCCGGGGGCAGCGAGGGAGCGGCTCAGGGCACCCTGTCGATCATGGTCGGCGGGGCTGCGGAGGACCTCGAGGTGGCCCGGCCGGTGCTGGCGGCGATCGGCCGGACCGTGACGCACGTGGGTCCGGTCGGGTCCGGGCAGACCTGCAAGCTGGTCAACCAGGTGCTCGTCGTCGTGACCATGCTCGGGGTCAGCGAGGCGCTGCTGCTCGCGGACGCCGGCGGCCTGGACCTGTCGACGACGATCGCGGCGGTCCAGGGCGGCGCGGCCGGCAGCTGGATGCTGGCCAACCGCGGGCCACAGGTCGCGTCCCGGGACTGGCGGCCGGGTTTTACCATCGACCTGCAGCAGAAGGACCTGCGGCTGGTCCTGGAGGCCGCTGACGAGTTGGGGGTTCCACTGCTGGCGACGTCCATGGTCTTCCAGCTCTACCGGTCCCTGCAGCAGGCGGGGCTCGGTGGCGAGGGCAACCACGCGCTGGCCAAGGCCCTCGAACGGCTGGCGGGACACGCGATTGGCCCCGGCGACGTACCCCCGGGGGTATGATAGTGGGACGTTCCCAAGGCGAGGAGGACCCCGTGCAGGTCGACGAGGGAGTCGAGCGCGACGTCGTCAACCGGCTGCGCCGGGTGCAGGGCCAGGTGGCCGGGGTGATCGCGATGATCGAGGACGGCCGGGACTGCGGTGAGGTCGTCACCCAGCTGGCGGCCGCGTCCAGGGCGCTGGACAAGGCGGGGTTCAAGGTCGTGGCCAGCGGCATGCGGCAGTGCCAGACCGCGATCGAGCAGGGCATAGAGCCCCCGATGAGCCAGGCGCAGCTGGAGAAGCTGTTCCTGTCGCTCTCCTAGGGGCCGGCGGATGGCGCGCGACATCGTCGTCACCTCACGCGGCGGAGACGCCTACGAGATCACCTTCGGTGAGCACTCGGTGGTCGTCGACCAGCCGGTCAAGGCCGGCGGGACCGACACCGGGCCCACCCCCACCGAGCTGTTCGTCGCCGGGCTGGCCGGCTGCATCGGCTACTACGCGGGCAGGTACCTGCGGGCCAACGGCCTGCCGGACCAGGTGACCGTGCACACGCGGTACAAGTGGGCGCTGCCGCCCACCCGGGTGACCCGGATCCAGCTGTCGGTCGAGGTCCCCGGCCTGCCGGCGGGGCACGAGGACGCCTTCCGCGAGGCCATCGAGCACTGCTCGGTGCACAACACGCTGCGGGAGCCCCCGGCGGTCGAGATCACCCTCGCCCCCGTCGCGACTGCCTGACCGCGAGCGGCGGCGTCGGCTCGGCGGTCCGCAGACTCGTCAGCCGAGGACGACGACCTGGGCGGCCATGTAGGCGGCGACCGCCAGGGTGAGACCACCGAAGGACTTGCGCAGGGTGGGGGCCGGGACCCGGGGCGACAGCAGCGCGCCGCCCACCGAGCCCACCGCCGCGGCCAGGACGAGCGCCAGCGTCAGCCCGAGGTCGAGGTCGACCGTGGACCCGCGCGCGACGAGGCTGACGAGCGAGTTGACCATGATCACGACCAGACTGGTGGCGGCGGCCCGGCGCACCGGGAAGTGCAGGGCGGTGACCAGCGCCGGCACCACGATGAACCCCCCGCCGACGCCGAAGAATCCGGTGGTCAGCCCGACGCCGGTGGCGACGGCGACGACCCCGGGCCAGCGGGCCGGGGCCCGCAGCGGGCGGTAGGGGTCCGCCACCTTCTGCCGGCGCAGCATCGACCACCCGGCGACCACCAGGAGCAGGGCGAACGCGGCGAGCAGGAACCGCTCCGGGACCGAGACGGACAGGCGTGAGCCAACCAGGGCCCCCACGGTGCCGAGCAGCCCGAAGCTGAGGCCGGTCCGCCAGTCCACCCGGCCATCGCGGGTGTGCGGAATGACACCGGCCAGGGCACCCGCCGCCACGATCACCAGGGACGTCGTGGTGGCCTGCTGCACGGTCAGGCCCAGCCCGAAGACGAGCAGGGGGACGCCGAGCACCCCGCCGCCGCCGCCGAGCAGGCCCATGACGAACCCCAGCGTCGCCCCCACGAGGAGGGCGACGCCGAGGGCCGCGGTCACAGCTAGGCGATGACGCCGGGGCGACCCTTGCGGTCGACCACCTGGCCTCCGGCCGAGTGCCAGGCGTGCATGCCGCCGCGGAGGTTCACCGCGTCGTAGCCCTGGTTGATGAGCGCCTTGGTCACGTGCGCCGACCGGTTGCCCGAGCGGCAGACCACGACGACCTTCTTGCCGGCCGGCACCTTGCGGCCCACCTCGGCCAGCCGCGACAGCGGCAGGTGGGTGGCCTGGGGCGCGTGCCCGGCGTTCCACTCGGCGGGCTCCCGGACGTCGAGCAGGACGGCGCCGTTGCTGACCAGCTGGCGGCCTTCCTCGGCCGGGACCTTCGGGGTGCGGAAGCGGTCCAACAGGCTCACGCGGTGACCGCCGCTCCGAAGCGCTGGGTCTCCTCGGGCTCCTGCTCGGCCACCACGGGGACGCCGCGGTTGGCCGCCTGGTCGAAGGCGTCGTCCACCAGCACGGCCGGAATGTCGGCCCGCTCGAGCAGCGAGCAGGTGGCCGCCGCGCGGAAGCCGCTGCCGCAGTAGACCCACACCGTGGCGTCGCGCCCGGCGTGCGCCGCGGCGCGGCTCCAGGTCGCGACCTCCTCGATGCGGTCGAGCAGCTCGTGGATCGGCAGGTGCTTGGCGCCCGCGACGTGACCGTCGCGCCACTCCAGGCTGCGCCGGGCGTCCAGGACCAGCAGCTCGGCGTTGCCCGTCATGGCCGTCGCCAGGCCGGTGAAGTCGGTCCTCGGGAAGGACAGCACGTCCTCGATCGAGGGCGCCCAGGCCTGCGGCTCACCGGTCGCGTGCGCGACCGGGCGGTCGATGCCGATCTGGGCGAGCTGCCGCTGCATGTCCTGCACCTGCTCGGCGGTCTCGCCCAGCAGGGTCACCGGGGTGCCCCACGGGATCAGCCAGCCGATGTAGGTCACCGCGTTGCCGACACCGTCGAAGGAGAGGGTGCCGCGCAGGTGGCCCTGCGCGAACAGCGTCCGCGAGCGCAGGTCGATGACCCACTCGCCGGCCTCGATCCGCTTGCGCAGCTCGTCGGCGTCCGCGCGACCCGGCAGCGACAGGTCGATCGGGGCCGGGCCGGAGGCGTTGGCCGGACCCATGTGCGAGTAGTACGTCGGGTAGGAGTCCAGCCCGGCGATGAGCTCGTCGACGAACTCGTGCTCGGACAGCAGCAGCGCCGGGTTGCTCCGCAGCTGCTGGGCGACGGTGGACTCCAGGCCCACGGTCGCGGTCACGCTGCAGAAGCTGCCGAAGCCGTGGGTCGGGAACACCGACGCGTGGCCGGCGACCTGGTCGACGATCTTGTGGATCGAGCGCCACTGGTCGTGCGCCAGGCCCAGGGTGTGCGCAGGGCCGATCAGGTCCGGCCGGCCGACGCTGCCGTAGAGCATCGAGCCGCCGGTGAACACCGCCTCGTCGCGGCCGTCGACCGACACCGCGTAGGACAGGTGCTGCGGGGTGTGGCCGGGGGTGTGGACCGACCGCCAGGACATGGCGCCGCTGGTGAAGGTCTCGCCGTCCGCCAGCTGGATCGCCTCGAAGGCGATGTCGTAGCCGGCCGGGACGACGTAGGTCGCGCCCAACAGGTTGGCCAGCTCGAGCCCACCGCTCACGTAGTCGTTGTGCATGTGCGTCTCAAGGACGTGGCTGACGGTCAGGCGCTTGGCCGTGAGGACCGCCTGGACCCGGTCGATGTCGCGCTGCGGGTCGACGACCACGGCGACACCGTCCAGCGAGACGACGTAGGAACGGTCCCCGAGGTTCGGGGTCTCGATGATCTCGATCTGCACGCTCATGCTGCTGCACTCCCGGTGACGATTGGGTGTCCGGTCAAGCGCCACGCTGAGGTTCCACCCTCGACGTTACGCGACGCGAAGCCGTTCTTGGCGAGGAACAGTCCTGCCTGGTAGCTGCGGTTGCCCGTCTCGCAGATCAGGTACAGGGGACGGTCGGTGCGGAACTCGGTGTGCTTGAGGGGAACGAGGAACAGCGGCACGTGCACGGCACCCGGCACGTGGCCGGCCTCGTACTCGTCGCTCTCTCGGACGTCGACGACATAGGCCTCGTCGCGACTGATCGCCTCGACGAGCTCCAGCACGGAGACGTGCTCAACCATGGGGCAACTGCTCCTCGGTCAACGGGTGGGGTACCTCACTATACCCCGGGGGGTATCTGTTGCGCCAGTGCCGTCCGCCCCCCTTCGCATGAAGGGGCCCTTCTGTGCGCGTGGCCGCAACTTCCCACCCTTCATGGACGACGGATGAAGGGCGCCTTTGTGCGGCCATGCGCACAGAAGGTGCCCTTCATGCAGGAGGGGGGTGGGGGAATGGGGACAAAGGCGACACAAAGGGGACGTAGGGTGCCGGAATGCTGCATCGGGTCTGGCTCGCCCTCGCGGCGGTGCTGAGCGCGCTGGTCGTCCCACTCACCGGCCCGGTGGCCTCCGCGGCCGCCGCCGGCACGTCGCTGGACCAGGTCCACCGGTTCGCGGTGCCGGCGTCCACGCTGCAGGTGGTGCTGGCGCGGTCGTCGACCTGGTCGTCGACCTCGGCGACCCTTGAGTTCTTCGAGCGCGCCGACGCGTCCTCACCCTGGCACGCGGCGCTCCCCGCCGTGAGCGGGCAGGTCGGGTTCGGCGGCATGCACGACGCCGCGACCCGGCTGCAGAGCACCGGGACGACACCGGCCGGGATCTTCGCCCTGCCGTCGGCCTTCGGAGGCGCGCCGAACCCCGGGACCAAGCTGTCCTACCGGCAGTTCGACGGCTCCGACTGGTGGGTCTACGACCCGCGCGACCCGGGCACCTACAACACCTTCCAGGCCTCGCGTCCGGCGTCCGCCCGGTGGCGCGCCGACTGGGCCGAGCACCTGGCGGACTACTACTCGACCACCAGCCAGCAGTACAAGTACGCCGTGGTCGTCGACTACAACCTGCCGGCCGCCTACCAGGCGCCGGACACCCGCAAGGGCGGCGGGATCTTCCTGCACGTCAACGGGTCGGGGGCCACGGCCGGCTGCATCAGCATGCCGGAGCCGGCCATGGCGGCCCTGCTGCGGTGGCTGGACCCGGCCGCCAACCCGGTGCTCGTCTCCGGGCCGGCGTCCTGGCTGGACGGCACCATCGCCACCCCAGCCGGGCTGACCAGCCAGGTGACGCCCGGGCCATTCCGCGACGCCAGCGCCACCGGGGCCACCGGGGCCTTTGTCGGGGTCGCTCGGCCCGCGCGCATGCAGTGGTGGCAGCTGGCGGTCACCGACGTCTGCACCGGCGCGGCGGTCGCCACCGGCTCGGGGGCGGGTGCGCAGCCGGTGGTGGCCCGGTGGGACGGCACCGTCGCGGGGGCCCCGGCCCCGCCGGGGCTGTACCGGATGACGCTGCGGGCGGGGACCAGCAGCTGGACGCCGTCGGCGACCCTGTCCTGGACCATGGAGGTGTTCCGGGCCGGCGTGACCCCGCTGACCGGCTGCCCGGCCACCCGGGTCGCCGGCACCGACCGCTACACGACGTCGGTGGCCATCGGCTCACGCGCGGCGCCCAGCGCGACCACCGTCGTCCTCGCCTCGGGGGCTGACGCCAACCTGGTCGACGGGCTGGTGGCCGCGCCGCTGGCCGGCCGGCTCGGCGCCGCGCTGCTGCTGACGACGCCGGCGGCGCTGCCGGCGGCGGTCGCGGCCGACCTCACTCGGCGCGGGGCCGTGCGGGCCGTCATCGTGGGGGCGGTCGGTGCCGTGTCGGACGCCGTGGTGGCCCAGCTGCACGCACTCGGCGTCACCGACGTGACCCGGATCGGCGGGGCCTCGCGCTACGACACCGCGGCGCTGGTAGCCAAGGCGGTCGGCAGTTCTGACGGTGCCGCCTTCGTGGCGTCCGGGGCGACCGCAAACCTGGTGGACGCCCTGTCGGCGGCCGGGCCGGCGACCCCCCTGACCCGGCCGATCCAGCTCACCGAGCCGGGCCGGCTGCCGGTGGCCACGGCGGACGCGCTCGCCGCGCTGCACGTGACCCGGACGACGGTGCTCGGCGGGGTCGGCGCGGTGTCGGCGGCCGTCGCGGCCGCGCTGCCCGGAGCCGTGCGGCTGGGCGGCGCGAGCCGGTACGACACGGCGGTGGCCGTGGCCACCGCGTTCGCCCCCTCGGTGGGCACCGCCCGGGTGACGCTGGCGTCGGGCACCGACCCGGTGGTCGACGCACTGCCGGGGGGCACGCTGGGGCAGCTCGTGCTGCTCACCGGGGCGGCCCTGCCGTCGCCGACGGCCGGCTGGCTGGGGTCGGTACGCCCCGGCGCGCTGGACGTCCTCGGCGGTCCCGGTGCGGTGACGCCGGGGGCGCTGGCGTCCGCTGTCGGCGTCCTCTGACGGGGGCCACGGCTACCGAAGGGACCTTCCGTGCCGGGGCGGGAGGGGGATCATGGTGGTGTGGCGCGGCACCGGAGGCGGGGTGCGCGGCGGGCCCCGGTCCTGGGCGCCGCCGCGGTCGGCCTCGCCATGGTCGGCGGGCTCGGGCTGGCCGGGCTGCGCTGGGGACCCGCGCCTGAGCTGCTCGACGCCGCCCTGCTCACCCGGCTGATGGCGCCGTCGCCCTCGGTCGGCCTGCTGCCGAAGCCGGTGGGGATGTCCGACCACCCGGTGGCGGCTCCGGTGCGGACGCTGTCGCCGTCCGTGCCTCCGGCGCCGCCGGCGCCGTCCGTCACCCCTGCCCCGACACCGACACCGGTCGCCGCCCCCGTGCTGAGGATGGACAGCCGCGGCGCCGCCGTGCGCGAGGCGGAGGCGCGGCTGCACCAGCTCGGGCTGGTCCCGCTGCGGCTGGTCGACGGCAGCTACGGCACGACCACCCGGGACGCCGTGGCGCGGTTCCAACGGGCCAACCGGCTGGCGGCCAGCGGCACGGTCGACCCGGCGACCTGGACCGCGCTAAGGGCCAAGACGCGCACCCCCACGAAGACCGAACTGCTCGGCGTGCAGCTGGACGCCCGGTGCCGCACCGGGCGGGTGCTGTGCATCGACAAGACCGCGCGCCGGCTGGCCTGGGTGGTCGACGGGTCGCCGCAGCGGGTGATGGACGTGCGGTTCGGCTCGGAGTACACGCCGACCCGGGAGGGCACCTTCACGGTGTTCTGGAAGCACATCGACCACGTGTCGACGCTGTACGGGTCGCCGATGCCGTACTCGATGTTCTTCAGCCGCGGCCAGGCGGTGCACTACAGCAGCGACTTCGCGGCGCGGGGGTACGCCGGCGCCTCGCACGGCTGCGTCAACGTCCGCGACCGGGCCGGGATCCGGGCGCTGTACGCCGAGGTCCGGGTCGGGGACTCGGTCGTCGTCTACGTCAGCTGACGGGGGCGGCTACGCCTCGCGGACGGTGCCGGAGTCGACCTGCCAGCGGCGGGTCAGGTGCACGTCGTCCAGCAGCCGGCGGTCGTGGCTGACGAGCAGCAGGGTGCCGTCGTAGGCGTCCAGGGCCGCCTCCAGCTGCTCGATGGCCGGCAGGTCCAGGTGGTTGGTCGGCTCGTCCAGGACCAGCAGGTTGACCCCGCGGGCCTGCAGCAGCGCCAGCGCGGCCCGGGTCCGCTCACCCGGGGACAGCGACCCGGTGGGCCGCAGCACGTGGTCCGCGGTCAGCCCGAACTTGGCCAGCAGGGTGCGCACCTCGGAGGTGGGCCACTGCGGCAGCTGCGCCGCGATGGTGTCCAGCAGCGGGGCGGCCTCGTCCAGCTGGGCCCGCGTCTGGTCCACCTCGCCCACGGCGACGCTGCGGCCCAGCGTCGAGCTGCCGGCGTCCAGGGGCAGCCGCCCGAGCAGCATCGCCAGCAGCGTGCTCTTGCCGCCCCCGTTCGGGCCGGTCACGCCGATCCGGTCGCCGGCGTCCAGCTGCAGGTCCAGCGGACCGACCACAAAGTCGCCGCGGTGCGCGACCGCCCCCCGCAGCGTCGCCACCACGTGGCTGGACCGGGGTGCGGCGGCGATGGCGTACTGCAGCTGCCACTCCTTGCGCGGCTCGTCCACCACCTCCAGCCGCTCGATCGCCCGCTCGGTCTGTCGGGCCTTCGCGGCCTGCTTCTCGGTGGCCTCGGTGCGGGCCTTGCGGGCGACCTTGTCGTTGTCGCGCGGCTTGCGCTTCTCCTTGGCGACGCCCTTGTCGCTCCAGGCCCGCTGGGTGCGAGCCCGCTCCTTCAGCCCGCCCAGGGCGTCCGCGTAGTCCTCGTAGGCCTCGCGGGCGTGCCGGCGGCCCACCTCCCGCTCCTCCAGGTAGGCGTCGTAGCCGCCACCGAACACGTTGACGGCCTGCTGGGCCAGGTCGAGCTCGACCACTGTGGTCACGCACCGGCTGAGGAACTCGCGGTCGTGCGAGACGACGACGATGCCGGTGCGCTGGCCGGTCACGAAGGCCTCCAGCCGCTCCAGGCCGTCGAGGTCGAGGTCGTTCGTCGGCTCGTCCAGCAGCAGCACGTCGAACCGGGACAGCAGCAGCGCGGCGAGCCCCACCCGGGCCGCCTGCCCGCCCGACAGCCCGCTCATCGGCAGGGCCGGGTCCAGCGGCAGGCCGAGGTCGGCCAGCACCTGCCCGATGCGCTCGTCGAGGTCCGCGGCGCCAAGAGCCAGCCAGCGCTCGAACGCCCTCGGGTAGGCGTCGTCGGCGCCGGGCCGCTGCTCGGCCAGCGCGTCGGTGGCCGCGTCGAGCACGGCCTGCGCCTCGGTCACGCCGGTGCGCCGGGCCAGGTAGCCGTGCACGGTCTCACCGGGTCGGCGTTCCACCTCCTGTGGCAGCCAGCCGACGATCGCGGACGGCGGCGACAGGGTGACCGTGCCCGACAGCGGGGTGAGCCCGCCGGCCAGGATCCGCAGCAGGGTCGACTTGCCCGCCCCATTGGCCCCGACCAGCCCCACCACCTCGCCGGGGGCGACCACCAGGTGGAGGCCGTCGAACAGGGTGCGGTCGGCGAACCCGGCGGACAGGCCGCGGGCCACCAGGGTGGCGGTCACCCGGCGATGATGCCAGCCGGCGGGCGCCCCACCGGACGGCCGACCGGGATGGGAGGATGCGGGCGCGACCGTCCCGGCCCTCGGCTCGGACGGGCGCTGGAGGGTTCGCATAGTGGCCGAGTGCATGCGCCTTGAAAGCGCACGACGGGCAACCGTTCGTGGGTTCGAATCCCACACCCTCCGCCGTCCGGCCCGCCCATCGTCGTCGTTGCAGGCTGGGGGGCTGCTATCGCGACCCGGGAGCCTGCAACGAGGCGGAGGGGCGGGCGAGGACCTGCAGGGCGGCCGGGCGGACCGTGGCGGTCACCGGCAGCGGCGCCACCCGCTCGCCGTCGCCGTACGCCGTGGCCGGGGTCGCCGCACTCAGGGTCACGCTGCTCCCCCTGAGCACCAGCACCTCGTCCAGGTCCACGTGCGACCCGTCGTACAGCTTGGGCAGCCAGCTGATCAGCCGCAGCCGCGACCGCGGCTGGATGATCACCACGTCGAGCAGCCCGTCGGCCAGGGTGGCCGCCGGGGCGATGTGCATACCGTTGCCGTAGTACCCGGAGTTGGCCACCACCACGGTCGCCGCTCGGTACTCGGCCCCCACGCCGTCGACCTCGACCCGGTAGGTGGTCGGCTGGTAGGACACCAGGGCCCGGACCGCCGCGTACGGGTACAGCACCCGGTGCGGAACGTGCCGGGCGTTGTTCACGATCTCCGAGGCCAGCGAGTCGACCCCCACGTAGACGCTGCCGACGACCACCTGCCCGCCGACGTCGATCACGTCGACCGCGCGGGGGGTGGCGTGCAGCAGGGTCTCGGCGACCTCCTCGGGCCGGGCCGTGAGGCCGAGCTGGCGGGCGAAGTCGTTGCCGCGACCGCTCGGCACCAGACCCAGCGTGCCACCCGCGGCGACCACGGCCCCGGCGATCGAGGCCACCATGCCGTCGCCGCCGACAGCGACGACGACGTCGCCGTGCGCGGCGACCTGCTCGACCAGCGCGGCGGTCGCGACCGGCCCGGAGCTGTAGGTGACCTCGACCCGCGCGCCCGCCTCGCGCAGCAGCCGGGCCACGGGCACGGCCGCCGCACCGGCCGCACCGCCCCCGGCCCGCGGGTTCACCAGCAGGTGGAAGGACCTCATGGGAGCAGGATCCCGGGGTTGAGGACGCCGGAGGGGTCGATCCGCCGTTTCACGGCGCGCAGCACCTCGACGCCGACCGGTCCGATCTCCTGTGCGAGCCACGGCTGGTGGTCGCGCCCGACACCGTGGTGGTGCGTGATCGTCGCACCGGCGGCGACGATCGCCTCGGACGCCGCGGTCTTCGCCACCGTCCACTCGGCCAGCGGGTCGGCCAGCTCCTTGGCCACCACGGTGAAGTACAGCGAGGCGCCGGTCGGGTACACGTGCGAGATGTGGCCCAGCACGAGCGACGGCGCGCCCTGCTCGGCCAGCGCGGTCACCACCGCCGTCCGCACCCGCTCGTACAGCGGCAGCAGCTGCGACCAGAACGTCGCGGTCTCGAGGGTCTCAACCAGGACGCCGACGTCGAGGAGGGAGTCCCGCAGGTACGGGCCGGCGAAGCGGCCGTGCACCCACGCCGTCCCCGGGCCCGCGCCCAGCGGGTCCGCACCGAGCGCCGCCAGCCGGGCGCCGGTGGCCGCCCGCAGCGCCTCGACGCCGTCCGGCTCGCCCTCGTAGCCGGTGATGAGCACGCAACCGCCACCACCACCGCCACCACCGACGGCGGACGGCGAGGACAGGTTGACCGCCGTCTCGATCTCGTCCGACAGCCGCAGCACCGTCGGCGTGACGCCTGCCTGCACGAGGTCGCGCACGGCCGCCGCGCCGGCCGCGAAGGACCCGAGCCGCCAGCCCTCGTAGACCCGGACCGGCGGCACCGGCCGGACCCGAAGGGTCACCTCGGTGATCACCCCGAAGGCGCCCTCGGAGCCGAGCACCAGCTGGCGCAGGTCCGGGCCGGCGGCGCTGGCCGGGGCGTGGCCCAGCTGCCAGGTCCCGATCGGGGTCGCCACCTTCAGGCCGAGCACCAGGGAGTCGAACCGGCCATACCCCGACGACGACTGCCCGCTCGACCGGGTCGCCGCGAAGCCGCCGACGGAGGCGTACTCGAAGGACTGCGGGAAGTGGCCGAGGGTGAACCCGTGCTCGCCGAGCAGCGCCTCGGCCCGCGGGCCGAGCACGCCCGCCTCGAGCACCGCCGTCCCGGACTCCGCGTCGAGCGCGACCAGCCGGTCCAGCCGGGACAGGTCGAGCGCCAGCACGCCGGCGTACCCGTCGCGCCGGGCGGCCAGGCCGCCCACGACCGACGTCCCGCCGCCGAACGGGACCAGGGCGACCCGGTGCCGGCTGCACCACTCGACGACGGCCGCCACCTGGTCGTGACCGGCCGGCCGGACCGCCGCGTCGGGGGCGTCGCTGCCGTCCCCGGCCCGGATCCGCAGCAGGTCCGACGTCGACTTCCCCCGGGTGTGCCGCACCCGGGTCTCGTGGTCGAGGCGCACGTGCTCGGCGCCGACCAGCGCGCGCAGCCCGTCGACCAGCTCCGGCGCGAGCGCGGGCTCGGGCAGACGCACCGTGGCCAGGTCGACCGTCGGGCGGTCGGCCAGCGGGCCGAACGCCGCCTCGACCAGGCTGCGGGCGGACTCGGGCAGGGGCTGGGCCAGCCCCGGGTCACCCCATCGGGCCCAGTGCACAAGGGTCGTCACGCGCTACAGTGTGACATGTGGCGTCACTTCGTAACAGCGCCGATCCGGACCTCGCCGTGCTGCTCGCCGCGCGGGACTGCATCCTGGAGGTGGGCTGGCGGCGCACCACGCTGACCGATGTCGCGCACCGGGCCGGAGTCTCCCGGATGACCCTGTACCGCCGCTGGGCGGACATGCAGTCGCTGTTGGCCGACCTGATGACCCAGGAGTGGTCCGGGGTGCTCGAGGACGCCGCCCTCGACGCCAGCGCCTCGTCGCTGGACCGGCTGGCCGGCGCGGTCACCGCGACGGTCACCGCGCTGCGCGACAACGAGCTGTTCCGCAAGATCGTGCACGTCGACCCCGAGCTGCTGCTGCCGTACGTGCTGGACCGGCGCGGACGCACCCAGGACTCGATCCTCGCCCTGCTCGAGGCGGCCATCCGGGCCGGGCAGCAGGACGGCTCGATCCGGGCCGGCGACCCGACCGTGCTGGCCCGCTCGCTGCTGCTGGCCGCGCACGGCTTCGCGTTCTCGGTCGAGACGATGGTTGACGGCTCGGGTGTCGACGGCCCCCCGACCGCGGCGTTCGACGACGAGCTGCGCCACCTGACCGAGCGGTACCTGCGGCCATGAGCGGCACCGCGCTGGACGCGCGCCGTCGAGAGCGCGACCTCGCCGACGCCACCGACGGTCGGTTGGTCGACGTGCTCGTGGTGGGGCTGGGGGTCACCGGCGCCGGGGTGGCACTGGACGCGGCGTCCCGCGGGCTGTCCGTCGTCGCCGTCGACGCGCACGACCTGGCCTTCGGCACCTCGCGATGGAGCTCGAAGCTGGTGCACGGCGGGCTGCGCTACTTGGCCCACGGCCAGGTCGGAGTGGCCCACGAGAGCGCGGTCGAGCGGGGCATCCTGATGACCCGGACGGCGCCGCACCTCACCCGGCCGCTGCCCATGCTGGTCCCGCTGACCCCCCTGGTCGGCCGCGCTCAGGCGGCACTGACGCGCAGCGGCCTGCTGGCCGGCGACCTGCTGCGGCGCAGCGCGCTCACGCCGCGCGACGAGCTGCCGCTGCCGCGCCGGCTGAACCGCACCGAGACCCTGGCGGTGGCTCCGGTGCTGCGGCGGGAGGGGCTGCGCGGCGGCCTGCTCTCCTGGGACGGCCAGCTGGAGGACGACGCCCGCCTGGTGGTCGCGCTGGCCCGGACGGCGGCAGCCCACGGGGCGCGCATCCTCACCCGGGTCCGGGTCACCGACCTCGACGGTCGGGGCGCTGCGGTCCGCGACGAGCTCACCGGCCGCGCCGCCGAGATCCGGGCCAGGGCGGTCGTCAACGCCGCCGGAGTGTGGGCCGGCGACCTGGTGCCGGACGTCGTGCTGCGGCCGTCGCGCGGCACCCATCTGGTGCTGCGCGGGTCCAGCCTGCCCGGCCTCACCGTGGCGGTGACCGTCCCCGTCCCGGGGGAGACGAACCGGTTCGTCTTCGCGCTGCCGCAGCCGGACGGCCTGGTCTACCTGGGGCTCACCGACGAGCCGGTCGACGGCGACGTCCCCGACGTCCCCGAGCCCAGCGAGGCGGAGATCGGGTTCCTGCTCGACGTCGTCGCCGCCGAGTTCGAGCACCCCGTGCACCGAAGCGACGTGGTCGGCGCGTTCGCCGGCCTGCGCCCCCTGCTCGAGGCGGACGGCCGCACGGCTGACCTGTCCCGGCGGCACGCGGTGCTGGTGTCCGAGACCGGGGTGGTCACGGTGGTGGGCGGGAAGCTCACGACGTACCGCCGGATGGCGCAGGACGCCGTCGACACCGCGGTGCGCACGGCCGGGCTGGCCGTCGGTCCGTGCCGCACCCGCCGGCTGCCGCTGCTCGGGGCCGCCGACCGCGAGGAGCTCACGCTGCTCGAGGCGCCCGCTCGGCTGGTCCGCCGGTACGGGACCGAGGCCGCGGCCGTGCTGGAGTCGGCGCGGGCGGTCTCCGGACTCGCTGACGCGGAGCTGATGGCGCCGGTCGCAGCCGGCGTCCCGGCGACGATGGCCGAGCTGCTCTGGGGGGCGACCCACGAGGGGGCGCTGGACGCCGACGACCTGCTGGACCGGCGGACCCGCATCGGGCTGGTCCCCGCCGACCGCGCTGCTGCCGCCGCCGTCGCCGGGCGCGCCCTGGACCTGGCGGCCGGCGCGCTGACCGCCACGCCCTCGTCGTCCACGATCGCTGTTGGCGGTCGGGAAGCTCCGTGAGACGGCGTGGTCCGTCCACTCACGGTGATCACCGGCGGACGGGCCATGCGGCCTACCCCCTCGAGCGGCAGTTCAGCATGGCAGGTCCGCGCCGCCCTGAAGGGTAGGAAGGTGCGGCCCTACGCACAGAGGGGCACCTTCATGCGGAAGGGAGGGGGGTGCGGGTGACCCTGTTGGCGGCGGCGGTCGCTGCGGGACTGGGTCCCAGGACGGTCGAGAGCGCCCTCGTCGCGAGGGTGCCCACGAGCCGGGCCGGCGCCGACGGCAGCACCGGGCGCGCGGTGAGGAGCGGCGCCAGGTCGGGCGGCAGCGTCGCTGCTGCCGCCGCGGCCAGCAGCTTGTAGCCGGCCCGGGTGGCCGCCGGCAGGGGCGGGTCGAGGATGAAGGCGTGCGCCTCGGCCGTCGCGACGGTGGCCGCCAGCTCAGGGCGGAACTCGGCGTACAGGTCGTCGACGTCCCGCGCGCTGCGCGGCAGCGGGTCGGCACCCAGCTGCTCGCCGATCCGGGCGGTCTCGGCCAGGTAGGCGTCCCGGTCGAACCGGGTGCGGCCGTAGGCCTCCACCGCGGTGGCGAGTGAGTCGACCAGGGTGAGGTGCACCCAGGCCATCAGCCGAGGGTCGGCCGCCGAGTAGGGCACACCGTCCTCGGTTACCCCACGGACCGGCTCGTGGGCCCGCTCGACCGCCCGGCAGGCAGCCTCCGCCTGGCCCGTCGTCCCGAACGCCGTCAGGGTGACGAAGGCCGCCGTCCGCTGCAGCCGGCCGATCGGGTCCTCCCGGTAGCCGGAGTGCTGGTCGAACCCGGCCAGCACGACCGGGTGCAGGGCCTGCAGCAGCAGGGCCCGGATGCCGCCGACCAGGGTGGCCGCATCCTGGTGCACCGTCCAGACGGTGGAGCCGGGGCCGAACCAGCCGGCGTCGCCGTCCGCGGCCATCGCCCGCACCCACGGTGGCGTGCCGTCCGGCTCGCCGGACAGCAGCGATCGCACGCTGCCACGCACCGGTTCGACGGCGGCGACGGCCAGGCGGTGCAGGCTCATGCCTTCGACGGTACGGCCGACCGGCCGACCTCGCTCGCCGAGACCCGGCAGACTGTCCGCGTGACCTCGACCCTGGCCATCGACTGCGGTGGCGGCGGGATCAAGGCCTCCGTCCTGGACGAGGCCGGGACGATGCACGCCCACCCACTGCGGGTGCCGACGCCGTACCCGCTGCCGACCGAGCTGTTCGTCCGCACCCTCGTCGAGCTGGCCGCGCGGCTGCCGGCCGCGGACCGGGCGACCATCGGCATCCCCGGCATGATCCGCCATGGCGTGGTCATCGCGACCCCGCACTACGTCAACCGGGGCGGGCCCCGGACCCGGCTCGACCCGGACCTGCTCGAGCAGTGGACCGGCTTCGACGCGCAGAGCGCGCTGGCGACCGGGCTCGGCCTGCCCGCGCTGGTGCTCAACGACGCGGAGGTGCACGGCGCGGGGGTCGTCGCCGGGACCGGTCTGGAGCTGGTGCTGACCCTGGGCACCGGGCTGGGCTGCGCGCTGTTCGACGGCGGCCAGCTGGCGCCGCACCTGGAGCTGTCGCAGGCCCCGGTGCGCTGGGGGCTGTCGTACGACACGTTCGTGGGGGAGCCCGAGCGGCGGCGCCTGGGGGACGCGTTCTGGTCCCGCCGGGTGCGCCGGGTGGTGGACGCGCTGCGGCCGGTGTTCTGGTGGGACCGGCTCTACCTGGGCGGCGGCAACGCGCGGCGGATCCGGCCCGAGCAGCTCGAGCGGATGGGCGACGACGTGGTCGTGGTCCCCAACACCGCCGGGATCGTGGGCGGCGTGCGGGCCTGGTCGCTGCGGACCGGCTGACCGTCAGGCGGTCGCGACCGTCTCACGGGTCAGCCGCGCGACCAGGTCGTCGTCCACGGTGTCGAAGAAGCCACCGACGACGTCCTCGACGTGGTCGAAGGAGTCGGCGCAGAACAGGATCGGCTGATAGTGGGTGATGTCGTAGGTCTGCAGGCCCATCCGGCCGACGTCCAGGCGGCGCAGGTCGGCCGCACGGAACTCCTGGATCTCGCCGTAGGAAGACAGCAGGCCGGCACCGTAGGTGCGCACGACGTCACCCTCGCGCAGCACGCCGAACTCGAGGGAGAACCAGAACACCTTGGAGAAGAACTCGAGCGCGTCAGGGGACTCGACCCGGCGGGCGGCGCGGCCGGCGGCGCGGTACAGCGCCGCGAACCGGTCGTCGGCCAGGCAGCTGGCGTGCCCGACGACCTCGTGGATGACGTCCGGCTCGGGGGTGTACAGCGGCACCGAGTGGTGCCGGATGTACTGCGTGGAGTGGAACACCCCGTCATCGAGCGACCCGTAGAACTGCAGCAGCGGCACCAGCCCGGCGGCCGGCGCGTAGCGGAACCCGGTGAGCGGCTGCAGCGCGGCGGTGACCTCGTCGAGCTGCGGGATGTGGTCGGTGGGCAGCCGCAGCCGCTCGGCCCCGTCGCGGAACTGCTGGCAGGCGAGGTCCTGGTGCAGGACGGCCAGCTCAGCGCTGACGGTGCGCCAGACCTCGTGCTCCTCGGCGGTGTACTCGGCGTGCGGCACCGGCTGGCCCGGTCGCCACTCCAGCGCGAGCCCGGCGATCGCGTTGCGGCGGGCCCGGTAGACCGGGTCGCCCACGCCGGGGTGGTCGGCGCCGAGCTCGACCTCGACGGTGCCGTCGGCACCGCGGGTCACCGGTGCGTACAGCTGCGCTTCCTCGAACATGGCCGCCTCCGGGGTCGCCGTCTGGCTCGGTGCGTGGGGCCGTGCGGTGCCGCCACGGGGTGTGTGACGTAGCCCACATGACACCACGGACGGCGTCCGGCTGTCACACCCGCTACCCGGTCGCCTGACGGGCCCGGGTGAAGGCGTCGACGGCGGCGTCCACATCCGCGGCGGAGTGGGCGGCGGACAGCTGGACCCGGATCCGGGCCTGGCCCTTGGGCACCACGGGGAACGAGAAGGCCACCGCGTAGACGCCGTCCGCGAACAGCCGCTCGGCCATCCGGCTGGCCACCAGCGCGTCGCCGAACATGACCGGCACGATCGGGTGCTCGCCCGGCAGCAGGTCGAAGCCGGCCGCCTCCATGCCGGCCCGGAACCGGGCCGCGTTCGCGTGCACCCGGGTGCGCAGGTCGGCCGACGACGACAGCAGGTCGAGCACCGTGAGGGACGTCGCCACGATCGCCGGGGCCACCGAGTTGGAGAACAGGTACGGCCGGGCCCGCTGTTTGAGCAGCTGGACGATCTCGCGGCGGCCGCTGACGTAGCCGCCGCTGGCCCCCCCGAGGGCCTTGCCGAGCGTGCCGGTGACGATGTCCACCCGGTCGGTCACCCCGAACAGCTCGGGGGTGCCGCGGCCGGTGGGCCCGACCACGCCGACCGCGTGCGAGTCGTCGACGAGGACCAGCGCATCGTACCGGTCGGCCAGCGCGCAGATCCGGTCGAGCGGGGCGTGGTAGCCGTCCATCGAGAACACGCCGTCGGTGACGACGAGCCGGTAGCGGGCGCCCGCGGACTCGGCCAGCCGCTGCTCGAGCTCGGCCATGTCCCGGTTGGCGTAGCGCAGCCGCTGCGCCTTGCTCAGCCGGATGCCGTCGATGAGCGAGGCGTGGTTGAGGGCGTCCGAGATGACGGCGTCCCGCTCGTCCAGCAGTGCCTCGAACACCCCGCCGTTGGCGTCGAAGCAGGAGCCGAACAAGATCGTGTCCTCGGTGCCGAGGAACTCGCTGAGCCGGTCCTCCAGCTCCCGGTGGATGGTCTGGGTGCCGCAGATGAACCGCACCGAGGCCATCCCGAAGCCCCAACGGTCCACCGCGTCGCGGGCCGCGGCGACCAGGTCCGGGTGGTCGGCCAGGCCAAGGTAGTTGTTGGCGCAGAAGTTGAGGATCTCCCGGCCGTCGGCGTCGCGGACGTGGGTGCCCTGCGGCGAGCTGAGCACCCGCTCGGGCTTCCACACCCCGGTGGCCCGCATCTCGTCCAGGCGCTCGGTGAGCTCCGCGCGCAGCCGGCTCAGCACGTCAGACATGGCTCCCCCTGATCCTCGGCCCGGTCACTGCTGGCTCCAGTCCATGACCACCTTGCCGGCCTGGCCCGAGGCGGCGACGTCGAACGCCTGCTCGAACTCGGTGGCCGGGAACCGGTGGGTGATCACCGGGGCGATGTCCAGCCCCGAGCCCACCAGCACCGACATCGCATACCAGGTCTCGAAGATCTCCCGGCCGTAGATGCCCTTGACCGTGAGCATCGAGGTGATCACCTTGACCCAGTCGAAGGCGATCTCGCCCGACGGCAGGCCGAGCAGCGCGATCCGCCCGCCGTGGGCCATCGACGAGATCATCGAGTGCAGCGCCGCGGGCGCGCCGGACATCTCCAGCCCGACGTCGAAGCCCTCCTTCATGCCCAGCTCGGCCATCACGGCGTCCACCGTCGTCCGGGTGACGTCGACCGCCCGGGTCACCGCGCCCATCGAGCGGGCCAGCGCCAGCCGCGGCTCGCTGACGTCGGTGATGACCACGTTGCGGGCGCCGGCGTGGCGCACCACGGACGCCGCCATAATCCCGATCGGCCCGGCCCCGGTGACGAGCACGTCCTCGCCGAGCACCGGGAAGGACAGCGCCGCGTGCACCGCGTTGCCGAACGGGTCGAAGATCGCGGCCACGTCCGGGTCGAGGTCGGCCGGGTGCCGCCAGATGTTGGACTCCGGCACCGCGACGTAGTCGGCGAACCCGCCGTCCCGGTTCACCCCGATGCTCACCGTGTTCGGGCACAGCTGCCGGCGTCCGGCCTGGCAGTTGCGGCAGCGGCCGCAGACGATGTGGCCCTCCACGCTCACCAGGTCGCCGACCGTGAGGGTGTCGACGCCCGGCCCGAGCGCGTCGATGTGCCCGGCGATCTCGTGCCCGATCGTCAGCGGCGGACGGATCACCCGCTGGGCCCACGCGTCCCAGGACCGGATGTGCAGGTCGGTGCCGCAGATTCCGGTGCGCAGCACCCGGACGAGCACCTCGCCGGGGCCGGGCACCGGCTTGGGCACCTCGCGCAGCTCCAGGCCCGGGCTTGCCGTCGCCTTCACCAGTGCCCTCACCGGCGCCTCCTCGTCGAGTCCTTCGACATCATCGCAGCGCGGTGACCACGGCCCGGCCCCAGGTGGCGCCACGGCGAGGCCCCGCCGCTGCCGCCCCCCTCCCGCATGTAGGTGCCCTTCTGTGCGTGGGGCCGCAATACCCCACCCTTCATCGGACGGCGGGTGCCAGGCGGCCGCCGTCCATGAAGGTGCGCTTGGTGCCGCCGTGCGCACAGAAGGGCACCTTCATGCAGGTTGGTCAGTCGAGGAGGTCGGCGGCCACCAGCGCGCGCAGGGACGCCGTGGAACCGGCCCACGACTGGTTGCCCAGCGCCCGCTTGTAGTACCGCTGGGCCACGTGCTCCCAGGTGAAGCCGGTGCCGCCGAGCACCTGGATCGTGGCCTCAGCCCCGAACACCGCCGCGTCCGCGGCTGCGGCTTTGGCCTGCGCGGCGGCCAGCGTCGCCTCGTGCGCGCTCACCTCGTCGGCGTCGCCCTCGCGGGTCGCGACGGCCCAGGCGGCCCGGTAGGCCAGCGACCGGGCCAGCTCGAGCCGGACGTAGGCGTCGGCCACCCGGTGCGAGACGCCCTGGTAGGTGCCGATCACCCGGCCGAACTGCTCACGGGTCTTGGCGTGCTCGGCCGCGAGCTCGAAGACGCGCTGCGCGACGCCGACCGACTCCAGGGCGAGCGCGACCCTGGCCCGCAGGGCCACCGCTTCGAGCACCGCGCGGGCCTGCGCGCCGGTGGCCAGCGCCGCCGCCGGCGTGCCGTCGAGGCCCAGCGTGCCGATCCGGCGGGTCCGGTCGGTCGTTGAGCGCATCGTCACGGTGCTGCCGGCTGCGGGCAGCCGGACGAGGAACAGCGCCGGCCCGTCGTCGGTGCGGGCCACGACGACCACCTGCTCGGCCGCGCCCAGGTCCGCCACGTCGTCCTTGCCGCCGGTCAGGGTCCAGCCGCCGGACCCGCCTGCGGTCGCGACGGTCGCCACCCGGTCCGGCGCCGCGAAGGCGAGCGGCCCGGCCGGCTCGGCCCAGGCCAGCGCCGTCGGCCGGGTCGGGTCGGCACCGCCGGCGACGAGCGCCGGCAGCGCGACCACGGTGCTCAGCAGGGGGGCCGGCAGCAGCGCGGCGCCGGCCTCCTCGAGCAGCACGGCCTCGTCGAGGAAGCTGCCGCCGCCGTCCGGGGCGGACAGCCCGACCCAGCCGAGGTCGACCAGCCGCGGCCACACGTCCACGTCCCAGCCCGGGCCCGAGTCGGCGACCTCGTGCAGCCGCTGCGCCGGGTACCGCTCGGCGAGCATCCGGCGCGCGGCCGAGCGCAGCTCCTCCTGGTCGGTGGTGAAGGCGAAGTCCACGCCGCTACCCCCTCCGACCCTTCGGCACGAAGGGTCCCTTCGGTGCGCACTGCCGCCCAAAGCCGCCCTTCATCGCGACCTCGGCAGGCCCACGACCCGCTCCGCGATGATGTTGCGCAGGATCTCCGAGGTGCCCGCCTCGATGGTGTTCCCCCGGCTGCGCAGCTGCTGGTAGGACCAGAATCCGCCCCAGAACCCGTCGTCGCCGTCCAACCGGCCCTTCGGGCCGAGGACCTCGATGGCCAGCTTGGTCAGCCGCTGGTTGGCCTCGGACCAGTGCAGCTTGGCGATCGAGCCCTCCGGGCCGGGGGCGCCGGTCCGCACCAGCGTGGTCAGCGCCCGGTAGTTGGTGAACCGCAGCGCCTGCAGGTCGATCGCGAGGGCGGCCACCTGGTCGCGCACCAGCGGGTCGTCGGCCGGGCGGACGCCGTCCGGGCGGGTGGTGCGCGCGGTCTCGACCAGCCGGCGCAGCAGCGCCTCGAGCCGCGCGGTGAGGCTGAAGCCGAGGGTGCCGCGCTCGTGCAGCAGCGTGGTCATGGCCACCGACCAGCCGTCGCCCGGCCGGCCCAGCATCGACTCGCGCGGCACCCGGACGTCGGTGAGGTAGATCTCGTTGAACTCCGGGTCACCGGTGATCTGCCGCAGCGGCCGCACCTCCACGCCGGGGGAGTGCATGTCGACCAGCAGGTAGGACAGCCCGCGGTGCCGGTCCGCGTCCGGGTCGGTGCGGACGACGAGGATGCACCAGTCGGCGATGTGCGCGTAGGACGACCACACCTTCTGGCCGTTGACCACCCACTCGTCGCCGTCCAGCTCGGCCCGGGTGCGCGCGCCGGCCAGGTCGGAGCCGGAGCCGGGCTCGGAGAAGCCCTGGCACCACACCTCCTCGCCGGTGAGCAGCGGCGGCAGGAGGCGCGCCTTCTGCCGCTCGGTGCCCCAGGCCAGGATCGTCGGGCCGGCCATGCCCAGGCCGATGACCCCGAGGTGGCTCGGGGCGTCCGCGCGGGCCGACTCCTCCAGGTAGATGCCCTGGAAGGTGGGCGGCAGTCCCAGCCCGCCGTACTCCGTCGGCCAGGTGACGCCGGCGTAGCCCGCGGCGGCGAGCTTCGCGGACCAGTCCCGGGAGAAGTCGAGGCCCTCCAGGCCCGCAGACGGCGGGCGCTCGGCCCAGCCGGCCGGCAGGTTCGCGGCCAGCCAGCCGCGCAGCTCGGCGCGGAAGGAGGCCTCCTCGGCGGTGTCACGGAAGTCCATGGGGCGACGTTAGCGGGGGTTCCCGGCGGCCGCGCGGCCTATCGTCGGCACGTGCCGGTCGATGTCGTCGTGCTTGCGGGCGGGCAGGCCCGCCGCTTCGGCGCGGACAAGGTCGCGCTGCTGCTCGACGCGGTGCTCGACTCGGTGGCCGGCGGGCTGGGCTCCCGGGTCGGGGCGCTCGTCTGCGTGGGCCCACCGCGGGTCACCCGGCGGACGGACGTGGCGTGGACCCGCGAGGAGCCGCCGCTGGGCGGGCCGCTGGCCGGGCTGGCTGCGGGACTCGGCCTGACGTCGTCCGCCGTGGTGGTGGTCGTGGGCGGCGACATGCCAGCCGTCGGGCCGGCCCTGCCGGCGCTGGTCGCGGCGCTGGCGGACCACGACGCCGCGGTGCTGTCGGACGCCGACGGCCGGGTGCAGCCGCTCGCCGCCGCATGGCAGCGGGCGGCGCTGGTCGGGCGGCTCACCGAGCTGGAACCGGTCGCCGGCCGGCCGGTGCGGCTGCTGCTGGACGGCGTGGACCTGGTGACGGTCGGCGACCGTTGGGGAGCGGGGCGTGACGTCGACGTCCCGGCCGACCTGGGCTGACACTGGGGGCAACGGTTCCCTCGTCACCGGGCGGGGGCGCCGTCGGTCGACGAGGAGGACGAAGGTCCCGGGTGACGTTCGAGGCGGTGCTGGCCCTCAACGGCTACTCCCACCGCACGACGGTCGGCGTCATGGGCGGTCGCTCGCTGATCCCGGCCACCGATCCGCACTCCCCGGCCGACACTGACCCACAGGTATGTCAGGAGAGCCAAGAATCGGCACGTGCTGTCGGTCGAGGGCGCCAACACCCAGGAGACCCGCCAGCGTCGGCTGGCCAAGGCGATCGCGGAGCTGGAGTCCGGCGCACGACCCTGAGCAGGGGCGGCCGGTCAGCCGAGCGCTGGCATGAAGGGTGGGTTTGTGCGGCGGTGCGCACAGAAGGGGCCCTTCATGCAGGGGGTGGGGGGGCCCAGACGGGGGGACGGCGCTCGACGAAGGCGGTCATGCCCTCCCGCGCCTCGGCCGAGCCGAACAGCTCCGCGGACAGCTGGGCGGTCCAGTCGAAGCCGTCGTCCAGGCCGAGCACCGGCACCCGGCGCAGCAGCTGCTTGGTCGCGGCCAGCGCGGTCGGGCCGCCCAGCCGCAGCTGGCCCACCCAGGTGGCCACCGCGGCGTCCAGCTCGGCGGCCGGCACCACCGCGGTGAGCAGCCCCGCGCGCAGCGCCCGCGCGGCGGAGACCCGCTCGCCGGTGAGCAGCAGCTCGGCCGCCTCGCGCGGGGGCATCCGGCGCAGGCAGACCACCGAGATCACCGCCGGCGCGACCCCGACCCGCACCTCGGAGAACGCGAACCTGGTCTCCTCGGCGGCCACCGCGAGGTCGCAGGCCGCGACCAGCCCGTTGCCGCCGCCGGCCACATGCCCCTGGACCCGGGCGATGGTCGGTTTGGGGTGCTCGAGCAGGGCCCGCAGCACGTCGACCAGCGCGCGCGGCCCGGTCGCCGCGAACGAGCCGTCGTCGGCCGCCGCGGCGCCGCGCAGGTCGGCCCCCGCGCAGAAGGTGGTGCCGCTGCCGGTGAGCACGACCACCCGGACGGCGTCGTCCTCGGCGGCGGCCCGCAGGCCGGCCAGCAGCGGGGCCATCGACTCGGCGTTGAGGACGTTGCGCGCCGCCGGCCGGTCGAGCGTCACGGTGGCCACGCCGTCGGCCACCTGGTAGCGCACCGCCGGGGTTGTCCCGCTCATCGCCGGCCCAGCCCTTCGAGCAGCGCGATGACGCGGAGCATGACCTCGTCCGCGCCGCCGCCGATCGAGATCAGCCGCGAGTCGCGGAAGTATCGGGCCGGCCAGTGCTCCTCCACGTACCCCATGCCGCCGTGGTACTGCACGCAGGTGTCGGCGACCTCCCTCGCCAGGCGGCCGGTCTTCAGCTTGGCGACGCTGGCGAACTTGGTGACGTCCTGCCCCGCGACGTAGGCCTCGGCGGCGGCGTAGCAGTAGTGCCTGAGCAGGTCGACCTCGGCGAACAGCTCGGCCAGCCGGTACTGCAGGTGCTGGTTGGCGAGCAGCGGCTTGCCGAACGCCTCGCGCTGCTGCAGGTACTCGGCGGTGCGCCGCAGCGCCCGCTCCATGCCGGCCACGCCCATGTAGGAGCCGATCAGCCGCTCGTCCTGGAACTGGGCCATCTGCTGCTGGAAGCCACGCCCCGGCTCGCCGATCGTGTGGGTGACCGGCACCCGGCAGTCCTCGAAGGTCAGCTCGGCGGTGTCGCTGCTGCGGTTGCCGAGCTTGTCCAGCTTGCGGCTGACGGTGAACCCGGGGGTGTCGGTGGGGAACACCACCATGGACATCCCCGCGTAGCCGCCCTCGTCGGAGGTGCGGACCAGCAGGCACAGCCAGTCGGCCTGGGTGCCGTTGGTGATCCACAGCTTGCTGCCGTTGATCACCCACTCGTCGCCGTCGCGCACCGCCCTGGTGCGGATACCGGCCACGTCCGAGCCGGCGCCCGGCTCGGAGACCGCGATCGAGCAGACCTGCTCGCCGCGGATCGCCGGAGCCAGGTACCTCTGCTTGAGCTCCTCCGAGCCGAACCGGTGCAGCGCCGGGGTCGCCATGGCGGCCTGCACGGCGATAGCCATCGGCACGCCGGCACAGTCGGTGCGGCCGAGCTCCTCGCCCAGGACGACGGTGAAGGAGTGGTCGGCCCCGCCGCCGCCGTACGCCGGGTCGTACTCCAGGCCGAGCAGGCCCAGCGAGCCGAGCTTGGCGAACAGCTCGTGCGCCGGGAAGGTCCCGTCCCGCTCCCAGTCGTCGACGTGCGGGTTGATGTCGTTCTCCACGACCTGGCGCACCACCTGGCGCAGCTGCTCGTGCTCCTGGGTGAACCTCATGCGCTGCCTCCGGGGTCGTCGTTCGGTGCGGCCGGGCTGGCTGCCGGTGCGGGCAGGCCGATGGCCCGGGCCCACAGCGTGGTGAGGGTGTCGACGACGCGGTCGGCGTCCAGCGGCTGCGGCTGGGCGTGCCAGCGGCGGGCGAAGCTCTCCACCATGCCGACGAGCGCGGGGCCGGCGATCTGCGGGTCGAGGGCCGGGTCGGCCAGTCCGTCGTCCTGGTACTGCTCGAGGGAGGCCCGCGCCTTCTGCACGAAGACCGCGCGCAGCCCGTCGACCAGGCTGCGGAAGCGCTCGTTCGTGGTGGCGGCCTGCTCGACCACCTCGAGCATCCGCGCGTTGCGGGCGTAGGCCCGAAGGTAGCGGCGGTTGCCCTCGTGGATGCGGGTGAGCGGGTCGGCGCGCAGGTCGTCGGGCACCCGGACGGCGGCGAACACCTCGCCGGCCAGGTCGTCGCAGACCTGGGCCAGCACCTCCTCCTTGGAGGTGAAGTAGGTGTAGACGGTGCCGTGCGAGACCCCCGCGGCGTCAGTGATGTCGGACATCCGGGTGCCGTCGAAGCCGCGCTGCTCGAACACCTCGCGGGCCGCGCGGACGACGGCGTCGCGGGTGCGCCGGCCGCGGGGGGTGATGGGGGCGAGGGTGGTCACGTGCCGTCGTCCGAGGCGGCGCCCGGCGGGTCGGGCAGCGGGGCGGGCAGCAGCGGCTCCGGCAGCTCGACGACCTGGGCGCGCAGGTACTCCCCGAGCGCCTTGGCCTGCGGGTCGAGGCTGGCGTTCTCGGCCACGCCGCGGCCGAGCAGCCCGCGGACGACGACGTTGACCGCCCGCAGGTTGGGTAGCAGGTGGACGTCGACGTGGTGCGGACGGGTCTCCGGCAGCAGCGCGTGGACCCGGTCCGCCGTGAGGAAACCGGCCAGCCAGGCGTAGCCGTCGTCCGTGGCGGCCCAGACCCCGACGTTGGCGTCCCCGCCCTTGTCCCCCGAGCGGGCGCCGAACACCCGGCCCAGCGGCGCGGGTCTGGTGGGCGCGTCGGCGAGGGAGGCCGGAAGCGGTGGCGGGGTCGCGGGGTGAAGGGGGGGTTGTTGCGGCAGTGCCGAGTGAAGGGACCCTTCATGCGGGGCGGTCGGGGCGAGCAGGGAGCGGGGGACCGTGGTCGGCCAGTAGACGCCGTAGGGAGTGGGCTCGGCCGGCGGTGCGGTCGGGTACAGGCCGGGCACCGAGGCCAGCGCCAGCTCGACCGCCGGGGCCGTGAACGCCTTGCCGACCTTCGTCGGGTCCCGGTCCTTCACGGTGACGCGCAGCTCCGCCTGCGCCGCGTACTGACTTGTCAGGGTGTGGACGACGGATAGCTCGTCCTCACCCTGACAACTCGAAGGGGAGTGGCGCAGGAGCTGGACGTCGACCGACTCGAAGGACTCCCGCCCGCCCGGGACGGCGGCCCACAGCTGGCGCAGCAGCAGCTCGGCCTTGGCATCGATGTCCAGCCCGGTGAGCATCATGGTGATCGTGTTGCGGAACCCGCCCAGGTAGTTCAGCGCCACCTTCAGCGTCTCCGGCGGCGGCTCGCCCACCACGCCGGACACCCGCACCCGGTCCGGGCCGACCTGCTCGAGTGCGATCGTGTCGAACCGGGCGGTCACGTCCGGGTTGGGGTAGGCCGGCGCGTCCACCTCGTAGAGCAGCTGTGCGGTGACGGTGCCCACCGACACCAGCCCGCCGGTCCCGTCGTGCTTGGTGATCACCGACGAGCCGTCGGCGGCCACCTCGGCGATCGGGAACCCGACGTGCTCCAGGCCCGGAACCTCGGCGAAGAACGCGTAGTTGCCCCCCGTCGCCTGCGCCCCGCACTCGATGACGTGGCCGGCCACGACCGCGCCGGCCAGCGGGTCGAGGTCCGCCGGCGTCCAGCCGTGCCACCAGGCCGCGGGGCCGACGACGAGCGCCGCGTCGGTGACCCGGCCGGTGACGACGACGTCGGCACCGGCGTCCAGCGCCGCCTTGATCCCGAAGCCGCCGAGGTAGGCGTTGGCGGTCAGCGCGGGCAGCCCGACGTCGGCGAACCGCTCACCGGTGGCCAGGTTGACCAGCTCCAGCCCGTCCAGCCGGCCGAGCAGGTCGTCGCCCTCGACGGCCACCACCGTGGCGGTCAGGCCGAGCCGCTCGGCGACCTCCCGGACGGCGGCGGCACACCCGGCCGGGTCCAGGCCCCCCGCGTTGGACACCACCTTGATGCCGCGCTCCAGGCAGCTGCCGAGCACGTCCTCCAGCTGGGTCACGAAGGTGCGCGCGTAGCCGGTGCCGGGGCCGTGCTTGAGCCGCTGCCGGGCCAGGATGAGCATGGTCAGCTCGGCCAGCCAGTCACCGGTGAGGACGTCGATCGGGCCGCCGTCGACCTGCTCGCGGGCCGCGGCCAGCCGGTCGCCGAAGAAGCCGCTGCAGTTGGCGATCCGCACCGGCTCACGCATCGACGTCGCCGTCCGCCTGGCCGTCGCCCAGCCCGGCCTCGAGGACGACGACCACCTGGTGCGCGTCGACCGAGTCGCCCACGGCGACCGGGACCTCGGCGACCACGCCGTCGGCGTCCGCGGTGATCCGGTGCTCCATCTTCATCGCCTCCAGGACGACGAGCAGCTGGCCGGCGGTCACCCGGTCCCCGGCCGCCACGGCCACCACCGTGATGGTGCCGGGCATCGGCGCGGCCGGGCCCCGCGCGGCGGCCTCGCCGCTGTGGTCGGCGAACCGGGGCAGCACGGGCAGCTCGCTGGCCCAGCCGCCGCCGTCCACGCAGACCAGCCCGTCGTGGTGGGCGACCCGGTGCCGGCGGCGCAGCCCGTCCAGCTCGAGGTCGATCCAGTCCGCACCCGAGCCGACCACCCGGGCCTCGTGGTCGGTCCCGTCGATGCCCACGGTGGCCGTGCCGTCCGGCCGCTCCAGGTAGGTCACCCGCACCGGCTGTCCGTCCACCCCGAAGGACACCGACGGCCGGACCGCGGGCACGTTGCGCCAGCCGGCCGGGGCGAAGCGCAGCAGCGGCGCCGCGGCCCGGGTACGGCGCACCCCGTGCAGCGTGGCCGCCGCCAGGTGCGCCCGGCGCACGTCGTCCGGGACGGCGGGGTCGAGCAGCCCGGGCTGCCGGTCAAGGAAGTCGGTCGGGGTCTCGCCGGCGAGGAACGCCGCGGACTCGAGGATCGCCACCAGCGAGTCCCGGTTGGTGCGCAGCCCGTGGATGCGGGTGCCGCGCAGCTCGCGGGCCAGCACCCGGGCGGCCTGCTCCCGGGTCTCGGCGGCCACGACCACCTTGGCCAGCAGGGGGTCGTAGTACGGCGAGACGAGGCTGCCGGTCTCGACCCCGGACTCCCAGCGCACCTGCGGGTCGCCCGCGGGCTCGAGCAGCAGCAGGCCGCCGGTCGAGGGCAGGAAACCCGCGGCCGGGTCCTCGGCGTAGAGCCGGACCTCGATCGCGTGGCCGCTGCGGGTCGGCGCCAGCAGGGACGCCGGCAGCGGCCGCCCCTGGGCCACCGCCAGCTGCAGGGCGACGAGGTCCTCGAGCGTGGTCTCCTCGGTGACCGGGTGCTCCACCTGCAGCCGGGTGTTCATCTCCAGGAAGAAGAACTCCTGGGCCTCGCCCGCGCCGGCGACCAGGAACTCCACGGTGCCGACCCCGACGTAGTCGACGGCGCGGGCCAGCGCCACGGCCGCCCCAAGCATCCGGGCCAGGGTGGCCGGGGTGGTCCCCGGCGAGGGCGACTCCTCGACGATCTTCTGGTGCCGCCGCTGGATCGAGCACTCCCGCTCGAACAGGTGGGTGAGCGTGCCTTGGGTGTCGCCGACCACCTGGACCTCGACGTGCCGCGCGCCCGCGAGGTACCGCTCGAGGAACACCGTGGGGTCGCCGAACGCCGACGCGGCCTCGCGGCGGGCGCCCTCGATCGCGTCGACCAGGCCGGCGGCCGTGCCGACCAGCCGCATGCCCTTGCCGCCGCCACCCGCGGAAGCCTTCACCAGCAAAGGGAAACCGACCTCCGCTCCGGCCACCGCCCAGTCCGCCGGGTCGTCGGTGGTCAGCTCGGCGGACGGCGCCAGCGGCACCCCCGCCGCGGCGGCCAGCCGCTTGGCGGCCACCTTCGAGCCCATGGCCCGGATGGACTCCGGGGTCGGCCCGACCCACACCAGTCCGGCGTCCAGCACGGCCCGGGCGAAGTCGGCGTTCTCGGCAAGGAACCCGTAGCCGGGGTGCACGGCGTCGGCGCCGGCGCGGTGTGCCGCGGCGACGACCGCGGCCGCGTCCAGGTAGGTCTCGGCCGCGGCGGTCCCGGGCAGCCGGACCGCGGTGTCGGCCTCGCGGACGAACGGCTCGCCGGCGTCCGGGTCGCTGTAGACCGCGACGGTGGCCAGGCCGAGCTCGTGCGCGGTGCGGAACACCCGGCGGGCGATCTCGCCGCGGTTGGCGACGAGCAGCCGGGTGAGGGGGACGGCGGGTGGCTGGGTCACGGCGCTCACATCCGGAAGACGCCGTAGGAGGTGGCGCCCTGGACCGGCGCCGAGTGCGTCGCCGACAGCGCGATGCCGAGCACCGTGCGGGTCTCCCGCGGGTCCACGATCCCGTCGTCCCACAGGTGTCCGGTCGCGTACAGCGCGGTGGACTCCTTCTCCACCTGCGCCTCGAACGCGTCCCGGACCGGCGCGAACTGCTCCTCGTCGAACGGCAGCCCGGCCTTCTCGGTCTTCTGCCGGGCCACGATGGTGAGCACCCCGGCCAGCTGCTTGGGTCCCATGACCGCGATCCGGTGGTTGGGCCAGGAGAACACGAACCGCGGGTCGTAGGCGCGTCCGCTCATGCCGTAGTTCCCGGCGCCGTAGGACGCGCCGACCATGAGGGTCAGGTGCGGCACCGTCGAGTTGGACACCGCGTTGATCAGCTTGGCGCCGTCCTTGATGATGCCGCCCTGCTCGTAGCGGGTGCCGACCATGAAGCCGGTGATGTTCTGCAGGAACAGGATCGGCACCCCGTGCCGGTTGCACAGCTGGATGAACTGGGCGCCCTTGTGGCTCTCCTCGCTGAACAGGATGCCGTTGTTGGCGAGGATCCCGACCGGGTAGCCGCAGACCTCCGCGAAGCCGGTCACCAGGGTGCTGCCGTAGAGCGGCTTGAACTCCTCGAACCGGCTGCCGTCGACCACCCGGGCGATCACCTCGCGCACCTCGTACGGCACCCGGACGTCGGCCGAGGCGATGCCGAGCAGCTCCTCGGGGTCGTGGGCGGGCGGGTGCGGGTCGGCCGTCCGCGGGCCGGGGCCGAGCTTGCGCCAGTTGAGGTGGCCGACGATGTCGCGGCCGATCCGGATCGTGTCCGGCTCGTCCAGGCCGAGGTAGTCGGCCAGCCCGGAGGTGCGCGCGTGCATCTCGGCGCCGCCGAGCTCCTCCTCGTCGGCGTCCTCGTCGATGGCCATCTTGACCAGCGGGGGGCCGCCGAGGAACACCTGCGCGGCCTGCTTCTGCAGCACCGTGTAGTCGCTCATGCCGGGCACGTACGCCCCGCCGGCTGTGGAGCTGCCGAACACGAGGGTGACCGTGGGGATGCCGGCGGCCGACAGCTGGGTGAGGTTCTTGAAGCTGGCGCCTCCGGGCACGAAGATCTGGGCCTGCTTGGGCAGGTCCGCGCCGGCCGACTCGGTGAGGTTGACGACCGGCAGCCGGTTGGCCCTGGCGATCTCCATGGCCCGCAGCCCCTTGGCCACCGAGGTCGGCCCCTGGGCGCCGCCTTTCACCGTGGGGTCGTTGGCCAGCACGAGGCACTCCACCCCGCTGACCACCCCGATTCCGGTCACCAGGCCGGCACCGATCGGGTCGTCGGTGCCGTAGCCGGCGAGCGGGGACAGCTCGAGGAACGGCGAGCCGGGGTCGAGCAGCAGCTCGATCCGCTCCCGTGGCAGCAGCTTGCCCCGGGACCGCAGCCGGGCCACCGCCTTCTCGCCACCTCCGTCCACGGCCTGCTGCTGCAGCCGGGCGACCTCGACCAGGGCGTCGGCCATGGCCGCGCGGTTGGCGGCGTACGCCTCGGAGCGGACGTCGACGTGGGAGCGCAGCACCGGCACGAAGTTGACACTAGCCTCAACTTCGCCGTCGTTGCAGGCCCTCGGGCTGTTATTGCGACCACCACGCCGGCAACGACGCGAGAGGATGGGGCATGACCCTGGACGACTGGACGGCGGCGCTGGCCGCCGAGCTCGGCCTCGACCCGCTGGACCTCGACGTCCGGCTGCTGCTCGACGTGGCCCGCGACGCCGCGCACCACGTGGACCGCCCGGCCGCGCCGCTCACCACCTTCCTCGTCGGCTACGCCGCCGCACTGCGCGGCGGGGGCGCTGCGGCGGTGGCCGACGCCGCCGCGGCCGCCAGCCGGCTGGCGCTGTCCTGGCCGCCGGACCAGCCGCAGCCACCCGACCTCGCCGAGTGACGAGCGACTGGGAGCAGGCCCGGACGGTCGCCGCGGAGGCCGGCCGGGCGGCCGAGCCGCTGCCGGTCGTCGAGCTGCCGCTCGCTGCGGCGCTGGGCCGCACCCTGGCCGCCGCCCTGGCCGCGCGCAGCGACCTGCCGCCGTGGCCGACGTCGGCGATGGACGGCTGGGCGGTGCGCGGCGGGGGCCCCTGGCGGGTGGTCGGCACCGTGCTCGCGGGGTCCCGGCCGCAGCCGCTGGCCGCGGGCTGCGCGGTGCGCATCGCCACCGGGGCCGGCCTCCCGCCCGGCGCGGACGCGGTGCTGCGCCGGGAGGACGGCCGTGAGGACGGCCGTGAGGACGCCGCCCGGCTGACCGGCCCACGGCCGGCAGTCGGCACCGACGTGCGGCCGGCCGCCGGCGAGTGCCGTACCGGCGACGAGGTGGCCGCCGCCGGCACGCCCGTCACGCCCGCCCTGCTCGGGCTCGCGGCGGCGGCCGGCTACGACCGGCTGCCCGTGGTGGTCCCACCCCGGATCCAGATCCTGGTCCTCGGCGACGAGCTGCTGGACGACGGGGTGGCCAGGGACGGCCAGGTCCGGGACGCCCTCGGCCCGATGCTGCCCGGCTGGCTGGGCGCCCTCGGCGCCGAGGCGTGCCGCCCGCAGCGGGTGCCGGACACGGCCGAGGCGCTCGCCGCGGCCCTGGCCGGCGCCGACGCCGACCTGGTCGTGACCACCGGGTCGACCGCGCGCGGCCCGGTCGACCACCTGCACGCCGTCCTCGCCCGGGCCGGCGCCCGGCTGCTCGTCGACGGCGTCGCGGTCCGGCCCGGGCACCCGATGCTGCTCGCCCGGCTGTCGGACGGCCGGCCGCTCGTCGGCCTGCCGGGCAACCCGCTCGCGGCGGTGTCCGGGCTGCTCACCCTCGCCGAGCCGGTGCTGCGCGGGCTGCTGCGGCGCCTCGAGCCGGATCCCGTGCGGATGACGCTGCGCGAGACCGTCACCGGCCATCCGCACGACACCCGGCTGGTCCCGGTGCGCGGCGGCGTCCCGCTGCACCACGTCGGCCCGGCCATGCTGCGCGGGCTGGTGACCGCCGACGCGATGGCGGTGATCCCGCCGACGGGTGGGCGGACCGGGTCGGACGTCCGGCTGCTGCGGCTGCCCGCGGCCTAGGCTCGGACCATGGCGGGGGTGCGGCGCGGACCGGCGGTGGCGCCGGCGCTCGGCCCGGGGGTCGACCTCGCGCTGCCGAGCAAGGCGATCAGCCCGCTGCGGGCCGTGGTGATCCGGCTGCTGCTGGCGCTGGCCGTGCTGGCCGTGGTGGTGACCATCGTCTGGGTGGACCGGCGCGGCTACCGGGACAGCGCGGACGGCACGGTGTCCCTGCTGGACGCCGTCTACTACGCCACGGTCACGCTCTCGACGACCGGCTACGGCGACATCACCCCGGTCAGCGACGGCGCTCGGCTGACCAACGTGCTGGTCGTCACCCCGCTGCGGATCGCCTTCCTGGTGCTGCTCGTCGGCACCACCATCGAGGTGCTGGCCGCCCGCAGCCGCCACGACTACCGGGTCAGCCGCTGGAGGTCCCACGTGCACGACCACACCGTGATCGTCGGCTTCGGCACCAAGGGGCGCAGCGCGCTGCAGGGCCTGCTGGACGACGGACTGCCGGCGTCTCGCATCGTGGTGATCGACCCGTCGGCCGATGCCATCGCCGAAGCCAACCGGATGGGGGTCGCCGGGGTCATGGGCGACGCCACCCGGGTGGACGTGCTGCGCCGCGCCGAGGTGGAGCGCGCCGCCAACGTGATCGTCTCGGCGCACCGGGACGACACCGCCGTGCTCGTGGTGCTCACCACCCGGCGGCTCAACCCGGGCACCCGGATCGTGTGCGCGGTGCGCGAGGCGGACAACGTGGCGCTGCTCAACCAGAGCGGCGCCGACTCGGTGATCACCTCGGCGGCCGCGGCCGGGCGGCTGCTCGCACTGTCGGTGTCCTCACCGGTCGCCGGCGGGATCATGGAGGACCTGCTGGTGGCCGGGGAGGGGCTCGAGGTGGTCGAGCGCGAGGTCACCCGCGAGGAGCTCGGCCGGTCCCCGGCCGAGAGCGCCGACATGGTGCTGGCCGTGATCCGCGACGGGGCGGTCAGCCGGTTCACCGACAGGTCGGTCAAGCTGTTCCAGCGCGGCGACCGGGTGGTCGTCGTGCGCCAGGCCCCGGCGGACGACGAGCCCGCCGACGTCACGCCGTCGAAGCAGGAGTAGGGAGCCCCCGTGCACGCCGTCCAGATCACCGAGCCCGGCGGGCCCGAGATGCTCAGCTGGGACGAGGTCCCCGACCCGCCCGCGCCGGGGGCCGGCCAGGTGCTGCTGCGGGTGGCAGCCACGGCGGTCAACCGGGCCGACCTGCTGCAGCGGCAGGGCCACTACCCGCCGCCGCCGGGCGCGCCGCCGTACCCGGGGCTGGAGTGCTCGGGGACGGTCGCCGCGGTGGGCCCCGAGGCCGACGGCTGGTCCGTCGGCGACCAGGTCTGCGCGCTGCTCCCGGGCGGCGGGTACGCCGAGCAGGTGCTGGCGCCGGCCGCGCACCTGCTGCCGGTGCCGTCCGGGGTCGACCTGGTCGCTGCGGCCGGCCTGCCGGAGGTCGCGTGCACGGTGTGGTCGAACGTGTTCATGCTGGCCGCGCTGCGTCCCGGGGAGACGCTGCTGGTGCACGGCGGCGGGTCCGGCATCGGCACCCTGGCGATCCAGCTGGCCAAGGCCGCCGGTGCCCGGGTCGCGGTGACGGCGGGCTCCGCGGCCAAGCTGGACCGCTGCCACGCGCTCGGCGCGGACATCGGCATCGACTACCACGAGCAGGACTTCGTCGAGTCGCTGCGGGCCGCGACCGACGGTCACGGCGCGGACGTGATCCTCGACCTCATGGGCGCCGCCTACCTGGCCCGCAACGTGGCGGCGCTGGCGGTGAACGGCCGGCTCGTGGTGATCGGCCTGCAGGGTGGCGCCCGGGCCGAGCTGGACCTGGGCCAGCTCATGGGCAAGCGGGCTGCGGTGCTGGGCACCACCCTGCGGGCCCGCCCGGACGCGGAGAAGGCCGCGATCGTGCGGTCGGTGCGCGAGCACGTGTGGCCGCTGCTGGAGTCCGGCCGGGTGGTCCCGGTGGTGGACCGGGTGCTCCCGGTCGACCAGGCAGCCGAGGCGCACCGGCTGGTCGAGGCGGGTGCGGTCGTCGGCAAGGTGGTCCTGTCGGTCGGGGCCTGACCTCAGGTACCGGCGTCCACCCTCATGAGGTTGGATGGGCGCATGAACGAGTCGGACGCGGACGCCCAGATCGTCGTCGTGGGACCGGACGGCCAGCCGCTCGGCGTGCTGGGCGGGGTGCCCGCCGGCGAGGCCCAGGACGACGACAGCGAGCAGGTGGCCTCGGTCGCGGACCTGGTCGAGCAGCCGGCCAAGGTGATGCGGATCGGCAGCATGATCAAGCAGCTGCTCGACGAGGTGCGTCAGGCGCCGCTGGACGAGGCCGGCCGGGCCCGGCTGCGCGACATCCACCGCCGCTCGATCCAGGAGCTGGAGAGCGGGCTGGCCCCCGAGCTGGTCGAGGAGCTGGACCGGCTGGCGCTGCCGTTCGGCGAGGACACCATTCCGTCCGAGGCCGAGCTGCGGATCGCGCAGGCCCAGCTGGTCGGCTGGCTGGAGGGGCTGTTCCACGGCATCCAGACCGCGCTGTTCGCCCAGCAGATGGCCGCGCGGGCGCAGTTCGAGGAGATGCGCCGCCGCGCCCTGCCGGCCGGGACCGAGGGCCCCGAGCAGCAGGAGGAGCAAGGTCCGCGGCGCTCGAACGGCCCGTACCTGTAGTCCGTCCTGCGGCCGGTCAGGTGAGGTCGCGGCGCCGGAACACGACGGCGGCGACCAGCACGGCGACAGCGGTGTAGACGGCCAGGGTGAGCCCCGCGCGCAGGTTCGTCAGGTGCACGACCACGCTGGTGTAGCCGCCGGTGGCCGGGTCGAGCTGCTGCGAGATGACCACGTCGACGCCGTGGCGCTGCACCAGCGCCGTGACGTTCTCCATGACCAGCCACTGCTGGGCCCAGTGCCACAGCACCCGGACGGCGTTCTCCACCACCGCGAAGTAGACGAAGGCCAGACCCAGCGCCGCCCCGGTGTTGCGGATCAGGTTGGCCAGCGCGTACCCGCCCGCGGCGGCCAGCCCGGCCAGCAGCACGGCCCGCAGCTGGGTGTCCAGCAGGTCGCCCCAGAACCGGTCCGGCCGCGGTGACCAGGAGCCGCGCAGCGACACCAGCGCCGAGCCGAGCCCGGTCCACAGCAGCTCGGCCAGCACCGTCGCCAGCAGGACGGTGGCCACCAGGACGGCCACCTTGGTGAGGGTGACCCGGACCCGCCGCGGCTCCCAGGTGAGCAGCGCCGGCAGCGTCTTCGCGGTCCACTCCGCGCCACCGCTGGACGCACCGATGATGAAGGCCAGCGCGGCGAAACCCGCGCCCACCGCGAGCGCTCCGCTGGGCAGGCCGCTGAGGTCGAACGGCCGGGTGTGCAGGAACTGCTCGGCGGTGAACCCCTGGCAGACCTGGTCCTTCTGGTCGGCCGGCACGTTCGGGTCGGCCCGGCACTGGGCCACCAGCTGGTCGGCCTGGGTCTGGGCGGCCGACCGCTCGGCCGCGGTGGGGTTGCCGGTGTTGACCAAGGTGATGACGAACGCCACGACGATCAGCGCGTAGCCGAGGGCCAGCAGCAGCCGGACCAGGCGGCGGGAGCGGATCCGCAGCACCTCCGCGCGCAGCAGCGACGGGCGCCGGGTGACCGCCGTCCCGGTCATCACCTCGGTCGCGCTCACAACGACGCGTCCCTGGTCAGCTCGAGGAACACGCTCTCCAGGTCGGCGCTGATCGGGGACAGCTCGGACAGGTACAGACCGTGCTCGGCGAGCAGCCGGGTGACCGCCGCCGGGTCGGGCACCGCGTGCACCCGCCACGCGTCGCCGAGCGAGGTCACCGTGTAGCCGGCCGCCTCGAGGACGGCCTGGCCCGCGGCCGGGTCGTCCAGGCGCAGCCGGACGTCGCCGGTGTCCCGGCCGGCCAGCACCTCGGCGACCGGCCCGCTGGTGACGCAGCGGCCCCGGGCCAGGATCGTCACGTGGTCGCAGACCTGCTGCACCTCACCGAGCAGGTGTGACGACAAGAACACGGTGCTCCGGCCGTCGGACCCGAGCCGGCGCACCAGCTCACGCATCTCGACGATGCCGGCGGGGTCCAGGCCGTTGGACGGCTCGTCCAGGATGAGCAGCCGGGGGCCCTTGAGCAGCGCGGCCGCGATGCCCAGCCGCTGCTTCATGCCGAGCGAGTAGCCCTTGACGGCGTCGTCGGCCCGGTCGCGCAGCCCGACGGTCTCCAGGCACTCCTCGATCCGGGGCTTGGCCACCCCCGCGGTGAGGGCGAGCAGCTCGAGGTTGCGGCGTCCGCTGAAGGTGGGGAAGAACAGCGGCGTCTCAACCAACGAGCCGACGTCGCCCACCACGGCCGGCAGCTGGTCGGGGACCGGGCGGCCGAGCAGCCGCAGCTCACCGGCGTCGCCGCTGACCAGGCCGAGCAGCATCCGGATCGTGGTGGTCTTGCCCGAGCCGTTCGGACCCAGGAAGCCGTGCACGCCGCCCTCGTCGACGACCAGGTCGAGGCCGTCGAGCGCCCGCTCCGGTGGTCGGCGGCGACGGCGGTAGGTCTTGCGCGCGCCGGAGACCTCGATGACGGGCACCCGGGGAGGCTATCGGCGCAGGTCGCCGCTGGCGAGGAGGCTCTCCAGCACCTGCGCGACGCCGTCCTCGTCGACCGAGGCGGTGTGCAGCGGCACGGCCGCGAGCACCTCGGGGTGGGCGTTGGCCACCGCGTAGGCGGTGCCGGCCCAGGCCAGCATCGGCAGGTCGTTCGGCTGGTCGCCGAACGCGAGGACCTCGGCGGCCTCGACGCCGTGCTCGGCGGCGACCCTGGCCAGCGTGGTCGCCTTGCTGACCCCCAGGGCGGAGATCTCCAGCAGGCAGTCGTCGGGGTTGGAGTGGGTGACCTCGACCAGGCCGCCCAGCGCCTGCCGGGCGAGCGCGAGCATGGCGTCCCCGTCGCTGTCCTCGTCGCGCACGAGCAGCTTGACGACGGGGACAGCGACCAGCTCCTCGGCCGGGGCGACCCGCAGCCGGTCGGTCGCGTCCCAGCGGGGCCGGTAGGCCGGGTCGGGGGAGAAGCCGGCGCCCGTCTCCACGGCGAAGGACGCGCGCGGCATCACCTCGCGGATCCGGCGGACCGCCTCCTGGCCGGCGTCCACCGGGAGCAGGAACGCCTCGAGGATCCGCTCGGTGTGCAGGTCGTAGACGACGCCGCCGTTGGCACAGATGGCGACCCCGCGGTGGCCGGTGGCCTCGACGACGGGACGCATCCAGCGCGGCGGCCGTCCGGTGACCAGGACGAGCGGGGCCCCGGCGTCCTCGACCGCGGCCAGCGCGGCCACCGTGCGCCCCGACACGGTGCCGTCGTGGCCCACGACCGTGCCGTCCAGGTCGGTGGCCACCAGCCGCATGAAGGTGCCCTTCTGTGCGTGTGGTCGCACCTTTCCACCCTTCATCGGACGCCGGGCCGTCCGCGGTCGCCGTCCATGAAGGTGCGCTTTGTGCGGCCGTGCGCACAGAAGGGCACCTTCATGCAGGGGGGGTCAGGGGAAGTACCGGGTGAGGACGGTGGCGGCGCCGTCCTCGGCCCAGGAGTAGGTCACCTCGTCGGCGGCGTCCTGGACGGCGGGTGGGGCGTCTCCCATGGCGACCGCATGCGCGGCCCAGCCGAACATCTCCAGGTCGTTGCGGTGGTCGCCGATGGCCAGCGTCGCGTCCGCGGCGACCCCGAGCCGCAGCCGGGCCGCCTCCAGCGCGGACGCCTTGGACACCCCGGCCGGGGCCAGGTCCAGCCAGGCCGTGTAACCCACCGCGTAGTTGACCCCGTGTAGCCCGATCCGCTCGACCACCTCGAGGAACTCGTGTGGGGCGTACTCCGGCGCCCGGACGACGACACGCGTCACCGGCTCGGACACCAGCTGCTCCAGTGGCACCACCTGGACGTCGCCGGTCAGCTCGCCGACCGGGAACGGGGCGGTGACCCGGTAGCCCAGGCCGAGCTCCTCGACGGCGAACAGCGCCTCCGGCAGCTCGGCCAGCAGCAGCGCCACGGCCGCCCGCGCGTCGAACGTCGTGACGTTGACGATCTCGCTGACCCCGTCGACCAGCCGGGCCAGCACCGCGCCGTTGCTGCACACCAGGTACTCGTCGGGCAGGCCCAGCTGGGCAGCGACCGGCTCGGTCGCGTGCACCGAGCGGCCGGTCGCGATCACCACGTGCGACGCCTTGGCGGCCCGGCCGACCGCCTCGACCACGGCCGGTGTCACCGTCTCCTCCGGCCCGACCAGGGTGCCGTCGAGGTCCAGCGCGACGAGGGTGGGGACCCAGGGCTCCGGCCGGATCATCCGCCGACCGGCTCGAGGGCCGCCCGACCGCCGAGGTAGGGCCGCAGCGCCACCGGGACCGCCACCGACCCGTCCGCCTGCTGGTGGTTCTCCAGCAGCGCCACGATGGTCCGCGTGACGGCGCACAGCGTGCCGTTGAGCGTGGCCAGCGGCCGGATCCCCTCGTCGTCGCGCAGCCGCACCGACAGCCGGCGGGCCTGGAACTGGGTGCAGTTCGACGTCGACGTCAGCTCGCGGTAGCGGCCCTGGGTCGGGATCCACGCCTCGCAGTCGAACTTGCGCACCGCGGATGCGCCGAGGTCCCCGCTGGCCACGTCGATGACCCGGTAGGGCACCTCGAGCTTGGCGAAGAAGTCCTGCTCCCAGGCCAGCAGCCGGCGGTGCTCCTCCTCGGCGTCCTCGGGCCGGCAGTAGGAGAACATCTCGACCTTGTCGAACCAGTGCACCCGGAAGATCCCGCGGGTGTCCTTGCCGTGCGAGCCGGCCTCGCGGCGGTAGGACGGCGAGAAGCCCGCGTAGCGCAGCGGCAGCCGGTCGGCGTCCAGGATCTCGTCCATGTGGTACGCCGCGAGCGGCACCTCGGCGGTGCCCACGAGGTACATGTCGTCGGCCTCGAGCCGGTACACGTTCTCGGCGGCCTGCCCGAGGAACCCGGTGCCCTCCATGGCCGGCGGCTTCACCAGCGCCGGCGGGATCATCGGCACGAACCCGGCGGCGACCGCCTGGTCCATGGCCATCTGCACGAGCGCCAGCTCGAGCAGCGCACCCACCCCGGTGAGGTAGTAGAACCGCGAGCCGGACACCTTCGCCCCGCGCTCCACGTCGATCGCCCCGAGCAGCCGGCCCAGGTCCAGGTGGTCGCGCGGCTCGAACCCCTCCGCGGCGAAGTCCCGGGGGGTGCCGACCTCCTGCAGGACGACGAAGTCCTCCTCACCCCCGACGGGGGCCCGCGGGTCGACCAGGTTGGAGATCTCCAGCAGCAGCCGCTCGGCCTCGGCCCCCGCGAGGTCGCGCTGCTCCTCGGCGACCCGCACCGCGGCCGCGAGCTCCTTGGCCCGCAGCAGCAGCGCCTCCTTGGCCGCCCCGGACGCCCGGGACACCTCGCGGCCGAGGTCCTTCTGCTCGGCCCGCAGCCGGTCGTAGCCGGCCCCGGCGTCCCGGCGCCGCTCGTCCGCCTCGACGAGGGCGCCGACCACCGCGACGTCCTCGCCACGGGACCGCTGGGAGGCACGCACGAGGTCGGGCTGGTCACGCAGGAGGCGCAGGTCGATCACGTCACGAGCGTACCGGCGGCTGCTTGCCTCGGGCTCGGGGCGGGCGCCGCGGCTTCGCGGCCGTCGCCGCGTCGGCCTGCTCGCCCAGCCGCAGCAGCACGGCGGGCAGCTCGTCGGCGGGCACCGGCCGGGACCAGTGGAAGCCCTGCGCGAGGTCGCAGCCCATGGCCACCAGCTGGCGGATGGCCTCCTCGTCCTCCACGCCCTCGGCCACGGCGACCAGGCCGAACTCGTGCGCAAGGTCGACGATCGCCCGGACCAGCACACCGTGGCTGCCGTCGCTGCCCAGGTTCGTGACGAACGAACGGTCGATCTTGATGGTGCGCAGCGGCATCGTGCGCAGCTGCCCCATGGCCGTGTTGCCGATGCCGAAGTCGTCGACCGCCACCGTGATGCCCAGGGCGGTCAGCTTGCCCAGCATCTCCGCGGCGCGCACCGGGTCCTCGATCAGGGCGCTCTCGGTGATCTCGAACTCCATCATCGTGGCGGGCAGCCCGTGCAGCTCCAGCATCGCGGCCACGACCCGGTCGAGGTCCGGCTCGAGCAGGTTGCGGGCGGACAGGTTGACCGCCACCGGCAGCAGCACGCCGTCCCGGTCCCAGTCCGCCATCTGCTGACCGACCAGCCCCAGCACCCGTCGGGTCAGCTGGTGCATCAGACCGGTCTGTTCGGCGATCGGGATGAACTCGGTCGGGGGGACCAGTCCCCGGGTGGGGTGGTTCCAGCGCAGCAGCGCCTCCAGGCCGGTCACCCGGCCGGTCTTCAGGCTGATCTTGGGCTGGTAGTACAGCTGCAGCTCGTCGGTGTCCAGCGCCCGCCGCAGCTCGCCGAGCATGGTCAGCCGCGAGGTCGTGTTGGCGTCGCCGGCCGAGGAGTACACGGCCATGCCGGCCCCGGCCGCCTTGGCCGAGTACATGGCCACGTCGGCCCTGGCCAGCAGGTCGGTGACGTCGTCCGCGTGGTCGGGCAGCACGGCCAGCCCGATGCTGCTGTCGACGTGCAGCACCAGCCCGTCGAGGTCGAACGGGTCGTCGAACACCGACTGGATGCGCTCCATGGACTGCTCGGCCGCCTCCAGCGAGGCGATCTGCGGCAGCAGCACGGCGAACTCGTCGCCGCCCAGCCGGGACACCGTGTCGGAGTCGCGGACGACGGCGCTGAGCCGCTCGGCCACCTGCAGCAGCAGCGCATCCCCGCGCGGGTGGCCCAGGGTGTCGTTGACCTCCTTGAACCGGTCGATGTCGAGCAGCAGCAGCCCGACAGCCTGTCCGGACCGGGCGCTGGCCAGCGCGGCGCGCTCCAGCCGCTCCCCGAGCAGCCGGCGGTTCGGCAGCCCGGTGAGCGGGTCGAGCAGGGCCAGCCGGGCGTTCTCCCCGGCCTGGTAGCGCAGCCGGCGGCTGGCCTGCCGGACGGTGCGGAACAGCAGCAGCCACAGCAGCGCCAGCCCGCCGGCGACCACCATGAGGATGGAGCGGGTGGCCCTGGCCACGGCGTCGGCGGTCTGCTCGTAGGGCAGCACCACCTCGGCGATGCCCACCGGGCTGCCGCCCTGGCGCACGTAGAGGGGGACGTAGACGTCGATGCGGCGGTTGGCCACCCCGTGGTCGGTGCGCTCGAGGGTCACCTTGGGCTGCGCGCTGCCGCCGGGCGCCAGCGCAGCCGCGAACCGGGCGTCGTCGGGGATCTGCCCGGCCCCGACGCTGTTCGCAACGATCGCCGTCCGGCCGGAGTCGTAGAACTGGTTGCGCTGGGCGGTCCACAGCCGCACCGTCGCGTGCGCCGAGCCGCCGCGGAACAGCGCGTCCAGCTGCGCGGCCTGCTGGGCGTCGATCTGCCCCGGGGCGCGGAACATGGCCGCGGTGACGCGCGGCTCGACGCCGGTGCTGACGTAGGCCTGCGCGGTCTGCGAGGCCTCGGTCAGGGCGTGGTCGGCCAGCAGCCGGTCGTTGACCGCGACCAGGGCAACCCCGAGGGTCGCCATGGCGGCGACGCTGACCAGGGCGAACGTGGTCGTGAGCGAGTGGCGGCGCACGCCCCTCCCCCCGATGCATCGCGCGCGGCGGACGCCGGTGACGCCCCTGACGTCTTCGGATCGGCGCGTGGGGGAAGTTGCTTGAGGCGGATCAGGCCCGCCCGTCCCGGATCCGGGCCAGCCAGGCCTGCGCCTGCGCGTACTCGGCGTCCGAGACGCCGTCCCGCAGCACCGGCGCGACCCGGTCGGCCCGCCGGTAGGACCCCAGGTACCGGACCTCCGCGCAGATCCGGTGCAGGCCGATGAGCGCCTCACCGACCCGCGCCTCGTCGACGTGCCCTTCGACGTCCACCGAGAAGAAGTAGTCGCCGATGCCGCCGCCGGTCGGGCGGGACTCGATCCGGGTCAGGTTGATCCCGCGGACGGCGAACTCGGTGAGGATCTCCAGCAGCGCGCCCGGGTGGTCCCGGCCGATGGTCAGCACCAGCGAGGTCTTGTCCGCGCCCGACAGGGGCGCCGGCGGCAGCGGCCGGGAGACCAGCACGAAGCGGGTGACGGCGTCCGGCCGGTCGCCGATGTCGTGGGCCAGCGACTCCAGGTGGTACTCCTGCCCGGCCAGCGGCGAGGCGATCGCGGCGTCGTACGGCGCGTCCGGGGCGGCCACGACCGCGGCCGCCCCGGCGGTCGACGAGGCGGGCAGCGCGACGGCCGCCGGCAGGTTCGCGGCCAGCCAGCCGCGGCACTGCGCCTCGGCGTGCGGGTGCGTCGCGACCCGGCGGACGTCGGCCAGCCGGGTGCCCGGTCGGGCCAGCAGGTCGAAGGTGACCGGGACGAGCGTCTCGCTGCCGATCACCAGCGCCGGGCCGGAGGCCAGCTCGTCCACGGTGGCCGACACCGAGCCCTCCACCGAGTTCTCCACGGGGACCATGGCGGCGTCGACCTCGCCGCTGCGCACGGCGTCCAGCGCGGCCGCGACGGTCCCGCAGGGCACCCGGACGGCGTCCGGCTCCCCGGCGCCCGCGAGGTGGGCCAGCAGGGCGGCCTCGCAGAACGTGCCCTCCGGGCCCAGGTACCCGTAGCGGGGACCGGCGGGGGGCTGGGTCATGATGCCGTCCGCCCGCTGCGGGGCGGCTGGGGGCTCACGGCGGCCCGGCGCAGCGCGTAGCCGATCACCTGCTCCTCCTCCGGGGACAGCGGGGCCTCGGACGCGCCGCCCTTCACGCCCTTGGCGTAGGTGCGGGTCTCGGACCGACCGTTGATCGAGGTGAGCACCAGGCCGTCCCCGGTGTCGTCGAGCAGGGCCACCGAGAACGACAGCCGTCCGCCCATGTCCCCGAAGGCGTCGTACCGGACGACGGCAACGTGCCGGATCGCGTCCGCGAGGTCGTCCCGGACCCGGCCGACGTCACCGGTGAGCGCCTCGACCTGCGCCCGCAGCCCCTCGACCTCGCGGGTCTTGCGGTCCACGGCGTCGACGAAGGACGCCTGCTCGTCGTCGCCTTGTAGCAGCGTGTAGCTGCGGCGCATCCGGGACAGCCGGACCAGCGCCACGACCGCGACCAGCAGGGCGACCACGGCGACGCCGGCCGCCACGACGGCCACCAGGTCGGCCGTGCCGGCGTCCAGGAACGAGGAGAGAGCGGCGGTCGGTCGGGCGGTAGGGATCACGGTGGTCACGGGACTTCCTGACGGCGGGACGGGCCTCGACGGCCGAGGGTAACCGCCGGGCCCACCGGTGGCCCGGCCGGGCGTCGTAAGGTCGGGCCATGCACCATGAACCGGGCTTCGTCGATCTCGGGTACGCCCGGGTGGACACCGACCGGGCCGCGCGTACCGGCGACCCCGAGGTGGTCTTCGGCGCCGGCAAGACCCCGGCGCAGGTCGTCGACCTCCTCGGCACCCTCGGCGCGGCCCACCCGGAGCGGGCCGTGCTGGCCACCCGGCTGGCCGACGCCGCGCTCGCAGCGGTCGTCGAGGGGTTCCCCGACGCGCTCATCGACCCGGTGGCCCGCTGTGCCGCGGTGGGGCCGCTGCCGCGGCCGAGCGGCCTGGTCCGGGTGGTGGCCGCGGGCACCTCCGACGCGCCGGTCGCGGCCGAGGCGGCGTTCACCGCGGCCGCGTTCGGCGCGGGAACCGCCCGGGTCGACGACGTCGGCGTGGCCGGGTTGCACCGGCTGCTCGCCGTCCGCGGGGACCTCGACGACGCCGACTGCCTGGTCGTCGTGGCCGGGATGGAGGGGGCGCTGCCCTCAGTCGTGGGTGGCCTGACCGGCGTGCCGCTGGTGGCGGTGCCCACCTCGGTGGGGTACGGGGCCTCGTTCGACGGCCTGGCGGCCCTGCTCGCGATGCTCAACTCGTGCGCCCCCGGCGTGGTGGTGGTCAACATCGACAACGGGTTCGGGGCCGGCGTCTTCGCCGCCCGGGTGGCCCGACGGGCGGCGCCGCGATGACCCTGGCCTGGTTCCAGTGCCCCTCCGGCGCGAGCGGGGACATGCTGCTCGGCGCGCTGCTGGACGCCGGGGCCCCGTTGGCCGCCGTCCAGTCGGCCCTGGACGCCGTCGGTGTGGAGCCGATCGAGGTCACCGTGCGGCCGGTGCAGCGCGGCGGGCTGGCCGCCACCAAGGCGGACGTTCACGCCGCCGAGGCGCCGACCGCGCGCGCCTGGGCCGACGTCCGCGGGCTGCTCGCGGAGGCTGCGCTGCCGGAGGAGGTGCGCGGCCGGGCGCTGGACGTGTTCACCCGGCTGGCCGCGGCCGAGGCCAGGGCGCACCGGATCCCCGCGGACGACGTCCACTTCCACGAGGTCGGTGCGCTGGACGCGATCGCCGACGTCGTGGGGGTCAGCGCGGCGCTGCACGCGCTCGGCGTGACCACCGCCGCCTGCCAGGGGGTGGCGCTGGGCAGCGGCACGGTGCGGGCCGCGCACGGCGTGCTGCCGGTGCCGGCGCCCGCGGTCGCCGAGCTGCTCGCGGAGGTGGGCGCCCCGGTCTGGTCCGGACCGGCTGACGTCGAGCTGTGCACCCCGACCGGCGCGGCGCTGCTCGCCTCGGTGGTCACCCACTGGGGGCCCACCCCGCCCGGCCGGATCCGATCGCGCGGCTTCGGCGCCGGCGAGCGGGAGCTGGACGGGACGCCGAACCTGCTCGGCGTGCTGCTGCTGGAGCCCTTGGGCGCACCCGAGGAGGGGGAGGGGGCGGCCGACGCGACCCAGGTGGTGCTGGCCGCGAACGTCGACGACCTGGACCCTCGGATCTGGCCGGTGGTGCTGACCCGGCTGCTCGATGCCGGCGCCGCGGACGCCTGGATCACCCCGATCGTCATGAAGAAGGGCCGGCCCGCGCACACCGTGACCGTGCTGGTCGACCCGGCCGCCGCCGAGGCGGTGCGCCGGGTGCTGTTCACCGAGACGTCCACCATCGGGCTGCGTGAGCACGAGGTCACCAAGCGGGCGCTGCAGCGGCACGTGGTGATCGTCCAGGTGCTGGGCCACCCGGTGCGGGTCAAGGTGGCCGAGCTGCACGGCGAGGAGGTCAACGCCCAGCCGGAGTTCGAGGACGTCGCCGCCGCCGCGGAGGCGACCGGACGCCCGGTCAAGGCGGTGCTGGCCGCCGCGCTGGCCGCGGTCCACCTGGGCTGACTGGCGGCCCGGTCCTCGGCGGGCTCGCTCGGGGAGCGGCTCACCCGGTGGCGGCTGCTCCGGCCCAGGTCGCGGTGACCTGTTGGAGGGGTGAGGGGCCGCGGGCGTGGTCGGGGATCTCGGTGCCGTCGGGTCGGTGGGTGTGCAGGGTGCCGTCGGGTCCGCGGGTCATGCGGTAGCCGTGGTCGTGGATGGTGTGGTGGTGTCGTGAGCACAGCAGGGCGAGGTTGTGCAGGTCGGTGCGGCCGCCGTGGGACCAGG
>JBBSAJ010000015.1:0-54714 GCA_038252405.1 Actinomycetes bacterium | reverse complement strand
TCTGATGCCTGACGTCCTGATTCGCAACTTCCCCGCGGAGGACCTCAACCTGCTGGATGAGCAGGCTGCCCGCCTGGGCATCTCCCGGACCGAGTACCTGCGCCGCCACCTTCATCGTGAGGCCCGCCGCACGGCCGGGTCTGTCACAGCAGACGACCTGCGGGCGGTGGCGGAGCTGTTGCCCGACCTCGGCGACGACACGGTCAGGTCCGACGCCTGGTCATGAGCACGTCCTGGCTGATCGACAAGTCCGCGCTGGTTCGGCTGGGTTCCAGCCCCGATGCTGAGGAGTGGGCCGAGCGGATCGAGCGGGGACTGGTGACCATCACCACCGTGACCCTGCTCGAGGCAGGGTTCTCCGCGCGGTCCGCCGTCGAGGACCGGGCCGTGCAGGTGCAGCGCCTGCTGGCCGAGCGTGGACAGCATCGCGCCCCGTCGATCCCCGATCTGCTGATCGCCGCCGCAGCCGAGCTGAACCACCGTCCTGGACCCAATGGAGCCAGCGGGCCGAGTAAGCATCGACCCCCGCAGTGTCGAGCGCGGCGCCCGGCTGACAGGCTTGGCGCACGGGCGCTCCGTAGCGCCGGACCACGGGAGGTCGCATGGACATCACCGACCTGATCCTCCACGACCACCACGAGCAGCGCCGTCTGTTCGCCTACCTCGACGACATCGGGCCGGGTGACACCGAGGCGCTGGGAGCGGTCTGGACACGACTCAGGATCCTGCTTGAGGTCCACGCTGCCGCCGAGGAGGAGCTGTTCTACCCGCACCTACTCCGGATCGGCACCGGCGCCGGCGGGGCGTCGAGTGCGCGGGCGGAGGTCGAGGACGTCATCAAGGACCACAACGAGATCCGTGACGCCTGCGCCGAGGTCGAGCGGCACGAGGTCGGCAGCACGCCGTGGTGGGACGCCGTCACCCAGGCGCGCGAGGCCAACAGCGACCACATGGCCGAGGAGGAGCGGGAGGACCTGGCCGACTTCCGCCACCACGCCGACCTGAAGCTACGCCACGGCATCGCGGTGGCGTTCGCCGTGTTCGAGGCCCGGCACGCGGGCGGCATCCGGGCGCGTGACCGTGACCCCGAGGAGTACGTCGAGAACCACACCTGAGCGTCCTGAAGCACGGCCACCGAGAACCTGGCGGGGCCACTCTGGCGGTGTAGTGGCAGCGGCGGGCGCGACCTTGGTGCCGGCGGCGCCAGTGTGACCAGGCGAGGACGTCGCTGTGGGTCGCGGTGGTGGTCCAGATGAGGTGGGCGAGCAGCCGGCGGACCTCAGGGACGGTGAGCGGGATCAGCTCGCCGACCGGTTGCGCAGCCCTCCTTTTGCACCGGCGGCGATGCTCGCCAGCTCACGCAGCGGGGTGCCGGGCTGGCCGTGGCACGGGTGTTGCGGTCCGTGGGGTCGGTCACCGGGCGCCGGATCCGCAGCCAGTAGCCCATGGCGGGGTCTTCGAGTGGGCGGATCGCCACCCGAGCCCAGTGGTAGATCCTTGGCCCTTTCGACCCCGCGCCGGCGGAGATCCGCTTGAACGCCTGCGGCGGCAGGCCGCCGGCCAGCACGTCCGCTGCAGACTCGACCCCGCCGGCACCCCGGCGTCAACGGCGCGGGCCAGCATCCGCATCGCCAACCCGGGCTTGGTTGCGAACCCCACCGAGTCGGGCATGCCAGCCTCGTTGCAGCGGTCCCGGTCCTACGTCCACACCTTGGGCAGGTACAGCTCCCGGTCGATGAAGGTGCGCCCGACCGCAGCCGCGGGAGTAGGCGAGACGAGACGAACAATCCCCGGCCTGGTTGCGCTCGCTCCGTCGACCAGCTCGCGCAAGCGTTATGCCAGATTCGAGCAGAGGACGGCGGCCAGCAGTGACAGGCTGGGTTCGAGGGCCAATCACCAAGGGGGCCGCCATGGGCCAGCTCAGCGTCGGAGTGCTCGGAACGTCGAGCAAGGAGAACGAGCACCGGCTTGCCATCCACCCGCGTCATCTCGACCGGATCGCCGCGGACCTGCGTGAGCGGATCTTCCTCGAGCACGGCTACGGCGATCACTACGGAGTGTCCGAGGAGCATCTGGCGCCACAGGTCGCAGGCATCCTCACCCGCGAGGAAATCATCGCGACCACCGACGTGGTGCTGTTGCCCAAGCCGACGCTTTCCGACATCCAGAGCCTGCGTGATGGGCAGGTGCTGTGGGGGTGGCCGCACTGCGTCCAGGACCCCGACCTGACCCAGCTGGCCATCGACAAGCGACTCACCCTGATCGCCTGGGAGGCGATGAACCACTGGACACCGGACGGCTCGTTCGTCGTGCACGTCTTCCACATGAACAACGAGTTGGCCGGCTACAGCTCTGTGCTGCACGCCATGACGCTTCTCGGGTCCACCGGCCACTACGGACGCCGGCTCACCGCAGCGGTCATCGGCTTCGGCAACACTGCACGCGGCGCGATCACTGCGCTGCACGCGATGGGCGTGCATGACGTCACCGTGCTGACCATGCGGGAAGTGACGGCGGTGGCCTCGCCCATCCCGTCCGTCGTCCTCGGCCATTTGGACCGCACCGCGGAGGACTCCCCCGCCACCGTGGTGCTGAAGAGCACCGGCCCGGTACCGACCGCGCAGTTCCTCGCCGAGTACGACATCGTCGTCAACTGCGTCCTACAGGACACCGACCGTCCACTGATCTTCGTTTCGGACGACGAGCTCGCGCAGTTCACGCCGGGCAGCCTGCTCGTCGACGTGTCCTGCGACACCGGCATGGGCTTTGAGTGTGCCCGCCCGACGACCTTCGAGCAGCCGATGCGCACGGTCGGCGACGGCATCTTGTACTACGGCGTCGACCACAGCCCCGCCTACCTGTGGAACTCCGCCACCTGGGGCATCAGCGAAGCCCTCACCCCCTACCTGCGGACCGTGATGGACGGCCCCGCCGCCTGGGACCAGGAGCCCACCATCCGGCTGGCCATCGAGATCCGCAACGGTGTCATCCAAAACCCCAAGATCCTCTCCTTCCAGGGCCGCGCCGCCGACCACCCGCACCCCTGGCTCTGAAAGCGACAGCCGCCCAGGCAAACACCCATGGGCCCACAACCTGTCAGCTGGCCGGTCCGTGGGCTCGTCGAGACGGGGAGGACGACCGAGCCGAACATGAACGAGTTGACGGCGCGGCGCAGGGGGATCGGCGTCGCGGAAACCCACCAGCGAGGGGTCGCCTCAGGGCTGTCCGTCGGTCGTAGACTCCGAACGGGCCAGGTGCGGATCTGAGTGGAGGCACATGTCGTGACGACAGACTCGACGGCATCAGATTCGACCTCGTTGCCACCACAGCAGCCGACGGATGCCTCGCCTGTCTCCGCGGCTGGAGCCAACCCGCCGGCCAGGTCTCCACGGTTCACGAGAGCCAGCGCCGCCTGGGCGGCGACCGCTGCGGCGCTGTTGCTCCTGGTCATGCTCATCGTGTTCATCCTGCAAAACCCCACCCGCGTCCAAGTCCAGTACCTCGGATTCTCCGGCTCGCTGTCACTGGGGATGGCGCTGTTCATCGCCGCGGTCGGTGGAGGTGTGGTGGTAGCCATCACCGGCATCGCCCGCGTCACACAGCTGCGCGTGAATGCGCGGCGGACCAGACGCCTCGGGCCAGCACCCGAACAAAGGCGCGGCTGACGGTCTCGGGCGAGACATCTCGCGGGCCCGCGTGAGCGCTCAGGCTGCAAGAGTCGCCGGACGCGGTCGGGTCAGCGGCCAACGAAGAAGCTTGACCGGGCGGGGGTGATATCCGCGCAGTGCGTGTGGCCATGCGTGCGCCCTTCGGCGGGCACGGACAGGAACGACAGGGCGCCATCGCGGGCGACAGCGGCGTCGGCGTGCTCCTGAGCGGCAGCCAGGCCCATCGACAGACTGTGCGTGCCAGGGCTCAGGACGATACGAAGGCCGCCGCCTTCCGGGAGACCGCCGTGGCCGGGCAGCGTGCGCACGAGCCGCGCCGCATCCTGGGTCATGGTGAGCGCTGAGTCGTTCGTTCGGTTCGGGTACCCGACCAGGCGACTGCCGGCAGCAGCTGCAGCAAGCCAAGGGCGACGAAGACTGGCTCTTGGTGGAGGAGGACCTCAACCACCGCCACGGCACGGGCAGGTTGCACGTCTGCTGGCCTGAACGCGGGTCGCGCTCGCGAGCGGTTACGTCAGTCCGGAAACGCCTCGGGGGCGAACGCGCGGGCCTGCTCCCCGCTGACCGGTTCCACCGAGTCGTCCTGGCCGACCTGCCAGTGGCTGATCGCCTTGGTGGGCTGCCACCCGCCATTGACGAACGCCTCGTCGACGTACTCGGTGCGGCGCAAAAGCGCGGGCGGCGCGTAGGCGCTCGACGTGAAGTAGCTGGTCGTCATTCGGTGTCCCCCTGACCTTCCACGATACCGGCCCCTGGGGGCCGCGGGTACGTTCCGAGACCCGGCACTCTGAATCGCAACCGCGTCGTACCGCGAGGGTCCGCGAGTGGTACGACCAACTTGTCCGCCCGGATCGTGGCGGACCCGCCGCTGACCTGGAGACTCATCTCGCCACCCCGCATGTACGCCGAGCACTTCGGCGAGTGTGGTGCCGGGATGGTCACCAGCGAACGCCGCCGTCGGTGGTGCAGGTCACCCTGACCTGGTGGAGCCTCCACCACCGTGACCCGCGCCAGGTACCTGAAGCCAGGCCCACGCCTCAGCCAAGTTCAGCACCGTCCGGCTGAACGACTCGCTGTTGCTCGCCTTGCTAGCGAACCCTTGGATCGCGTCGAGCAGCGCCTGCGACGCCTCTTCGTGAGTCGCCATGTGGTCCTCCCTTACCCAGGATGATCGAGACCCTAGTCGGACCGCGAGGGACGGGACGGGGAAAGACTCCTGGAGCCGGGCGAGGTCGACTTCCCTGCGGCGCCGAGGCGGTTCGGTGACCGTCGGCGGTGCTGCGCGTACAGTGAAATCCTCCTCTGCTCGGGAGGCAAGGAGAACCGTCCAAGGTTCTGTCGTCGCTGCACCGTGGCCGGCAACTGACCCCGAGCGGGGGCCCGACCTGGACCGGGGCCAGCGGTTCTCTCGCGAAGGACCCGACTGATCCGGAGGCGGTGCAACTTCGCCGGGTGCGGAACACCGCGCATGGCTTGGTGCAAGGCAACCCCCGGAAGGGGGTCACGATGAACGTCTTCCTGGCTGTCATCGCAGTGGTCACGAGTGGCACCTCGCAGCACGAGGTCAAGCGCGCCCGGGTGGTCGCGCCGGTCGAAAGCACTGTCGACGGCGCGGCGGTGGGGGACCACGACCACGACCGACTTCACCGGGCTCCGGCCCTCGATCGTGCCCGGACGGCCACCAGCACACGGTCAACGGCACTGCCGGCGGGGGTCGGTCGCCGGTGAGGATCCCGCCGCGGGAGCGTTGCCGGATGGCGGACCGCCTCCAAGGGTGCGAGAAGCGGAAGGCAGTACTTGTCGCGGACCTCGACGGGCAAGATGCCGCGCTTTCCGAGGTCCTCGCGGACGTGAACGCGGGCCGGGAGCCCGGCAGTCTCGCCGTTGCGGACGCGGCACCCCTCGCGGTGCGCCGCGCCGACGCCGCAGAGGAGCTCCTGGCATTGATCCGAGAGAGCGGCTCCCTGCGGGTCGGCCTGATGGCTTCGGCGAACCCGTTCCGGACGGGCGGGATCGCCGGTCGGTCACGCAGGGTGCGGCTGCTCCGCGTCCAGGCCGAGAGGGACGCCGCAGCTACGGGGGCAGCGGCCACAAGCCTTCGCGGCGAAGCCGTGCTCCTCGAAATGACCCGCGCGGCGCAGGACTTCTCGACGCAGACGCCGAGGTCCTAGCAGCGGGCCAGGCGGCGTCCGCTCTCGGTGTTGAACCGGGTGTAGGTCTGCTGGAAGTGGTGGTACCGAGTTGACTCGGACACCGCGTCGTAAGCACCGGGTGCGAGCACCGGCCCAGCCCCGGATAGCAGCTCGCGCAGTCGCCGGGGGGCGCGGAGGGGCGTGCAGCAAGCCGGCCACCCATCGCGACGTTGCGCGCCCCAGTCCAGCGCCGCAGCCCCGCCGGATGCCCCAGCCGGTTGGCCGGGCATCCGGCCGGGCTGGGCATCCGGCCGGGCTGGATGGGGTCAGGCGGTCGCAGGCTGCCGGACGTCGTGGCGGCGGGAGCCGACCACGTGGGTCACGACCAGGGTGACCGCGATAGCCAGGGCGGCACTGAGCGCCGCGACGAGCAACAGCTGCGCGATGGACGTGCTGCTGATGACCGATGGACCGCCGCTGGCCGTGACCGCAGCGTCGCCGGTGTCGATGGGCGCCGACTTGGCCCAAGCGGTAGTCCCCCCGGCGAGCAGGAACAGCACGGCGGTGACCGTCACCCAGGTAGCCCGGACGAGTTGTCGAGTGGTCGTCATGGTCCTCACCCTTCTCGGTGTGTGGTGGTCGGCCCACCCTGCGCGCCCCGCGGCTGGAACGCCATACGACTTTGCTCGTATGGGCAAGGCCGAACCGGCGGCGTAGCGTCACCACACGAACGGGTTCAGCACCTGGTGCCGGAGGTACCGACGATGAGCTCCCTCGAGGTGAGCGACCACGATGTGCGCACCATGCTGCGCATCGCCGAGACCCCCTTCGAGGACGACGGCGGCGAGGCGCTCCCGTGGGAGCTGCTGCGCTCGCTCACCGACCTGATCCACTGCGACCAGCTGTGGGTGTCCGGCCAGGACACCCCGCGCTGGTCCAGCTTTGCCGACCAGGAGCTGCCCGGGTCCGACCTCGGCGCGGCCGAGGACGGTCTCTCCGAGGCGTTCCGCACCCACTACTGGGCGTCGACCTGCTCATACCCCGACCGCAGCGGTGACATCGCCTCGGTCACGATGATCAGCGACTTCTGCTCCGACCGGCAGTTCCACGACACCCCGATGTACCGCGACTACGACCGTCACCTCGGGGTGGAGCACGAGATCATGCTGTGCCTGCCGGCCGGCGGCGCCGGGCGCACGCTGCGGCTGCTGTTCATCCGCGGGTCCGGGCCGGACTTCACCGAGCGCGACCGGTCCCTGCTCACGCTGATCCGCCCGCACCTGCACGCCGCCCACCTCACGACGACACGCCAGCACGCTGGCTGCGCCGCGCTGACCGGACGGCAGCAGGAGATCTTGCACCTGGTGGCCGCGGATGCAGCAACCGGCAGATCGCCCGCGAGCTGGACCTGTCCGAAGCGACCGTCCGCAAGCACCTCGAGAACATCTTCGCCCGGCTCGGGGTGACCAACCGCACCGCGGCAGCCGCCTACACGAACGCGTGAGGACCCCTACGCCAGGCGGCGCACGTGCACGTTCTGCAGCAGGCCGACGGCCATCAGGTTGGCGAACATCGACGACCCGCCGTAGGACACGAACGGCAGCGGCAGGCCGGTCACCGGCATGATGCCCAGCGTCATGCCGATGTTCTCGAACGCCTGGAAGGTGAACCAGCACACGATCCCGGTGGCCATCAGGACGCCGAACAGGTCCTCGGCCAGCATCGCGATCCGGATCGCCCGCCACAGCACCACCAGTAGCAGCAGCACGATCGCCGCCGCCCCGACGAAGCCCAGCTCCTCACCGGCCACCGTGAAGATGAAGTCGGTCTGCTGCTCCGGCACGAACTTGCCGTTGGTCTGCGAGCCGTGGAACAGCCCCTTGCCCAGCAGCCCGCCCGACCCGATCGCGATCTTCGCCTGGTTGACGTTGTAGCCGGCGCCCTGCGGGTCCAGCTTGGGGTTCGCGAACGCCGCGAACCGGTGGACCTGGTAGGTCGCCAGCACCCCCAGCCTGATCGCCACGAACACGGCGAAGGACCCGCTCGCGAGAAGTACGACGAGCCACCTGCTGGGAGTACCGGCGACCGCCAGGATCCCCAGGACCACGACGCCCATCGCCACCGTCATCCCCAGGTCCGGCTGGAGCATCACCAGCCCCATGGGGACGGCGGCGATCCCGAGGGTGAGCGCCACGTCGTTCAGCCGCGGCTCGGTCTCCGCATCGCGGCGCTCCGCCAGGATCATCGGGAGCATGACGCACAGCGCCAGCTTGGCGAACTCCGACGGCTCCGTGGAGAACCCGCCAGGCAGCTGGATCCACGAGTGCGCGCCGTTGATCGTCGAGCCCAGCGGGGACAGCACCGCGAGCAGGCCCAGCACCGAGAACCCGTAGACGAACGGCGCGTAGGCGCGCAGCATCCGGTAGTCCAGCAGCGTGGTGACCGCCGCCAGCGCCAGCCCGATGGTGATGTTGAGCAGGTGCTTCTTCAGGAACGCCTGCGGGTCGAGGCCCGCGTCCAGCTCCCGCTGCCGGGTGGCCGACCAGACCAGCACCGTCCCGAAGGCCAGCAGTGCCGCTACGGCGAGGGCGAGGACCCAGTCCAGCTGGCGCAGGACAGAGTCACGGGCCACCGCCCGCGACGCCAGGGAACGCTTGCGACCACGCTGGGAGACGGTGGGGGACCACAGTGTCATGCCTTGTCCACGCCCACTCCCGTCGTCCGATAGGAGCAGACGCCCCGGGCACGCAAACGACCGCGGGGGGTCGCCGGTTCCCGCGGCAGGTCAGTGGCGGGCGGAGGCCTCGGTCGCACGCAGCCGGCCGGCCAAGCTGGTGAGCAGCACCAGGGCGACCTTCGGCTCGTGCTGGAGCATCCGCAGGAAGTCGGCCCGGCCGATCCGCGCGACCAGCACCTCGCTCTGCGCCTGGACGGTCGCCGACCGGGGCGCGTTGTCGAGCAGCGACAGCTCCCCGAAGAAGTCACCGATGCCCAGCTTCACCGCTCGCTTGCCTGGGGGCCGGACGACCGCCGTCCCGTCCAAGATCAGGTAGAACGACTCACCCCGGTGGCCTTCTCGGACGAGCTCAGTGAACGCCGGATAGCTCTGGATCTTGGCCAGCCTGGCGATGCCGTGCACGTGCCGCTTGGTCAGGCCGACGAACAGCGGGACCGAGGCGAGGACGTCGGTCCAGTCGGCCTCGGTTCGGTCGGTGATGGCCCCAGCCATGGCGATCTCCTCACTCGGATGCCGCCGGAGCCTAGCGCAGCCGGTCTCAGCCGGAGACGTCCTTGGTGGTGAGCCGCGCCCAGGCCAGCGAGCCGAAGACCGCCACGTAGACGGCATGGACCACGAGCCCGTGCACCATGGGCCCGTACACCACCGGGTCGCGGATCAGGTCGCCGAAGCTGAACCACCACTGCACGAACAGGTACGGGTGGATCGAGGAGATCTGCGGCACCGAGTCGAGGATGGCCACGACCACCACGGTGATCGCCGTGGCCGCCATGGCCGCGAGCGGCACCTCGGTCAACGTGGAGATGAACAGCCCGATCGCCGCGATGCCGGCCAGCATGGCGGCGACGTAGAGCACCACCAGCAGCACCCGCACCAGCGCCGCGCCGAACGAGATGGTCGACCCCGACAGCAGCGTGACCGGCCCGGTGGGGAACAGCAGCAGCCCGACGAGCACCCCCATCGCCCCGACGACCGCGGCCGCGGCCAGCCCGAACGCCACGATCCCGGCGTACTTGACCAGCAGCAGCCGGGTCCGGCCCACCGGGACGACGAGCAGGCTGCGCAGCGTCCCGGCCGAGGCCTCGCCGGCCACCGACTCACCGGACACCACGGAGACCGCTAGCGGCAGGAACAGCGGCAGCGTCACCACCAGCGAGGTGAACGCGAGGAACAGCCCGTTGCGGGTGATCTGACCGATGAACGCCGGACCGCCGCCCTCGCCGTCACCCCCGCCGCCGATCTTGATGGCGATGCCGAGCAGCAGCGGGGCACAGGCCAGCACACCCAGGATCGCCAGGTTGCGCCGCCGACGGAACACCAGTCGCAGCTCCGAGCGCAGCAGCCGCGTGCTCACGGGGGCCGGCCTGTCGAGCAGGCCGTACGTCGGGTGACGGGTCAGCTCACTGGTCGACATCGAAGCCCTCCCCGGTGAGCGAGACGAACACGTCCTCGAGGTCGGGCCGCTCGACCACCAGCTCGCGGACCCCGATACCGGCCCGGACCAGCGCCGCGGTCACCCGCTCCGACGGCACGCCGTCGAGCGTCGCCAGGACCTGGCCGTCCCGAGCCTCCGGTGCGGCCAGTCCCAAGGCGGTGAGCACGGCCATCGCCTGCGCGGGCTGCCCGGTCACCACCCGCACCCGAGGTGCCGCCACGTCCCGCAGATCACGCAGCGTCCCCTGGGCCACCAGCCGACCCCGGCTCATGACCCCGACGTGCGAGCAGACCTGCTCGATCTCGGACAGCAGGTGTGAGGAGAGGAACACCGTGGCGCCCTCGGCGGCGAGCTCGCGAATCAGTGCCCGGACCTCGCGGGTGCCCTGCGGGTCCAGGCCGTTGGTGGGCTCGTCGAGCACCAGCAGGTCCCGGGGCCGCAGCAGGGCGGCGGCCAGGCCGAGCCGCTGCCGCATGCCCAACGAGTAGTTGCGGTACCGCTTGCGGGCCGCGGCCGACAGCCCCACCCGCTCCAGGGCGATGCCGATCCGGGCCCGGCTGGTGGCCGGGTCGACGGTCCGGTCCGCCGCGTCGATCCGGGCCAGGTTGTCCCAGCCGCTCAGGTAGGGGTAGAACGCCGGGCCCTCGACGAGGGCGCCGACCCTGGGCAGGACGTCGGCCGCCGCGCCCGGCATCCGGCGGCCGAGCAGGTCGTGCTCCCCTGACGTCGGCGCGATCAGGCCGAGCAGCATCCGGATGGTCGTCGTTTTGCCGGAGCCGTTGGGACCGAGGAATCCGTACACCGACCCGTGCGGAACCATCAGGTCGACGCCGTCCACCGCGACCTGGCCGCCGCGGAACCGCTTGGTCAGACGGCGGGTGGCCAGCGCCGGGGTGGGAGGGGCCACCACCGGCGCCGGGCCACGCTCGGTGACCGGGCTCGGGACGGTGTCGGTCATGACGTCGCCGGCGCCGGCGCGGCGGTGGCGGCCTGCTCGAGCACGCTCGGCTGGACGGCCCCGATCAGCGTCCGGCCGTCGCTGAGCAGGAGAACCGACAGCAGCGGCGTGCTCAGCAGCTGACCGCTGCCGAACGCACCCTGGACCGGTGTGGTCGCCTTGAGCAGGGTGCCCAGCGTGGCGTTGGAGCTGAGCGAGGAGGCGGTCGCGCCGTGCAGCACCAGGACCGACATCCAGCCGGAGCCGACCACGGTGGGGGACATGCTGGGCGTCGACGGTGCCGACGCGCTCGGCTGCGCCGTGGTCGGCGCGCTCTGGGTGGTGACCGTGGCCCCGGGCGGCGGGGTGAAGCTGAACACCGAGGCGTCCGGGGCGGCCGTCTGAAGCGCGGTGAACCCGGTCTCGAAGGCCGGCGAGGTGCCACCCTTCGCGAACACCTCCACCCGCAACGGCAGGAAGGTCGTGGAGTCCAGCGCCAGCCGGACCTGGCCGATCAGCGACGACGGGTCGCGCGGTGCCAGCACCAGCTCGTACACCGGCCGGTTGGCCACCACGCTGGTCCCGTCGACGGTGACCACCGTGGTGGGGTCGATGGCCGCGAGCGCCTGCTGGGCCGCCGTCACCGGGTCGACCGGCAGGGCGGTCGGCGACGGGATGGCGCCCGTCGCCTCGGCGGGCAGCACGGTGTGGGTAGCGGTGTTGGTTCGGCTGGACCACAGCCACGCATCGGTGCCGTTGCGGATCAGGTCGGTCTCGGCGAGGTCACCGATCAGCGCCAGCCGGACCTGCTTCGGGGACGCGTACCAGATCCGCAACGTGTGCGACCCGGTGAGCAGGGCCTGCGGGGACGTCGAACCGCCGGTGTCCGGCAGCGCTGGCAACCCCAGGTTGGCGGTCTCGACGACCGTGCCGGAGAACGGCTGGTTGGGGGCGTTGGCGACCGCTGCGAGCAGCTCGCCGGCCGTCTTGGGCGGCAGACCGGGGTTGGCGACGGCACCGCCGGCACCGAGGCCAAGGCCGAGGCCCACCAGGGCGAGGACGGCGACGGGCACGCCCCAGCGGGCCCGTCGGGAACTGAGGAGGGGAAGTGATCGCGCCATGGACCCAGTCTGCGCCGGGGCCGCTGAGAGATCCTTGAGAGACCGCGGGTGCGGTACCGGGGGCGGCGTCCATGAGTCAGGCTGGACCCGTGCGCCTACTGGTGGTCGAGGACGAGGTGAGGTTCGCGGAGTCGCTGCAGCGCGGCCTGCGGGCCGAGGGCTTCGCCGTCGACCTGGCCCACGACGGCGAGACCGGGCTGCGGCTGGCCCGGGACGGCGGTTACGACGCCGTCGTCCTCGACGTCATGCTGCCCCGCCTGTCCGGCTACCGGGTCTGCCAGCAGCTGCGCGCCGGGGGCAGCACCGTGCCGGTGCTCATGCTGTCCGCCAAGGACGGCGAGTACGACCAGGCCGACGGACTGGACCTCGGCGCCGACGACTACCTGACCAAGCCGTTCGCCTGGGTGGTGCTGGTGGCCCGGATCCGGGCGCTGCTGCGACGCGGCGGCAGCCAGCGGCCGGCCATCCTCGAGGTCGGCGACCTGGTGCTCGACCCGGCCGCCCGGCGCGCCACCCGGGCCGGGGTCGAGCTCGCCCTCACCCCCAGGGAGTTCACCCTGCTCGAGGCGCTGATGGGCCGCCCCGGCGAGGCCCTGGGCAAGACCGAGCTGCTCGAGGACGTGTGGGGCGGCCACGACTCCGACGACCCGAACGTCGTCGAGGTGTACGTCGGCTACCTGCGCCGCAAGATCGACGTGCCGTTCGACCGTCACTCGCTGGAGACCGTGCGGGGCTCGGGGTACCGGCTGGTGGCCGATGACGGCTGAGCCGACGCCGTGGTGGCCACGCCTGAGCATCCGGGCCCGGCTCACCGTGGCCACCACCGCCGTCGTGCTGGTGGCGCTCGCGGCCGGCGCGTTGCTGCTCATCGTGCTGGTGCGCTCGCTGCTGCTGCGCGGGTTGGACGACGCGGCCCGGCAGCAGGCCCACGACGTCGCGGCGCTCATCGACTCCGGCCAGCTGCCCGACCCGGTGCCGTCCACCAGCGGCGGCGTCGTGCAGGTGGTCGATGCGCAGGGCCGGGTGCGCGCGGCCTCCCCCGGCGGGGACCGGCTCACCCCGCTGCTCGAGGCCGGTCCGCTGGCGCAGGTCCGGGCCGGCCGGACCGTGGACCTCGCGGGGACCCGGATCGGGGTGGATGACCAACTGCGTGTCGTCGGCGTCCAGGCTGGTCCGTCGAGCGACCGGCTGACCGTGCTGGTCGCGTTCTCCACGACCGACGTGCTGCGCGGGGTGCACGCCGTCCAGCTGATCCTGCTGGTCGGGGTGCCGCTGCTCAGCGCGGGTTTCGCCGGTCTCGCCTGGCTGCTCGTGGGATCGGCGCTACGCCCGGTCGCGGCCCTGAGCCGCGGCGCCCAAGAGATCACCGGGACCGGCGCCGCCACCCTGCTGCCGGTGCCGCAGGCGGACGACGAGATCCACCGGCTGGCGCTGACCCTCAACTCGATGCTCGAGCGGGTCCGGACTGCGGCCGCACGCCAGCGGTCCTTCACCTCCGATGCCGCGCACGAGCTGCGCAGCCCGTTGGCGTCGGTACGGACCGGCCTCGAGGTGGCCCTGCTGGACCCGACCGAGGCGGACTGGGAGCGGGTGGCGTCGGGGGCCCTGTCGGACACCGAACGCATGGGGCGACTGGTCGACGACCTGCTGCTGCTCGCGCGGATGGATGAGGGTGCCGGCGCCGCCGACACCCAGCAGTCCGGGGGATGCGACCTGGCGACGGTCGTGGACATCGTTCTGGACCGGCCGGCCGGACGGGTGCCGGTGCACCGCACCGGCACCACCCACGCCCCAGTGGCCGCACCCAGTGCCGTCGGCAGCCGGATCGTCACCAACCTGGTCGACAACGCGGTGCGGCATGCAGCCGGCGCGGTCGAGGTCGGCCTGTCCGCCGCGGACGGCACCGTGACGCTGACCGTCACTGACGACGGGCCGGGCATTGCCCCTGCCGACCGTGAGCAGGTCTTCGAGCGGTTCACCCGGCTGGACGACGCGCGCAGCCGCAACGACGGCGGCTCCGGACTGGGGCTCGCGATCGTGCGCGAGCTGGTGCGGTCGGTGGGCGGAACGGTGCGGCTGTCCGACCCCGTCGGGGACGGGCCGGGGCTTCGCGTTGTGGTCCGGCTACCGTCCGGACGTCCGGACGCCTAGGCGGTCTCGGTGGGCTCTCCGGAGACGCCGGCGAGCAGGGCACGCACCTCGGCCTCGCGGTAGCGCCGGTGGCCACCCAGGGTGCGGATGGAGGTGAGCTTGCCGGCCTTGGCCCACCGGGTCACGGTCTTGGGGTCGACGCGGAACATCGACGCCACCTCAGACGGTGTGAGCAACGGTTCCGTGTCGGACGCGCGCGTGGTCACCGCGGATCCACCTCTCGTGAAGGGTCGGGCCTGTGCGTCCGCACCTGGCGGCCGACCCGGGATTGGGGCGACCGCACGGTGTCATCATCCCGTTGCGCCCGGCTTGTCCGAAATGGCCCGGAAGAGCCATTTCTCGGATGAGCCGGACGGACTAGTTGCCTCCACCGAAACGATCAATTCCGGGGACCCGTCACACCCACCCCGCTGCATGAAGGGTCCCCTCTGTGCGCACCTTCGCACCAAACGCACCTTCATGGACGGCGACCGTTCGCCACCCGCCGTCCGATGAAGGGTGGGATGTTGCGGCCACACGCACAGAAGGGCACCTTCATGCAGGCTGGGGGGTCAGCCGGCTTGGGCGAGGGCCTGTACCGCCCGCCAGCGCTCCAGCAGGCGGGCGTAGGCCGCCGCGGCGTCCTGCGGGGCTCCGGCCGCCAGCGAGGCCAGCCCCTCGGCGACGTCGGCGGCCGAGGTGTCGGCGTCCAGTGCTGTGAGGTCCAGCAGCCCGACCAGGCCGCCGTAGTCGAGCTCGACCACCCCCCGGGGGTGGAACTCCTCCAGCCACCGGGCCACCGACTCGACCTCCTGGGTGACCGTGCCGTCCTCCAGGTTGCGTCGCAGCACGGCCAGCGCCCGCGCCATCCGACGGCGCGCGTCGGCCATCGTCGCCCGGTAGCGCAGCACGGGGACCGGGTCGGTGTGCAGCTCCCGCTCCCGTCCGGCGAAGGCGGCGAACCAGCCGGTGGGCACCCGCCAGGTGGCCGTGAGGATGCGCGGCTGTCGACCCGGGTGGTCGGCGCGCCACCGCGCCAGGGCCTCGGCGACCGCTCGCACCGCCTCCGGAGGCAGCACCGCACCCACGAGCGCCGGCGGGTTCGCCGACCGGAAGGCCTCGAGGGCCAGCCAGGACCGCAGCCGCTCCTGGGCCGGGCAGACCAGGGGGACGCCGTCCAGGTGCAGCACGTACGCCTGCCCGCTGTCCCGTTCCGGCGCGGCCAGCGGGGGGAGCGCGGTCGCCCGGCGCAGCGCCGCCGCGTGCTCGGCGGCGACCAGGTCGGCCGGGTCCGGCCGATCCGGCCGGCCCAGGTAGCGCAGCCAGTGCTGGCGTTCGCCGTCCGGGAACGCCTCGAGCGGCTCATACACCCGGAGGAAGGCCGCGTAGGGGGGCACCAGCGAGGTCCTCACCGAGGCATCCTGACACGCCTAGGCTGCCGAGCATGGAGCACAGCGAGCACGAGCAGGTGGTCCGCTGCCACGACCGGGCGACCGGCCTGACCGCCGTCATCGCCGTGCACAGCACGGCGCTGGGCCCGGCCCTCGGCGGAACCCGCTTCCACCGCTACGCCAGCGAGGCCGAGGCGACGGCAGACGCGTTGCGGCTGTCCCGGGCCATGTCCTACAAGAACGCGCTCGCCGGCCTGGACCACGGCGGCGGCAAGGCGGTGATCATCGGGGACCCGGCGCTGGACAAGACCCCCGACCTGCTGCGGGCCTACGGCCGCTTCGTGCAGGCGCTCGGCGGCCGGTACGTGACGGCCTGCGACGTCGGCACCTACGTCCAGGACATGGACGTCGTGTCCGAGACCTCGCGGTTCGCCACCGGCGGGTCGCCCGAGCGCGGCGGGGCCGGCGACTCCAGCCTGCTCACCGCGTTCGGCGTCTTCCAGGGAATGCGGGCCTGTGCCCAGCACCGGTACGGCAGCACCGACCTCGCCGGGCGCCGGGTGGGGGTCGCGGGCGTCGGCAAGGTCGGCCACCGGCTGGTCGGCCACCTGCTCGAGGCGGGGGCCTCGGTGACGGTCAGCGACGTGGACGCGGCGGCCCTCAGCCGACTCACGGCGCAGCACCCCGACGTCGCTGTCGCCGTCGACGCGGCGGCCCTGGCCGCCATGGACCTGGACATCTACTCGCCCAACGCGCTCGGCGGGGCATTGGACGACGCGACGGTCGCGGCCCTGCGCGCCACGATCGTGTGCGGCGGCGCGAACAACCAGCTGGCCCACCCCGGGACCGCCGACGAGCTGGCTCGTCGAGGCGTCCTCTACGCGCCGGACTACCTGGTCAACGCGGGCGGCGTGATCCAGGTCGCCGACGAGCTGCACGGGTTCGACCCGGCCCGGGCCCGGGCCAAGGCGGAGGGCATCTTCGACGTCCTGCTCCGTGTCATCGACGCGGCCGAACGCGACCGGACCACCCCGGCCGCGGCCGCCGACCGGCTCGCCGAGGAGCGGATGGCGGCCGGTCCGTGGGCCCGGACGCTGTTTCCGGGACTGATCACCGACGCTCCGGCTCCCTGAAGGGCGCCGGACCGGGTACGGTAGGAGGTGGACCGGCGGCCCCGCCGTCGGTCCGGCGTGTGCGCGCCGCCGCACACGCCGCACAGGCAGCAGGCAACCGGGGCCATGCAGCCCCGAACGTCACCGGTACACGAGGGGGTCGAGCCATGGGGCGCGGCCGGGCCAAGGCCAAGCAGACCAAGGTCGCCCGCGAGCTCAAGTACAGCTCGCACGGGACCGACCTGGATGCGCTGCAAGCGGAGCTGTCCGGACAGCGTCCGCGGCACTCGTATGCCGCTGACGTGGATACGGTCGTCGAGACCGGCTCGGACAGGGCGTCCGAGGCCGACGACGAGGACGACGACCCCTACGCCGCGTACCTCGACGAGGCCGACGCGGACGACGGCGAGGGTGACGGCCAGCGTCAGGCCCGGTAGTCCCCGCTCAGCTGCACCTCGCCGGGTCGTCCCGCCGATGACGCAGCGACCTCCCCGGCCACCCAGGCCGGAACCCCGCGCCCGGCCAGCACCCGCAAAGTCTCGGCGACGCCGTCAGGGCCGACCAAGGCCACCATCCCGACCCCGAGGTTGAGGGTGCGCTCGAGCTCGTCGCGGGCCACCCCGCCGAGCCGGGCGACCAGGTCGAACACCGGCGCCGGCGTCCAGGTGGACCGGTCGACACGCGCGCTCACCCCCGCCGGCAGCACCCGGGCCAGGTTGGCCGCCAGCCCCCCGCCCGTCACGTGGGCGAACGCATGCACCTGCGCCGAGGCGTCCCTGGCCAGCGCCAGGCAGTCCAGCGCGTAGATCCGGGTCGGCTCGAGCAGCTCCTCGCCGAGCGTGCGGCCCAGCTCGGGCACGTCGCGGTCGACGTCCCAGCCGGCCCGGTCGAACAGCACGTGCCGGGCCAGGCTGTAGCCGTTGGAGTGCAGCCCGGACGACGCCATCGCCACGACGACGTCCCCCGGACGCACCCGGTCCGGACCGAGCAGTTCGTCCGCCTCGACGACGCCGGTGCCCGCGCCGGCCACGTCGTACTCGTCCGGAGCCAGCAGCCCGGGGTGCTCGGCGGTCTCCCCGCCCACGAGCGCGGCGCCGGCCCGGCGGCAGCCCTCGGCGATGCCGGACACGATCGCGGCGACCCGCTCGGGCACCACCTTGCCGGTGGCGATGTAGTCGGTCATGAACAGCGGCTCGGCGCCGCAGACGACCAGGTCGTCGAGCACCATGGCCACCAGGTCGATGCCGATGGTGTCATGCCGGTCCATGCGCCGGGCCACCTCGACCTTGGTGCCCACGCCGTCGGTCGCGGTGGCCAACAGGGGGCGCCGGTAGCCGCGCAGGGCGCTGGCGTCGAACAGGCCGGCGAACCCGCCCAGCCCGCCGACCACCTCAGGACGGGTGGCCGCCGCGACCGAGGCCTTCATCAGCTCGACGGCGCGGTCGCCCGCCTCGATGTCGACACCGGCACTGGCGTAGCTCGCCGGGCCGCCCACGGCGCCGCTCACGGGCGGGTCAGGGCGTCGGACGCCCCGCTCCCGGCGACCAGCGTGGGCAGGCCGTCGGCGTCGGTGGGCACCGCCTGGTCGAAGGCCTCCAGCAGGTGCTTGCCCAGGTGCTCAGGCTCCGGGAGCGGCACCGGGTAGGAGCCGTCGAAACAGGCGCTGCACAGCCGGTCCGCGGGGACGGTGGTCGCGTCGACCAGCTCCTCGAGGGAGATGTAGGACAGCGAGTCGGCACCGATCGACTGGCGGATCTCGTCGACCGTGAGCCCGTTCGCCACCAGCTCGGCCCGGGTGGCGAAGTCGATGCCGTAGAAGCACGGCCACTTCACCGGCGGTGAGGCGATCCGCACGTGCACCTCGGTGGCCCCCGCCTCACGCAGCATCCGCACGAGCGCGCGCTGGGTGTTGCCGCGCACGATCGAGTCGTCGACGACGACCAGACGCTTGCCCTGGATCACCTCGCGCAGCGGGTTCAGCTTGAGCCTGATGCCCAGCTGCCGGATGGTCTGGGACGGCTGGATGAAGGTCCGGCCGACGTAGGCGTTCTTGACCAGGCCCTGCCCGTAGGGGATGCCCGACTCCTGCGAGTAGCCGACGGCCGCGGGGGTGCCGGACTCCGGGACGGGGATCACCAGATCCGCGTCGGCGGGCGCCTCCCTGGCCAGCCGGCGTCCGACCTCGACCCGGGTCGTGTGGACGCTGCGCCCGGCGATCGTGGTGTCCGGGCGGGCCAGGTAGACGTACTCGAAGATGCAGCCCTTGGGCGCGGCCTCGGCGAACCGCTGGGAGCGCAGACCGTGCTCGTCGATGACCAGCAGCTCGCCCGGCTCGACCTCCCGGATGAACGCCGCGCCCACGATGTCCAGGGCGGCGGTCTCGGAGGCGACCACCCAGCCGCGCTCCAGCCGGCCGAGCACGAGCGGCCGGATGCCCTGCGGGTCCCGGGCAGCGTACAGGGTGCCCTCGTCCATGAACACCAGCGAGAACGCGCCGCGCAGCCGGGGCAGGATGTCCAGCGCGCTGGCCTCGATCGAACGGTCCGGGTGCGACGCCAGCAGCGTGGTCACCAGGTCGGTGTCGGACGTCGACCGGATCGGCGCGGTGCCCCTGAGCGGCAGCTCGCCCCGCTCGGAGTCCAGCTCGTCGACCATGGCGGCCAGCTCGGAGGTGTTGGTCAGGTTGCCGTTGTGGCCCAGCGCGATGGAGCCGGTGGCAGTGGCCCGGAACGTCGGCTGGGCGTTCTCCCAGACGCTGGCGCCGGTGGTCGAGTACCGGCAGTGGCCGATCGACAGGTGTCCGAGCAGCGCAGACAGGTGCGACTCGTCGAACACCTGCGCGACCAGGCCCATGTCCTTGTAGACCAGGATCTGGTGGCCGTTGCTCACCGCGATGCCGGCCGACTCCTGGCCCCGGTGCTGCAGGGCGTAGAGGCCGAAGTAGGTGAGCTTGGCAACCTCCTCGCCGGGGGCCCAGACACCGAAGACGCCGCAGGCGTCTTGCGGGCCGTTCTCGCCGGGGAGGAGCTCGTGGTTCAACCGACCGTCGCCACGTGGCACGGCAGCAGTCTACGTGCCCGCCGACCTGTCAGGGTGACGACGGTCTATGGGCCGTCCTCACCCTGACAGCTAGAGGCGCCCGCCGGCGTGGCCGGCGTCCCCGGACAGCTTCTGGCTGAAGTAGATCGGGATCACGGACAGCACCACCAGGATGGCCGCCACCACGTTGACGACCGGCGCCTGGTTCGGCCGGAACAGGTTCTGGAAGATCCAGATCGGCACGGTGATCACGCCGGGCGGCGCGGTGAACAGCGTGACGACGATCTCGTCGAAGGACAGCCCGAACGCGAGTAGCGCCCCGCCGAGCATGGCGCCGCGCAGCAGCGGGAAGGTGACCAGCCGGAACGTCAGGAAGCTGTCCGCGCCGAGGTCCATCGACGCCTCCTGTGGGCTGGTGCCGGTGCGCCGCAGCCGGGCGATCACGTTGTTGTAGACGACGACGATGCAGAACGTGGCGTGCGAGACCGCCACCGTCCACATCGACAGCTCGACGCCGAGGACGGACCGGAAGGCGGTCCGGAACGCGAGGGCGGTCACGATGCCGGGCAGCGCGATCGGGAGCACCACGAGCAGCGACAGGGTCTGCTGGCCGAAGAACGTGTACCGCGCCAGTGCGAACGACAGCAGCGTGCCGAGCACCAGCGCGATGAGCGTGGCGACCACGCCGACCTCGAAGGAGGTCAGCACGGCCTCCCGGATCCCGGGGTTTCCGATCACCTGCTTCCACCAGTGCGTCGTGAACTCCTTCGGCGGCCAGGCGAAGACCTTGCTGGCGTTGAACGAGTTGACCAGCACCACCGCGAGGGGCACGTACACGAACGCCAGCACGACGGCCGCGGCCGTCCCGAGCCCCCACCGGGCCGGCCGGGACAGGTTCACCGCGGCCCCCTCACAGGTTCTCCAAGGCGCCGGTCCGGCGCACCGCGGCGAGGTACACCACCATGATCGCCACCGGGATCAGCGCGATGGTCGCCGCGAACGGCAGGTTGGTCGTGTAGTTCTGGTAGACGATGTTGCCCAGCATCTGGGTCTTCCCGCCGACGATCTGAACGGTGATGTAGTCGCCCAGGCTCAGCGAGAACGTGAAGATCGAGCCGGCCACGATCGAGGGGTAGATCAGCGGCAGCACCACGGTGCGGACCGTCCGGCCGGACCTGGCGCCCAGGTCGCCGGCGGCGTCCAGCAGCGAGTCGGGCAGCCGCTCCAGCCCCGCATAGATCGGCAGGATCATGTACGGCAGCCACAGGTAGGACAAGGTGAGGACCACCGCGGTGGTGCCGTAGCCCGGGCCGCTGAGCCCGAACGGCTTGAGCATCCAGGCGATGACGCCCGTCTCGGGCTGCACCATGGCCTGCCAGGCGTAGACCTTGACCAGGTAGGCCGCCCACAGCGGCGTGATGACCAGCGCGACGAGCAGGTTGCGCCACCGGCGCGACGCCACCTTCGCCATGAAGAACGCCATGGGCAGCGCCAGCCCGATGCAGATCACGGTGACGGAGGCGGCGATGCCCACCGTGCGCAGGGTCGCCTTGAGGTACGCCGGGTCGGTGAACACGTCGACGAAGTTCTGCGTCGTGAAGGTGCGCACGACGGCGTTGGTGAACTCGTCGACGCTGTAGAACGACGTGATGAGCAGCGCGAACAGCGCGGCGAAGTAGACCAGGACCAGCCACAGCATGGGCAGGCCGAGCAGTCCGGCCAGCCGCAGCCGCGGCCGGCGGGACATGGCGTCGGAGACCCGGCCGGTCAGCGTGACCGGCCGGACCTCCGACGTCTCGGTGTGGGCGCTCATCGGTTCGGATCAGCTGTTGCGCAGGCTGCTCCACGCCTTCGTCCACTCCGAGTACGGCACGCACGTGGTGTCGGTGCGCCCGTCCAGGCAGCCGGACTGCGGCGTGGACCAGAACCAGATCTGCTTGAAGTAGGCCTCGTCCTTGGCGTGGAACGTGTCACAGTGCGTCTTGTCCGTGGTCAGGTCGCACGCCTTGGTGTTCGCCGGCGCCTCGCCGAACCACTCGGCCACCTGCGCCTGCACCGGCGGCGAGGTGATGTGGTTCATCCACAGGTAGGCGCAGTTCGGGTGTGGTGACTTCGCATCGATCATCCAGGTGTCCGCCCAGCCGGTGGCGCCCTCCTTCGGCAGCACCGACTCGACCGGAGCCTTGTCCGCCTTGGCCAGGTTCACGATGATCTGCCAGGTCGAGCCGACGACCGTGCTGCCGCTCTCCAGCGCCTTCTGCGCGTCGGTGTACGCCGACCAGTACGACCCGGCCAGCGCCTTCTGGTCGGTGGCCAGCTTGACGGCGGCGTCGAACTGCTTCTGGTCCAGCGCGTACGGGTTCTTGATCCCGAGGTCGGGCTGGGTGGCCATCAGGTACACCGCGGCCATCGCGAGGCCGTCGGTCGGGGAGTCGTAGACGGTGACCTTGCCCTTGTACGGCGTGTTCGCGTCGTAGGCCACGCTCCAGGAGTCAGGGGCCGGCTTGGCGACGTCGGTGCGGTAGGCCAGCAGCTGGGCTCCCCAGCCGTGCGGGATGCCGTAGGCGACGCCGTTCACCGAGTTCCACTGCTGGGTCTCCTGCCATGCCGGGATGTCGGCGTAGTTGGTGAGCAGCGAGGTGTTCACCGGCGCGACCTTGCCCGCGTAGATCATCCGCAGGGAGGAGTCTCCCGACGCCGACACGACGTCGAACTGCCCGGCGCCCATCTTCTCGAACATCTCATCGGAGGTGTTGGCCACCTGGACGTTGGCCTTGCAGCCGGTCGCCTGTTCGAACGGGGTGACCCAGTCAACCTTCGGGTCGGTGCTCCCGTTCTCGGCGTACCCGGCCCACGCCAGGATGTTGACCTGTCCCTCGCCCGTGCCCAGGGACTGCAGGGCCGCCAGCTTCGGCGGCTCGGCCTGGGTGCTGGTGCCACCACCGCCGCTCGAGCTGCCCCCGCACGCGGTCGCCAGCAGCGCGGCGAGCGCGCCGACCGCGGCGACCTTGAACAGCCTCTTGTGAGCCATCTGGGTTCTCCTCATCGGTTGGGCTCGTCCGCCCCGGCAGCGGATGCCACCGAGAACTCGTGTTCCTTGTTCCAGATCAGCCGGACCCGCGTGTCCCGCAGGCCCCGGACGTCCTGGGACGACGTCCGCAGGTTCTGCTGGAGCGCGACGAGGGTGCCGCCGGCGTCGAGGTCCACCAGGAACCGGGTGGCCGGCCCGACGTAGACGACGTCGCGCACCGTGCCGGCCGCGCCGTCCTCGCCGGCTGCTGGCTGCTCGTCCTCGGCGGCGACTCGGATCTTCTCGGGTCGCACGCTGAACACGCCGTCCTTGCCGAAGACGGTCCGGGCGGCGTCGCCCTGCAGCAGGTTCGAGGTGCCGACGAAGCCGGCCACGAAGGAGGTCGCCGGGCGCTCGTAGACCTCAGCGGGCTCGCCCACCTGCTCGATCCGGCCGCGGCTGAACACCACGATCCGGTCCGACATGGTGAGGGCCTCCTCCTGGTCGTGGGTCACGAACACGAACGTGATCCCGACCTGCCGTTGGATGGCCTTCAGCTCGACCTGCATCTCCTCGCGCAGCTTGAGGTCCAGCGCCCCCAGCGGCTCGTCGAGCAGGAGCACCTTGGGCCGGTTGACCAAGGCGCGGGCCAGGGCCACCCGCTGCCGCTGACCGCCGGAGAGCTGGGACGGATGCCGGTCGCCGTAGCCGTCCAGGCGCACGGTGGCCAGCGCGGCCCGGGCCCGCTCCCGGCGCTCGGCCTTGGGGACCTTCTTCACCCGCAGCCCGTACTCGACGTTCTCCTGCACGGTCATGTGCGGGAACAGCGCGTAGTCCTGGAAGACCGTGTTGACGTCGCGCAGGAACGGCGCGGCCCGGGTGACGTCCTGGCCGCCGAGCAGGACGGTCCCGTCCGTGGGCAGCTCGAACCCGGCGATCATGCGCAGCACGGTGGTCTTGCCGGACCCGGACGGGCCGAGCAGGGTCAGGAACTCGCCATCGAGGACGTCAAGGTCGACCGACTCGACGGCGACCACCTGGTTGTCGCCGGAGCCGAAGACCTTGCGCAGCCCGCGCAGGCTCACCGCCACACCGGGCAGACCCGTGGGTGGCACCTGCGCGCTCATCGCCGTGACTCACCCCGCGACGGTCGACGGTCCGGCCGACCCGCATCGGCTGGCTCCCGTGCCCGGGAGACTACTGCCCGCGCAACGGACAGACGTCCCCTATCCACGGATTCCGTGGGAATCGTTACCGAACCGTGCGGATTCGACAGCCGTTGGGACACCGGACGACGGATGTGACCAGTGGGACGCCGCCTAGACGTCGCCTAGAGGACGACCTCCTCGACCCAGTCCAGGATCGCGTCGAGCACCCGGTCCTGGCCGGCGTCCAGCATCAGGTCGTGCCCCATCCCGGGGAACAGCAGCGGCTCGACGCCGAACCGCTCGGCCGTGATCCGCACGTCGGACAGCGGGACGTACCGGTCGTCGGGGGTGCCCACGACCAGCACCGGCGCCCGCACCGGGCCGACCCTCCGGCTGAGCAGCGCCACGTCGTACTGGACGAGCGGCGACTCCCGCCCGGTACGCCCGGCGTAGCCGGCCGCGGTGGCCGGGTCGAGGCCCTCGAACAGAGCGTCCGCCGTCATCGGCAGGCTGCCCCCGACGAGGGTGCGCAGCGCGTGGGTGGGCCGCTGGCGTGCGATCGCGCCCAGGCTGCGGTACCCGGCGTGCAGCGGTGCGGGCGCGACCAGCACGCCGGCCGGCGCGGGGTAGCGGTCGAGCACCATCTGCACCACGGTCCCGCCCATCGAGTGCCCGACGAGCACCGGGGGCCGGGGCAGCGAGACGGCGGTCTGCAGCACGTCGTGGACGTAGTCCCGCAGCAGGGTGCGGCCCAGCCGGCGGTGGCCACCGGACCCGCCGTGGCCGCGCAGTGACACCGCGTACGCCGGGAAGCCGCGACCCGCGGCGGCCGGCAGCCAGTGCTCGGCGAAGCACCAGGCGCCGTGCCCCATGCCGTGGACGAACAGCAGGGGGGGTCGGTCCCGCCCGTCGGTGGGGAGGTCGAGCGGCTGCACCGACAGCACCTCGCGGTACACCGGGGTGGGCGGCAGCGCCCAGTCGAGCGGGCGCATTGCCTTGGTCCGGGGCGCACGCGGCGTTCCCGCCATCACCGGCCGGCCTTCGCCAGCGACCGGCTGCCCTCGAGCAGGTTGATGGCCCGCTCGAGGCCGGTCAGGTAGTCCTGGTGGGCGACCTCGAAGTAGTGCCGGCTGGAGTCGGTGTACGTGGTCCCGCCGCTGAACCGGTCGTCGGCGTGCAACGCGACCAGCTCCCGGAACCGCTCGGCCAGGTCCGGTCGCTCGGTGCGCGCCCGGACGTAGCCGGCGATGGCCATCGCCTGCCAGTGCGCCAGCGTCCACTGCCCGCTGTCCGGCTGGATCAGCCCGGCCACGAACAGGTTGTCGTGCTGCGGGGTGAACACGTGCAGGTACAGGTGCGGATGGGTGTCCCGCCAGTTCAGGTGGCCGTGGGCGTCCAGGAAGTCGAAACGCACCAGGTACCCCGTGGCGAACAGCACGAGGTCCACCTCGACCCGGCTGCCGTCGGTGAACACCACCGCGGGCCCGTCGAAGCGCTCGATGTCCGGCTTGGGCTGGATGTCGCCCTGCCCCACGTAGTAGACGAGCAGGCTGTTGACGATGGGGTGGGTCGCGAAGAACTTGTGGTCCGGCTGCCGCAGGCCGAACTTGCCGTAGTCGCCGACGACGACCTTCTGGGTGACGCCGAAGAGGAACCGGCGCACCGGCAGCGGCAGCCGCAGCACCAGCAGGGTGTCGGCGACCTGGTCGGCGGGACGTCCGTTCACGTACTTGGGGTTGTAGTAGTAGCCGCGGCGGGTCGAGTGGAAGGCCTGGGCCGCCTGTTGGGCCGCCTCCACCGCCAGGTCGCAGCCGGTGTTGCCGGCGCCGACCACGAGGACCCGCTTGCCGCGCAGCATGGCGGGGTCCTTGTAGCCGGCCGAGTGCAGGATCTGTCCGGTGAACCCGTCCTGTCCGGGGTACTGCGGGAGCTTCGGGTTCCAGTTGTGCCCGTTGGCCACGACGACGCCGTCGAACCGGGAGGTCGTCACGGTCCCGTCGGTGGCTCGGACGGTGACCTCCCAGTGGGTGCCACCCTCGACCGGCTCGACCCGCTCCACATCGGTGCTGAAGGCGACGACCTCGCGCAGGCCGAAGTGGTCGGCGTACCGCTTGAGGTAGGCATGGACCTGGCGGTGGCTGGGGTAGTCGGGGTAGTCGTCCGGCATCGGGAAGTCGGGGTAGGCGGTGAACGGCTTGCTCGAGATCAGGTGGGTGCTCGTGTACACCCGCGAGTTGCGGGCGTCGTAGTTCCAGTTGCCGCCGACCTCCGGTTCGCGCTCGTACCCCTGGACGGCGAGGCCGAGCTGGCGGAAGGCCTTGACGGCGGCCAGGCCGTGCGGTCCGGCCCCGATGACGCACCAGGTGCCCGGGCGGTCGATGACGGTCATGGCTGCTCCGAGGTGTAGGCGTGGGCGAGGGTCGAGACCAGCCGGTGCACCGGCTCGACCAGGTCCTCCGGCGGGCGGCCGTGCAGGGCCAGCACCGGGTCCAGCCCCTCGATGAACGGGGCCAGGGCGAGGTGCGGCGCGAGCAGCAGCAGGTGGGCAGTGAGCACCGGCAGGTCGGCGTCGGCCCGCAGGTCCCCCCTCGCGTGGGCCGACGCGAGCAACGGGGCGAGCACCTCCAAGTAGTGCCCGTTGGCCACCCCGCGGACCGCGGACCGCACCGCGCCGTCCATCTCGAGGTTGGTGGCAGCGGTCACGCCGCGCTCGACCGGGTGCGCGTGGAAGTAGCCGACCCAGGCGAGCAGCAGGTCCTCGAGGAAGACGAAGAACGGCCGCTGCGGGTCGAGGTCGGTGATCTGTCGCTCCAGCTCGGACCGGATCCGCTGGCTGGTCACGTCGCAGACGTACCCGAACAGGTCCAGCTTGTCGTCGAAGTACTGGAACAGGCTGCCCTTGGCCACCGCTGCCTCGCGGGCGACCACGTTGAGGCTGCCGCCGGAGAAGCCGTGGGTGCCGAACTCCCGCATCGCGGCGTCCAGCACCCGCTCCCGGCGCTCGGCCGGGAGGTTCCACCAGGTGTCGCGGGGCAGGGTCGGCTCCGAAAGGCTCGAGGTGACCGGGTGGTCATACCGAACCGGGCGGGACGCCGGCTGTCAACCGGTCAGGCGTACAGCGACTCGATCAGGTCGCGGTACGCCGACAGCACGCCGCGCCGCTTGAGCTTCATGGTGGCCGTGAGCTGCTCGGAGTCCGGCTGCCACTCGTCGCCGAGCACCGCGAACCGCTTGACCTGCTCGACGTTGTTGAAGTGCTCGTTCACCTCGGCGACACCGCGCTCGATCTCGGCGAGCACGGCCGGGTCCTTCGCGAGGTCCGGCAGCGCCGTGGCGGCGAGGCCCTGGCCGGCGGCCCAGGCCGGGGCGACGTCCGGGTCGAGGACGAGCAACGCCACCACGTAGGGCCGGTTGTCCCCGATGACGGCCGCCTGGCCCACGAGCGGCAGGGACTTCAGCCGAGCCTCGACGTTCGCGGGCGAGAGGTTCTTCCCGCCCGCAGTGATGATCAGCTCCTTCTTCCGGTCGACGATGCGCAGCTGGCCGTCGGCGTCGAACTCGCCGATGTCGCCGGTGTGCAGCCAGCCGTCGGCGTCGAACGTCTCGGCCGTGCGCTGCGGGTCGTTGAGGTAGCCATGGCTGACGATGCCGCCGCGGCACAGCACCTCGCCGTCGTCCGCGAGGATCACCTCGGTGCCCGGCCAGGGCTTGCCGACGTAGCCGGGTCGGCCCTCGTACGGCGACCAGGTCATGCCGCCGGAGTTCTCCGACATGCCGTAGACCTCGGAGAAGTTCACCCCGATCGCCTGGTAGAAGGCGGCCACGTCGGCGGGCAGCGGGGCCGCGCCGGAGAACGCGTAGATCATCTGGTCCAGCCCGACCCGCTGCCGCAGCGGCGCGAACGCGGCCTGCTCGACCATGGCGTGCGCCTGGGCGAGCGGCTCGGGCAGCTCGGCTCCGGCCCGACGCAGCTGGGCCGCCTGCCCCCCGACGGTAAGGGCCTGGGCGAAGCCGGCAGCCTTCTCCGGGCCCTGCGAGGCGACCGCCGCCAAGATCCCGGCGCGCAGCTTCTCCCAGACCCGGGGCGGCCCGAACAGCGAGTTGGGGTGCACCTCGGCGAGGAAGGCACCCAGCGTCGCCTGGTCCGGCACGCAGCTCACCGTGGCGCCCAGCCAGACCGCCCCGTAGTGGGTGACCATGCGCTCGGCGATGTGCGCCATGGGCAGGTAGGACAGCGCCTTCATGCCGGGGGCGACCTCGCCGATCCGGTCGGCGTACCCGGCGACCGCCCAGGCCAGGTTGCTGTGGTCGAGCATCACCCCCTTGGGGTTGCCCGTGGTGCCCGAGGTGTAGATCACGGTGACCAGGTCGTCGGGCCTGGCCGCGTCGACGGCGGCGTCCAGGTCGACCGGGTCGCCGGCCAGCAGGTCGTCGAACAGCAGCACGTCGGCGGGGCGCCGGGACTCCGGGTCGTCGCAGACCACGATGGTCTGCAGCCCGGGCAGCTCGTCGCGCACGGCGAGCAGCCGCTCGAGGAAGCCGAGGTCGTCCACGACGGCGACCTTGGCCCCGCTGTGCGCCGCGAGGTAGCCGACCTGCTCGGCGGAGGACGAGTTGTAGATGCTCAGCGGGGTAGCCCGCAGCAGCAGCGCCCCGGCGTCCGCGAGGTGGAACTCCGGCCGGTTGCGGACGAACAGCAGCACCCGGTCACCGACCCCGACCCCCAGCCGGCCGAACGCGGCGGCCACCGAGGCGGCCTGCCGGCCGTAGTCGGCGTAGCTGAGCTCGCGCCAGCTGCCGTCGGCGTTCTTGGCCCGCAGCGCGACCTGGTCGGACTGGTCCCGGGCCGCGTCGCGCAGCCAACGGGTGACCGTTTGGCCCTCGACCCGCCGGGCCAGCTCCTCGTGCGTGCTCTCGGCCATCCTCGCCCTCCTGGTCCTCGCGCAGCCTGCGGCGTCTGGCGCACGGTAGCCGCCGGGCGCCGGGTTCGGGGAGAGGTCGCGGTAATCGGCTGCGCGGCATGAAGGTGCGGTTTCTGCGGCCACCCGCACAGAAGGGCACCTTCATGCGGGAGGGGGCCGGGTCAGGGCAGGGGAAGGACCCCGGCCAGGTCGGCGCGTTGGCCGCTGGCCCGCACCAGGCCCTGCTCGACAGCGACCGCCCAGGCCAGCCGGCCGGTGGCCAGCCGGATCCAGACCAGCGGCTCGGTCTCGATCACCGCCGGCGGAGTCCCCCGGGTGTGCCGTGGGCCGTGGCCGCCCGACGGGTCCACCTGGACCGCCACGAACGGCGGGACCCTGACCTCGACGCTGCGTCCCGGGATCTGCTCGGCCAGCCGTGCCGTGAGCAGCTTGACCGCGGTCCGCAGCGCCGGGCGGGGCAGCGGCGGAGCGGCCAGGTCGGGCCGGGAGCCGGCGAGGTCGTCGGCGGCGACGACCAGGTCGAGCACGAGCTGCTCCGGCCCGCCGGCGATCCCGGGCCGCCCCGCGGCGTCGAGGCTGGCCTGGAGCGGGTCACCCGGGGGCGCCCAGGACCGCAGCGCGGCCACCAGCTCGGCCAGCACCGCCTCGGGCGGGTTCGGGCCGGCCGGCACGGACGACCGGCTCAGCCGACAGTGGGGCCGAACAGCGCCGGCAGCGTCGCCTCGGACGCCGTCCGCAGCTGGGCCAACGACACCGAGAACTGCCCCTGGACGTCGAGGTCGGCCTGGTCGCCCACGCCGTCCACGACGCCCACCCGGACCACCGGGACGTGCCGGGCCACGCACATGTCGGTGAACCGCAGCTCCTCCGAGCGCGGGACGACGACCACGGCGCGACCGGTCGACTCAGAGAACAGCGCGACGAACGGGTCGACGTCGTCCGGCAGCACCACGCGCGCGCCCCGGCCGCCGCGCAGCGCCATCTCCACCAGGGCCAGCGCCACGCCGCCCTCGGAGACGTCGTGCGCAGCGGTGAGCATGCCGTCGCGCGACCCGGCGACCAGGATCTCGGCCAGCTGCCGTTCCCGCTTCAGGTCGACGGACGGGGGCAGCCCGCCCAGGTGCCCGTGGACGACGTGCGCCCACTCGGAGCCGCCCAGCTCGTCGCGGGTCTCCCCGACCAGCAGGATGCTCTCGCCCTCCGGCCCCAGCGCCATCGGTGTCCGCCGGGCGACGTCGTCGATGACACCCAGCACCCCGACCACGGGGGTGGGCAGGATCGCGACCTCACCGGTCTGGTTGTAGAAGCTCACGTTGCCGCCGGTCACCGGCACGTCGAGCGCCTCGCAGGCGTCGGCCAGCCCGCGGACGGCCTCGGCGAACTGCCACATGACGGCCGGGTCCTCCGGCGAGCCGAAGTTGAGGCAGTTGGTCACGGCCAACGGCTTCGCGCCGGTGGCGGCCACGTTGCGGTACGCCTCGGCCAGGGCCAGCTGCGCGCCGGCGTACGGGTCCAGCTTGGTGAACCGGCCGTTCGCGTCGGTGCTGATCGCGACCCCGCGACCGGTCCTCTCGTCGACCCGGACGACGCCGGCGTCCTCCGGCTGAGCCAGCACCGTGTTGCCCTGGACGTACTTGTCGTACTGGCTGGTGACCCAGCTCTTGGCGGCCAGGTTGGGTGAGGACACCAGCCTCAGCAAGGTGTTCCGCAGCTCCTCGGCAGTACCGGGTCGGACCAGCCGCTGCGCCGTGGGCGCGTCGGCCTGCAGGGCGTCCTGGTCGGCCGGCCGCTCGTACGGGCGCTGGTAGACCGGGCCCTCGTGCGCCACGGTGCGCGGCGGCACGTCGACCACGGTCTCGCCGTGCCACTCGATGACCAGCCGGTCGGTGTCGGTGACCTCGCCGATGACGGTCGCGCTGATGTCCCACCGCCGGCAGATCCCCATGAACCGGTCCAGCTTGGCCGGCTCGACGACGGCGCACATGCGCTCCTGCGACTCGCTCATGAGGATCTCCTCGGGCGAGAGCGTGGGGTCGCGCAGCGGCACCCGGTCGAGCACCACGTGCATGCCGCCGGTGCCGGCGCTGGCCATCTCGGACGTCGCGCAGGAGATCCCGGCGCCGCCGAGGTCCTGGATGCCGACGACGAGGTCCTCGGCGAAGATCTCCAGGCAGCACTCGATGAGCAGCTTCTCGGTGAACGGGTCACCGACCTGCACGCTGGGTCGCTTGCTGGGCTTGTCGGCGTCGAAGGTCTCCGAGGCCAGCACCGAGACCCCGCCGATGCCGTCGCCACCGGTCTTGGCGCCGAACAGCACGACCAGGTTGCCGACGCCGGTGGCCTTGGCCAGCTTGATGTCCTCGTGCCGCAGCGAGCCGACGCACAGCGCGTTGACCAGCGGGTTGCCGGCGTAGGACTCGTCGAAGACGACCTCGCCGCCGATGTTGGGCAGGCCCAGGCAGTTGCCGTAGCCGCCGATCCCGGCGACCACGCCGGGCAGCACCCGGCGGGTGTCGGGAGCGTCGGCGGGGCCGAACCGCAGCGGGTCCATGACCGCGATCGGCCGGGCCCCCATGGTGAGGATGTCGCGGACGATGCCGCCCACGCCGGTCGCGGCCCCTTGATACGGCTCCACGTAGCTGGGGTGGTTGTGCGACTCGACCTTGAAGGTCACCGCCCAGCCGTCGCCGATGTCGACGACCCCGGCGTTCTCCCCGATGCCGACGAGCAGGGACTCCTTCGCAGCCTCGGTCTGCTTCTCAGCGAACTGGCGCAGGTGCACCTTGCTCGACTTGTAGGAGCAGTGCTCACTCCACATCACCGAGTACATGGCCAGCTCGGACGACGACGGCCGGCGGCCGAGGATCTCGCGGACCCGCTCGTACTCGTCCTGCTTGAGGCCGAGCTCGGCCCAGGGCTGGTCCTCGTCCGGGGTGTGCCGGGCGTCGTCGACCGTGTCGAAGCTCATGCCCGCACCAGCCGGCTCAGGATCGAGGTGAAGAAGGCCAGCCCGTCGGTGCTCGGGCCGGTGAGCGGCTCCACGGCGTGCTCCGGGTGCGGCATCAGGCCGACCACGTTGCCGGCCGCGTTCGAGATGCCCGCGATGTCCCGCCGCGAGCCGTTCGGGTTGACCTCGAGGTAGCGGGCCACGACCCGGCCCTCGGCCTCGAGCTCGTCGAGGGTGCGCTCGTCCGCGACGTAGCCGCCCTCGCCGTTCTTCAGCGGGACGACGATCTCCTGGCCGAGCGCGTAGTCGGACGTCCACACCGTGCTGGTGCTGTCGATGCGCAGCCGCTGGTCGCGACAGACGAAGTGCAGGCTGTCGTTGCGGGTGAGCGCCCCGGGCAGCAGGTGGGTCTCGCACAGGATCTGGAAGCCGTTGCAGATGCCGAGCACCGGTAGGCCGCCCTGCGCCCCGTCGATGATCAGCTCCATGACCGGAGCGAACCGGGCGATGGCCCCGCAGCGCAGATAGTCGCCGTAGGAGAACCCACCAGGCAGGACGACGGCGTCGACTCCGGCCAGGGACCGGTCCTTGTGCCACAGCGGCACCGGCTCACCACCGGCCACGGTGATCGCTCGGGCCGCGTCCCGGTCGTCGAGCGAACCGGGGAACGTGACGACGCCGATGCGGGCCATCAGCCCTCCACCCGCACCCGGTAGTCCTCGATCACGGTGTTGGCGAGCAGGGTGGCGGCCAGCTCCTCGATCCGCGCGCGGGTGGCTTCGTCGAGATCGCCGTCCAGCTCGATCTCGAAGCGCTTGCCCTGGCGGACGCTGCCGACCCCGGCGAAACCGAGGCGGCTCAACGCTCCTTGGACGGCCTGACCCTGCGGGTCGAGGATCTCGGGTTTGAGCATGACGTCGACGACGACGCGGGCCACGGGGTGCTCCAACTCAGGTCGCGGGGTCAGGGTTCCAGCCTACCCGGCGGACGACGGCCGACCGCCCGCCGCCCGTGCCGGTCAGAGCAGCTTGGGGAAGCCGAGCAAGAACGCGACGCCGGCGACGAACGTCACCGAGGCGAAGCCGAGCATCCCGAGCTGCAGCCGGCGGTTGGCGAACCGGGTCGCCATGGCGGAGAAGAACAGGACCACGGCGAACAGGACGCCCAGGACCGTGTAGTTGTCGCTGCGCTGGTTGCTGCTCAGTGCCTGCTCGAACCGCTCATCGGCGCGGGCGTCCAGGGCCGCCTGCTCCTGGGTTCCGGGCGGGACGTAGGACTTCAGGGCGAAGGGCGAGAGCGGCGCGGTGCCGGGGCTGCTGATCCCACCCTGCGCGACCCACTCGTCGAAGGCCACCGTGAACCGGTCCGTGAACCGGGCCTGGACGTAGGCCGCCGCCGACTCGTCCTTCGCCGCCTTCATCTGCACCCAGAGGGTGTAGATGCTGAGGTCGGCCTGCCGGGCCTGGGCCACCTCGGTTGCCGCCCGGTTCGCCTGGATCCGGGCGGAGGAGGCCTGACTGAAGGCGATCGACATGGCCCCACCCCACTTGCTCGCCTGGAAGCCGCTCCAGGCGGTGAGGATCACGGTGATCGACAGCAGCACGGCCGACCAGGTCTCCACCGACCGGGACAGTCGTTCTCCGCCGGGCTCACGGCGCTGGAAGAACGACGGGTCAGCGTCCGCTGCCGGCTGCGGCGACACCTCGGCCATGGTCGTCCCCCTCGGTCGGCGCCGTCAGGTCGCCAGCGACCGGCTGCGTGCGGCCCAGGCCGACGTGACCATGTCGTCGAGCGAGTGCCTCATCGCCCAGTCGAGGTCGCGCGTGGCCAGCTCTCCGCTGGCCACGATCCGGGCCGGGTCACCGGGTCGCCGCGGACCGAGTCCCGGCTGGAACGCGATACCGGTGCCGCGGGCCATCGCGTCCATGATCTGCAGCACGCTGGTGCCGGCGCCGCTGCCGAGGTTGTAGACCGGCTCGAGCGCCCGCCCTTCCTCCAGTGCCCGCACGGCGGCCAGGTGCGCGTCCGCGATGTCGGCCACGTGCACGTAGTCGCGGACGCAGGAGCCGTCCGGGGTGGGGTAGTCGGTGCCGAAGACCACCGGGGATCGACCCTCGAGGAGGGCGTCGAGGACCAGCGGGAACAGGTTGTGCGGGCTGGTGTCCAGGATGTCGTCGTACGCGGTACCCACGACGTTGAAGTAGCGCAACGAGGTGTGCCGCAGTGGGGCCATCCGCGCGACGTCGCGGATCAGCCACTCGGCCACCAGCTTGCTCTCGCCGTACGGCGACTCGGGCCCGGTGGCGGTCTGCTCGGTCACCTGGTCGAGGTCGGGGGTGCCGTAAACCGCTGAGGAGGACGAGAACACCAGCTGCTCGATGCCGAGGTCGGTCATCGCCTCGAGCAGCACCTGGGTGCCCGAGACGTTCTGCCGGTAGGTGTGCAGCGGGCGCTCCACCGAGACCCCGGCGTACTTGAACCCGGCCAGGTGGACCACGCCGGCGCAGGAGTACTCGGACAGGGCCGCATGGACGGCGCTGGGGTCGACCACCGAGCCCTCGACGAACGGCACTCCGCCCTCGACGAAGTCACGGTGGCCGCTGGACAGGTCGTCGAGCACGACGACGCCGTAGCCGGCCCTGGTCAGGGCTCGGGCCACGTGCGCCCCGATGTAGCCCGCGCCACCGGTCACCAGCCAGGTACTCATGCGAACCGCCGTCCCGTCAGTCGCTCGTAGGCCTCGACGTACTTGGCCCTGGTCCGTTCCACCACGTCGTCCGGCAGCGCCGGTGGCGGGTCGCCGGAGTCCTTCGACCAGCCGGACGCCGGCGAGGTCAGCCAGTCCCGGACGTACTGCTTGTCGAAGGACGGCTGGGGCCGGCCCGGCTGCCAGGAGTCGGCCGGCCAGAACCGTGAGGAGTCCGGCGTGAGCACCTCGTCGGCGAGGACGAGGGTGCCGTCGCCCCGGTGGCCGAACTCCAGCTTGGTGTCCGCGACGATGATGCCGCGCTCGCGCGCGACCGCCTCGGCCCGGCCGTAGACCGCGAGGGTCAGCCGGCGCAGGTCCTGCGCCGTCGGGTCGCCGACCGTGCCGCGGACGGCGTCGAAGGAGACGTTCTCGTCGTGCTCGCCCAGCTCCGCCTTGGTGGCCGGGGTGAAGATCGGCTCGGGCAGCCGGGAGGCGTCCACCAGGCCGGGCGGCAGCGCGATCCCGCACACCGCGCCGTCGCGCTGGTAGTCGAGCAGGCCGGACCCGGTGAGATAGCCCCGGGCCACGCACTCGACCGGGGCCATCGCCAGCCGCTCGCAGACCAGCGCCCGTCCGGCCACCTCGGCCGGCACGTCGGTGGAGACCACGTGGTTGGGCACCAGGTCGGCCAGCTGCTCGAACCACCACAGCGACAGCTGGGTCAGGATCCGACCCTTGTCCGGGATGGGGGACGGCAGCACCTGGTCATAGGCGGAGATCCGGTCCGAGGCCACGAACAGCAGCTGGCCGTCGGGCAGCTCGTACAGGTCGCGGACCTTCCCGCTGTACACGTGGCTGAGCCCCTGGAGCGTCACCGGGACGCTCACAGGATCGCCGCCGGCGTGTAACCGGCGGCCTCCGGGTGGGCGGCCACGACCGCCTCGACCCGGGCCGCCACCCGGGCCACCTGGTCGACGGCGGCACCGGTGAACGCCAGCGGCTCGGCCACCAGGGCGTCCAGCTCGGCGCGGGTCAGCCCGAGCCGCGGGTCGGTGGCCAGCCGGTCGAGCAGGTCGTTGCGTTCGGCGCCCTGCTCGCGCATCCGCAGCGCGACGGCCACCGCATGCTCCTTGATCACCTCGTGGGCGGCCTCCCGGCCCACGCCCTTGCGCACCGCCGCCATGAGCACCTTCGTGGTGCTGAGGAACGGCAGGTAGCGGTCCAGCTCGCGCTCGGCCACCGCCGGGAACGCGCCGAACTCGTCGAGCACGGTGAGGAACGTCTCGAGCAGCCCGTCGAGGGCGAAGAAGGCGTCCGGCAGGGCCACCCGGCGCACGACGGAGCAGGCGACGTCGCCCTCGTTCCACTGGTCGCCGGCCAGCTCGCCGACCATCGACAGGTAGCCGCGCAGCACGACGGCCAGCCCGTTGACCCGCTCGCAGGAGCGGGTGTTCATCTTGTGCGGCATGGCCGAGGAGCCGACCTGGCCGGGCTTGAACCCCTCGGTGACCAGCTCGTGGCCGGCCATCAGCCGGATCGTGGTGGCCAGGCTGGACGGCCCGGCGGCCAGCTGGGCCAGCGCGCTGACGACGTCCAGGTCCAGCGAGCGCGGGTACACCTGGCCGACGCTGTCGAGCACCCGGGTGAACCCGAGGTGCTCGGCCACCCGCTGCTCGAGGTCGGCGAGCTTGGCCGGGTCGCCGTCCAGCAGGTCGAGCTGGTCCTGGGCGGTGCCCACCGGGCCCTTGATGCCGCGCAGCGGGTAGCGGGCGACGAGGTCCGCCAGCCGCTCGTAGGCGACCAGCAGCTCCTCGGCCGCGCTGGCGAACCGCTTGCCCAGCGTGGTCGCCTGGGCCGCGACGTTGTGGCTGCGCCCAGCGATCACCAGGTGGTCGTAGCGGACCGCGAGAGCGGCCAGCCGGCCCAGCGCGGCCACCGCGTGGTCGCGGACGAGAAGCAGGCTGGCCCGGATCTGCAGCTGCTCGACGTTCTCGGTGAGGTCCCGCGAGGTCATGCCCTTGTGGATCTGCTCGTGCCCGGCGAGCACGCAGAACTCCTCGATGCGCGCCTTCACGTCGTGTCGGGTGACCCGCTCCCTGGCCGCGATCGAGGCCAGGTCGACGTCGTCGACGACCTTCTCGTACGCCTCGATGGCCCCGTCGGGGACGGCGACGCCGAGGTCGCGCTGGGTCCGCAGCACGGCGATCCACAGCTGGCGCTCGAGGACGACCTTGCGCGCGGGGGACCACAGGTCGGTCATGGCGGCGGAGGCGTACCGGGCGGCCAGGACGTCGGGGATCAGGGGTTCGGGGGCAGGCACCCGACCATTGTTCCGTATCCGCGCCGAACGCTCGGCCGCAGTCCGAAAAGTCGTTGTGCTGCTTGCGGTTCGGTGTAGATCTGGGGTTGCCGGATGGTCCACCGGATGAGATACTCGAACGTATGTTCGACACAGTGGTGGAGGACCCAGTCGACCCGGCGGCGGTGTTCGGCTGGCCGGTGTCGCTGGAGGAGGCGGTGGCCGGTCCGGCCGGGCTGGAGCTGGCCGCCATGCTGGCCGCCGCGGGGGACCCGGCGACGGCGTCGGACTTCACGCTGATCGAGCTGGTCAAGGGCTGGGACAAGCAGGTCGCGCACGCCCAGGCCGCGCAGGCAGCGGCGATCGCCGAGCTGGCCGCGCGCCGCCCCGGCCCGGGCCCGATCCGCGGGATCAGCGAGTTCGCCGCCGACGAGGTCGCCGCCGCGCTGGGGCTGTCCCGCCGGGGCGGGGAGGACCGCCTCGGCGAGGCGGTGGTCTGGGCCCGGTCCCTGCCCGGCACCCTGGCCGCCCTGCACCACGGCGCCATCACCCTGACGATCGCCCGGGTGCTGGCCGCGGAGACCGTCGCCCTGGACGACACCCAGTGCGCCCAGGTGGAGTCCGCGGTGCTGCCCCGGGTGGGCGGGCGGACCGCCGCCCAGGTCCGCGCGATCACCCGCCGCGCGGTCCTCGCGGTCGACCCGGCCGCCGCCACTGCCCGTCACCAGGTGGCCGTGGCCGGCCGCGGGGTGTCCGTGGAGCCGCAGACCGACGGGATGGCCGACCTGCGGGCCAACCTGCCGGCCCCCGACGCCCTCGCCGTGTTCGACACACTCGACCGGATCGCCTTCGCCGCCACCGGCCCGGGCGACCCCCGCAGCGTCGACGCCCGCCGCGCCGACACCCTCGTCGCGGTGTTCACCGCGCTGCGCGACACCGGCACCGCCACCTGCCACCCGGCCGGACGACTGCCCACCAACCCACGGCGACGGGCCCGCGCCGACGTCATCGTCGCCGCCACCACCTTGCTCGGCCTCGACGATCAGCCCGGCGAGCTGCCCGGCTTCGGGCCCATCCCCGCCGACCTCGCGCGACTGCTCGCCGGGAACGCCACCTGGCGGCGCATCCTCACCGATCCCACCAGCGGCGCCATCCTCGACGTCGGCCGTACCCGCTACCGGCCCCCGGCCGATCTCGACAGCCACGTCCGCAGCCGTGACCGAACCTGCACCTTCCCCGGCTGCCGGGTCCCGGCCCACGTCTGCGACCTTGACCACACGGTGCCGTTCCCGCTTGGACCGACCGCTGACCACAACACCGGAGCCGAGTGCCGCCACCACCACCGCGGCAAACACGAAGCCGGCTGGACCCTGGTCCAGCCCCGACCTGGGCACTTCACCTGGACGCTGCCCACCGGACACACCTACACCACGAAACCCCCACCGCTGCCCGGCACACCCGACTGGGCCACCCGGCCGCCCACGCCCCGGTCACCGCACGACGACGAGATCCCGCCGTACTGATCGGCGCCCGCCCGCCCAGACGGAGCCGGCCGTGGCCAGAATGAAGCGGTGATAGGCGACTCCCGCAGCCAGTACCCCAGCTCACGCCGTCGCGGCCATGGCCGACGCTGGACCGCCGGCGTCCTCGCGGCCGTGGTGCTGGCCGCGACCGCGACCGGAGTGGTCCTGTACCGCCGCCACTCGGCCGACCAGGCGGCCCAGGCCGCCACGGACGCACTGGTGCGCGCCTGGACGTCCGGCTCCTGGGACGGCGTCGCCGTGCAGGGGTCCTCGTCGACATCGGTGGCCGCGGCCTACGCGCACATCGTCAAGGGCCTCGGCGACACGCACCCGAGTGTCACGGTCACCGGCCGGCACCTCCACGGCGACCGCCTGACCGACGACCTGAGCGTCACCTGGACGTTCCCGGGCGGCGCGCGCTGGACCTATGGCACCACGGCCGCCTTCGTCCGGCCCTCGGGCAGCTGGCTGCTCGCCTGGAGCCCGACGGTCGTCCACCCGCGCCTCGGCGCCGGGGACCAGCTGGTCGCGGTGCGCAGCACGGCGGCCCGAGCCGCCATCGAGGGCAGGGACGGCACCCCGCTGGTCACCGAGCGTCCGGTCGTCGACGTCGGGATCAACCCCACCAAGGCGACGAACCTGCACCAGCTGGCCCATCAGCTGGGCGCGCTGCTCGGGGTGGACGCGGTCCAGCTCGAGCAGCGCGCCCGGGCCGCCGGTCCCAACCAGCTCGTGCCGGTCATCGTGCTGCGCCCGGCCGACTACACGCCGCTGCGCGCCCAGCTGCGCGCGCTGCCAGGGGTCGTCCTGCAGGACGACCAGCTGCCGTTGGCGCCGACCCGGTCGTTCGCCCGCTCCCTGCTGGGCACCGTGGGCCCCGCCACCCAGGAGCTGGTCGTCGCCTCGAACGGCCGGGTGGCGGCCACCGACACCACCGGCCTGACCGGGCTGTCGCTGCAGTACGACGCGCAGCTCGTCGGCACCGCGGGGATCCGCGTGGACCTGCTTCACACCGACGACACCGGCACCACCTCCGCGAGCACGCTGTGGTCCGTGGCACCGGTCGCCGGCCAGCCGTTGCGGACCACCCTGGACGCGCGGACGCAGGAGGCCGCGGACAACGCGGTGACCGGCAGCACGAGCCCGAGCGCGCTCGTCGCCGTCGACGTGGCCACCGGGGACGTGCTGGCCGTGGCCGTGGACCCGGATGCCGGCGGCTACGACACCGCCCTGCTCGGGCAGTACTCCCCCGGGTCCACCTTCAAGATCGTCACGACACTCGCCCTGCTGCGCCACGGGCTGAGCGTCGACGAGCCGGTGGCCTGCCCGGAGTTCGCGACGGTGGACGGCAAGACGTTCCACAACTACAACCACGAGGTCCTGGGCACGGTGCCCTTCCACCGGGACTTCGCGCAGTCGTGCAACACCGCGTTCATCGGGCTGTCCTCCCGGCTGGGGTCGTCCGACCTGGCCCAGGCCGCCGCCTCCTTGGGTGTCGGCGTGCCCTGGGCGCTGGGGACCCCGGCGGCCAGCGGGAACATTCCGACCGGTGAGACCGGCGTGAACCTGGCAGCGGACTCGTTCGGGCAGGGCCAGGTCACAGTGAGCCCACTGGCCATGGCCGTCGCCGCCGCCAGCATCGCCCACGGCGGCCCCGTGACCCCGCACCTGGTCCTGTCCTCGAGCCCGACCGGGATGTCGGGGGCGTCGGCTCCCGCATCGTCGTCGGCGTCCGTGGTCACCGCCGGCCCCGTCGAGCCGGCCCAGGCGGCCACCATCGCGAGCCTCATGCGCGAGGTGGTCACGTCGGGTACCGGCACCGTCCTGAACGGCCTGCCGGGAGGACCGGTGGCCGCCAAGACCGGCACGGCCGAGTACGGGACGGACAACCCGCCGAAGACCCACGGGTGGCTGGTGGGCTTCCAGGGCGGGATCGCCTTCGCGGCTTTCGTCCACGACGGGGCCACCGGGGCGGGCACGGCCGGGCCGATCGTGGAGAGCTTCCTGCGGGCCCTGGCCGCCGGCTAGCCGTCGGCTAACCCGGCGACGAGGACGCCAGCAACGCGATGTCGCTGCGGTGGTGCGAGCCGGCCAGCGAGATCTTCGCCACGGCCGCGTAGGCCCGGTCCCGGGCCTGGGACAGGTCCGCCCCGGTGCCCACGACCGACAGCACCCGGCCGCCGTTGCTGAGCACCTCGCCGTCCGGCCCGAGCCGGGTGCCGGCGTGCAGGACGTACGCCCCGTCCACCCGAGCGGCGTCCGGCAGCCCGCCGATCGGGTCGCCGGACCGCGGCGTCGCCGGGTAGCCGTCGGCGGCCACGACCACCGTCACGGCGGCGTCGGCGGCCCAGGCGAGGGCGGGCCGGTCGCCGAGCTCCCCGGTCGCGGCCTGGTGCAGCAGCACCGCGAGCGGGCTGCGCAGCCGGGCCAGGACCACCTGGGTCTCCGGGTCTCCGAACCGGGCGTTGAACTCGATCACCCGCAGTCCCCGCGAGCTGAGCACCAGCCCGGCGTAGAGCAGCCCGGAGAACGGCGTGCCGCGGCGGGCCATCTCGTCGATCGTGGGCTGCAGGACCTGCTCGAGCACCTCGTCGACGAACCCCTCGGACACCCACGGCAGCGGGGAGTAGGCCCCCATCCCGCCCGTGTTCGGCCCGGTGTCGCCGTCCCCGACCCGCTTGAAGTCCTGAGCGGGCTGCAGCGGGCAGACCGTGCTGCCGTCGGTGACGGCGAACAGCGAGACCTCGGGGCCGTCGAGGAACTCTTCGACCACCACCCGGCCACAGGCGGCGGCGTGGGCCAGCGCCTCGTCCCGGTCGGTGGTGACGACGACACCCTTGCCCGCCGCGAGGCCGTCGTCCTTGACGACGTAGGGCGGCCCGAACGCGTCCAGCGCGGCGGCCACCTCGTCCGGCGTCTCGCAGACGTGGGCCATGGCGGTGGGCACCCCTGCCGCGGCCATCACCTGCTTGGCGAAGGCCTTGCTGCCCTCGATCTGGGCGGCCTCCGCAGACGGGCCGAAGCAGTCGATACCGCGTGCGCGCACCGCGTCGGCCGCACCGGCCACGAGCGGCGCCTCCGGCCCGATGACCACGAGGTCCGCGCCCCAGCTCTCGGCGAGGTCGGCGATCAGCTGCGGCTGGACGTCGTCCAGCAGCAGGTTCCTGGCGACCTCACCGGTGCCCGCGTTGCCGGGCGCACAGGCGAGCTCAACCACCTCGGGGTCGGCCGCGAGGCTGCGGCACAGCGCGTGCTCGCGGGCGCCGCTGCCGATGACCAGGACCTTCACGGCGCCGACCCTATCGGCGCGACGGCGGGCCGCTCACCCGGTGTAGTGCCGGTCGACGACGGCGAGGACCTCGTCGAGGATGGCCAGGCCCTCCTTGGCCTCGGCCTCGGAGACCGTGCACGGCGGGACGACGTGCATGCGGTTGAAGTTGGTGAACGGCAGCAGGCCGCGCTTCTTGGACTCCGCGACCAGCTCGTTCATGGCCGGCGAGCTGCCGCCGTACGGGGCCAGCATGGCGCGGGTGGCCCGGTCGGAGACCAGCTCGACGGCCCAGAAGACGCCCAGGCCGCGGACCTCACCGACCACCGGGTGCCGCTCGGCCAGCTCGCGCAGCCCGGGGCCGAGCACCGTCTCGCCGATCTGTGCGGCGTTCTCGACGATGCGCTCCTCCTTCATCGCGTCGATGGACGCGACGATGGACGCCGCGGCCAGCGGGTGGCCGGAATAGGTGAGGCCGCCGGGGAAGACCCGCTCGTCGAAGGTGGCGGCGATGGGGTCGCTGATCACGACGCCGCCGACCGGGACGTAGCCGGAGTTCGAGCCCTTGGCGAAGGTGATCAGGTCCGGCGTCACGCCGAAGTGCTCGAAGGCGAACCACTGGCCGGTGCGCCCGAAGCCGGCCATGACCTCGTCGGCGATGAACACCAGGCCGTACGTGTCGCACAGTGCCCGGACGCCCTCGAGGTAGCCGGGCGGGGGCACCAGGATGCCGGCCGTGCCGGGCACGCTCTCAATGAGCACAGCGGCGATCGTGGACGGGCCCTCGAACTGGATGATCTGGTCGAGGTGCTGCAGCGCCCGCTCCGACTCCTGCTCCGGCGTCGTCGACCAGAACGACGTCCGGTACAGGTACGGCCCGAAGAAGTGCACGTGCCCATCGGCGTACTCGTTCGGCCAGCGGCGGGGATCCCCGGTCGCGTTGATCGCGGCGCCGGTGTTGCCGTGGTAGCTGCGGTAGGTGGACAGCACCTTCGGCCGGCCGGTGTGCAGCCGGGCCATCCGGATCGCATTCTCGATGGCGTCCGCGCCGCCGTTGGTGAAGAAGACCTTGTTCATGCCCTCCGGGGCGAGGCCGGCGATCCGCTTCGCGGCCTCGCCACGCGCCTCGTTGGCGTGCTGCGGCGCGATGGTGGCCAGCTTGGCCGCCTGCTCCTGGATCGCGGCGACCACCTTGGGGTGCTGGTGGCCGATGTTCACGTTGACCAGCTGACTGGAGAAGTCCAGGAACCGGTTGCCGTCGTAGTCCCAGACGTAGCTGCCCTCTGCGCCGGCCACGACCATCGGGTCGAGCGGCTTCTGCGCGGACCAGGAGTGGAAGACGTGCGCGCGGTCGAGGGCGTAGACCTCGGCGCCGCGGGCCGGGTCAGGGGTCGGAACGGACATGGCGCACTCCCTGGATCAAACGCTGGATCGGTGGTGGCCTCCAGCCTAGGAGCGCAGCGTCGAGGGCGCGACGAGCAGCCTGTCAGGCGGAGCCGGCCAAGGCCGACACCCTGTCAACCCAGCAGGTCGCGGACGACGATCGTCTGGTCCCGACCGGGACCGACCCCGATCGCCGACATCGGCGCCCCCGAGACGCGCTCCAGGAAGTCGACGTACGACCGGGCCCGGGCCGGCAGGTCGGCCAGGGTGCGGGCCTGCGACAGGTCCTCGGTCCAGCCCGGCAGGTACTCGTACAGCGGCTTGGCGTGGTGGAAGTCAGTCTGCGACACCGGCAGCTCGTCGACCCGCTCGCCGTCCACCTCGTAGGCCACGCACACCGGGATCCGCTCGAATCCGGTGAGCACGTCCAGCTTGGTGAGCACGAAGTCGGTCACCCCGTTGATGCGGGCGGCGTAGCGGGCGACCGGGGCGTCGTACCAGCCGCAGCGCCGCGGCCGCCCGGTGGTGGTGCCGAACTCGCCGCCGACGGTGAGCAGCCGCTGGCCGTCCGCGTCGAACAGCTCGGTGGGGAACGGCCCCTCGCCCACCCTGGTCGCGTACGCCTTGACCACGGCGATCACCCGGTCGATGCGGGTGGGGGGCACGCCGGAGCCGGTGCAGGCCCCGCCGGCGGTGGCGTTGGACGACGTCACGAACGGGTATGTGCCATGGTCGACGTCCAGCAGGGTGGCCTGGCCGCCCTCGAGCAGCACCGTGCGGCCGTCGTCCAGGGCCTTGGACAGCAGCAGCCCGGAGTCGACCACCATGGGCCGCAGCCGGTCGGCGAAGGAGAGCAGCTCCTCGGTCACCGCCTCCGCGGTGATGGCCCGGCGGTTGTAGACCTTCACGAGCAGGTGGTTCTTCTGGTCGAGGGCACCCTCGACCTTCTGCAGCAGGATCTTGGCGTCGAACAGGTCCTGCACCCGGATGCCGATCCGGTTCATCTTGTCCGCGTAGGTCGGGCCGATGCCGCGTCCGGTGGTGCCGATCCGGCGGCTGCCGAGGAACCGCTCGACCACCTTGTCGAGGGTGCGGTTGTACGGGGGGATCAGGTGGGCGTTGGCGCTGACCACGAGCCGGGAGGTGTCGACCCCGCGCGCCTGGAGGTCGTCGATCTCCCGGAACAGCACGGACAGGTCGATGACCACCCCGTTACCGATGACCGGGACGACGCCGGGGGTCAGGATCCCGGTGGGCAGCAGGTGCAGCGCGTACTTCTCGCCGGCCACGACGATGGTGTGGCCGGCGTTGTTGCCCCCGTTGAACCGGACGACGTAGTCGACGGCGCTGCCCAGGAGGTCGGTCGCCTTGCCCTTGCCCTCGTCGCCCCACTGGGCTCCGACCAGCACGATCGCAGGCACGTCGTCCCCTCTCCGGCCGTCGGACGACGACCGTCCGCAGGCTACCGGAGCAGTACCGCGACGGCGGTCCCGGTCACACCCACCCCCGGCGGCCCGCCTCGACCCCGGCCTGGAAGCGGGTCGCGGCGCCGAGCTCGTCGAAGAGGTCCGCCACCCGGCGACGCGCCGTCCGCAGCGACACCCCGAGGTGCCGGGCGATCGCTTCGTCCTTCGCCCCGAGGGCGAGCAGCTCGAGCACCCGGCGGCGGTCCCGGTCGACGTCGTCCCCGGCCCGACCGCCAACCGGCAGGGGACGGGCCGCCTCCCACACCCGGTCGAACGCCCAGCCGAGCAGCCGGATCGCCTCCGGCTGCTGGATGATCGCGTCGGAGCGGCCGGGATCTCCCCACGGCACGCTCACCAGCGCGGCGTCCTGGCCGAACAGGATGAGCCGAGCGGGCAGCTCGGCTGCCACCCGGATGCGGTCACCGAGGGCCAGCCACTCCTGGGCGATCTCGAGTGCCTCCGGCTCCTCGAGCAGCCGAGCGTCGAAGACGGTGTGGAAGCGCCGGCCTGAGCGGAGCACCCGTCGGTTCAGGTCGCGCATACCCGGTCGGACCACCTGGGGCCAGCTGCTCGGGTGGAGAAAGACCCGGATCGTCCCCACCGACTGCTCGGTCAGGCGTTCGGTGAGGGCGAGGGTGTCGTCGGCCGGGACGACCTCGAGGCTGTAGTCGAGCCGGCGCGACCCCGCGCCGGCCAGGTGCTCCAGCGCATAGGTGTCCACGGCCAGCCGGGTGGTGGCCAGCTCGCGGCGCCGTTGGGTCATCCGATCCTGCTCCCGGGCCAGCAGGGCGCCCAGGGCCGGAACCGGCGGGTACGGAGCGATCCGGTCGCCGTCGTCCAGGTGGACCAGGTCGAGACCGGCGAGCAGCCGGAGATCCTCGGCGACCGCAGCGGACGGTCGGCCCAGGTCGAGCGCCAGCTCCTCCGACGTCCGCCCGGGCTGCCGGAGCACCATGCGGTAGACGGCCTCGGCCTGATCGTCCACACCCCAGGGCTCCAACGGCGAACTCATAACGGCAGATTAGTGACAATGGCCGCTCGCGGCCAGGCGGACCGGAGGGGGACGGGGCAGGCTCAGCCGGGACCCGGCGGAGGCAAGCGGGGGATGCCTCCGTCGGGTCGTGCGCGCCCGGTGAACGGCGGGGTCTGCCGATCAACCGAGCAAGGCGCGGGCCGCCTCGCTGCTGCTGTCACGGAGGAACGCCGAGCAGCGCTCGGCCTCGTCGGTCTCACCGATCGCGTCCGCAGCACGGGACAGCGCGGCGAGGGAACGCAGGAAGCCGCGGTTCGGCTCGTGCTCCCAGGGGATCGGCCCGTGGCCCTTCCAGCCCGCACCTCGCAGCTGGTCCAGCCCCCGGTGGTAGCCGGTACGGGCGAAGGCGTACCCGGTGACCGGCTGGCCGGCGGCCAGGGCCCGCTCGGCCAGCACCGCCCAGGCCAGTGAGGACGTCGGGTGCTCGGCCGCCACCGAGACGGGATCCGCGCCGCCGGCCAGGCGATCCGCCGGCACCTGGTCGGCCGGAAGGTGGGTCGGTGGTGGCCCGGCCAGCAGGTTCTCGGTGCTCATCGCCTCATCCTGCCCTCAGTGGTTTGGGTGCCGGCCGAGCGCAGGTCCTCGCAGGCCCGCACGACCCGGGCGGCCATGCCCGCCTCGGCGGCCTTGCCCCAGGCGCGCGGGTCGTACTGCTTCTTGTTGCCGACCTCGCCGTCGATCTTCAGGACGCCGTCGTAGTTCTTGAGCATGTGGTCGGCCACCGGCCGGGTGAACGCGTACTGGGTGTCGGTATCCACGTTCATCTTCACGGTGCCGTAGTCGAGCGCCTCGCGGATCTCCGACAGGAGCGACCCGGACCCGCCGTGGAACACCAGGTCGAACGGCTTGGACCCCTCCGTCAGGCCGAACTTCGCCGCCACGGCGTCCTGCAGCTCCTTGAGGATGCCCGGGCGCAGCACCACGTTGCCCGGCTTGTACACCCCGTGCACGTTGCCGAACGTCGCCGCGACCATGTACCGGCCGCGTTCGCCCAGGCCCAGCTTCTCCGCCGTCGCGATCGCGTCCTCCGGGGTGGAGTACAGCTTGGCGTCGTGCTTGGCCTCGACGCCGTCCTCCTCGCCACCGACCACACCGATCTCGAGCTCCATGATGATCCGCGCGGCCGCGCACTTGTCCAGCAGCTCGGACGCGATGTCCAGGTTCTCGCCCAGCGCCACCGCCGAGCCGTCCCACATGTGCGACTGGAACAGCGGCTCCTGCCCGCGGGCGACCCGCTCGGCGGACACGTCGATGAGCGGGCGCATGTACCCGTCCAGCTTGGTCGGCGGGCAGTGGTCGGTGTGCAGCGCGATCTGCACGTCGTACTTCGCGGCCACCACGTGGGCGAACTCGGCCAGCGCCACGGCGCCCGTGACCATGTCCTTGACCAGCTGCCCGGAGGCGAACTCGGCGCCGCCCCACGAGATCTGGACGATGCCGTCGCTCTCCGCCTCGGCGAAGCCACGGATCGCGGCCACGATGGTCTGGGACGACGTGCAGTTGATCGCCGGGTAGGCGAAGGCACCCGCCTTGGCCCGGTCGATCATCTCGGCATACGCCTCGGGGGATGCGATGGGCATCGCGCGGTCTCCTTGCTCGGGTCCGACAGGACGGTTCGATCCTTCCACGTCCGCCCAGACCATGGCGATCAGCGGGTGCGGTTGACCGCCTCCACGGCCTTGCGGGCCGCGATCAGCACCGGGTCCCACACCGGGGAGAACGGTGGGGCGTAGCCGAGGTCGAGGGCGGTCATCTCCTCCACCGTCATCCGGTTCCACAGCGCGACCGCCGCCGCGTCGATCCGCTTGGCGGCCGCCTCCCGGCCGACGATCTGGACGCCGAGCAGCCGGCCGGTCCGCCGCTCCGCGATCATCTTCACGGTCAGCGGCTGGGCCCCCGGGTAGTACCCGGCCCGGGTGCTCGACTCCACGCGCACGCTCACCGGCTCGAACCCGGCCGCCACGGCGTCCGCCTCGCGCAGGCCGGTCCGGGCGATCTCCAGGTCGCACACCTTGCTGATCGCTGTCCGCACCACCCCGGGGAAGCTGGCGTAGCCGCCGCCCACATTGGTGCCGATGACCTGCCCGTGCTTGTTCGCGTGCGTCCCGAGGGCGATGGCCACCCGCTGACCGGACACCAGGTCGAGCACCTCGACACAGTCACCCCCAGCCCACACGTTGTCGTACCCCCGCACGCGCATCCGGCGGTCGGTGAGCAGCCCCCCGTACTGGCCCAGGGGCAGCCCAGCCGAGGCGGCCAGAGCCGTGTTCGGCCGCACCCCCGTGCCCAGCACGACCAGGTCGGCTGCGAACAGCTCGCCGCCAGCCCGAGCGCCGACCGCCCGACCGGCCGCGTCCGTCTCGATGGCCTCGACTGAGGTCGCCGTGCGCACGTCGATGCCCATGCCCGCCATGGCCTCGTGCACCAGCCGACCCATGTCCGGGTCGAGGGTGTCCATGGGCTCCTCACCCATCGTCACCACCGTGACCTCGAGACCGCGGCTGCACATCGCCTCGGCCATCTCGATGCCGATGTAGCCGCCGCCGATGATCAGCGCCCGCCGGGTCCCCTCCCCCAGCACCTCGAGACCGGCCAGCAGCGCCGCCCCGTCGTCCAGGGTCTGGACGCCGTACACCCCGACCGCGCCGATGTTGGGTACCGGCGGCCGAAGCGGGCTCGCCCCGGTGGCCAGCACGAGGTGGTCGTAGGACAGCGTCTCCTCGACCCCCGTGGCCAGGTCGCGGGCGGTGACCGTCCCGGCAGCCACGTCCAGGGCCACCACCTCGGTACTCATCCGCAGGTCGATGCCCCGGGAGCGGTGCTCCTCGGGGGAGCGCGCGACCAGGGCCTCCGGGCCGGACACGTCACCGGACACCCAGTACGGGATGCCGCAGGCCGCGTAGGACGCATGCGTGCTCCGTTCGAAGGCCACGATCTCGAGGTCCTCCTGGCCCCGCATCCGGCGCGCCTGCGACGCCGCGGACATCCCCGCGGCATCGGCTCCGACCACGACGAGTCGCTCGGTCATAACGGCAGCATGCCACCGGTCGGCAACCCCGGGTCGGTCGAGCCGGGCAGCTGCCCGAACTCGTGCCGGCGCACCCAGGCGTGCATCGCGATCGCGGCGGCCGCGCCGGCGTTGATCGAGCGGGTGGAGCCGTACTGGGCCACCGAGAGGACGTCGACACAGTGCTCACGCATCGGCTCCGACAGCCCCGGGCCCTCCTGGCCGAAGACCAGCACGCACCCCCGCGGCAGGTCGTAGGTCTCCAGCGGCACCGCGCCCGGCAGGTTGTCCACCCCGAGCAGGGGCAGGCCGGACGACGACGCCCACGCCGCCAACGCACCGGCGTCCGGGTGGTGGCGCACGTGCTGGTAACGGTCCGTGACCATCGCGCCGCGGCGGTTCCACCGACGCCGCCCGACGATGTGCACCTCGGCGGCCAGGAAGGCGTTCGCGGTCCGCACCACCGAGCCGATGTTCAGGTCGTGACCCCAGTTCTCCACCGCCACGTGGAACGGGTGCCGCCGCCGGTCGAGGTCGGCGACGACCGCCTCGACCCGCCAGTACCGGTACCGGTCGACCACGTTGCGCCGGTCTCCGTCGGCGAGCAGGTCCGGGTCGTAGCGTTCGTCGTCCGGCCGGGGACCGCTCCACGGCCCGACGCCGACCAGTGCGTCGTCCACGGCCAGCGGCGGCTCCTCGTCGGGCACGCGTGCAGCCTGCCAGATCACTCCACGTACCCTCGACGGGGTGAACACCCTCGCGCTGCTCGACCCGCAGCCCTTCCTGCAGTCCCTCGGCCCGTGGGCGCTGCTCGCCATCCTCTCCGTGGTCTTCGCCGAGTGCGGGCTGCTCGTGGGGTTCTTCCTCCCCGGCGACTCGCTGCTGTTCGTCGCCGGTCTGCTGGTCGCGAGCGGGTTCATCCAGACGCCGATCGCCTTGACCGCCGCGCTGATCTCGCTGGCCGCCGTCGCCGGCAACCTCACCGGCTACTGGATCGGCTACAAGTTCGGCCCCAGCGTGTTCAACCGCACCGACTCCCGCCTCTTCCGGCAGGAGTACGTCGACCGGACGGCCCACTTCTTCGCCCGGTTCGGCGCCCGTGCCATCGTGCTGGCCCGGTTCGTGCCGATCGTGCGGACCTTCATCACGGCGATGGCCGGGGTGGGCCGGATGCCGTTCGGGTCGTACGCCGCCTGGTCGGTCGTCGGCGGGGTGCTGTGGGGCACCGGGGTCACGATGCTGGGCTACTGGCTGGGCAACGTGGCCTTCATCAAGAACAACATCGACCTGATCGCCGTCGGCATCGTGCTGCTGTCGGTCATCCCGATCTGGTTCGAGCTGCACCGCCACCGGAACTCCCCGGCCGCGGAGTCCGCGGGCGAGGCCGAGGCCTGACCGGCCTCGAACGACGCTGGCCTAGAACGACACCTGCGGGGTGGCCCGGATCTGCGGGTCGTCCGCGGTGAAGTACTCGGCCTGCTTGAAGCCGAACAGCTTGGCGGTCAGCGCCGAGGGGAACGACTCCACCCGGGTGTTCAGCGCCCGGACGTTGGCGTTGTAGAACCGGCGGCCGGCAGCGAGCCGGTCCTCGGTCTCGGCGAGCTGGCGCTGCAGGTCCAGGAAGTTCGCGCTCGCCTTGAGGTCGGGGTACGACTCCGCGACCGCGAACAGCTGGCGCAGGGCGCGAGACAGCGCGCCCTCCTGCTCGGCCTGCTCCAACGGCCCGGAGCCGGGCGACGCCGCCAGCGCCCGCGCCTGGGTCACCGCCTCCAGCGTCTGCCGCTCGTGCGCGGCGTAGCCCTTGACGCTCTCAACCAGGTTCGGGACCAGGTCGTGCCGTCGGTTCAGCTCGACGTCGACCTGCCGCCAGGACTCCTGGACGAGGTTGCGCTGCCGGACGAACCGGTTGTACGACACCGCCAGGCCGCCCCCGAGCACGACCACGACGGCGATCACGACCCATACAGCGTTCACGGGGCACTACCTCCCGGTTGGGGGGTCACAGAGGATGGCCCGACCCCCGGATCGTAGCCGTGGTCCTTCCAGACGAACCCGGGAATCCCATCAATGAGCGCGTGCAGGGTCGCCAGCCGGGACAGCAGCCCGACCGGCTCGAGCTGGCCGCTCTGCCAGCCGATGAGCACGTTGCCGTCGATGCGCATCGCCGTGGCCGGCCCGGCCAGCAGGGCCTGCATGGTGCGCGGGGTGAGCACGTCCGAGGCGAACTTCGGCTGCCGGGCCGAGACCCGGTAGCGCCGGTTGAAGTCCTCGCTCTCCAGCTCGATGTCCGGGTCGAGGCCGACGGCCGCGGCGGCCCGGGACAGCAGGCTCTCCGGCGTCAGCTGCAGCCTGGGCAGCCAGGTGGGTAACCCGAGGGCCACGACGGCGAAGCGGTGGGTCGTCTCGGAGCGCTGCCCCTCGGAGTCCGTGCTGGAGGTGACGTAGGAGTAGTTGAAGGCGACCATGGAACGGGACCGGTCGGTCCCGGTGACCACCTGGCGGGCCCGGCGGCGCTCGCCCTGGCCGAACGGCGTCCCGGTCCACCGGCCGACGAGCGAGGGGTCCTCGGGCGCGAACGACCAGCCCTTGGACCGACAAAACGCCATGAGCTGCTCGCGCCGGCGCTGGTCGGCCCACCAGCTGTACGCCGCCAGCACGACGAGCGCCGCCACCCCGACGGCGAACACGACCGGCACCAGGCTGCTCACGTCATCCCATCGGCACCGAGCTGACCCCGCTGCAGCCGATGAGTGCGCTCACCGCAGGCCCAGGTCCGCCAGCGAGTAGGCCGCGCGGTAGTCCAGGCCCGCCGCCGAGACGGCCCCGGCGGCGCCCCGCTCCACGATGACGGCGACCCCGACGACCTCCGCCCCCGCCTCGCGCAACGCCTCGACCGCCGCCAGCACGCTGGCCCCGGTGGTGGAGGTGTCCTCGACGGCCAGCACCCGCCGGCCGACGACGTCTGGTCCCTCGATCCGGCGCTGCAGCCCGTGGGCCTTGCCCTCCTTGCGGACGACGAACGCGTCCAGCCGGCGCCCCCGGGCGGCCGCGGCATGCAGCATCGCGGTGGCCATCGGGTCGGCCCCGAGGGTCAGCCCGCCCACGGCGTCGAAGCTCAGGTCCGCCGTGAGGTCGAGCATCACCTCCCCGACCAGCGGGGCCGCCGCCGCGTCGAGGGTGACCCGACGCAGGTCGACGTAGTAGTCGGCCTCCCGGCCGGACGACAGCACCACCCGGCCGTGCACCACCGCTTTCTCGGTGATCTGCTCCAGCAGGCGGGCTCGGGCGTCTGAGTCGGTCACGAGCCCGACCTTAGGGCAGGGCGGGACGGTGGCGCCCCGCCCCTCCCCTCCAAGGGGCGGGACGCCACCGACTCGGTGATTCCGGGTCGGTCAGGGACCCGGAACCGGTTCAGCGCTCGAGCTCCGCGAGGAGCGTCAGCGCCTGCTCGTGGTCCGCGGGCAGCGGCTCCACCCACACCCGCGGCGGCCGACGGGCCGCCCGAGAGAGCCCGGCCCGCACCAGCCGGACGTCGACGAGGTCGCGCAGCCGGGACAGCTGGGGGCCCAGCTCGGAGTCACGGGTGACGAGCGCGGTCACCCGGCCGACGCCGAGCACCGCCAGCGGCTGCCCGGCGACGAAGACCTCCCGCAGGCAGTCCGCGAGGATGCAGGCGCGGGCGATCCGCTGCCACGGGTCGGAGGTCACGACGGACGCGTCGAGGACCAGCAGCCCGTACGTGTCGGCCACGGACACGTGCCGCACCGCCGCAGCCCGGTAGACCTCGCCAAGACGGGTGCGCAGGTAGGACGGGGTGGCCAGCCCGGTCATGGCGTCCTCGCAGGCCGCCGTCCGCACCGGGGCGACGCCGGCGTCCGCCCATCCGGAAGTGAAGGCCCGCAGCACCGGGAACGGCGGGGCGAGCACCCCCACGACCCGGAACAGCGCGGCCAGGTCGTCCATCGCCTCCGGCAGCCCGACCCCGGCCTCGGCCCGGGCGCTGCCGAGCAGCTCGGCGGGTACGGTGGCGTCGCGGCCGTCCGCGACCGCCTCGGCCAGCGCGTCGACCGCGGGGTGCCACCAGTCCGTCGGGTGGGCCCAGGCGGCTTCCTCGCTCTTGCGATGCCAGCGTTCGCGCACCGCGGCGGCCACCTCGCCCAAGGCATCGGGAGCCGTCGTCAGGTCGTCCGACACGAATCGCCTCCCACAGTCGCCTCAGCCCCCACGGGACCTCCCCGCGGGTGTTGCCGACGCAGAAGGGACGAAGGTGGGGCTCAACCGTGACGCGACTTCGGTCGATGACTTTTTCGGACGCCGCATCCAGCGGCCCGAACGCCGTCATGGCGGGCCGTTCGGAGCGTCCCAGTAAGGGGTAGGGGGGAGCCCTGCCCGCAGGAAGCGCAGCCAGCACGCCGGAGATTCGCCCGAACGGCCCACGAGGAGGAGCGACCGCCCAGTGACCGACCTCCCGCTCGGCATCGAGGCCTACCCCGAAGAGGCGGTGGGTCGTAGCGACGCTGAGCTGATCACTGCGGTCCGGTCCGGCGACAACGAGGCGTATGGGGACCTGTTCGACCGGCACGTGGGGGCGGCCCGGTCGATGGCCAGGCAGCTGACCCGCGACCCGAACGAGGCGGAAGACCTCGTCGCCGAGGCGTTCGCGAAGGTGCTCGTGGTGCTGCAGGGCGGCGGCGGGCCGGACGTCGCCTTCCGCGCATACCTGCTGACGTCGCTGCGCCGGGTCGCCTACGACCGCACCCGAAGCGGCAGCCGGGTGCAGGTCACCGACGACCTGACCCCGTACGACCCCGGGGTCGAGTTCGTCGACCCCGCGATCGAGGGCCTGGAGAAGTCCATCGTGGCGCGGGCCTACGCCTCGCTGCCCGAGCGGTGGCAGACCGTCCTGTGGCACACCGAGGTCGAGGGGCTGCAGCCGGGCGAGGTCGCGCCGCTGCTCGGCCTGACTGCCAACGGGGTCGCCGCGCTCGCCTACCGGGCCCGCGAGGGGCTGCGCCAGGCCTACCTGCAGCAGCACGTCATGGGCGAGCTCGAGGACGCCTGCCGGCCGTACGCCGACAAGCTCGGCTCCTACGCCCGCGGCGGGCTGGCCAAGCGCGAGACGGTCCACGTCGAGCAGCACCTCGAAGGCTGCGAGCGCTGCCGCGCCCTCGTCCTCGAGCTCACCGACGTCAACCACGGGATGCGCCTGATCGTCGCTCCGCTGGTCCTGGGCCTGCTCGCGGCCGGTTACCTCAAGGCGGCTGCGGCCGGCGGCGCCGCGATCGGGCTGGTCGGGTCCGGGTCCGGGACCGGGACGGGAGCCGGCGCGGGTGGCACCGCGGCCGGCGCTGCCGGGACGGCGGGGACGGCCGGGACCGCGACGAGCGCGGCCGCCGCCGGAGCCATCGCCTCAGCCGGCGCCGGGATGACCGCCGCCGTGACCGGCGCGGCGGCCGTCGCGGGTTCGGTGAGCGCATCAGGCGCTGCCGGGGTGGCGGCCTCGGGCGGGGCAGGCGGCAGCACGTCGGTGGGGTACGTCACCAGCACCGCCTCCTCCACGGCAGGTGCGACGGCGGGACCCGGTACGACGACCGCGGCCGGCACCTCGGCCAGCCTCACGGTGGTCCCGGGAGCGGCAGCGACCGGTGGGCTGTTCGCCGGCAGTGGACTGCTGGCCGGTGCCGCAGCCGCGGTGGTCGGCCTGGCCGTCGCTGGCATCGTGGTTGCCGTCGTGGCCAGCACGAACGACCAGGGGCCGGTCACCGCACTTCCCCCGAGCACGACCTCAAGTGTTCCCGTGCTGCCGGGGACCGGCGGGTCGGGGGGTGGCCAGGGCTCCAGCGGTCCCGCACTGCCGGTGCTGCCGGTGCTCCCGGTGCTCCCGGCTCCCGCCGCCTCCTCTGACTCGCCCCCGCCGACGCAGGCCACCACGCCGACGTCGCTGCCGACGCTCACCACTGCGCCCACTCTCACGGTCACCCTGCCGGCCCCCACGACGCCGACGGCGACGCCTGAGCCGACGGTCACGAGCGAGCCGACCCCCACGCCGACACCGACGTTCAGCCCGATGCCGACGCCCACGCCGACACCGACGTTCAGCCCGACGCCCACGCCCACGCCGACGCCGACACCGACGCCGACGCCGACACCGACGCCGACGCCGACGCCCACCCCGACGCCGACGCCGACGCCCACCCCGACGCCCACGCCGACGCCCACCCCGACGCCCCCGCCCACCCCCACCCCCACCCCCCACCCCACCGCCCCCCCGACGGCCCACCCCCCCCCCACCCCCCAGCCCCACCCCCACCGCAACC
>JBBSAJ010000014.1:0-58952 GCA_038252405.1 Actinomycetes bacterium | reverse complement strand
CCGTAGAACGTGATGTACGTGGTGGCTGACGGCTTCACGACTGCGGCCAAGGGGTGCACCCCCGTCGCGCTCACGGGGGGGTGCACTATTTAGGGGGTCTCCTGACCCTATTGTCGGGTTGGGGGGGCCGCCTCCGGGCGCCCACCCCTACCGTCGGACGTAACCGCCGGCGACCGACTCACTCGTGACTGCGAGGGCCACGCATGTCCGCTGAACTGGCAGCACCGGAAGCACGCCCCAACGCCGGCAGCACCCCGCTGCTGTCGATGCGGGGGATCAACAAGAGCTTCGGCGCCGTCCACGTGCTCTACGACGTGGACTTCGACGCGTACGCGGGCGAGGTCACCGCCCTGGTCGGTGACAACGGCGCCGGCAAGAGCACCCTGATCAAGGCCGTCGCGGGGATCTACCCCATCGACACCGGTGAGGTCACCTTCGAGGGCCAGACCGTGTCCATCCACGACCCGAAGCAGGCCAGCGGCCTCGGCATCGAGGTGGTGTACCAGGACCTCGCGCTGTGCGACAACCTCGACGTGGTCCACAACATGTTCCTCGGCCGGGAGCAGAAGCGCGGCGTCGTGCTCGACGAGGCGACGATGGAGCTGCGCGCCAGGGACACCCTCAACGGACTGTCGGTGCGCACCCTGAAGTCGGTGCGTCAGCTGGTGGCCAGCCTGTCCGGTGGCCAGCGGCAGACCGTGGCCATCGCCCGCGCGGTGCTGTGGAACAGCAAGCTGGTCATCCTCGACGAGCCGACGGCCGCCCTTGGCGTGGCGCAGACCGAGCAGGTCCTGAACCTGGTGCGTCGACTCGCCGACAACGGGCTCGGCGTCGTGCTCATCTCGCACAACATGAACGACGTCTTCCAGGTCGCCGATCGCATCGCCTGCCTGTACCTCGGGCGGATGGCCGCCCAGGTCCGGTCCGACGAGGTCAGCCATTCCGAAGTCGTCGAGCTGATCACGGCGGGCCGAAGCGGCAAGCACGGCATCTCGGGTGCGCTCTCCGATACCGACGCCCGCGCCGGCAGCGCGGCCAAGGAGGAGCTGGCATGACCGTCAACGCCACCACCCCTGACGTTGCCCCTGACGAGGGCAGTGCCAGCAACGACGTGCGGGACGCCTGGGACGACTACTGGGCCCGGATCCGAGGGGGCGACGTCGGAGCGCTCCCGGCGGTGCTCGGGCTCGTCACCTTGGTGATCCTCTTCTCGTTGATGCGTCGCTCGACGTTCCCCACGACGTTCAACTTCGCGAACCTGATCAACCAGAGCGCCGGCGTCATCGTCATCGCGATGGGGCTGGTGTTCGTCCTGCTGCTCGGCGAGATCGACCTGTCGGTCGGGTTCGCCGCCGGCACCAGCGCAGCGGTGCTCGGAGTCACCGTCACGCTGCACAGCTGGCCCTGGTACCTCGCGGTACTGGCCTCCATCGCCAGCGGCGTCATCATCGGCGTGATGATCGGGCTGCTGGTCGCCCGGCTCAGGATTCCGAGCTTCGTCGTCACCTTGGCCTTCTTCCTCGGGCTCCAGGGCGTCATGCTGCTGGTCATCGGCGAGGGCGGCACGATCGGGATCAGCGACCCGTCGATCCTGCGGCTGATGAACAGCAACCTCCAACCGCTCCACGGCTGGATCCTGTTGCTCGCGGTGATCCTCGGCTACGGCGGGTTGACCTACCGGCGGCTCGCCACCCGGAGGAAGTCCGGGCTGCCGACCGAGTCGCTCACCGTCTGGGGACTCAAGCTCGCTGCCCTGGCGATCGTGCTCGGAGTCGCGACCTTCCTGCTCAACGAGCAGCGCAGCCGCAACCCCACGGTCGCCTCGATCAAGGGCGTACCCGTGATCGTGCCGGTGCTGCTGGTGCTGCTGGTCGGGCTGACCTTCCTGCTGTCGCGCACCGCACTCGGCCGGCACATCTACGCGGTGGGGGGCAGCGCCGAGGCGGCCCGGCGCGCCGGCATCAACGTGGCCCGGGTGCGGATCTTCGCCTTCGTGACCTGTTCGACGTTGGCAGCGTTCGCTGGCATCCTGCTGGCCTCCCGCGACAACTCCGCGTCGCCGTCCACGGGCGGGTCGGTGACCACGCTGAGCGCGGTCGCGGCGGCGGTCATCGGCGGCACCAGCCTGTTCGGCGGCCGGGGCAAGATCCGGGACGCGATCCTCGGCGGACTGGTCCTCGCCGTCATCAACAACGCACTGCCGCTGATCACCCAGCAGTCCGGCATCACCTTCGTCGTGACCGGGCTGGTGCTGCTGTTCGCGGCGAGCGTCGACGCCATCTCGCGCCGACGGGCCGCCGCGTCCGGGATCGGCTAGCAGGTCGCCGCGGAGCCCACTCATGGCCACCACTCTCGCGGGAGCCACCCAGGACGAAGTGCGTCGGCACAACCTGGGTGGCCTGTTGCGAATCCTGCACCTGCGCGGCGCGACGTCGCGGTCCGACCTGACGGCGCTCACCGGGCTCAACCGCAGCACGGTGGGGGCCCTCACCAGCGAGCTGGCCCTCGCCGGGCTGGTCCGTGAGGTCGCTCCGGTCGGTCGTGGCGGTGCTGGTCGGCCCTCGATCGTGGTCGAGCCGGAGAGCGACCGGGTCTTCGTGCTGGCCTTGGACGTGGGCGCGCACCGGCTGGCGGCGGCCCGGGTCGGGCTGGGCGGTCAGATCCTCGACCGCCGTGAGCTGCGCCAGCACGAGGCCGACTACGACATAGGGCGGACGCTGCGGCGGATCCGCAGGCTCACCGCGGAGGTGCTCAAGGGGGCGCCCCGGGGGGCCACCTGCGTCGGGGCGGGGGTCGGGGTCTGCGGCGTCGTCCGGCACGTCGACGGGCTGGTCCGGTTCGCCCCCAACCTGGGATGGGTGGACGTGCCGTTCGGCCACCTGCTCGCCGAGCTGCTGCCCGGGCACCTGCCGATCACCGTGGGTAATGACGCCGACCTGGGGGCGATCGCCGAGCACATCCGTGGCGCGGCCGTCGGCGCCGGCAACGTCGTCTACCTCGCGGCCGAGGTCGGCGTGGGCGGCGGCATCATCCTGGACGGCGTGCCGCTCGGCGGCGCCGGCGGGTACGGCGGCGAGGTCGGGCACATGGTCGTGAACCCCCGCGGGCGACGCTGCCGGTGCGGCGCGCGGGGGTGCTGGGAGACGGAGATCGGCGAGGACGCCCTCCTGCGGGCGGCCGGCCTCGAGCCGGACGGCACCGTGGACGTGAGCCGGGTCATCGCGGCCGCCGCGGCGGGGGACCGGTCGGCCCGCGCCGCCCTGCGACGGGTGGGCGGCTGGCTGGGCATCGGGGTGGCCAACCTGGTCAACCTGTTCAACCCCGAGGTGGTCGTCTTCGGCGGGGTGCTCAGGGATCTCTTCCCCGAGGTCCGCGAGCAGGTGGAGGAGGCGCTCGGGCTGGCCCTGACCGCTCCCCGGGAGCAGGTGCGGCTGGTGCTGCCGGCCCTCGGCGCGGACTCGGTCATCATCGGGGCGGCCGAGGTGGCCTTCGGGCCGCTACTGGACGACCCGCTCGGCGGGTTCGGCCGGGCCGTCGAGCGGCAGCTCGCCTGACCGACCGTGCGCGCGACGGGCCGAAGCGCCGCCCGACCCGTAGACTCAAGGGGTGCTGGAGCAGGTGCGAGGTCCCCGCGACCTGGACGCGCTGACCCCGGAGCAGCTGGCGGCCCTGGCGGCTGAGATCCGCTCCTTCCTGGTCGAGAACGTGGCCCGCACCGGCGGCCACCTGGGTCCCAACCTGGGCGCCGTCGAGCTGACCCTCGCGCTGCATCGGGTCTTCGACTCGCCCAAGGACACCATCTTGTGGGACACCGGGCACCAGGCGTACGTCCACAAGATCCTCACCGGCCGGCAGGCCGGCTTCGCCCACCTTCGTCAGCGTGGGGGGCTCTCCGGGTACCCGAGCCGGACCGAGTCCGAGCACGACGTGATCGAGAACAGCCACGCCTCCACGTCCCTGTCCTGGGCGGACGGCCTGGCCAAGGCCCGGGCGCTGCGCGGCGAGCTGGACCGCCGGGCCGTCGTCGCGGTCATCGGCGACGGTGCGCTGACCGGTGGCATGGCCTGGGAGGCGCTCAACAACATCGCGGCCGCCCCGGACCGGCCGGTGATCATCGTCGTCAACGACAACGAGCGGTCCTACGCGCCGACCATCGGGGGGCTGGCCAACCACCTGGCGACACTGCGCACGACCAGGGGCTACGAGGCCTTCCTGCGCTGGGGCAAGCAGGTGCTCGGTCGGACCCCGGTCGTGGGCACGCCGCTGTACGAGACGTTGCACGGCATGAAGAAGGGGCTGAAGGACATCGTCGCCCCGCAGGGGATGTTCGAGGACCTGGGGCTGAAGTACGTCGGCCCGGTCGACGGTCACGACGTGCTGGCGGTCGAGCACGCGCTGCGCCGGGCTCAGGGGTACGGCGGCCCGGTGATCGTGCACGTGCTCACCCACAAGGGGCTGGGCTTCGCCCCGGCGGAGAACGACGAGGCGGACCAGTTCCACGCGGTCGGCGTGATCGACCCGGAGACCGGGCAGCCGCTCGCCCCGAGCGGCACCTCCTGGGGGGCGGTGTTCGCCGACGAGATGGTGGCGGTCGGCGCGCAGCGGCCGGACGTCGTGGGGATCACCGCGGCCATGCTCCAGCCGGTCGGGCTGGACGGCTTCGCCCGGGCCTACCCGGACCGGGTCTTCGACGTGGGCATCGCCGAGCAGCACGCCGTCACCTCGGCCGCCGGCATGGCCTACGGCGGGCTGCACCCGGTGGTCGCCGTCTACTCGACGTTCCTCAACCGGGCCTTCGACCAGGTGCTCATGGACGTCGCCCTGCACCGGGCGGGGGTCACCTTCGTCCTGGACCGGGCCGGGGTCACCGGCGACGACGGGCCCTCGCACAACGGCATGTGGGACGTGTCGATCCTGCAGGTCGTGCCAGGGCTGCGGCTGGCCGAGCCGCGCGACGGGGCGACCCTGCGCGAGGAACTGCGGGAGGCGCTGACGGTCGCCGACGCGCCGACCGTGCTGCGCTTCCCCAAGGGCGCGGTCCCCGACGACATCCCGGCGCTGACCCGCATCGGTGGGGTGGACGTGCTGCGCCGCTCCGGCCAGCCGGACGTGCTGCTGGTCGCTGTGGGGTCCATGGCCGGCACCGGGCTCGAGGTCGCGGACCGGCTGACCGCCCAGGGCATCGGCTGCCGGGTGGTCGACCCGCGGTGGGTCAAGCCGGTCGACCCGGAGCTGGTCGCGATGGTCGCGGCCCACCGGCTGGTCGTGACGGTCGAGGACTCGGGTCGGGTCGGCGGCGTGGGGACCGCCCTGGCCCAGGCGCTGCGCGACGCCGGGGTGAACACCCCGCTGCGGGACTTCGGCATCCCGGCCCGCTTCCTCGACCAGGGCAAGCGGGCCGAGGTGCTGGCCGAGATCGGGCTCACGGCTCAGGCGATCTCCCGGGCGGTCGTGGAGGCCATGGCCCGGCTGGACGGGGTCGAGCTGGACGCAACGTCGTCCGCGCCGTCGTCCGAGCCCGCCGAACCCCCGTCGTGAAGGGTGGGTTTGTGCGGCGGTGGCTACTGAAGGTGCCCTTCATGCGGAAGGGTGGTCAGCGGTAGCGGACGGCGGGCAGCACGGGGTCGGGCGCGGCCGCATCGCGCAGTGCCTCCAGCGCCGGGTCGCCGCCGGGGCGGGCCAGCACCACCTCGTCGACCGTGAGCAGCAGCGGGCGTTCGAACCCGCGCTCCTCGTCGCCGGCCAGGCTGGCCGCGGCCAGGGCGAACGCCGGGTCGATGCGGGACAGGTCCAGCCACCCGCGGCTTCGGGTCGGGACCGCGGCGGCCCGCATCCCGTCGGTGCCGACCAGCTCCTGCCGTAGCCGCGCCGATCCGAGCAGGGTGGCCACGTCGCAGTCGCCCATGGGGCGCAGCGGCTGGCGGGGGTCACGCCGGTAGCGGGCGGCGGCGAGCTCGCCCATCCGGTCCAGGTAGTCGCGGCAGTCCGGCCACCACTCGGCGTCGTCGTGCCCGCAGGCCGCCAGGACGCCGGCCGGCGGCACGACCACGGTGTCCGGGTCGCTGCCCACCCCGACCAGGCCGACCCCGAGGTCCAGGGCGCCGCCGAGGACCGGCTCACGCACCCACGCCGCCCCCGGGTGGTGGACGTGCCTGACCGGCAGCCCCGCCGGGCGGGCCCGGTCGGCCAGGTCCTGCGGCGAGCGCCAAGCCAGCGCCGTGACGGCGCGCAGCCACGACGCCAGCCGGACCCGGGCCACCGGGGACTCAGGGTCGGTGCCGCGCAGGCCGGCCCGCAGCGCGGACCACGGCAGCATCCGGCCGCTGGTGATCCGGACGCCGTCGTCCGCCGGCTCGAGGTCCAGGTCGTTGAGCACCGAGACCGCGAGCACGCACTGGCGCAGCGCCACCTGGTCCGGCAGCGACTCCATACGTCGACCGTACCGGCTGAGGGCCGCCCGCTCAGCGGCCCTCAGGGTGAGATCCGCTCACCGACGGTCACCATTCGGCTACGGAAGGCTGGCCACGCCCTTGGGCAGGAACCGACGGCCGGTGACCCGCTCGGAGACGCCCTCGCGGTCCAGGTGCGGCGTGATGCCGCCGTTCCAGAACGCCCAGCCGCCGCCGAGGAGAAGGCACAGGTCGATGTCTTCCGGGGCCGCGACCACGCCCTCGTCGAGCATCAGCCGGATCTCCTCGGCCAGCGCCGACCGGGCCTGGTCGAGCACCTGCTGCGCGGTCGGCGCCGCGCCCGCCCCCTCCTTGGGCGCGAACATGGCCACGACCTCGGGGTCGACCTGCTGCCGGCCGCCGTCCCAGGTGTAGACGCCGGTCTTGCCGGCGGCCACCAGCGCCTGGAAGCCGGGGGACGCCCCGAACCGGTCCGGGAACGCCTCGTGCAGGCTCTCCGCGGTGTGCAGCGCGACCGCTGGCCCGACCAGTCCGAGCAGCATCATCGGGCTCATCGGCAGGCCCAGTGGCTCGACCGCGGCGTCGGCCACCTCGATCGGCGTGCCGGCGTCCATGGCCGCGGTGACCGCCCCGAGGGCCCGGGTGATCAGCCGGTTGAAGACGAACGCCGGGGCGTCCTTGACCAGCACCGACGACTTCCGCAGCGTCTTGCCGACCGCGAACGCCGTGGCCAGCGTCGCGTCGTCGGTCTGCTCGCCGCGGACGATCTCCAGCAGCGGCAGCACGGCGACCGGGTTGAAGAAGTGGAACCCGACCACCCGCTCCGGGTGCTTGAGGTCCCGGGCCATCTCGGTGACCGACAGCGAGGACGTGTTGGTCGCCAGCACACAGGTGTCGGAGACCACAGCCTCCACCTCGGCGAACACCTGCTGCTTGACCTTCATCTCCTCGAACACGGCCTCGAGCACCCAGTCGGCGTCCGCGAAGCCGTCCTTCGACGTCGAGCCGGTGACCAGCGCCTTGAGCCGGTTGGCCTTGTCGGGGGTGACCCGCTTCTTGGCCAGCAGCTTGTCGATCTCGCCCTGGACGTAGGCCAGTCCCTTGTCCACCCGGGACTGGTCGAGGTCGGTCATGAGCACCGGGACCTCGAGCCGCTGCGCGAACAGCAGGGCCAGCTGGCTGGCCATCAGACCGGCACCGACGATGCCGACCTTGGTGACCGGCCGGGCCAGCTTCTTGTCCGGCGCGCCGGCCGGCTTCTTGGCCCGTTTCTGCACCAGGTCGAAGGCGTACAGCCCGGCCCGCAGCTCCTCGCTCATCACCAGGTCGGCGAGCGCCTCGTCCTCGGCCGCGAACGCCTCGTCGCGGGTCGCCGTCCTGGCGCCCTCGAGCAGGGCCAGGGCGCGGTACGGCGCCGGGGCGTGGCCGTGGGACTTGGCGTCGGCGATGGCCCGCCCCCGGGCCACGGCAGCGGCCCACACCTCGGGAGAGCGGTCCACCTCAGCCCGCTCGACCGGCTCGGCGCCGGTCAGCACCCGGGCCGCCCACGCGATCGACTCCTCCAGGAAGTCGGCCGCGTCGTACATCCGGTCGAACAGCCCCAGCTCGAGCGCCTGCTTGGGCTTCAGCTGCCGGTTGTTGTTCAGCGGGTTGTCGATGACGACGGTGACCGCACGGTCGGCGCCGACCAGGTTGGGCACCAGGTACGCCCCGCCCCACCCGGGCACCAGCCCGAGGAAGCACTCGGGCAGGCTGAGCGCCGCGGCGCTCGACGACACCGTGCGGTACGTGCAGTGCAGCGCCACCTCCAGGCCGCCACCCATGGCGGCTCCGTTGACGAACGCGAACGACGGGACGGGCAGCTCGCCGAGCCGGCGGAAGACCCGGTGGCCCTCCCGGCCCAGCGCGACCGCCTGGTCCCGGGCGCTGGCGTGCTTGACCCCGGAGAGGTCGGCGCCCACCGCGAAGATGAACGGCTTGCCCGTGACCAGCACGGCGGCCAGGCCGTCCTTGGCCAGCGCCGCGTCGATGGCGGCGTCCAACGAGGCCAGCCCAGCCGGCCCGAAGGTGTTCGGCCGGGTGTGGTCGTGCCCGTTGTCCAGCGTGATCAGCGCCGCGGGGCCGGCGCCGAACGGCAGCTCGATGACGCTGAGCAGCGCCTTGGTGACGACCTCGTCGGGCAGTTCGACAGCGTGGGCGCTCACTTGGTGTCCTCCGTCGCGCAGTTCTCCCAGATGACCGTTCCGCCCATACCGAGCCCGATGCACATGGTGGTCAGCCCGTAGCGGACCTCCGGGTGCTCCTCGAACTCGCGGGCCAGGTTGATCATCAGCCGGACGCCGGACGAAGCCAGCGGGTGGCCGACCGCGATCGCACCGCCGCGGGGGTTCACCCGCGGGTCGTCGTCGGCGAGGCCGAAGTGGTCGAGGAAGGCGAGCACCTGGACGGCGAACGCCTCGTTGACCTCGAACCGGCCGATGTCGTCGATGGTCAGGCCGGCCTTGGCCAGCGCCTTCTCGGTGGCCGGCACCGGGCCCACGCCCATGACCTCGGGCGCGACGCCGGCGAAGGCGTAGGAGACCAGCCGCATCCGCTTGGGCAGGCCGAGCTCGTCGGCGACGTCCTCGGCGGCCAGCAGGCAGGCGGTGGCGCCGTCGTTGAGGCCGGCCGCGTTGCCCGCGGTGACCCGGCCGTGCGGGCGGAACGGGGTCTTCAGCCCGGCCAGCCCCTCCACGGTGGTGCCGGGACGCGGCGGCTCGTCGACCGTGGCATAGCCCCAGGCGCCCTCGGCGCTGCGGATCGCCATCGGGACGAGGTCCGGCTGGAGCTTGCCGTCGGCGTACGCCTTGGCGGTCTTGTCCTGGCTGCCGACCGAGTAGGTGTCGGCCCGCTCCTTGGTCAGCTGCGGGAACCGGTCGTGCAGGTTCTCCGCCGTGTTGCCCATGTTCAGAGCGCTCGGGTCGACGATGCGCTCGGACAGGAACCGCGGGTTGGGGTCCACCCCGGAGCCCATCGGGTGGTGGCCCATGTGCTCGACGCCGCCGGCGATCGTGATGTCGTAGGCGCCGAAGGCGATGCCGCCCGCGGTCGTGGTCACCGCGGTCATGGCGCCGGCGCACATCCGGTCGATGGCGTAGCCGGGCACCGAGTTCGGCAGCCCGGCCAGCAGGGCGGCCGTCCGGCCGATGGTCAGGCCCTGGTCGCCGGTCTGGGTGGTGGCCGCGACGGCCACGTCGTCGACCCGCTCGGGCGGCAGCTGCGGGTTGCGGCGCATCAGCTCACGGATCAGCCGCACGATCAGGTCGTCTGCGCGGGTCTGCGCGTAGATCCCGTTGGGGCCGGCCTTGCCGAAGGGGGTGCGGACGCCGTCCACGAACACGACGTCACGGGCGGGACGAGCCACGTTGAACTCCTCGCACGAGGGACCACTGACCCTGACCCGACAGATGCTACTCGCCAGTAACCACTCGAGCTGTCAGGGTGAGGACGACGTAGGGACCGTCCTCACCCTGACAGGTGAAGCCGGTGCGCTCGAGGGCGCGGCGGGACGGCAGGTTGCCCGGCAGCACCTCGGCGCGGACCGTGCCGCAGCCCGGCTGGCGCAGCGCCCAGGCCGTCAGCGCGCCGACCAGCTCGGTGCCCAGGCCCCGGCCGCGCACCGAGGCGGCCAGCCCGTAACCGATCTCGGCACTGCCGTCGGCGCCCGGGCCGCCCTTCCAGCCGGCGTCCCCGATGACCTGCCCGGTCGCGGCGAGGAACACGAGGAAGCCGGTCTCGTCGTCCGCGCTGGCGTGCTCGGCCGCCATCCGGACGACGTCGAGGGTGTCCGCGTGCGGCCAGCCGGCCACCGGGTCGAGCCCGGCCAGGTCACCTGCGGCCAGCCGCCGCGCCCTGGCCACCCCGAGCCGCTCGAACCGCAGCCGCGGCGAGCTGGGCAGCTCAGCCGCGTCGCTCACGCCTCGGCCTTGCGCTGGGCGCGCTGCAGCGCCCGGGACAACACCCCCGCCGTCAGGCTCACCTGCCAGGCGCGGGCCCCGTGGCCGCGCAGCACCTCGGCCACGGACTCCGCCGACAGGTCGTCCGGCGGCGTCCAGCACAGCCGGCGCACCGCGTCGGGGGCCAGCAGGTTCTCCACGGGCACGTCGTGCTCGTCGGCGATGGCCGCGACGGCGGGCCGGGCGGCGGCCAGCCGCTCGGCGGCGGCCGGGTCACGCTCCGGCCAGGCCCGGGCTGGCGGCGGGGCGTCCCCGCCCACGGACACCCCCGGCAGCTGGTCCTCCGGCACCGCCGCTGCGCGCTGGAGGGCGGCCCAGAAGTACGGCACGTGGCGCCGGGTCCGCTGCCCGTTGAACGGCGGGATCTTGCCCAGCTCCTGCTCGCTGCGCGGCGCGGCGGTCACGGCGGCCACGATGGCGGTGTCCGTGAGCACCCGGCCCGGAGCGAGGTCCCGCTTGCGGGCCAGCTCGTCGCGGGCCTCCCACAGCGCCTGGGCGGCCGCGAGCGCCCGGCGGCCGCGCACCCGGTGCAGCCCGGACAGCCGCCGCCACGGGTCGACCCGCGGCGGGGCCGGCGGCGCGGCCGCGATCGCGGCGAACTCCTCCAGGGCCCAGTCCAGCTTGCCCTGGTCTCGCAGCACCGCCTCGAGGGAGTCCCGCAGCTCGACGAGCACCTCGACGTCGAGGGCGGCATAGCGCAGCCAGGGCTCGGGCAGCGGGCGGGTGGACCAGTCGGCGGCCCCGTGGCCCTTCTCCAGCGCCAGGCCCAGCACCTCCGCGACCAGCGGGCCCAGCCCCACCCGCGGGTAGCCGGCCAGCCGTCCGGCCAGCTCGGTGTCGAACACGGCGGACGGACGCATGTCGACCTCGTCGAGGCACGGCAGGTCCTGGGACGCCGCATGCAGCACCCACTCCACGCCGTCCAGGGCGGCGGACAGCCCGCTGAGGTCGGGGCACTGCACCGGGTCGATCAGGGCCGTGCCCGCGCCGGCGCGCCGCAGCTGCACCAGGTACGCCCGCTGGCCGTAGCGGTAGCCGGAGGCCCGCTCCGCGTCGATGGCGACCGGCCCGTTGCCTGCGGTGAACGCGGCCACCGTGGCGGCCAGCGCCTCGGGGGTGCACACGACCTCGGGGACTCCGTCGCGGGGCTCGAGCAGCGGGAGCGGCTGCTCCTCGACCGGCTCGACGGCCTCCGGGGTGGACTGCAGGCCGTCGTCGATCACGTGGCCCACGGTACGCGGGAACGCCACGGGGGCCGCGCTGGCGCGCGGCGGTCAGTCGATGATGCGGGCCCGCATGGACACCGCGACCATCTCGGCCCGGTCCCCGGTGCCGAGCTTGCGGGCGATCCGCGCCAGGTGGCTCTTCACGGTGAGCGCGGACAGGTGCAGCGTCGTGCCGATCTCGCGGTTGGACTGCCCGTCCGCCACGAGTCGCAGCACCTCGATCTCGCGCGCCGACAGCGAATGGACGCCGGTGGTGCCGCGCGGCGTCACCCGGGCCGGGTCGGACCGGCCCGCCGACCGGCCTGAGGCACCCACGACGAACCCGCGGACCCCCGCCGCGAGCGCTCCACGGACCGAGAACGGGTCCCCGTCGGCGGCGATGACGATGCAGCGCTGCCAGCCGCAGGCACGCAGCGAGTTGATCAGAGAGACCCCGGTCCCGTCCGAGAGCATCGTCTCGACGACCAGCAGGTCGCTCGGCGGGGCGGTCCGGGTGCGCGCCTGCGCCTCGGCGATGCTGGCCGCCTCGGTGACCTCGGCCGCGCCGAGCCCGTGCAGGCTGCGGACGACGTCCCCGCGAAGCCCCGCGTCGGAGACCGCGACGAGCGCGGTGAAGCGCGGCGAGCGCATGGCGTAGCTGACGCCGCGCTGCTCGACGAGAGCGCTCACCCTTCCTCCTGCCGCCGGTGCCGATGTCGGATGCTGACATCCACTGCATCGGCCGCCGTGCGGGGGTTCTGTAGCGCGACGTCCGGCCTCCGGACGACGGTCAGCGGGCCCGACGGTCGCGCGGCCGGGGCATGGTGAGCACGCCCGGGGCGACGGGGGGCAGCCCCGCGGCGGTGCACAGGACGTCGGCCCAGGCCTCCAGGTGCGGGCCGAGGCCCGGGTCCAGCGCCGTCCACGACGCGCGGATCTCGATCTCGGCGGTGTGCTCGCGGTCGGCCATGGTGCCGAACGCCTCCGAGGTCACCCGGGTCACCGTGCCGCTCAGTGCCGTGCAGGCGAGCCGCCGGGAGTCCATGGCCTCCTCCAGCCAGGCCCAGCCCACCGACGGCAGCATCGGGTCGACCGCCAGCTCGAGCTCGAGCTCGGCCCGGACGAACGTCACCACCCGGAAGCTGCCCTGCCAGGTGTCGTGCCCCGCGGGGTCGTGCAGGAGCACGAAGCGTCCGGTGGCCAGCTCGTCGTCGCCGTCCTCCACGTCGCCGGTGAGCGCCACGGCGAACGGCGCCAGCCGCTGCGGCGCGGGCGACTCCTCGAGCAGCACCTCCGGGCGCAGCCGGGTCGCCCGCAGCGCCTCGACCGCGCGACGGAACGGCTCGGGGGCCAGGTCCGGCCCACCGCGGTCTGCCATCCCCGCAGGGTACGTGCGCTGCGGTCCCTCGTCCGGCAGCCGCGCGCGGGACCGGCGTGTCCGACGGTTACCGTGGGCGACGACATGACCGCGCTGCTCGCCCTGGCCTCCAGCCTGCTCTGGGGCGGCGCCGACTTCCTGGGCGGCACCCTGTCCCGACGGGTGCACCCGTTCGCCGTGGTCGGCTCCTCCCAGACCGTGGGGCTGATCGGCGTCCTGCTGGTGGCGCTGCCGCTGGGCGCCGCCAACGACCCAGGGGGGTACCTGCCCTGGGCGATCGGCGCGGGCGCGATCGGCATGCTGTCCCTCGTCGTCTTCTACTCGGCGCTGGCCATCGGCACGATGGGCGTGGTCGCGCCGGTGGCGGCCACCGGCGTGGTCGTCCCGGTGCTCGCGGGGCTGCTGTCGGGTGAGCGCCCCAGCGGGTTGCAGCTGGCCGGGATCACGCTGGCCATCGCCGGAGTCGTGCTGGCCAGCGGCCCCGAGCTCCGCGCGGCGGAGGGCGTGCGGGTGCCCGGCGGGGCGCGGGCTCTGGTGCTGGCGCTGGTCTCGGCGGTCGGGTTCGGTCTGGTGCTGTGGTTCCTGTCCAAGGGCAGCCAGCACAGCGTGGGCATGACGCTGGTCGTGCAGCGGATCACGGCGGTCAGCCTGGTCGCGCTGGCCGCGCTGGGGCTGCGCCGGCTCGGTGGCCTGACCGCGCGGGACCTGCCGATCGTCGCGGCGGCCGGCACGGGCGACGTGCTGGCGAACGGGCTGTACGCGCTGGCCACCCAGTCCGGGCTGCTCAGCCTGGTGTCGGTGCTGGGCTCGCTCTACCCGGTGATGACCGTGCTGCTGGCCCGGCTGCTGCACGGCGAACGGATGCAACGCGTGCAAAACGTCGGGGTGGCGGCCTCGCTGCTCGGGGTGATGCTGATCGGCGCCGGCGGGGTCTGAGCGACGGCGAGCGGTCAGCCGGCCCGCCGCGCCGCCAGCGGGCCGGCCGACGCCGGGACGGCGGCCACGGCGACCTCGAACGGCCCGATGAGGGCCCAGCCGCAGATCACGCAGGCCAGCTCGGGGCAGTCGGCCCCGTGCTCGGCGCAGGCGGGGGTCTCGAACTCGCGCTCGGTCGCGCAGCCGGGGCAGTGGCGCAGCACGCTGTTCCGCATGGCGTCCACGCTGCCACGAGCGGCCGACAGCGCCGCCTCGCCACGCGGACGGCGAGCGCACCGGTCGTGGCCGTGCGACGATGCCGTCCCGTGAGCCCTGCTGCTGCGTCGTCGTCGTCCGCCGTCCGCGACTCCGCGTTCCTGCGGGCCTGCCGTCGGGAGCCGGTTCCGCACACGCCGGTGTGGTTCATGCGGCAGGCGGGCCGGTCGCTGCCGGAGTACCGCCAGCTGCGCGAGGGCGTCGGGATGCTCGAGTCCTGCCTGCGGCCGGACCTGGTCACCGAGATCACCCTGCAGCCGGTGCGGCGGTACGGCGTGGACGCCGCGATCTTGTTCAGCGACATCGTGCTGCCGCTGAAGACGGTCGGCGTCGACCTCGACATCGTGGCCGGGGTGGGCCCGGTGGTCGCCCAGCCGGTCCGGTCGGCGGCCGACGTGCTGCGGCTGCGGCCGCTGGAGCCGGACGACGTCGAGCCGGTGACGCAGGCCGTGCGGCAGCTGGTGGGCGAGCTGGGCGGGACGCCGCTCATCGGTTTCGCCGGCGCGCCGTTCACGCTGGCCAGCTACCTGGTCGAGGGCGGGCCCAGCCGCAACCACGAGCGCACCAAGGCGCTGATGTACGGGGACGAGGCGCTGTGGCACCAGCTGCTGGACCGGCTCGCCGGGATCGCGGCGGAGTTCCTGAGGCTGCAGGTGGCCGCGGGGGCGTCCGCCGTCCAGCTGTTCGACTCGTGGGTCGGCGCGCTGCCGGCCGCCGACTACGTCCGCTACGTGCAGCCGTACTCGGCGAAGGTGCTGGCCGCGGTGGCGGACCTTGGGGTGCCGCGGATCCACTTCGGGGTGGGCACCGGGGAGCTGCTCGGGCTCATGGGCGGGGCGGGGGCGGACGTCGTCGGGGTCGACTTCCGGGTGCCGCTGGACGAGGCGGCCCGGCGGGTCGGTCCGGGGAAGGCGCTGCAGGGCAACCTGGACCCGGCCGTCGCCTTCGCGCCGTGGGAGGCGGTGGAGCAGCGGGTCTGTCAGGTCCTCGCCGACGCGGCCGGCCTGGAGGGTCACGTGTTCAACCTGGGCCACGGGGTGCTGCCCGGCACCGACCCCGACGTGCTGTCCCGCATCGTCGACCTCGTCCACCACCCCGCCCCTCCTGCATGAAGGTGCCCTTCTGTGCGCACCACCGCAACCAGGCGCCCTTCATCGAGCCGGGGCAGCTCGGCGGGCGGACGCCGTGAAGGGTGGGGTTGTGCGGCTGCACGCACACAAGGGTCCCTTCATGTGGGAGGGGTGGGGGCCTGGGTGGGGTGACGGCGGCGGACGGCGACGGCCACGAGCGCGGCCAGCCCCGCGAGCAGCAGGAACGGCAGGACCGCCCCCACGGCGGTGAGCAGCCAGGTCCCGCCCGCGGTGAACGCGTGCCAGCCGGCGGCCAGCCCGGCCAGGAAGCCGGCCGGCCTGGGCTCGACCGGCGCGAGGGTGTCCGGTCCCACCAGGGTCACGGTGACCGTGGCCAGCGCGGTCTGGTCGGCCAGCTGCTTGACCTGCGCCTCGAGGGACTCCAGGTCCGCCTCCCGGCGGGCCAGCTCACCCTCGATCTGCACGACCTCGCCGATCGTGGTGGCCCGCGCCAGCAGGGCCCGGACCCGCTCCACGCTGGCCCGCTGCGAGGCCAGCCGGGCGTTGAGGTCCACCACCTGGCCGGTGACGTCGGTGGCGTCCTGACGCTGCTGGAGCAGGGTGCCCAGCGCGCCGAGCTGGTCGAGCACGCCGCCCAGCCGCACGTTGGGCACCCGGAGCACCAGCTCCGAGACGGTCTTGGAGGGGTGCGCCGGGTCGCTGGAGGTGTTCTCCCCGGCGACGAACCCGCCCGCTGCCTGCGCGACCGACGCCGCCCGGCGGGAGGCCGCCAGCACGTCGCCGTCCGTCCGGACCTGCAGGCTGGCCGTGCGCACCACGGCCCGGTCGGCCGCCGCCGGTGCGGCGGACGCGGGCGACGCCTGCTCGGTCGTGCCGCCGGGGAGGCCGGCCGTCCCGCTCCCCGCCGTCCCGGCGTCGACGCCGGCGGTGGACGCCGGCCCACCGCTGCTGCGCGTCGCGTCCCGCGCCGGGCCACCGCAGCCGGCCACCGTGACGGCAACGGCGAGCACCAGCACCCCCAGGCCCATCCGTCGAGCTGCGCTACCCATGGCCGGTTCCCTTCGACGAGGAGCCAGGCGCTCCCGGCACCGCCTTCGACGCAGGCACCCGTCGGCCCGGTTCCGCGGGTCCGGGCGGCCATCCCGCGGCGAGTCTGGGATCCTGGGGACATGGCCGAGGAGACCCGCCCGCACGTCGCCGTCGTCGGCGGCGGCATCGCCGGGCTGGCCGCGGCCTGGCATCTGAACGCACTGTCCGAAGGTGCGGTCCGGGTCACCGTGTTCGAGGCCTCGGACGCCATCGGCGGCAAGCTGCGCACCAGCGAGGTCGGTGGGCTCACCCTCGACGAGGGCGCCGAGTCCATGCTGCTGCGCCGGCACGAGGCGGTCACCCTCACCCACGCGGTCGGGCTCGGCCCGGACGTCGTCCACGCGAGCACCGCCGGCGCGGCGCTGTGGATCGGCAACCGGCTGCGCCCGCTGCCCCCTGGTCAGCTCATGGGCATCCCCGGGGACCTGCGCGCACTCGCCGCGAGCGGCGTGCTGTCGGTGCCGGCGCTGGCCCGCATCCCGCTGGACCACCTGCTGCCGCGAACCCCGGTGCGCTCGGACGTCTCGCTCGGCCGGTTCGTCGCGGCCCGCGTGGGCCGGGAGGTCGTCGACCGGCTGGTCGAGCCGATCCTCGGCGGGGTGTACGCCGGCCACGCGGACGACATCTCGCTGGACGCCGCCCTGCCGCAGCTGTCCGGCGCGGTGCGGGTCGAGCGCTCGCTGCTGCGCGGGGTGCAGCAGGTGCTCGGCAACGGCCGCAGGCGAGGCACCGGACGCCCGGCCTTCGCGTCGCTGCGGGGCGGCCTGGGCCGGCTGCCGCTCGCGGTGGCGGCCGGCTCGGGAGCGCACATCCGCACCCGCGCGACCGTGCGCGAGCTGCGGCGCAGTCCCGGAGGCTGGCGGCTGACCGTCGGGTCGGCCCGTGCGCCCGAGTCGGTGTTCGCCGACGCGGTGGTGCTGGCCACCCCGGCCGCGCCGACCAGCCGGCTGCTGCGGGACGTGGTGCCGACCGCAGCGACCGAGCTCGCCGCCATCGAGTACGCCAGCGTCGGGCTGGTGACCTTCGTGTTCCCCCGCGCCGCGCTGCCGCACGGCCTGGACGGGACCGGCTTCCTGGTCCCGCCGTCCGAGCAGCGGGTGATCAAGGCGGCCACCTTCTCCACCTCGAAGTGGGGCTGGCTGGCCGAGGAGCACCCCGACCTGGTCGCGGTCCGGGTCTCGGTCGGCCGGCACCGCGAGGAGCAGGACCTGCAGCGCGACGACGCCGAGCTGGCCTGGGTGGCGCAGTCCGAGCTGGCCGCCGCCACCGGGATCCTGGACGCCCCGATCGACACGAGGGTCACCCGGTGGGGTGGCGCACTGCCGCAGTACGCGGTGGGCCACCTGGACCGGGTGGACCGGATCCGCCGGGCCGTCGCGACTCAGCCCGGCCTGGCCGTCTGCGGCGCCGCCTACGAGGGCGTGGGCATCCCGGCCTGCATCCAAAGCGGCGAACGGGCCGCCACCCGTGTCCTCGCCGAGGTCGCGCAGGGGGAACAATGGGTCCATGCCTGACAGCCAGCCGGACACCCCCCGCCGCAAGGCCCGCGACCTGAACGCGATCGTCCGCTACACCATGTGGTCGGTGTTCCGGGTGGAGCGTCCGCTCGGTGACACCCCGCGCGAGCCGCTCGCGACCGAGGTCGAGGCCCTGTTCGAGCAGCTGGCCGCCAAGGACGTCGTCGTTCGCGGGGTCTACGACGTCGCCGGGCTGCGCGCCGACGCCGACTTCATGGTCTGGTGGCACGCCGAGTCCGCGGACGCCCTGCAGGAGGCGTACCAGCGGCTGCGCCGCACCGGGCTGGGACGGGCGTGCACCCCGGTGTGGTCGGTGGCGGCCCTGCACCGCCCGGCCGAGTTCAACAAGAGTCACGTGCCGGCCTTCCTCGCCGAGGAGGAGACCCGTGCCTACGTGTGCGTGTATCCGTTCGTGCGCTCCTACGACTGGTACCTGCTGCCGGACGACGAACGCCGGGCGATGCTCGTCGAGCACGGGCAGCTGGCGCGCGGGTACCCGGACGTGCGGGCCAACACGGTGTCCGCCTTCGCGCTGGGCGACTACGAGTGGGTGCTGGCCTTCGAGGCCGACGAGCTGCACCGCATCGTGGACCTGATGCGCCACCTGCGCGCCTCCCGGGCCCGGCTGCACGTGCGCGAGGAGGTGCCGTTCTACACCGGGCGCCGCCGTCCGGTCACCGAACTGGTCGCCGACCTGCCCTGAGCGTCACCCGGCCGGCGAGGACGACGACGCCGCCGCCGGGGCGAGCAGCGAGCTGTAGTCCGTCGCGGTGAGCGGCAGACCGGTGATCGACCCGTCCGCGACGGGCAGCTGCAGCTGCTGGCCGTTGCTGGTGAGCAGGACCTGGTCCACGCCGGGCACTGAGGTCGCGCTGAGCACGATCTGCCCGGCGAACTGCGGCTGCTCGGCCACCGGCGGGTTCGCGAAGTCTCCGGACAGGTCGATGGTGGCCGTGCCGTTGGACAGCTGGGCCACCGTCAGCACCGCCCCCGGAGGCACCGCGCTGGTCAGACCGAGCGCACGGTCGTCGGCGTTGGGGCCCTGCGCGAGGTCGAGCAGCACCATTTGCAGCGCCCCTCCCGCGTCGGCCGGCAGCTCGCCCGAGCGGGAGCGGCGGACCAGGTAGGTCGTGGGCCGGGTCGCGTCCACCAGGTACACCGTGGGTGCGTTGACGGCCGTGGTCGGTGACGGGCTGGCCGTCTCCGAGCTCGGGGCCGGGTCGCTGAGCCCGAACGGCACGCTGCTCGGGTCGATCGGGGACGGCGCCACTTCGGCCGGCACCCCGCAGCCGGCCAGAGCCAGCACCGCCGCCAACAGGCCGGTGACCAGCCGCAGCCGCCGGATGCTCACCGGACCGCCCTCGGCAGGGACAGCACGAACCGGGCGCCCCCGCCCGGCCGGTCCACGCACCGGACCGCGCCGCCGTGCAGCCGTGCGGTCTCGTCGACCAGCGCCAGCCCGAGACCGGCCCCCGGCGACTTCCGGGTCCCCCCCGGACTCCTGGCGAAGCGCTCGAAGATCCGCTCCCGTTCCTCGGCCGGAACCCCCGCGCCCGCGTCATCGACCAGCACCAGCGCCCGGGCGCCGGAGGTCCGCACCGAGACGGCGACCACCCCGTCGCCGTGCCGGTCGGCGTTGTCCAGCAGGTTGAGCACCGCCCGCTCCAGCCGACGCTTGTCGGCGTGCACCACCACCGGCGACACCACCTGCAGCAGGTCGGTCGAGCGGCCGCTGCCCAGCAGTGTCTGTCGGACCAGCTCGTCGAGGGACACCAGCCCCAGCTCCTTGTCGTCCAGCCCCGCCTCGGAACGGGCCAGCTCGAGCAGGTCGTCCAAGGTCCGGCGAAACCGGTCCAGCTCGGCGTGCACGAGGTCCAGGGCGCGCTGCGACCGCTCGGGCAGCTCGTCCCTGCGCCCCTGCAGGACGTCAACCGAGGTGACCAAGGTGGTCAGCGGCGACCGCAGCTCGTGGCTCACGTCGCCCACGAACCGGGCCTCCCGCTCGATGCGCTGCTGCAGCGCGTCGACCATGCTGTTGAACGAGCCGACGATGGTGGCCAGGTCGGGGTCGTCGGTCGGCGGCAGCCGGGTGTCCAGGCCCCCGGAGGCGATCTCGGCTGCGGTTCCGGCCACCGCGTCGAGGGGTTGCAGGGCCAGCCGGCTGAGCCGACGGCCCAGGAAGGTCCCGAGCCCGGTGGTCACGGCGGCTGCGAGCAGCAGGACGCCGCTGAGCACCCGCAGCGCCGTGTCCAGCTCGGTCAGCTGCGACACCTCGTAGTAGTCGGCGCCGACGCTCGGGATGGGCACCCCGATGACGAAGGCCGGCACACTCCCGACGTTGGTGCGCTGGTGCGCCGGCGTGCCGGCTTGCACGAGGTCCCGCAGGGCGCTGGGCAGCGCCTCCGGGCCGATGGCCAGCGCCGACGTGAACCACTGGCCGGAGCTGTTGATCAGGGCGAACGACTGGCTCGGCGGGTTCAGCGCGGCCAGCACGTCGGGGACCGTCGCCTCCGATCCGGTCAGCCGGTCCCGCACGAAGTTCGCGTCGACGTACGCCTGCCGGGTCGCCGTCCGCTCCCGCTGGTCGATGAGGATCGTGCGGGCCGCGAGGTAGGTGGACCCGGCGAGCACCACGGAGATCAGGAACGCGGCGAGGCTGAACGCGAGCGTGACCCGGTCCCGCAGGCCCCGGGGCCTGCGCAGGTGCCAGCGGGGGTCGGTCACGCCCGGTCGAGCCGGTATCCGAGCCCGCGCACCGTCATGACGAAGCGGGGGTTGCCCGGGTCGGGCTCCATCTTGGTGCGCAGCCGCCGGACGTGGACGTCGACGATCCGTTCGTCGCCGAAGAAGCCGCGGTCCCACACGCGTTCGAGCAGGCTGGCCCGGCTGAACACGCGTCCCGGCGCGGCGGCGAGCTCGCACAGCAGCCGGAACTCGGTGAGGGTGAGGTGCACCTCCTCGCCGCCGCGCAGCAGGGCGCCGCGCCCCGGGGCCAGCACGAGCGCCGGGTGGTCACCCGACCCCGGGTCGATGACGACCTCGTCGTCCCCGCCAGGATCGGCACCGCCCCGCGCGCGGCGCAGCAGGGCCCGCAGCCGGGCGCTGATCTCCTTGACCTGGAACGGCTTGGTCACGTAGTCGTCGGCGCCCGCCTCCAGCCCGGCCACGATGTCGTGGGTGTCGGCGCGGGCGCTCACCACGACGATCGGGACGTCGCTGGACCGGCGGATCTCCCGGATGAAGCTGAACCCGTCCATGCCGCCGAGCATGAGGTCGACGAGCATGACGTCGGCCGGGGTCTGCCCGGCCACCACCAGTCCGTCCTCCCCGCTGGCCGCCTCGACGACCTCGTAGCCCTCGTCCTCGAGGGCCAGCCGCAGGGCGGCTCGGATGTGGTCGTCGTCCTCGACGACGAGCAGGCGTGGTCCAGACACCCCTCCATGCTGCCAGGAGTCGACCCGTCCTCGGCGTCCCCCGCGCCCGCGGGTGCGGCCCGTCATGAAACCGCAACGAGACGGGAGGTTCGACTGTCACCTGTCCGGGGCAGGGTGGGATGCAGGGTTCGGTGGCCACCGGGACCGGACCCACCGGTTTGACTCGCAACGGGAGGAACCATGCAGAGCGCTCCGCGCTTCGACGGCATCACCGACGAGGCTGTCCTCGAGCTGACCGACGACATGGTTGCGGACGGGGTCGCGACCCTGCGCTGGGAGCTGCACGACCTGGTGCTCGCTGGCGCCCGGGTGCTGATCGTGGACGTGTCGCAGGTGGAGCAGCTGTCGTCGACGGCGGTGGCCGCGCTGCTGTGGACGCACCGGGCCTGCCGGGTCCGTGGGGGCGGGGTGGTGCTGCGCCGTCCCAACCGGCGCACCCTGGAGCTGCTGCACCGGACCGGCCTGTGGCGGGTGCTGCAGATAGAGCCGTCGGCCCCGGCCGGCCTGTCGGCTGCCGTCTCCTGACATGAGCACCGCGCCGGCGCTGAGCACCGCGCCGCTCGACACCAGCCTGCGGCTGCACGCCTCCGGCCCGCTCGCGCCGTGGGACGGCTGCGGCGGTGGTGTCCACGGGGGCATCGCGCTCACGGCCCGCTCCCACGACCGGCTCCGGATGGTCGTCGGCGAGGTGGCCGCCCGGCCCGCCGTGCGGCGGGAGCTGTCCGACCTGCTGCCGCGGCTGGTGCTGCGCGAGACGCGCGCGGCCGCCCCGCTCAGCGGGGTGGCCGAGCTGCTCGACCGGACCGTCCGGCGCAGCGACCCGTTGGCCGGCTTCTCGGCCACGCTGGTCGACCTGTTCCCCGACGGCCGGGTGACCGCCCGCCTGCTCGCGTCCCCGGCACCGGCCGTGGCCCATGACGCCGGTGACGTCGTCGCGCTCACGCCAGGGGCGGACGGCCTCGTCACGGGTACCCTCGACCCCGGCCAGCTGCTGCTGGTGTTCTCGGCCGGGTTCCTGGAGAACACCGTCCCGGGCGCCCTCGGTGCGGCCCCACGCCAGTACCGGCTGCACCACTCGGTCGAGGCGGTGTGGGCCGGCCTGATGCCGGCGGCCGAGCCCCCCCAGACGGTCGAGACCGCCGGGGCGGCGCTGGCCGTGATCCGCCGGGCGGTTCTGGTCCCCAGCGGCTGACCGGCGCGGCTGGACGGGGCCGCGCTAGGTTCCTCGGGTGGACCTCACAGCGTCATCCGACCTCGTCGAGCTGCTCGGGAACGTCCTGCCGGACGGCGCCGTGGTGACCGACCCGGACCGGCTGCCCTCCTACAGCCGCGACCGCTCCACCGGGACGCCGTCCGGGCAGCCGCTCGCGGTCGTCTTCGCCCGCAGCACCGGTCAGGTGCAGACCGTGCTGCGGGCCGCCCACGCCCGGCGGGTGCCGGTGGTGCCCCGGGGTGCCGGCTCCGGCCTGGCTGGCGGGTCGAACGCCGTGGACGGCGGGATCGTGCTGAGCCTGGAGAAGATGGACGAGGTCACCCGGGTGCACGAGCACGACGGGTTCGCCGACGTGCAGCCGGGCGTGCTCAACACTCAGCTGCGGGACCACGTCCGGCCGTACGGGCTCTGGTACGCGCCGGACCCGGCGTCGAAGGACTTCTGCTCGATCGGCGGCAACGTCAACACCAACGCCGGTGGGCTGTGCTGCGTGAAGTACGGGGTGACCCGCGACTCGGTGCTGGGCCTGGAGGTGGTGCTGGCCGACGGCCGGGTCACCCACCTGGGGCGGCGCAGCGTCAAGGGCGTGGCCGGCTACGACCTGCTCGGGCTGATGGTGGGCAGCGAGGGCACCCTCGGCGTCGTCACGCAGGCACGGCTGCGGCTGCGGCCGCTCCCACCCCCGCCCACGACGGTGGCGGCGCTGTTCGACGACGTGGTGGCCGCGGGACGAGCCGTCCAGGCCATCCTGGCCACGACCACGCCGTCCCTGCTCGAGCTCATGGACCGGACCACGGTGCGCGCGGTGGAGCGGTATCAGCCGATGGGGCTGAACACCGACGCGGCCGCCCTGCTGCTGGCCCAAAGCGACCTGCCCGGAGCGGCTGGCGAGGCCGAGGCCGACGCCATCCTGGCCGCCTGCGAGTCGGCCGGCGCCGTCGAGGGGCACCGCTCGACCGACCCGGTGGAGGCCGAGCAGCTGCTCGGCGCGCGCCGGATGGCGATCCACGCGCTGGAGCGGCTCGGCGACTGGCTGCTGGACGACATCGCGGTGCCCCGGTCCCGGCTGGCCGAGGCGATCGCCCGGATCGAGGACGTCGCCGACCGCCGCGGGCTGACCATCGGCACGTTCGGGCATGCCGGCGACGGCAACCTGCACCCGACGGTGATCTACCCGCGCGGCGATGAGGAGGCCGCGCAGCGGGCGCTGCTGGCCTTCGACGACCTGCTCGTGCTGGCCCTCGATCTGGGCGGCACGGTGACCGGGGAGCACGGGGTGGGGCTGATGAAGCGGCGTCGCCTGGACGACGAGCTGGACGATGCCGCGGTCTCGCTGCACCACGCGGTGAAGCGGGCCTGGGACCCGGCCGGGATCCTCAATCCCGGCAAGGCGCTGCCGCTGCGCTGATGGTCAGGCGGACGGGTCCTTGGGGACCAGCCGCAGGCTGACCGAGTTGATGCACCACCGCTGGTCGGTCGGCACCGGGTAGCCCTCGCCCTGGAAGACGTGGCCGAGGTGGCTGCCGCAGCTCGCGCAGCGCGCCTCGACCCGGTCCATCCCCAGCGAGTGGTCCTCGACGAGCTCGACGGCGTCCGTTTCGGTCGGCTGGTAGAACGACGGCCAGCCACAGTGGCTCTCGAACTTCGCGTCCGAGCGGAACAGCTCGGCCCCGCAGGCGCGGCAGGCGTAGACGCCGATGGTGTCCGTCTCGACGTACTCGCCGGTGAACGCGCGCTCGGTCGCGGCCTCCCGCAGCACCCGGTACTCCTCGCGGGTCAGCTGGTGGCGCCACTCCTGTTCGGACTTCTCCACGCGGTGCGACATGGACCGACAGTACGACGAAGTCGGGCTCGCCACCTCGTGGAGTCCCCGGTAGCGTCCGGGGATGGCAGCGACCCCCGCCGTCGAGCTCCAGGTCGGGCAGCGGACGGTTCGGGTGAGCAACCCGGACAAGGTCTACTTCCCACAGCTGGGCGAGGCGGCCGGTACCAAGCGGCACCTCGTCGAGTACTACCTGTCCGTCGGTGAAGGGGTGCTGCGCGGGCTGCGCTCCCGCCCCACCTACCTGCAGCGGTTCCCGGACGGCGTCACGGGGGAGGAGATCTACCAGAAGCGGCTGCCCACCCACGCGCCGGACTGGATCCCGACCTGCCGGGTGAGCTTCCCGTCCGGCCGGCACGCGGACGCGCTGCGGGTGGAGGAGGTCGCCGCCGTGGCCTGGGGGGCCAACCTCGGGACCGTCACGTTCCACCCCTGGCACGCCCGGTGCACGGACGTCGACCATCCCGACGAGCTGCGCATCGACCTGGACCCGCAGCCGGGCACCGGCTTCGCCGACGCCCGCCGGGTGGCTGCGGACCTCGTGCACCCGATCCTCGACGAGCTCGGCTGGGTCGGCTTCCCGAAGACGTCCGGCAACCGTGGGGTGCACGTCTACGTGCGGATCCAGCCGCGGTGGACGTTCACCCAGGTGCGGCAGGCCGCCATCGGGTTCGCCCGCGAGGTGGAGCGCCGGGCGCCCCTGGAGGTCACGACCCGCTGGTGGAAGGAGGAGCGGGGGGCGCAGGTGTTCGTCGACTACAACCAGAACGCCCGGGACCGGACGATCGCCAGCGCCTACAGCGCCCGGCGCCGCGCGGACGGTCTGGTCTCCGCGCCGGTCACCTGGGCCGAGCTACCAGACGTCGAGGCCGAGGACTTCTCCGTCGTCACGATGCCGGGCCGGTTCGCCGAGCTGGGGGACCTGCACGCCTCCATCGACGACGTCGCGCACGACATCACGCCGCTGCTGGAGTGGTACGAGCGGGACGAGCGGGAGCGGGGACTCACGGACCTGCCCTATCCGCCGAACTACCCGAAGATGCCGGGCGAGCCGAAGCGGGTGCAGCCGTCCCGGGCCCGCACCGAGGACCAGCCCGGGCGTTAAGGCGTTGCGGTCACGTAGACCGACGAGTCCTTCTGCAGCTGGGCGCACACGGCGATGATGTGCTTGCTCTGGTCGGCGCTGGCGGCGCCCTGGTCCACCGCGTAGACGTCCGCGGCGAACTGCTTCCACCGCTGGTCGCTCTGGGCCGCGTCGCTGGCCGCCCGCGCGGCGGCGTCCATGGCGGTCTGCAGCCCCTGGGTGTCGCCCTGGTTCGACTGCGCGGTGGCGTCCAGGAGGTGCTGGCAGGCGGAGCCGGCTGCGCCGATCCCCCCGAGCGTCGGGGCGGGCACCAGGCTGGGGCTCGAGCAGCCGGCCAGGGCGAGGACGGCGGCCGCGCCGCCGACGACCCCCCAGCGCTGCCGCACCGGGCGAGCCTAGCCGCACCGGCCCGGCCCCGCGGGCGTCGTCCGTTCGCCCGAACGGGCTACAGGTGAGCGGCCGGTCACCCGATCCACCGTTCGAGGATTCACCAACCTGGGGGATGCATGCTCGCAGACGACGTCGACTACGCCCTGGTGCCTTACTCGGGCGTCTCGGCGATCGAGACGACGATCACGCACCTGGCGACCGTGCTGCTGGCTCCGCTGCTGGCCTGGCTGACCGCTCGGTACGTCTCGGCGCACGACGTGCTGTGGGTGGGGGTCCTCGGGGTCGAGGTGCTGCTGGTGGCGAACGCCGCGGTGGCCGTCACGCTGGCCCGGCACTCGTTGCGGCGGGGCCATTCCATGGCCGAGTCCGACCGTTGGGACATCCCCTCGACGGCCGTGCTCCTGGGCGGGGTGCTGGCCATGGTGGCCTTCTCCGGCGGGATGCTCGGCCCTGCGGTCATGCTTCCGCTCGTCGTCGTGCCCTACGCCACGGGGGTCTACTCGGACCTGGTGGCCAGGCTGCTCGCCCCCGCGCTGGCCGGGTCGCTCGCCGCCGTGGGCTGGCTGACCTCGACCTGGCACGGCACCGGGATCCCGTTCGGTGTGGCGGCGGTGCTCAGCACCCTCGTCGTCGGCGTCCTCGTCGACACCATCGACGTGGGGCTGTTCCGGGTCCAGCACCAGGCGGCCAGCCGGGAACGCCGGCTGGCCCAGGAGGTCGACGACCTGTCGGTGGCGCTGGCCCGGCTGGCCGGGGGCGACCTGGCGACGCCGACCGACTCCTCCCGGTTCGTCGACACGGCCGGGCTGGCCACCTCCCTGGAGCACACCAGCGCGGGCCTGCGCGACCTCGTCGGCCGGATCCACGTCGGTGGCCGGCAGATCGAGTCCGCGGCCGGTGAGCTGCTGGCCATGGCCCGGGCACTGTCGGCCGGCTCGGGGGAGCAGTCCGGGGCGGTGACCGAGACGACGTCCACGATCGAGGAGCTCGCTGCGACCGCGGCGCAGATCGCCGAGACGTCGCGCGGGGTGGCCCAGGTGGCGGCCGAGACGCTGCGGTCGGCCGAGGAGGGCCGCCAGGCCGTGCACGCCAGCGTCGAGGCGATCGACCAGCTGGCCGTACGGGTGGGCGCCGTCGAGGGGTCCGCGGTCGAGCTGGGGGAGAAGAGCCGGCAGATCGGGCAGATCCTGCAGGTCATCGACGAGCTGGCCGACCAGACCAACCTGCTCGCGCTGAACGCCGCGATCGAGGCGGCCAGGGCGGGGGAGCACGGCCGCGGGTTCGCCGTGGTCGCCGCCGAGGTGCGCCGGCTGGCCGAGCGCTCCCAGGAGTCGGCCGGTCGGATCCAGACCCTGGTCACCCAGATCCGGTCGGACACCGACGCCACGATCAGTGCCAGCCGGGCCGGGGTGGCGCAGGCGGCGCAGGGCGCCCTGCTGGCCCGTGGCGCCGTCGACGCGCTGGAGCGCATCGCCAGGCTGGTGGAGGAGACCACCATGGCGGCCAAGGAGATCTCGATCGCCACCCAGCAGCAGCGGTCGGCCTCCGAGCAGGTGGTGGTGGCCATGGGCCAGGTGAGCGAGGTCTCCCGGCAGGCCGCCGTGGGGTCTCAGCAGGCGGCGTCGTCGGCGGCCCAGCTCAGCGGGCTGGCCGCGGACCTCGGGCAGTCGATCGCCCGGTTCCGTACCTGACCGCTCAGGTGTGAACCTCGTCGGTGCCCGCGATCACGTGCAGCACCGGCAGGTGCACCCGGTGCCGCAGCCGGGTGGCCCAGTCCCGTCGCATCATGTCGCTGACCAGGTGCGGCTCGGTGAGGACGAGGATCTCGTCGGCGTCCAGCCGCTCGGCGATCTCCGCGGTCGCGTCGACCGGCCGGTGGGGGACGACCGAACCGTCCACCTCGGCGGCGCCGGCGGCCTGCAGCGCCGCGATGGACCCGGCCAGCCGCTTGTTCGCCTCGGCCAGCAGCTGCGCCTCGGGCTTGTCCGCGTCCTCTTCGTGAACAGCGTCCCGGAAGTGCGTCCGGGCGATGTCGTCGACGGCCTCGTCGAACCCGCTGATGTCGGCGTCCGCCGCCATGACGACGTGGAAGTGCACCGGTTCGTCGCCGTGCAGCGCGACGAGGCGGCCCACGTCGTGGTCGGTCAGCGGGTTCTCGGTGAGCAGCACGGAAGTGAACACGCTCCGAGCCTATCGAGCGTCCCGGCCCCGCGGGGGGTCGGCGGTCAGCCGGGCAGCAGGTCGGCCAGGTCGAACCGGGCCGGCCGATCGAGCTGGTCGTAGGTGCACGACCGTGGGTCACGGTCGGTCCGCCAGCGCCGGAACTGGGCGGTGTGCCGGAACCGGGTGCCCTGCAGGTGGTCGTACGCGACCTCGACGACGAGCTCGGGCCGCAGCGGCACCCAGCTGAGGTCCTTGTCCGCGTTCCACCGGCTCACGGCGCCCGGCATCCGGCCGCCGACCACCTGGCCCGGGGCCTGCGCCCACTCCGCCCACGGGTGCCCGGTCAGGTCGTCCAGCCGGTGCGGCGCCAGCTCGTCGACCAGCTCGGCCCGCCGCCGCATCGGGAAGGCGCCGACCACGCCCACGTGCTGCAGGACGCCGTCGGCGTCGTACAATCCGAGCAGCAGCGAGCCCACCACCGACCCGGACTTGTGCCAGCGGAACCCGGCGACCACGCAGTCCGCGGTCCGCTCGTGCTTGACCTTGAACATCACCCGCTGGTCCTGCCGGTACGGCTGGGCGAGCGGCTTGGCCACCACGCCGTCCAGCCCGGCCCCCTCGAACTGGTCGAACCAGCGCCGGGCGAGCGCCGGGTCGGCGGTCGCGGGCGTGAGGAACACCGGTGGCCGGGCGGTCGCCAGGGCCGACTCGAGCCGGGCCCGGCGCTGCTCGAACGGCACGCCGGTGAGGTCCTCGTCGTCCACGGCCAGCAGGTCGAACGCGACGAAGGCCGCCGGTGTCGTGGCGGCCAGCATCCGGACCCGTGAGTCGGCCGGGTGGATGCGCTGCTGCAGAACGTCGAAGTCCAGCCCGTCGCCGGTGGCCACCACGACCTCGCCGTCCACCACGCAGCGGTGCGGCAGCTCGGCCCGGACGGCGTCGACGACTTCCGGGAAGTAGCGGGTCAGCGGCCGCTCGTTGCGGGAGCCGAGCACGACCTCGTCGCCGTCGCGGAACACGATGCAGCGAAAGCCGTCCCACTTGGGCTCGTAGAGCAACCCGCCGGGGCTGGTGTCCGGGTCGGGGACGCCGGAGACCGACGTGGCCAGCATCGGCTTGACCGGGGGCATGACGGGCAGGTCCACGGCGCCATCATGCCCGGCGTCAGCCCCGGCGGACCCAGCGAGCGAACAGGCTGTCCTGTTCCGTGAGCAGGTGCGCGAGGTGCCACCGCCGCCCGTCGAGCTCGGGCCCGGCGAGGACCCGCCCGGCCGTCCCGCCCACCAGCACGGGCGCGGTGGTCAGGCACAGCTCGTCGAGCAGCCCGGCGGCGCCCAGCTGGGCCAGCAGCGAGGGGCCGCCCTCGCACAGCAGCCGAGTGAGCCCGCGCTGGTGCAGGGCGGCCACCGCCAGCGCCGGGTCGACCCGATCCTCGCCGCACAGCACGACGTCGTTGCCGACCCGGGCGGTGGCCAACCGGTCGGCGGGGGCGGCCGCGCTCGTGAGGACCAGGGTGCGCTGCGTGGCGTTGTCGAACAACGGCAGCGACCAGTCGAGGTCCAGCCGGTTGGACACGACCGCGATCGGCAGCTCGGCCGGGCGGTAGCCCTCGGCGCGGACCGTGCCGGCGCCGACCAGCACGGCGTCGGCGGCCCGCCGCAGCACGCGGAACACAGCCCGGTCGGCCGGCCCGGACAGGCTCCCGGACAGTGCGTCGGGCCCGGTCATCGCGCCGTCCACGGACGTGACCATGTTGGCCCGCAGCCACGGCCGCCCCGCTGGGCACGCGTAGGCGGCGGCCAGGTCGACGTCGTCGGACGGCTCGGGCAGCAGGCGGCGCACGTCCGAGATCCTGGCACGCGCGCCGTAGGCTTGCCGCTCGTGCCGGTCGACGTCTCCTCGCTGCAGGACCGCTTCCCCGCGGTGGCACCGCAGCGGCTGGTCGCCGAGCTGGACCCGCCGCCCCGGTTCGACGCGGTGCGCTTCGCCACCTACCTGCCGGATCCGCGGGAGCCGACCCAGGCGGCGGCGGTCGCCGGGCTGGCGGCGTTCAGCGCCCGGATCGCGGCTCCGGCCGCGAGCATGGGCGGGCTGAGCGGGCTGCGCCGGGTGCTGCGCCGGCCGGCCCCCCCCGAGCAGCGGGCCGGGGTCTACCTGGACGGCGGGTTCGGGGTGGGCAAGACGCACCTGCTGGCGTCGGTGTGGCACGAGGCGTCGCAGCCGAAGGCGTTCGGCACCTTCGTCGAGTACACCAACCTGGTGGGCGCACTGGGCTTCCAAGCGGCGGTGACGGCGCTGTCCGGGCACCGGCTGGTCTGCATCGACGAGTTCGAGCTGGACGACCCAGGCGACACGGTCCTCATGTCCACGCTGCTCAACCGGCTGGTCGCCGCCGGGGTGCGGCTGGCCGCCACGTCGAACACCCTGCCGGGCGCCCTCGGGGCGGGCCGGTTCGCCGCGGACGACTTCCTCCGGGAGATCCAGGGGCTGTCTGCCCACTTCGACGTGCTGCGCATCGACGGGGAGGACTTTCGGCACCGGGGGCTGCCGCGGGCGCCGCCGCCCCTGTCGGACGACGAGGTGCGCGCTGCGGCCGAGCGCACCAGGGGTGCCACGCTGGACGACTTCAGCGGCCTGCTGCGGCACCTGAGCACGGTGCACCCCAGCCGCTACGGCGCGCTGCTGGACGGCGTCCGGGCGGTCGGCCTGACCGGCGTCCACCCGGTGCCCGACCAGAGCACGGCGCTGCGCCTGGTGGTGCTGGCCGACCGGCTGTACGACCGGGACGTCCCCGTGCTGGCCGCCGGGACGCCGCTGGACCAGCTGTTCCCGCCGGACATGCTGGCCGGGGGGTACCGCAAGAAGTACTACCGGGCCATCTCCCGGCTGGTGGCGCTGGCCCGCGAGGGCGAGGGCATCGACCCGCCCGAGCTCAGCCGCTGACCCGGACGACGGCCACGGACTCCGCGGCCAGCTCGACCGAGTGGGCCAGCAGGCCCGGCGGCGAGCTGGCCAGCAGCACCTCCGCGGGGGTCGCGTGCAGCGGCACCACCCGGCTCTCTGCGGACAGGTTCGCGGCGACGCGAAGGCCGCCCCGGGTCACCACCAGCCACCGCCCCGGCTCGTCGAAGGCCACCGCCACCCGGTCCAGCCGCGCGTCCCGCAGGTCCGGCTCGGCCCGGCGCAGGGCCAGCAGGGCGCGGTACCAGCCGAGCACCGAGGCGTGCGGTTCCTGCGCCGGCTCGGCCCAGTCCAGCACCGAGGCCGCGAACGTGGCCGGGTCCTGCGGGTCGGGCACGTCATCGCCCCAGGCGTGAGCGCCGAACTCGCGACGCCGGCCCTCGGTGACGGCCCGCCCCAGCAGCGGGTCCGGGAACGAGCTGAAGAACGCCCACGGCGTGCTCGCCGCCCACTCCTCGCCCATGAACAGCATCGGGGTGAACGGGCTGGTGAGCACCAGCGCCGAAGCCACCCGCAGCAGGCCGGGGGAGAGCCCCCCCGAGATGCGGTCACCGGCGGCCCGGTTGCCGACCTGGTCGTGGGTCTGCAACGCGACCACGAACCGGTGGCCGGGGAGCACGCAGGTGTCCACCGGCCGGCCGTGGTGCCGGCCGCGGAACGACGACCAGGTGCCGTCGTGGAAGAACGCCCCGGTGAGCGTCTTGGCGACGGCGCCGAGCGAGCCGAAGTCCGCGTAGTAGCCCAGCCGCTCGCCGGTGACAGCGGCGTGCACGGCGTGGTGCAGGTCGTCGTCCCACTGGGCGGCCAGGCCGAGGCCGTGCTCGGCGCGGGGCAGCACCACCTGCGGGTCGTTGCGGTCGGACTCGGCGACCAGGGACAACGGCCGGGCGAGCACCCCGGCCAGCGCGTCGACGCGGGCGGTGAGCTCCTCCAGGAGGGTCAGCGCGCGCACGTCGGTCAGCTCGTGGACAGCGTCCAGCCGAAGTCCGTCGAGGTGGAAGTCGCGCAGCCACGACTCGGCGTTGTCCAGCAGGAAGGCGCGGGTGCCGTCCGACCCGGGCTGGTCGAGGTTGACCGCATCCCCCCAGGGGGTGCGGTGGGCGTCGGTGAAGTACGGGCCGAACCGGGCCAGATAGTTCCCGCTGGGTCCCAGATGGTTGTAGACGACGTCCAGCAGGACGCCCAGGCCGCGGCGGTGACAGGCGTCGACGAACCGCTTGAGCGCGTCCGGGCCACCGTACGGCTCGTGCACGGCCCACAGCGCGACCCCGTCGTACCCCCAGCCGTGGCGGCCGTCGAAGGCGGCCAGCGGCATCAGCTCGACGAGGTCGACCCCCAGCTCGACGAGGTGGTCCAGCCGGTCGACTGCGGCGTCCAGGGTGCCCCCCGGCGTGAACGTGCCGACGTGCAGCTCGTAGACCACCGACCCGGCCAGCGGGCGCCCGGGCCACTCCTGGTCGGTCCAGGCGAACCGGCTGTGGTCGTACGCGCGGGCCAGGCCGTGCACGCCGTCCGGCAGCCACAACGCACGTGGGTCGGACAGCGGGTCACCGCCGTCCAGCCGGAACCCGTAGGCATCGCCGTGCCCGACATCGGGCTCGGCCGACCACCAGCCGCCGACCGTGGGCCGCATCGGCTCACGGCGGGTGCCCAGGTCGACGTCGACGGCTGTGGCGAGCGGGGCCCAGACCTGGAGCCTCACCAGTCGCGGTCGCGGGTGCCGAGGCTGAACGGGAGCACGAGGAGGGCAGCCACGACCACCTGAGTGGCGAAGGTCAGCCAGAACCCCCACCCGAGCTTCGACCCCACGGCCAGGCCCACGCCGGCGCCGACCAGCCCGATGAGCAGGGTGAGCAGGCAGCCCACCGGCCGGTAGCCGCGGACCAGCAGCCGACCGAGCCCGCCGACGACGATCGCCGCGAACAGGCCGGAGAACAGCCCGTTGATGTCCATGCGCTCATCCTTCCTGGACGTGGGAGCGGGGGACGAGCACGGCGACCGGCAGGCTCGCGAGCAGGTCCGCGACCCGAACGGTTCCGCCCTGCACCGGTCGGTTGGTCAGCAGCTCGGTCCGGTCGCCGTCCGGCAGGTGCAGGCATGCGTCTCCCCAGCCGCCGGCGCGGGCCAGCCCCACCGGCAGCCGGGTGGCCAGCAGCACGACCTCGCCGCGGGCGAACGCGACGCCGTGCCCGGCCCGATCTCCGTCCAGGGCGAGTGCGCGGTAGCCGGAGTCCGGGCCGAACCAGTGCGGCCGGTCGCGGCGCAGCCGCAGCAGCCGGGAGGTGACCAGCAGCTTGGCCCGGTTCAGGCCGTCCGTGGTCTCCAGGTCACCGACGGGGGCGCCGTCGTCGAGTGCCGCCAGCAGCTCGCGGCGGCGCTCATAGTCGACCGCACGCCGGTTGTCCGGGTCCACCAGGGACAGGTCGTGCAGCTCGCTGCCCTGGTAGACGTCGGGCACCCCCGGCATGCCCAGCTGGACCAGCTTCTGGCCCAGGGTGTTCACCGCCGCCGGCAACGCGATGCTGGCCACCAGCTCCTCGAGGCTGGAGACCAGACCTGGGTGCTCGAGCACCGCGGTGGCGAACCCGGCCGCCACCTTCTCCACCTCCTCGTCCGGCTGCTGCCAGGAGGTGACCAGCCGGGCCTCGCGCATCGCCTTGGTCAGGTACGGGGCCAGCCGCTCGGCGCCGATCGGCCAGGCGCCCACCAGGGTCTGCCACAGCAGGTTCTCGGTGACGCCGTCCGGGCCGCCCCGCTCGGGGCGCAGCGACGCGCTCAGCTGGTGCCATCGGCTGACCGCCTCGGCCCAGGCCTCGGGCACCTCGGAGAGCACGGCGAGCCGCGCCCGCACGTCCTCCGACCGCTTGGTGTCGTGGGTGGACAACGTGGTCATGGTGCCCGGCCAGCCGGCCGCCTGCCGCTCGCAGCCGCGGTGGAAGTCCTCGGGCGAGAGGCCGAAGCCGGCCGGGTCCCCGCCGACCTCGTTGAGTGCGGCGAGCGGGGCCCAGCGGTAGAAGGCGGTGTCCTCGACCCCCTTGGCCATGACCGGCCCGCAGGTCTGCTGGAACCGGACGACGAACTCGTCGCGCCTGCGGTCACGGCCGAGCCGACCCAGGGCCAGCGCGAGCACCAGGTCGACCTCCGCGGCCCGCTCGGGTGCCCGCTCTCGGGCCACCGCGGCGGCCCCCTCGAGCAGCTCGACCGAGGCGGGTGGCGGCTGCTCCCCGGGGACGACGTACGCGCGGTACACCGGCAGCGCCACGATGAGCTCCTCCAGCGCCGTCCGGACCCCAGCCCTGGTGTGGTCGCGCAGCCGTAGGTCGTCGGCGCAGACGGCGGCCGCCAGCTCGACCAGGCGGCTGACCTCGGCGCTCAGCGAGGTGGTGGCCACCAGCCGCTTGGCGTCCTCCTCGACGGCGGCCAAGTCGTCGGGGAGCCCGGTCAGCCACTCGTGCAGCGCCCGCAGCGGCGCGGCTCCCGCCGGGTCCACGAACAGCCCGCCGACCCGGCGCAGGGCGTCGTACCCGGTGGTCCCGGCGCAGTCCCAGTCCTCGGGCAGCACCTCGTCGTCCTGCAGGATCTTCTCCACCACGACCCAGGAGCCTCGGGTGGCCCCGGCCAGCCGCTCCAGGTAGGTGCGGGGGTCGGCCAGCCCGTCCGGGTGGTCCACGCGCAGCCCGTCCAGCTTGCCCTCGTTGAGCAGCGCCAGCAGCAGCGCGTGGCTCTCGGCGAACACCGCGGGGTTCTCCACCCGGACGGCGGCCAGCGTGTCGACGTCGAAGAACCGTCGGTAGTTGAGCTCCTCGTCGCCGACCCGCCAGTACGCCAGCCGGTAGAACTGCTCGTCCAGCAGCTGCGGCAGCGGCAGGTCGGCCGTGCCGGACCGGACCGGGAACACGTGCTCGTGGTACCGGACGACGGGTTCCGGCCCGTCGCGGTCCACGCTGATCTCGCCCGCGTCCAGGCAGTCACCGATGCGCTGGCCGAGCACCGGCAGCAGCAGGGCGCTCTGCTGGGCCGCCCAGTCGACGTCGAACCAGTCGGCGTAGAGGGATTCCGGGCCGTCCCGCAGCACCGACCAGAGCACGACGTTGAGCGAGGCGGGGGTGGGCACCGCCATGTGGTTGGGCACCACGTCGACGACCACGCCCAGGCCGAGCGAGTCCAGCCGGCCGGCCATGCCGTCGTACGCCTGCGCTCCGCCGAGCTCCTCGGACAGGCGGCTGTGGTCGATCACGTCGTAGCCGTGCGACGAGCCGGGCACTGCCTGCAGCACGGGGGACAGGTAGGCGTGCGAGACGCCCAGCGCGGCCAGGTAGTCGGCCAGCTCGGCGACCTCCGCAAAGCCGAACCCGGACCGCAGCTGGAGCCGGTAGGTGGCGGTGGGCAGCGGCCGGCCGCGTGAGGGCAGCCGCCACCGGGTCGGCTGGTGGGGCGTCGCTGTGGCGTCCTGGCTCACAGCTGCCGCCGGAACAGCTGCATCGAGCGGGCCTCGACCTGCACCTGGCCGCTTGCGGGCACGGGTGGGGTGTCGCCCTCGTACGGCGACGCGGTGTCGAACTCGCGCAGCCACGAGGTCGCGTAGCGGGGCCCGGGCAGCTGGAACTCGAGGTCCTCGTGGTGGGCGTTGAACAGCAGCAGGAACGAGTCGTCCCGGACCGCGCGGCCGTTCGGGTCGCGGCTGGGGATGGCCTCGCCGTTGAGGAAGACCGCCAGCGACTTCGCATAGCCGTTGTTCCAGTCCTCGTCCGTCATGATCTCCCCGCCCGGGCGGAACCAGGCGATGTCGCCGAGCTCGCCACCGCGTGGGGAGACCCCCTCGAAGAAGCGTCGACGCCGGAACACCGGGTGCTCGCGGCGAAGCTTGGCCAGCCGGTGGGTGAAGTCGCGCATGACCCAGTGATCGCCGGCGTCCGACCAGTCCACCCAGCTGATCGGGTTGTCCTGGCAGTAGCCGTTGTTGTTGCCGCCCTGGGTGCGACCCATCTCGTCACCGTGCAGCAGCATGGGCACGCCCTGGGACAGCAGCAGGGTGGCCATCAGGTTGCGCTTCTGCTTCTCGCGCAGCGCCAGGACCTCCAGGTCGTCCGTGGGGCCTTCCACTCCGCAGTTCCAGGACCGGTTGTGGCTCTCGCCGTCGCGGTTCTCCTCGCCGTTGGCCTGGTTGTGCTTGTCGTTGTAGGACACCAGGTCGTGCAGAGTGAACCCGTCGTGGGCGGTCACGAAGTTGATCGACGCGTACGGGTTGCGGCCGGAGGACTGGTACAGGTCGCTGGAGCCGGTGAACCGGGAGGCGAACTCGGCCAGCGTGGCCGCCTCTCCCCGCCAGAAGTCGCGGACGGTGTCGCGGAACTTGCCGTTCCACTCGGTCCACAGCGGCGGGAAGTTGCCCACCTGGTAGCCGCCCTCGCCGATGTCCCAGGGCTCCGCGATCAGCTTGACCTGGGAGACGACCGGGTCCTGCTGGACCAGGTCGAAGAAGGCGGACAGCCGGTCCACCTCGTGGAACTGGCGGGCCAAAGTGGCCGCGAGGTCGAACCGGAACCCGTCGACGTGCATCTCCAGCACCCAGTACCGCAACGAGTCCATGATCAGCTGGAGCACGTGCGGACTGCGCATGAGCAGGCTGTTCCCGGTGCCCGTGGTGTCCATGTAGTACCGCCGGTCGTCGTCCACCAGCCGGTAGTACGACGCGTTGTCGATGCCGCGGAAGGACAGTGTCGGCCCCATCTCGCTGCCCTCGGCGGTGTGGTTGTAGACGACGTCCAGGATCACCTCGATGCCGGCGGCGTGCAGTGAGCGGACCATCGCCTTGAACTCCTGCACCTGCTGGCCGCGCTGGCCGTAGGCCGAGTAGCCGTTGTGCGGGGCGAAGAACCCGATCGTGTTGTAGCCCCAGTAGTTGGACAGTCCCTGTTCGACCAGGTGGTGGTCCTGGACGAACTGGTGGACCGGCATGAGCTCCACCGCGGTCACCCCGAGCGAGCGGAAGTGGTCGATGAGCACCGGGTGGCCCAGCGCCGAGTAGGTGCCGCGGATCTCGCGGGGCAGCTCGGGGTGGGTCATCGTCAGCCCCTTGACGTGGGCCTCGTAGATGACCGTCTCGTGGTACGGCCGCCGCGGGTGCCGGTCCTCCTGCCAGTCGAAGAAGGGGTTGACCACCACCGACTTCATGGCGTGCCGGCCGCTGTTCTTGAGGTTGCGCCGGCCCGGGTCGGCGAACCGGTAGCCGAACAGCGCCTCGTCCCAGTCCGGCTGGCCCTCGATGGCCTTGGCGTAGGGGTCCAGCAGCAGCTTGGCCGGGTTGCAGCGGTGCCCGTGCTCGGGCGCGTACGGCCCGCTGACCCGGAACCCGTAGCGCTGCCCTGGGCTCACGGTCGGCAGGTAGCCGTGCCAGATGAAGCCGTCCAGCTCGGTGAGCGGCACCCGCCGCTCGTGCCCGCGATCGTCGAACAGGCACAGCTCGACACCCGTGGCCACCTCGGAGAACAACGCGAAGTTCGTGCCGGCACCGTCGAAGGTCGCGCCGAGTGGGTACGGCGTTCCGGGCCACACCTGCATGAAGCCGCCTTCCGGGAGAGGTCCGGGAGCGATCCTGGCACGGTTCGTGCCCGCCCCCTACTCGAGCGACGGTGTGGCCCTGGCCACGATCGCCTCCGTGTCGGTACCCCGGGGAAGCGTGCCGAAACCCATCCCGGCGTCGCCCGCGAGCCGGCTGGCGCAGAACGCGTCGGCCACCGCGGGCGGGGCGTAGCGGGCCAGCAGGGAGCCCTGGAGGACCAGCGCCATCCGCTCGACCAGCCGCCGGGCCCGATGCTCGAGGTCGGCGAGGTCGGCCAGCGACTGCAGCACGTCGGTGACCGCCTGGTCCAGCCGTCGGTCCGCACCACGAGCGAGGCCGATCTCGGCCAGGAAGGCGTCCAGCGCCGCCGGCTCTCGCTGCAACGCGCGCAGCACGTCGAGCGCAACTACGTTGCCGGACCCCTCCCACACCGCATTGACCGGGGCCTCCCGGTACAGCCGGGGCATTCCGGACTCCTCGACGTAGCCGTTGCCGCCGAGGCATTCCAGCGCCTCGCCCACCACGGCGGGGGTGCGCTTGGTCACCCAGTACTTGGCCACCGGGACGGCGAGCCGACGGAACGCATCCTCGCCGTCGTCGACCGCGGCGGCCAGCCGGATCGCCAGCGCGGTGGCGGCCTCGGACTCCACGGCCAGGTCGGCCAGCACGTTGGCCATCAGCGGCTGGTCGGCCAGCCGGCGGCCGAAGGCGCTGCGGTGAGCCGCGTGGTGGGTGGCCTGCGCCACCGCCTGCCGCATGAGCGCGGCGCTGCCCAGCACGCAGTCCAGCCGGGTCGCGGCCACCATCTCGACGATCGTCCGCACCCCGCGGCCCTCGTCGCCGAGCCGGCGGGCCAGGGTGCCGTCCAGCTCGATCTCGGCGGAGGCGTTGGACCGGTTGCCCAGCTTGTCCTTCAGCCGCTGCAGTTCGAAGGTGTTGCGGGTGCCGTCCGGCAGCACGCGGGGCAGCACGAAGCAGGTCAGCCCGCCGGGGGTCTGGGCCAGCGTCAGGAACACGTCGCTCATCGGCGCCGAGCAGAACCACTTGTGGCCGGTGAGCCGGTACTCGCCATCCGTCCCGGTGGGTGCGGCCACGGTGGTGTTCGCCCGGACGTCGGACCCGCCCTGCTTCTCGGTCATGGCCATGCCGGCGATGCAGCCCGGCTTGGCCGCCGGGTCACCGAGCGTGCCGTCGTAGCCCTGCCGAGCCAGCCGAGGGACCCACTCGTCGGTGAGGCCGGGGTCGGCCCGAAGCGCCGGGACCGCGGCGTAGGTCATCGACACCGGGCAGCCGTGACCGGCCTCGGCCTGGCTCCAAACGAGGAAGCCGGCCGCCCGGGTGACGTGGGCGCCCTTCTGCTCGGACACCCACGGGGTGGCGTGCAGTCCGTGCGCCGTGGCCGTGGCCATCAGCTCGTGCCAGGCGGGGTGGAACTCCACCTCGTCGATGCGGTGACCGTACCGGTCGTGGCTGCGTAGCACCGGTGGGTTGTCGTTGGCCAGCCGGCCCAGCCGCTGCGCGTGGGTCGATCCGGCCAGCCGGCCCAGCTCGCCCAGCCCCTCGGCGGACTCAGCGGCGCCGTGCCGCTGCACCGCCTCGCGCAGTGCAGCGTCGGCGCCGAACACGTCGTAGCCCTCCAGCGGAGGTGCCTGGTTGAAGACCTCGTGGGTCGTTGCCATGCCTCGATCACACCACTTCGTCGGGCCGATATCCCGTGGACCGGCAAGGTCAGGGCGCCTACCGTCGAAGGCGTGACGGACGACGTGAGGGCGCTGCGGGCCCTCGGCTGGGACGACCGGTGGGCCGAGGCCGCCTCGGCGTTCCCGCCGGGACTGGCCCCCGCCCGGGTGGTCGCGGTGGACCGTGCGGCGTGCGACGTGCTGGCCGAGGGCGGCGCGCTGCGCGTGACCTTCGGCGGCGACCTGCTCGAGGAGATCGCGGAGGACCCCGTCTCCGGGCCCTGCACGGGGGACTGGGCGATGGTCCGGCACTGGCCGGACCGGCGGGAGACGGTCGAGTGGCTGCTGCCCCGTCGGACGGCGGTGGTGCGAGCCTCCTCGTCGCGGACGTCGTACGGGCAGGTCCTCGCCGCCAATGTCGACGTAGTGGTCGTGGTGGCGTCGTTGTCGGTCGAACCGGACCTCGGTCGCATCGAGCGGCTGCTGGCCCTGGCCTGGGAGAGCGGGGCCCAGACGGCCGTCGTCCTCACCAAGGCCGATCTGGTGACCGACGCGGCCGACATCGCCGCCGACGTGGCCGGCGCGGCCCCCGGCGTGCCGGTGCTGGTCGTGAGCGCGGTCACGGGGGAGGGGATGCCGGAGCTCGCGGACCTTGCTGGTCCCGACCGGACGCTGGCGCTGCTGGGGCAGTCGGGGGTCGGCAAGTCGACCCTGGTGAACGGGCTGCTTGGCACGGACCGGCAGGCCGTGTCCGACATCGGCGCGATCGGGAAGGGTCGGCACACCACCGTCCGCCGTGAGCTGGTGTCCCTGCCGGGCGGTGGCCTGCTCATCGACACCCCCGGCCTCCGTGGCGTGGGTCTGATGGACGTCGAGGAGGGGCTCGGGCAGGTCTTCCAGGACATCGAGGCACTGGCCGCGCACTGCCGCTTCAGCGACTGCTCGCACGCCACGGAGCCCGGCTGTGCGGTGCTCGTGGCGGTCGACGACGGCGAGCTACCGGCTCGACGCCTGGAGTCCTGGCGCAAGCTGGGGCGCGAGGCCCGTTGGATGGCGGGCCGCACGGATGCCAGGATCCGGCTGGCCGAGAAGGCGCGCTGGAAAGCGATCCACAAGTCGGCGCGCCAGTCCGGGGTGATCCGTCCCTAGCCGGCTTGATGTCGCCCGGTGCTACGGGTGCGGGGCGGCCGGGACGTGGAAGGGGTCGCGGGCCGGCGGCGGGTAGAGCTGGGCGCGCGGCACGGTGGCGAGACTGAGCCCGACGCTGGCGAGCGCCTCGTCGCACAACCGCTCGACGTCCCAGCCGTCGTCGACGCCGCGCTGGGTGATGGTGACCTTGTAGATGGTGATCTCGTGTCGCCCCGGCTGGCCGTAGACGACGGCGATGGAGCCGAGGAGCCGAGCGGCGCCACGGTCGTCCACGCCGTCCCAGGGGGCGTCGTAGCGCTGCCAGAGCGAGGCCGTCGGCAGCCACTGGCCTCCGGCATCCACGCTGTTGTTCTGCATCCAGGCCAGGACGTCAGCCGCGGTGCGCTCGTTCAGGATCGCTGCTGGACGGATGACCTCGCTGGCGGCGATCGCGAAGAGACCCACGGGGCAGCCATCGACCGGTCCGGTGGTCCACTTGAGGTCCTTCGGCAGGTCAGGCCGGTGGGACCAGCGCGCTGTCGCGGGCCAGGCCGAGCCGTTGCTCCACGACGTGAGCGATGCGGATCAGGACCGCCTCGCTGCCGGCCGGGCCGAACACGGCGAGACCGACCGGCAGGCCGTGGACGAGCCCCATGGGCACGGACAGCAGCGGGTACCCGGCGATCGCGGGCAGCGTGGTGACGTGGCCGCCGGTCATCTGGTCGCCGTTGACCTGGTCGATCTTCCAGGCGGGGGAGTAGGCGGGCGCCACAAAGGCCTGCAGAGCGTGCTGGGCCACCGCCGCGTCGATGCCTTCGGCCCTGGCCCGGCGCCGGCCCCGCTCGAGGGCGGTCAGGTAGGCCGGGTCGTCGAGCCCGCCCAGCCGCTCGGCCTGTTCGAAGAACTCCTGGCCGAACCAGGCCAGCTCGGCGCCCGCGTGGACCTGGTTGAACGCGATCAGCTCGGCGAGGCTGCGCGGGGTGCCCTCGGGGCGGCCGGCCAGGTAGGCGGACAGGTCGTGCTTGAGCTCGTGCAACAGCACGCTGAGCTCGTCGTCCCCGGCGTCGTACGACGGGAAGGTGGGCAGGTCCGCGGGGTCCACCAGGGTCGCGCCAGCGGCGGACAGCAGGGTGAGGGAGCGCTCGGCCACGGTGTCGGTTCCGACGTGCGCGCCGAAGGATGCCCGCGCCACGCCGATGCGGACGCCGTCCAGGCCCGCGGCCGCCGCCTCGACGGTGCACGCGTCGACGAGACCGGACCGGCCGGACAGCACCTCGAGCAGGGCCGCGGCGTCCCGCACGGTGCGGGCCATCGGCCCCGCGGTGTCCTGGCTGTGCGCGATCGGCACGATCCCGGCGCCCGGCAGCAGGCCGACGGTCGGCTTGATCCCGACCACGCCGTTGAGCGAGGCGGGGCACACGATCGAGCCGTCGGTCTCGGTCCCGACGGCGAGCGGTGTCAACCCCGCGGCCACCGCGACCCCGGAGCCGGACGACGAACCGCCCGGGCTGCGGCTGGTGTCCCACGGGTTGACGGTCTGGCCGCCGCGCGCGCTCCACCCGCTGGAGGAGTGCGGGGACCGGAGGTTGGCCCATTCGCTGAGGTTCGTCTTGCCGAGCAGCACCAGTCCGGCCGCTCGCAGCCGGGCGACGACCGGTGCGTCGGCGAGCGGACGGTTCGCGGTCAGTGCCAGGGACCCCGCGGTCGTCAGCATGCGGTCCGCTGTGTCGATGTTGTCCTTCACCAGGACCGCGACGCCGTGCAGCGGCCCGCGGACCCGACCGTCACGGCGTTCCTCGTCGAGAGCTTCGGCGATCCCGCGGGCATCCGGGTTGGTCTCGATCACCGAGCGCAGCGTCGGGCCGGAGGCGTCGACGGAGGCGATCCGGTCGAGCAGCCGGTCGACCTGCTCGGCAGCTGTGGGAGTGGGAGTGGTCACGGGGCTCACCTTGGCATGGCTGACCGAGCGGGGCGTGATCCGGCCGGTGGGCCAGCTCCACCACACGTCGAACCGCGAGGCATGTCGGCGGCTGCCAGGCGGACGCCGTAAGGTCGATCAGGGGGGTCGGACGAGTGCCGTCACCGCGTCCTACTCGGCGTCCATCTCGGGAGCTCGATGCGACAGACCGGCGACACGACCGGGCCGGCGGGCGGCAGGGCGCGGGGGTTTCTGTACAGCGGGCCGGTGCTGTTGCTGGCCTTCGCCTTCGCGGTGATGGCTGACCCGGTCTCCTCGGTCGCCTACGCGATCGAGGCGGCGTTGCGCGCGCTGAACGGCGACTTGGCGCTGCTGCTGCCGACGATGACGCTGGTGGTCGCGCTGATCGCTTTGGTGATCAGCAACTACCACGAGCTGGTGGCTCGGTTCCCCGAGGGTGGAGGAGCCGCAGCAGCGGCCGGCACGGCGTTCGGTGAGGCGTGGGCGTTCATCCCGATCGGGGCGCTGATCGTCGACTTCGTGCTCACCATCGCGATCAGTGTGTCCGCGGCGGCTTCGGCGATCATCGCCTACGTGCCCTCCGTTGCCCCGCTGCGAATCCCGCTGGCGCTGGTGGCGCTGGTCGCCGTCGGCGGGCTGACCTGGTTCGGGCACCTGGGCCGGACGGTCTTCGCCGTGATGACGATCGCCTTCGTGGCTCTCGGCGCGGCCGTGCTGGTCGGCGGCCTCGGCGCGCCGATCCCGGCCCACCACGCACCGGCGTCGACGGCCCCCGGGCACGCGGCGTTCGTGGCCGTGCTGCTGGCGTTCCCCGTCGCCATGGCTCTGGCCACCGGGGTCGAGGCGCCGTCCTCGGCGATTGCGCAGCTCGGCCAGCTCAGCGACGCGGGCCGGCGGCGCTATGGGCGGATCACCTTGTGGCTGACCCTGGGCATCGTCGGCACCCTGACCCTGGGGCTGACCGCCATCGCCGTCCACCTGCGCGTCGGCATCCCGCAGCCCGACTCCACCCTGGTCGCGGACATCGCCAAGGTCAGCGTCGGCCAGCACCTGTTCGCTGCCTTCCAGCTGTTCACCTCGCTGCTGCTGCTGGCGGCCGCGAGCTCGTCCTTCCAGGCCGGGCCGGGACTGCTCAAGGCGTTGGCCCGGCGCACCCACCCCGACGGGCGGACCGAGGGCATCCTGCACCCGCACCTCGGCGTCGCCAACCGTCATCACACCCCGTACTGGGCGGTGCTGGTCTTCCTCGTCGTCTCCGCCGCCGTCGTGCTGGCGGCCGGGGCCCAGGACCAGGAGCTGGTCCTGTTCTACGCGGTCTCGGTCTTCCTGAGCTTCTTCGTCGGGCTGGTGGCGATGGCCCGCTTCGAGCGCACCGAGGGTCGTACGCTGCCGCTGCTTCGGAGCCTGCTGGGGGCGGTGCTCGTCGGCTTCACCCTGGTCGTGAACCTCTCCCGCGGCTACCCCGTCGTCTCCCTGGCCGCGGCGGGTCTGGTCGCCTACGTGCTGTACCGCTTCTGGATCCGAGCTGGGCGCCCCCGCGGCATCGCACGAGCGGTCGTGGAGGCCGAGGCCGAGAATGAGGACTGACGAGGACCACGAGCAATGCCGTTGCGGGACCAACCCAGGGGAGTGGTGAGATCTGTGAGTTCTCGGTTCGAGGTCCTCGATTCGGGTCCGACACCGATGGGTGAGATCTCGTTGCGCCGCCGGGCTGACCCACTCGGTGGCGCGGACCTCTACGAGGTCAAGCTCGGCGACGACTTCTTGATGTCGAGCCTGTTCACGGTGGCTGAGGTCGCAGTGGCCCGGCTCGCGCTGGCGGCGCTGCCGGGCACGGGGCTCGACGTGGCCGTTGGCGGGCTGGGCCTCGGCTACACCGCGCAGGCGGTGCTCGACGATCCGAGGGTGGGTTCGCTGGTCGTGGTCGAGGCGCTGGACGCGGTGATCGGCTGGCACGAGCGTGCACTGGTCCCGGTGAGTGTCTCCTCGGCGTCGGATGCTCGGTGCCGGCTGGTTCATGGCGACTTCTTCGCGATGGTCGCTGCCGACGGTCTCGATCCGGATGTGCCCGGTCGGCGGTTCCACGCGGTCCTCGTGGACATCGACCACTCCCCACGGCAGCTGCTGCACCCGAGTCACGCGCGGTTCTACGAGCCGGAGGGGGTGCGCCGCGTGGCCGACCGCCTGCACCCCGGCGGTGTGTTCGCGCTGTGGTCGAACGACCCCCCGGACGAGGACTACCTCGAGGTGCTCTCAGAGGTCTTCGCGTCCGTGGCCGGTGAGGTCGTGACGTTCCACAACCCGTTGCAGGGGCGGGACGCGGCCAACTCGGTGTACGTCGCGACCACGGCACCTGCTGCGGTCCCGCCGTCGGCTCTGTGACCTGACTCGAGCGATGGCTCGCAGGGGGCCCGATTCCTCGACTCTGACGCAGCGGTAGGGTCGTGGGCAGAGACGCCGGGGTGCGCTGCGCCCGTCGGGCAGTCCTTCCTGTGACCTGATGACTTGCTGGCGCGTGGGCGTGTGCTCGCGCGTGCTGACCAGAGACGGATCCATGTCCTTCCTTGTGCCTGCGGCGTTGTCGTCGCGTTTGTCCCGTCCGTCCTGGTTGTCGCCGAAGGTGGCGCGCGTCGAGGTGCTGGCCGGTCTGGTGGTGGCGCTGGCGCTGATCCCGGAGGCGATCTCGTTCTCGGTCCTCGCCGGGGTCGACCCGCGGGTGGGCCTGTTCGCATCCTTCACGATGGCGGTGACGATCGCGTTCACCGGAGGCCGGCCGGCCATGATCTCCGCGGCGACCGGCGCGATCGCGCTGGTGGTCGCCCCGCAGGCTCGCGACCACGGCCTGGGCTACCTGATCGCCGCGGTGATCCTGGGTGGCGTCCTGCAGGTCGGTTTCGGCCTCGCCGGGGTGGCGGGGCTGATGCGGTTCGTGCCACGCAGCGTGATGGTCGGATTCGTCAACGCGCTCGCGATCTTGATCTTCTCGGCCCAGCTGCGGTACCTGGTCGGGGTGACCTGGCTGGTGTACCCGCTGGTCGCACTCGCGCTGGCGATCATGGTGGCGCTGCCGCGGCTGACCAAGGCCGTGCCGGCACCCCTGGTGGCCATCGTGGTGGTGACCGCGCTGACGGTCCTCGCCGGGCTGTCCGTCCCGACGGTCGGCGACGAGGGGCGGCTGCCGTCGAGCCTGCCGGTTCCCGGGCTCCCTGACGTGCCCCTCACGTTGGCCACGCTGCGGCTGATCGCCCCCTACGCGGTGGCGATCGCGCTGGTCGGACTGCTGGAGTCGCTGCTGACCGCGAAGCTGGTCGACGACATCACCGACACCCACTCGGACAAGACCCGCGAGTCCTGGGGCCAGGGCGTGGCGAACATCGTCACCGGGTTCTTCGGGGGGATGGGCGGCTGCGCGATGATCGGCCAGACCATGATCAACGTGAGGTCGGGCGCGCGGACCCGGCTGTCGACGTTCCTGGCCGGGGTGTTCCTGCTGGTCCTGGTGGTCGCGCTGGGTCCGGTGGTTGCGGTGATCCCGATGGCGGCACTCGTGGCGGTGATGATCATCGTGGCGGTGTCGACCTCCGATTGGCACAGCCTGCGCACCCTGCCCCGGATGCCCAAGAGCGAGTCCACGGTGATGGTCGCCACGGTGGTCGTGGTGGTCGCCACGCACAACCTGGCCATCGGCGTGGTGGCCGGTGTGCTGGTGGCCAGCGTGCTCTTCGCCCGCCGGGTCGCGCACCTGGTCGACGTGACCAGCGTCACCGACCCCGACGGGACCGAGCGGATCTACTCGGTGCACGGGGAGATCTTCTTCGCCTCCAGCAACGACCAGGTGTACCGGTTCGACTACGCGGGGGATCCACAGCGGGTGGTGATCGACCTGTCGAACGCCCACGTGTGGGACGCCTCCTCGGTCGCGGCGCTGGACGCGATCTGCTTCAAGTACGACCAGCGTGGCAAACACGTGGAGATCACGGGGCTGAACGAGGCCAGCGCGGCCCTGCACGGGCGGCTGGCCGGCCAGCTCAGCGGCAGCCACTGAACGACGCCCCCTCCGCCCGCTGCACGGGACTGCTCTGTCACGGCGGCCGATCGGTTGGCGGCACCGCGGTGCGCGGAACTGCTCGACCGGGCGTCGGGCAGCACCTCGGGTGGGCGCGGTCAAGGCTGCTCGTTCGGGCCGGAGTCGGCTCGGCGGCGGGCGGCTGGCTCGTAGTCCGGGGGCAGCGGTCCGCCCGCTCGCACGGACTTGGCCAGCGCGGACGCGTCGCACACCGGGCAGCAGTCGAGATCGACCCAGCCCACGATGGACAGCTGAGTCTCTCGGGAGTACTGGACCAGGGGACGGGGTCGAGAGACCAGGCCGCCGCCACCGCAGGTGGCGCACCGTCGCTCCGCATCTCGACGCCACACCACCGCGCAGGTCACGCACACGATGTACGGGCCGTCGGCGCGGTGCTCGACCCGCAGGTCATCGCCTCCGCAGTCGGGGCATGACAGCAGCGGCACGGGCGCTCCTCTCGGTGATGCGGCAACCCTATCCTCACGTGAGGGCAGGGTAGGAGAAGACCCACCGAACCCGCATCCTGATCCGACACGGGACTGGCTGTTCCAGAGCCGGACCTGCCAGCACAACGACCTCTCCGGGGAACTACGGCGATGTGCCGGGGGTTGCCTCATCCGACGGATCGTCCGGGCTGTCCGCAGACCCTTGGTATCCACAATCTGTATGACGTACCGTATGACGTAGGGCTACGAGCATCGTTCAGGCGCGCATCACCGATCAGGCTCTCGAGCAGCTGGCGGCTGACGCGGAGGCCCTCGGGTTGGAGAACACCTCGGAGGCGCTTCGCGAGGGCATCTCCTTGCTGCACCGTAAGGCGGAGCAGGCCCGGCTCGCACAGTCCTACGACGACTTCTACGGCGGCGCGCCGGCACCCATGAGCGAGGCAACGGCTGCCTTGTGGGCAAAGGACGAGTGACCCCCGTCCGCGGCCGCGTCCCGAGGCAGTCCCTGCCGCTGCGTGGCGAGGTCTGGGACGCATTCTTCCCGCAGCCGGTAGGTGAGCACCCCGTCGTCGTGCTGACCAGCAACGCGCTGATCCCGCGACTGGCCGTCATCACCACCGTGGTCATCACTGGAACCGAAGGCCCAGCCACGACGCACATCCCACTGGACTCCGCTGCTGGCGTGACGAAGTACCCCGTCTCCTGGGTGAACGCGACGGACATCCAGGGCCTGCCGAAGTCCCGGTTGCGTCGGCTCAAGGGACGCCTCTCACCCATTGAGATGCAGCAACTCGAAGCTTCCCTTCGGGCCGTCCTGGTCCTCTGAACCCCGAACATGCTCACGCGGCCGGCCGCTGCGTCCAGTGGACCACCGCCGCTGCATGGTGTGACTCTCACGTTCGGTGAAGGTACGCTGGCCAGCGTGAGTCTTTCGCACCTGCAGATCGGCGAGGTGGCCGAGCGGACCGGGCTGAGTCTGCGCACCATCCGCTACTACGAGGAGATGGGTCTGGTTCGGCCCTCGTCGCGGACGACCGGTGGGTTCCGGCTGTACGCCGAAGCCGACCTGGCCCGGTTGATGCTGGTCAAGCGGATGAAGCCGCTGGAGTTCTCGGTCGATGACATGCGTGACCTGCTCGACGTGCTCGACGCCCTGGAGGCGCGGGCGGACGGGGCCGGCGGCCGGGAGGTGCTGCTGGACCGGCTGGCGATGTACCGGGAGGCCGCCGACGCCCGAGTCGGTGCACTGCGTGACCAGCTGGGGACCGCCGAGGAGTTCGCCAAGGACCTGCGTCGGGAGATCTCCCGGCAGCGCCGGCTCGCGGAGCCGGACCGGTGAGCGACGCTGCCCTGATCGTTGCCTCGGACGTCGATGAGCCGTCGCGGCTGGCCCACGTGCGCGCCGAGGCCGACCGGCGACGTACGTTCGCGGTGATCAGCCACCCGGACGCCGGTAAGTCCACCCTGACCGAGGCTCTCGCGCTGCACGCGCGGGTCATCGCCACGGCGGGCGCAGTGCACGGCAAGGCGCAGCGTCGCTCCACGGTGTCGGACTGGATGGAGATGGAGCAGGCCCGTGGGATCTCGATCACCTCCGCCGCGCTGCAGTTCTCCTACCGCGACGCGGTCATCAACTTGCTGGACACTCCCGGGCACGCCGACTTCTCCGAGGACACCTACCGGGTGCTGTCCGCGGTGGACGCGGCGGTGATGCTGCTCGACGCGGCGAAGGGCCTGGAGCCGCAGACGCTGAAGCTGTTCCAGGTGTGCCGGGCCCGGGGCATCCCGGTCATCACCGTGGTGAACAAGTGGGACCGCCCCGGCAAGGACGCGCTGGAGCTGATGGACGAGATCGCCGAGCGGATCGGGCTGCGACCCACCCCGTTGACCTGGCCGGTCGGCATCGCGGGGGACTTCCGCGGTGTCCTGGACCGGCGCACCGGGGGGTTCGTCCGGTTCACCCGCACCGCCGGCGGCGCCACCATCGCGCCGGAGGAGCACCTGGACCCGGTGGCCGCCCACGCGCGGGAGTCCGATGCGTGGGTCACGGCCGTGGAGGAGCACGACCTGCTCACCGCGGACGGCGCCGACCACGACCAGCTGGCGTTCCTCGCCGGTTCGACCACCCCGGTTCTGTTCGCCTCCGCCGTGCAGAACTTCGGCGTCGGGCAGCTGCTCAACGTGCTGCTGGAGCTGGCGCCGGCCCCGACCGCTCGGCCCACAGCCGACGGTGACCTGCGCGCCGTGGACGCGCCGTTCTCCGCCTTCGTGTTCAAGGTGCAGGCCGGGATGGACACCGCCCACCGCGACCGGGTCGCGTTCGCCCGGGTGTGCTCGGGGGTGTTCGACCGTGGGATGGTCGCGACCCACGAGCCGACCGGGCGGCCGTTCGCCACCAAGTACGCCCAGGCCGTGTTCGGCCGTGAGCGCACCACGCTGGACACCGCCTACCCCGGGGACGTCATCGGTCTGGTGAACGCCGCGTCGCTGGGGATCGGCGACACCCTGTACGTCGACGAGCCGGTCCGGTTCCCACCCATTCCGAGCTTCGCGCCCGAGCACTTCGCCGTCGCCCGCGCCGAGGACTCCGGCCGGTACAAGCAGTTCCGCCGCGGCATCACCCAGCTGGAGCAGGAGGGCGTCGTGCAGGTGCTGCGCTCGGACCGGCGCGGCGACCAGGCCCCGGTCCTCGCCGCCGTCGGACCGATGCAGTTCGAGTTCGCCGCCCACCGGATGGCCAACGAGTTCGGCGCTCCGGTACGCCTGGAACCGCTCGCGTACTCGCTGGCTCGGCGCACCCGGGGTGAGGACCGCGCCACCCTCGATGCTCAACCCGGCGTGGAGGTCCTCGCCCGCGGTGACGGAGCCCTGCTGGCCCTGGTGACCGACCGGTGGCGCCTGCAGGGGGTGCAGCGCGATCACCCACGGCTCGTGCTCGAGCCGCTGGTCGCCGGCAACGACTGACGAACAGCGCCGGTTGACCGGGAAGCCGTTGACGACCGTCCAACCAGACCGTGATCCCTTGAGCCACCGCTCCCACTGACAGGACAGAATCTGTGAGCCATCCGCATCCAGAGCTCGGCCCGCCCCCGCCGCTCCCCAAGGGCGGTCTGCGGATCGTCCCGCTGGGCGGGCTGGGGGAGATCGGCCGCAACATGACCGTCTTCGAGCACGCCGGTCGGCTTCTGGTCGTGGACTGCGGGGTGCTGTTCCCCGAGGAGCACCAGCCCGGCGTCGACGTGATCCTGCCCGACTTCACCTGGATCAGGGACCGCCTGGACCAGGTCGAGGCGATCGTGCTCACCCATGGGCACGAGGACCACATCGGTGGTGTGCCGTACCTGCTGCGGGAACGCTCGGACATCCCGCTGGTCGGGTCCCGGCTGACGCTGGCGTTCATCGCGGCGAAACTGAAGGAGCACCGGATCAAGCCGACGACGGTCGAGGTGGCCGAGGGCGACCGGCGGTCGTTCGGGCCGTTCGACTGCGAGTTCGCGGCGGTCAACCACTCCATCCCGGACGGGCTGGCGCTCGCCCTGCGCACGGGTGCCGGCCTGGTGCTGCACACCGGCGACTTCAAGATGGACCAGTTCCCCCTGGATGCCCGGATCACCGACCTGCGCTCATTCTCCCGCTTCGGCGAGGAGGGTGTGGACCTGTTCCTGGTGGACTCCACCAACGCCGAGGTGCCCGGCTTCATCTCCTCCGAGCGGGACCTCGCCCCCGCCATCGACGAGGTGTTCCGCAGTGCTCCCCGCCGGATCATCGTGTCCAGCTTCGCCAGCCACGTGCACCGTATCCAGCAGATCCTCGACGCCGCGGCCGCTCACGGACGCAAGGTCGCCTTCGTCGGCCGGTCGATGGTGCGCAACATGGGCATCGCCCGTGACCTGGGCTACCTGACCGTGCCTCGCGGTCTGGTGGTGGAGATGCAGGAGCTGGAGAAGCTCCCGGACCAGCGCGTGACCTTGGTGTGCACGGGCTCCCAGGGCGAGCCGATGGCGGCCCTGGCCCGGATGGCCAACCGTGACCACCCGATCCGGATCGGCCCTGGCGACACGGTGCTGATGGCCAGCTCGCTCATCCCCGGCAACGAGAACGCGATCTACGGCGTCATCAACGCGCTGACCCGCTGGGGTGCCAACGTGGTGCACAAGGGCAACGCCAAGGTGCACGTGTCCGGGCACGCCAGCGCCGGTGAGCTCGCCTACTGCTACAACATCGTCCGCCCCACCAACGTGATGCCTGTGCACGGCGAGTGGCGGCACCTGCAGGCCAACGCCGCGATCGCGATCCGCACCGGAGTCCCCGCGGACCGGGTCGTGATCGCCGAGGACGGTGTCGTCGTCGACCTGGTCGACGGGCGCGCCACGGTCAGCGGCAAGGTCCCCGCCGGTTACGTCTACGTCGAGGGGGCCACCGTCGGGGACATCACCGAGGCCTCCTTGAAGGACCGACGGACTCTCGCCGCCGAGGGCGTGATCACTGTCATCGCCCTGATCGACGCGGACACCGGAGCCATGGCCGAGGCTCCCGACTTCGTGGCCCGAGGATTCACCCACGACGAGCGCACCTTCGACCCCGTCGTCCCGCTGCTGGAGAAGGCACTGGCCAAGGCCGCGTCCGAAGGCATCGGTGAGGTCCACCAGCTCGAGCAGATCATCGCCCGGACCGTCAGCCGATGGGCCCACGCCGACGGCCGCCGCAGCCCGATCGTCATCCCGGTTGTCATCGACGCATAGCAGGACCGAAGAGGTCAGCAGTCCTCTCGCCCGTGCAGCGCGGCCAGCTCCACGGCGCCGGGCCTGCGCGTCTGTCCAGATCCAGGGCCGGCCCTCTCCAGGATCCTCGCCGTGGTCGTATCGCGCTGCTCAGCGGCGGTCAGAGCCGCTGAGCGCTACCGGTGAGCGGGTGCTGGCCTACGGGCATGGCCGATCGAAGTCGCGACCATGGGCGGGTTCCGATCATCTGTGCTCGGGCTGCCCGGTGCCAGAGCGGACCAAGTGCTCCCCGGCCTGCCGGGCGTGGTCGACGATCTCCACGGGCGGGCGGTCGGCGCGCCCCGATTCTCGCCCGACGTGGGTGAAGAGCAGGAACCGCTCGCCGAGAAGGAACCCCACCGCCCCCGGGCCGCGGGGGACCTCACATACCGAGTGCGGCCAGCTCCACGGCGCCCGGCTCGCTGGAGGCGACTGCGAACGCCTGCATCCCGGCCAGGATCTGCCGCCGAGCCGCGGGGGTGGCCTGGTCCAGGATCTTCTCGATCTCGTCGTGACGGCGCCGGGTGACTGTGTCGACCAGGCGGCGCCCCTGTGGCTGCAGCTCGATCAACGTCTCGCGGCGGCTGTCGGGGTTCTCCGCCCGCTGGACCCACCCGCCGGTCTCGAGCCGGTTGGTGGTGCGGCTGAAGGTGGACGGGTGCACGCCGAGCGCGGCCGCGAGGTCCCCGCTGCGCATCGGCTGCCCGGCCGCGGACATGATGACGAGCACCCGGAACTGGGGGAGTGAGATCTCCTCCAGAGCGGGGGCGAGCGAGCGGGCGACCACCCCGAGCAGGGCGCGCGAGGCGGTCTGGACAGCGTCGGCGTCGGCCGCGGCCCGCGCGTAGACGCCGATCCGGTCAGCACTGCGAGCCACAGCCTCACCACCCAGGTCGGTCCTCGGCTTCACACCAATGCTATCGTACATCTATTGCTGTCATACATACCCCATTGGTGGTCATGGAACTCGTCACATCCTTGCGGGCAGTCAGCGTCCGGCGCCGGGTCGGCATGACTCGCTGGCTGAGCGGCAGCCGCAGCAGCCTGGTCGCCCTGGCCCTGTTGGTCGGCGCCGGGGCCGGGCTCGGCGCCATCGTGTTCCGCTGGCTGATCACTCACGCCACCCAGCTCTTCACCGGGACCGCCGACTACTCGGCCGCCGGCCGGGTTCCGCACCCGGGGCTGCCCTGGCTTGGCGTCTTCTTCGTGGTGCTGACCCCTGTCGTCGGGGGCCTGCTGTACGGGCCGCTGGTGGACCGGTTCGCCCGAGAAGCCCGCGGCCACGGGGTCCCCGAGGTGATGTACGCGATCGCCAACCGGGGCGGGCGCATCCCGGGAAAGGTCGCCGGGGTCAAGGCGCTCGCCTCGGCGGTCTGCATCGGCGCCGGTGGGTCGGTCGGCCGCGAGGGACCCATCGTGCAGATCGGCTCGGCGCTCGGCTCGACGCTGGGCAGGTTGGCGAAGGTGCCCGAGTCCCGGCTGCGGACCTTGGTCGCCTGCGGCGCCGCGGGCGGCATCGCCGCCACCTTCAACGCGCCGATCGCTGGAGTCTTCTTCGCCCTCGAGCTACTGCTGGACGACTTCGCCACCGAGGCGTTCGGCGCCGTCGTGCTGGCCGCCGTCACCGCCTCGGCGATCGGGCGGGCCGCGTTCGGCAACGCCCCGTTCCTGCACCTGCCCTCATTCACCCTCGTCTCGCCCGCCGAGTACCTGCTCTACGCCTTGCTCGGCGTGGTCGCGGCCGGCGGCGGGGTGCTGTTCACTCGCGTGCTCTACGCGGTGGAGGATGCTTGCGACTGGGCGTGGAGATGGCCGGAGTGGGCCCGCCCCGCCGTCGGGGGGCTGCTGCTCGGCCTGCTGCTGCTGGCCCTGCCGCAGATGTACGGCGTGGGCTACCCGATCCTGCAGAACAGCGTCGAAGGCAGATACGCCCTGGGCTTCCTGCTCGTGCTGCTGCTCGGCAAGATGCTCGCCACCAGCCTGACCATCGGAATCGGCGGGTCCGGCGGCATCTTCGCCCCCTCGCTGTTCATCGGCGCGATGCTCGGCGCCGCTTTCGGCGACGTCGCCCACGCCATGGCTCCCGGGGTCACCGGCCCGGTGGGCGCCTACGCTCTCGTCGGCATGGGGGCCGTCTTCGCCGGGGCCGCCCGCGCCCCCATCACCGCCGTCCTCATCATGTTCGAGCTGACCGGCGAGTACACGATCATCCTGCCGCTGATGCTGGCCATCGTCGTGGCTGCCGGGGTGTCCCACACGCTGATGCCCTCCGACACCATCTACACCCTCAAGCTGCGTCGCCGCGGAGTCGACCTGCGCCGTGGCCGGTCGGCAGCCACCGGCAGCGGCGCACGCGTCGCGACTGTGATGGACCCCGCCCCGCAGGCCGTCGAGCAGGACCTTCCGCTGGAGCGGGCGGCCCGCCTGCTGCTGGCCTCCGGCGGATCCGCGCTCCCCGTCGTCCAGCAGGGGATCCTCGTCGGCGTGGTCACCGCCCAGACCGTGTCCCGGACCCTCGCCGACGACGAGGACAGCGCCACCCTCACCGTGGCCGCGGTCACCGAACAGCCCCCGCTCGTCACCCCCGACACCACCCTGATCGAAGCCGCCGGCCTGCTGGCCAGCGCAGGGGCCTCCGCCACCCCGGTCGTCGACGACCACGGCAATCTCACCGGCTGGCTCACCCACCAGGCGCTGCTGGCAGCGCTCACCAGCTCCACCGCGGCCCCGACGCAGCTGACCGCAGGGGTGGCCTCGTGAACGCACCGGCCCCGGCGGCCAGCCGGTTCGATCCCACCGGTTCGCGGGCGCGGCAGCCACTCCTGCACCCGCACCGAGGACGTTGGGCACCCGCGATTCCACGCCTGAGGGCCTCAGTCTCGAGAGCTGTCAGATGAAAGGGGAAGCGCCATGGCCGCACCATCGAATCTGCAAACCGTCGTCGTCGGGGTCGACGGGTCGCCGCAGGCACAGGCCGCGCTGCGCTGGGCCGCCCAGTACGCGCACGCCAGCAGGGCCGCGCTGCGCGCCGTGACCGCCTGGCGCTACCCCACCACTTACGGCGTCGCCCCCCGACTGGTCGGGGGCGCACTTCGCAGCCGACGCCGCCGAGCAGCTGCGCGCCTCGGTGTCCGCGGCGCTGGGTGACCCACCGCCGGTGCCCGTGGAGACCGCGGTCATCGAGGGTCGACCGGCACCGGTGCTGCTTGCCGAGGCACGCGACGCCGATCTGCTCCTCGTCGGCAGCCACGGCCGCGGCCACTTCGCCGGCATGCTGGTTGGATCCGTCAGCACGCACTGCGTGGAGCACGCCACCTGCCCGGTGGTCGTGGTCCGCGGCGAGCTCTGACGAGCCGGCCTCGGCGCGGCGGGTGGTCCGACCCCGGTTTCGTCGACTCGGTGCCGTCCCAGGTGGAAGGGGACTGATGTCCATGGCTGCGCCGGCGACAGCGCTAGCCCGGCTCGAGGACGTGACGAAGGTCTACGGCACCGGCGAGGCCGCCGTGTACGCGTTGCGCGGGGTCAGCCTCGCCCTTGAGCCGGGCGAGCTGGTGGTGGTGCTCGGCCCGTCCGGGTCCGGGAAGACGACCCTGCTGAACGTGCTCGGCGGCATCGAACCGGCGACGTCGGGGCGGGTGATCCTGGCCGGGCGGGATCTCACCGGGATGGGCTCCGACGAGCTGACCGACGTCCGTCGGCAGACCCTCGGGTTCGTCTTCCAGTTCTTCAACCTGGTACCGACGCTCACCGCGGCGGAGAACGTGGCCGTGGTGGCCGAGCTCACCGGCACCCCGGTCGGGGACCGGGTGGGCACGGTGCTGGCCGACGTGGGGCTGACCGACCGGGCTAACCACTTCCCCGGGCAGCTGTCCGGGGGGCAGCAGCAGCGGGTGGCCATCGCCCGGGCGTTGGTGTCCCAACCCGACCTGCTGCTGTGCGACGAGCCGACCGGTTCCCTCGACCTGGTGACCGGCCGTCAGGTCCTCGCCCATCTCGAGCGGGCCGCACGCACCGGTGGCCGAGCGGTCGTGATCGTGACGCACAACCAGGCGATCGCTGGGATGGCTGACCGCGTGGTCCGGATGGGCTCGGGCGCGATCGTCGAGGACGTGCGTCAACCGCAGCCGGTTCCTGCGGCCGAGGTGACCTGGTGAGCGGCCACCCCACCCTGCGGACCAAGCTGCGCCGGGACATCCGGCGCCAGTGGCCGCAGTTCGCGGCGCTCGTGCTCACCGTGCTTCTCGGGGTGGCTCTGTTCGTCGCGTCGTATGACGCCTACCGCAACCTGCGCGCCTCCTACGCCGGGGTGTTCGTGGACCAGCGGTTCGCGGACCTGTTCGTCACCGGTGGTGACGTCGACGGGTTCGCGCGCCAAGCCGCGACGACCGATGGTGTGGCAGCGGTGACCACACGCACCCAGGCGGACCTGCCCTTCGCGGTCGGTCGGGACAAGCTGCTCGGACGCGTGGTCGGCTACCCGGCCAGCGGCGACCCAGCGGTCGACCGGCTCACGTTGCTGTCGGGGCATGGCCTGTCCGGCCCGGCTACCGCGCTGGTTGAGCACCACATGGCTGAGCACTTCGGGCTCGGCCCAGGGGACACCGTGACCGTCGTCGGGGCCGGCGGCCCACAGCAGCTGCGGGTGGTGGGCGTGGTCGCCTCCGCCGAGTACCTGTGGCCGGCCCGCAGCCGGCAGGACCCGATCACCTCACCTGACGACTTCGGCGTGGTCTTCGCCCCCGAGGCCACCGTGCAGGCACTCGACGGAGCGACCGCGCCGAACCAGGTGCTGGTGCGGCTGACGGACGCCGGACGACCCGGTGACCTGCTCAGCCAGCTGTCGGCGACAGCGGTGAGCGCCGGCGCGACCCAGGTGCTCACCCGGGACGAGCAGCCGTCGAACGCGCTGCTGAACGAGGACATCAACGGGTTCCAGGAGATGGCCGTCGCCTTCCCGCTGCTGTTCTTGTCCGCGGCGGCGCTGTCCATGTACGTGCTGCTCACCCGCCGGGTCGCAGCCGAGCGCCCGATCATCGGGATGCTGCGGGCGCAGGGCATGCGGCGTCGCACCATCGGCCTGCACTACCTGACCTACGGCCTGGTCGCCGGGCTGACCGGCTCGACCCTCGGCGTGCTGATCGGCTCGATCGGTGCCCGAGTGCTCAGCGGGTACTACGTCCGGGCCATCGACCTGCCCGCGCAGTCCGCGGTGCTCGTCACCGTCCGCCCGTTGACCATCCTGGCCGGCCTCGTCTTCGGGAGCGGCGTGGGCGCCCTGGCCGCGCTGGCCCCAGCCCTGCTGGCCTCCAGGGTGCCTCCGGCCGAGGCGATGCGCGACGAGCCCGTCGCAGCCGGGCACGGCACGACGCTTCTCGAGCGGCTGATCCCGCCCCTGCGCAGACTCCCGGCCCGCTGGCGCATGGTGCTGCGCGGGGCCGACCGCAACCGTCGACGCACCGTGTTCACTGCGACCGGGATGGCCCTCGCGCTGATCCTGGTGCTTGTCTCGTGGACCATGATCGACAGCATGAACGCACTGCTACACAGACAGTTCGACGTCGTGGCCACCGCCGATGCTCAGGTCGAGCTGGCCGAGCCGGTCACCAGCAAAACGCTGGCCGCGCTGATGGCCGTGGCCGACGTCCGCACGGCCGAGCCGCTGGTGCAGCAGCCGGTCGCCGTGGTCAGCGGCGGGAGAACCTACGCCACAGTTCTGTCGGCGTTCGTCCCCCGCACGACGATGCACGCCTTCCTGGCACCCGGCGGCAGGGACGTCGCCCTGCCATCCGACGGGATCCTGGTCGGGCAGTCCCTGCGCAGCCAGCTCGGCGTCCGACCCGGCGACGAGGTGACCCTGAGACTCCCCGCGCTCGGCCGTGACCTGCGGGCCCGAATCGCCGGCTTTGTCGACGAACCGCTCGGCACCTTCGTCTACGCGTCCGCGGACTGGCTGCGCTCGGTCGCCGGTGACGTCCCGGCCACCTCCGCGCTGCTGGCCTACGAGCCAGGCACTGATCCGACGGCGGTGCGACAGGCCGTCAGCGCCGTTCCCGGCGTCGTCGCCTACACCGACACCCAGGCCCTGGCCCGGGCCTGGAACAGCTACGCCGGGCTGTTTTGGGTCTTCGTCCTCGGGATGCTGGTCCTTGGCGGCCTGATGGCCTTCGCCATCGTGTTCACCACCATGTCGGTCAACATCATGGAGCGGCGCCGCGAGATCGCCACGCTGCGTGCCGCAGGGGTCCGCCACCGGGTCCTCGCCCGTCTGATCACCGAGGAGAACCTGCTCGTGGCCCTGCTCGGCGTGATCCCCGGTCTGCTGCTGGGCGTCGCGGCCGGGGCCGCGTTCCTGAAGTCCTTCTCCTCCGACCAGTTCACCTTGACACTCGTCGTCCGCCCGCTCACCCTGCTGCTCACCACTCTCGCCCTGCTGCTCGTCGTCTGGCTCTCCCAGCGGCCCGGCCTGCGGGCCCTTCGCCGGATGGACCTGGCCGAAGTCGTCCGAGAGCGGACGGGTTGAGCCGCGCTGCGCCAACCCCAGTCCCGTCCAGCCGGGTCGGCTGGGCTCGCTCACCGCAACGGCACCGCCGGAGGCGGTGACGGTCCTGCGGGATGACCGGTCCGCGGCCGCGTCGATCAGCAATCGGTAGCCAACGGCCGCCTTAGCAGCCAGGAGCGGCCGACGGCCGCGAGATTGCGGCGGCCATCACGATGGCCTCGGTGACATTGCCAGGGTCCCAGTACGGCTGCCCCGCCTTGGCGGCGTCGCTGTCGAACTCCACGAACACCTCGCCGTGCCCGGGGCCGCCCAGGGTTTTCCGAAGCGTGGCACTGCGTAGCTCCGCCAGGAAGCAGCTGGGCCTCGTGGTGGTCCAGACGACCCCGGCGTCTGCCGGCAGGGTCTGCAGGACCAGTCCGATCGCTACCTGAGTCGTGGCATGTGCGGGCTCGTTCATGGAGAATCCCACGACTCGGCCGCCCTCGTGACTGACGTTCCGCACATCTGGCGCGGGTTATCTCGTTGATTACGGCTGTTGCGTGTAGGCGCTGGGCGGCAGGCCGAGTAGCTCGAGGATTTGCAGCTGCTGGGTGGTGAGCTCGGGCTGGAAGGTCTGCACGAGGGTGCCTTCGCGGTGGAGTTGGTGGCGGGCGACGGGGGCGAAGATCTCCAGGATCCGTTCGGTGGAGGGCGCCTTGCAGTCGCGGAACTCGGGGTAGAGCGCGATGTTGTCCAGCACCGCGGTGCGCATCGCGTTGCGGACCTCGCGTTCGATCAGGGCGCAGATGAGCAGCGCTAGGAACTGGCAGCAGAACAGGCCCTCGATCCGGGCTGCGTTGTGGAGCAGCACCGGGGCGGCGTCCTGAACGCTCTTGAGCAGGTGGTGGCGACGCTCGAGGTTCGGCTGGTAGCGGTAGGCACCGAGGACCT
>JBBSAJ010000013.1:0-63679 GCA_038252405.1 Actinomycetes bacterium | reverse complement strand
GGGTGGATGCCCTACGTAACCCCGAACGGACCGGCCGCCTGCTCACCCTGCTGACTGCCGTTCGGCGCAACGAGGCCAACGCCCACATCTGGGCCGACCGCAACTCTCACCCCACTGACCACCGACGCCGCCCCGCACGAAAGCAGCGCGAAGTCGTCGGCTTCACGTTCTGAAAAGTCACCCCCATCTGCGAGACAAGACACATGTACGAAGACTAGACCGACCCACCGACAGAACCGCCTGCTGAATCGCAGGCTGTGGACGGCGGCACGGTGGTCGCCCCGAGGTGGCAGGCCCGGCACACCCGGCGCGGGTCAGCGCAGCGTCAGCTGCCGGTTGGTCAGCCCTGCCCTGGCGTGCCGCTGGGCGTCGGTGAGCGGAGTCGTCGCGGTGAGCGCGTCGTCCAGCCGGGCTCGGAAGTCGGTGGCCGGGTCCTCCACGTCGTCCGCACGGCTGCTGGTCGGCAGGTCCCAGACGGGCACGAGGAGCCCGTGCGCCCGAAAGGTGCCGAGGAACCGCGAGCCCTCCCCGAGCGACAACCCGCCCGTGGCATGCAGCCGGGCGAGCGCGTCGAGCAGCGGCTCCTCGTCCTCGGGCAGCACCCAGCGCAGCGTGCTGCGCTCGCGCATCCCGGCCCAGTAGGCGGCCTCCACCGAGACCAGCCGCGCGGTGGGGACCACGGCGCTGTTGGCCCGCTCGAGCGAGGCGGTGACCTCGGCGTCCAGCTCCTCGCCGACCCCCTCGAGCCAGAAGTCGAAGCCCGGGTGCACGGCCACCGTGAACGGCGCGGACGGGTTCAGCAGGTCCTGCAGCCGGGCGCCCGGCCCGGGCAGCCCGCCGGGCAGCAGCGGCGTCCCCGGGTCGGCGTCCAGGGCCAGCTCAAGCGCCACCGCAACGTCCCTGCTGGCGTCGCCGGACGCCCCCGGCACCTGCAGGCCCACGAACACCCCTCCGTCGCCGCGCACCATGGCGGGCCAGGCGAGGGGCAGCACGGTGGCCAGGGTCGCGGTGCGGCCGGCGAACCGGCCGGCGAGGGTCAACGGTGCGGTCGCGGCCGGCACGATCTCGCGCAGCGCGACCCAGTCGCACTCCCCGGCCAGCCCCTCGAACGGACGCCGGACGAGCGTCTCGGCGGCCCGAGCAGCGGCCCGCCCGTGGCAGGCCTTGTACCGGCGCCCCGAGCCGCACGGGCAGGGCTCCCGGCCACCGACGACGGGAACCTCAGCCGGGTCGACGGCGACGGCGGGGACGACAGTGGCGACGGGGCGCTTCGAACGAGCGGTCATGGCCGGGCAGCGTAACCGCCGCGCCGGGTGACCGTTCACCCATGGCGGCTCAGCGGGGCAGGACCGCCCAGACCCGCTGCCGGTCAGTGCCGGCGCCGTCCACACCCCAGGCGCTGGCCAGGCAGCCCACGATGACCAGTCCGCGGCCGGAGCCGGCCGCGAGCGCCGGGTGAGCGGCTTCCGGCCGGGTGGGCGCGCCACCGTCGACCACGGCCAGCTCGACGACCCCCACGTCGATCCGCCAGCTGGCCAGCACCCGCCCCCGCGGAAGCGGTCGGCCGTGCCGCACCGCGTTGGCCATCAGCTCGGACAGCACGACGAGGGCGTCGGAGCGCTCCGGCTCGCGGATCCCGGACGCCACCAGGTCGGAGGCCAGTCGGTTGCGGGCCACCGCGACGCTGTCGAAGCCGAACGGCAGCTCGACCTCGCGCTCCCGGGCCGATCCCTCGGGCACGTCAACGAACGACGCGGCACTCGAACGGGGGGGTCGCACCCGCATCACGCGGTCTCCGGTGGTTCGGTCGGGACGGTCGGAAGACCGGTCGTGTGCACGGCGACGGTCGACTCCTTGTTCCCCGTGAGCGCCTGCTCGAAACCCCGCGCCTGCTCCAGGACCCGACCCGGCCGGTTCGTGATGATCGCCTCGACGCCGAGCCGCAGGCACAGCTCCACGTCCTCCGGCTCGTCCACGGTCCAGCAGTGCACCTGGCCACCCCGGCTGTGCACCCGGCCGACGTACCGGGGGTAGGCCCGCAGCACCTCGATGCTCGGCCCGACGATCCCCACGTGCAGCGGCAGCGAGCCGTCGCGCAGGTTCAGTGGGACCCGGTCCATGAGGTACACGGTAGGCAGACTCGGCGCGAGGGTGTCCATGCGGCGCAGCGACATCCCGGAGAAGCTCATGACCCGGGCGGGGGACCGCTCCCCCAGCCGCGGATGCGCCCAGCCGAACCGGTCCAGGGTCTCCACCAGCCGCCGCTCGACCAGCCCGGCGTAGCGGGTCGGGTGCTTGGTCTCGATGGCCAGCTCGACCCGGCGGCCGCAGTCGACGACGTACTCGAGCAGCCGCTCCAGGGTGAGCACCTCGCGCCGCTCCTGGTCGACGACGTCCGGCGCCTCGGTGTCGGTGCTGCTGTTCTTCCAGGAGCCGAAGTCGAGGGCGGCCAGCTGCTGCAGCTCCATGGTGGAGACCACGCCCCGTCCGTTCGAGGTCCGCTCCAGCCGGCGGTCGTGCACGCAGACCAGGTGCCCGTCCGCGGTGAGCCGGACGTCGCACTCCAGGCCGTCGGCGCCGGCGTCGACGGCGCGGCGGTAGGCGGCCAGGGTGTGCTCGGGCAGCGCCGCGGAGGCACCCCGGTGGGCGACGACCATCACCACGGTCTGATCGTCCCAGGTGGTCGCCGACGCGGCAGCACCGGCGTCCTCACTCGACCGGCGGTGCCGCGCGCAGGAACCGGGCGAAGTGGGGGACGGTGAACGCGATCTGGCCGCGCTCCCCGCTGTACACGAGCCCCTTGCGGATCAACGACTCGCGGGCCACCGAGAGGCTGGACACCCGCTTTCCGAGGCTGCTGGCCACCGCCGAGGTGGTCACCGAGCCGTCGTCGCCGGGGACCAGCTCGGCCATCGCCCGCAGGTAGGCCCGCTCGGCCGGGGTGGCCCGCTCGAACCGGCTGCCGAAGAAGCCCACGGCGAGCTCGGACTGGGCCTGCGGCAGCCCGGCCCGCACGTCGTCCGCGGTGATCGGGTTGCCGACCGCGGCGTCCCAGGTGGCCTGGCCGTACGCCTGCACGAAGTACGGGTAGCCACCCGACTCCCGGGCCAGCAGGTCCAGCGCCGCCCGGGTGTAGGCCACGCCCTCGCGCTCGGCCGGCACGACCAGTGCGGCGTCGGTGGCCGCCGGGTCGAGCCGGTCGATGGCCAGGTACCGGAACAGCCGCTCGGCGTACGACTTCGAGCTGGACAGCACCCCGGGCAGGTGCGGCAGGCCGGCCCCCACGACGACCAGCGGCGCCGCCTGTTGGCCCACCTCGTGCACGGCGCCGCACAGCGCAGCCAGGTCGGCGGCCGGCACGTCCTGCATCTCGTCGACGAACAGGGCCACCCCGACGCCGAGGTCGCGGGCCACCTCCGCGGCGTCCAGGAACAGCTCGGTGAGGTCGATCTCCAGGTCCCCGGAGTCGGCCCGGCCGCGGGTGGCGTCGACGTCCAGGCCGAGCTGCCACGAGCCGTCCGGGGAGGCCTTGACCGAGAACGCCTTGAGCACGGACAGGAAGCCGCGGACCCGCTCCTCGCCCCGGTGCCGGGCGCCGATCTCCCGGATCGCGGCGTACACGGCCGACGCGACCGGGCGGCGCAGCGACTGGTCGCCGCGGGCCTCGATCTTGCCGGTGGCCCAGGCCCGGCTGATGGCCTGCGAGCGCAGCGCGTTGAGCAGCACGGTCTTGCCGACCCCGCGCAGACCGGTGAGCACCAGGCTGCGCTCGGGCCGGCCCAGCGCCACCCGCTCCAGGACGACGGCGAACTGGTCGAGCTCGCGGTCCCGGCCGGCCAGCTCGGGCGGCCGTTGGCCCGCGCCGGGGGCGTACGGGTTGCGGACCGGATCCACGTCTCACCTTCTCTCAGGCTGTATCGGCTCTCTGCGATACAGCCCGATAAGGCTACAGACGGACGGCGGCGGCGGGCGGCCGGCACGCGGCTACTTGAGCAGCCGGGACAGCCGCCGGTCGGCCAGCGGCTTGCCGCCGGTCTGACAGGTGGCGCAGTACTGCAGCGCCGAGTCGGCGAAGGACACCTCCCGGACGGTGTCGCCGCAGACCGGGCAGGGCAGCCCGGTCCGGCCGTGCACGCGCAGGCCGCTCCTCTTCTGCGCCTTGAGGTCACCCGTGGCCAGCCCCGCCGACCGCGCCACCGCGTCGACGAGCGTCTCACTCAGGGCTGCGTGCAGCCGCTGCGCCTCCTCGGGCGTGAGGCCGCCGGCCGGCTTGAACGGCGACAGCCGGGCCGCGTGCAGGATCTCGTCGGAGTACGCGTTGCCGATGCCCGCGATGACCGACTGGTCGCGCAGCACCCCCTTGAGCTGCTGGCGGCCGTGCGCCACCAAGAGGCCGGCCAGCACGTCGGCGGTGAAGGCGGCGTCCAGCGGGTCGGGTCCGAGCCGGGCCACGCCGGGGATCTCCGCCGGGTCGCGCACGCAGTACACGGCCAGCTTCTTCTGAGTGCCCTGCTCGGTGAGCGAGAAGCCCGAGTCGTCGTCCAGCCGCACCCGAAGCGCGAGCGGACCGTTGCCCGGCCGCACCGGCGTGGCCGGCAGGGCGTCCGACCAGCGCAGCCAGCCGGCCCTGGCCAGGTGGATGACCAGGTGCAGGCCGTCGACGTCCAGGTCGAGGAACTTGCCGCGCCGGGTGACGACGGTGATGGTCAGGCCCTGCAGCGAGGTGAGCGGCGGGTCGTAGGTCTTCAGCGCATTGATGGCGGCCACCTCCACCCGAGCGACCACCCGGCCGATCGCGTGCTCGCGCAGGAACGCGACCAGCGACTCCACCTCCGGCAGCTCCGGCACACCGGCAACCTACGGTCCGGACGGGCGGTCAGGCCAGGCCGAGGGCCGCGGCCTCCTCCCACAGCTCCTCGCGGACGTCGGGGTGGGCCGCCTGGTCGATGAGGAACCGGGCTTGGTCGTGCTGGCTGTGGCCCCACAGCGGCGCCACGCCCTGCTCGGTGACCACCGCGTTCTGCTGGAAGGAGGTCACCGGCTCGTCAAGGAGCGGCACGATCGTGGAGACGTCGGCCTTGGGGTGCCACGAGCGCAGCGCCATCAGGGCCTGGCCGCCCACCGAGTGCATGGCCCCCACGATGAAGTCGGTCTGGCCGCCGAAGCCGGAGTAGATCCGCGCGTTGATCCGGGAGGCGTTGGCCTGCCCGAACAGGTCCACCTGCAGCGCGGTGTTGACCGAGACCATCTGCCGGTTGCGGGCGATCAGCGTCGGGTCGTTGACCTTCTCGGTGCGCATGACCCGGACCCGGCGGTTGTGGTTGAGCCACTGGTACAGCTCCTGGGAACCGAACAGGAACGAGGCCACCAGCTCCCGGTCCGGGTCGAGCGCGCCGGCCCGGTCGAGGGTGAGCACGCCGTCACTGAACATCTCGGTCCAGATCCGCAGCGACCGCCGCCCGGTCAGCCCGACGAGGGTGGCGTCCGGGACGCCGCCGATGCCCATCTGCAGGGTGGACCCGTCGTTCACCAGGTGGGCCACCCGTTCCCCGATCGACAGTGACACGTCGTCCAGCGGGATGGGGGTCGGGGAGGCGAGCGGCTCGTCCACCTCGATGGCCAGGTCCACGCACTCGACCGGCAGCTGGGCGTCGCCGAACGTGTAGGGCATCTGCGGGTTGACCTGGGCGATGACCAGGGCCCCGCGCTCCCTGGCCGCCTCCACCGCGGCCGGCATGATGTTGACCTCGGTGCCCAGGGAGACGGTGCCCTCGAACGGGGTGCTGGTGTGCACCAGGACGACGTCCGGCGGGGTCGTGGTCCGAAACAGCACCGGCGCCAGCGACAGCCGGCTGGGGATGTACCGCAGCCGCGGGCTGCGCCGCACGCCAGGGCCGACGAACGGCGTCTCGATGACCACGCCCTCGCGGTCGGGGACGCCCACCTGCGGGTTGAGCACGAACAGCCGGTAGGTCGGCAGCGCCTCGTCCAGCAGGGTCAGGGACGCGGCCGGCAGCGCGAAGTTGCCGCTCACGACCACGCGCGGGTTCTCCGGCAGGGACGCGAGGTGGGACGACAGGACGTCGGCGGGGATGGTCTTCACGGCGGCCATCGTCCCACCAACCGCTGGACGGCGGCGAAGACCTCAGTCACCCTTGGCCCATGCAGGAACGGGCCGTGCTTCCCACAAGGGGTGAGGTGTTCCTGGACGCGCGCGACGACGGCCGGTCGCTTCGGGTCAGCGCCCACCCGGAGGGCGGGGTCGTGGTGGTCAGCCACTGGCGCGGCGACCGCTGCATCGCCACCTTCCGGCTGGCCGCTGCGGACGTTGCCGGGCTGCGCGACGTGCTGGACCGGTCCGTAGACGGGACGCTGACGTCCCGCTGACCGTCCCAGTCAGAGGTCGAGCCTGCGGAACATCGGTCGGGGCAGGTGCCGCAGCCCGGACATCACCCAGCGCATGGTGCCGGGGACCCACACGGTCGAGCGGCCCTTGGCGATCCCGTCGGCCACTGCCTCGGCCACCGCCTCGGGCGTGGTCGCCAACGGTGCCTCGGGCAGCCCGTGGGTCATCCGGGTGCGCACGAAGCCGGGCCGGACGACGAGCACCCGGGCGCCCGAGCCGCGCAGCGCGTCGCCCAGGCCGGTGGCCAGGGCGTCCGCGCCGGCCTTGGCCGAGCCGTAGACGAAGTTGGACCGGCGCGGCCGCTCGGCGGCCACCGAGCTGAGCAGCACGAGCACCCCGTGGCCCTGCGCTCGCAGCCGCTGGGCGGTGCGCAGCCCGAGGGAGACCACGCCCACGTAGTTGACCTCGGCGACGGCCACGGCGAGGTCCACGTCGTCCTCGGCGGCCGCCTGGTCCGGCAGCACGCCGAAGGCCAGCAGCACGACGTCCCAGTCGCCGGCGCCGAACAGGTCCTCGACGAGCTTCTCGTGCTCACCGGCCGCGGCCGCGTCGAAGGTTCGCTCCAGCACCTCGGTCGCGCCGGCGGCCCGCAGCCGCACGGCCGCCTGGGACACCCCGACCGAGTCACGTCCGACCAGCCCGACCCGGCGGACCCGATCGCGGACCAGCCGTTCCGCGACGGCCAGCGCGATCTCCGAGGTGCCCCCGAGGACGAGCAGCGACTGGGGGGCACCGAGAGCGTCGATCACAGGTCCAGCCTCCTGGCCAGGTCAGAGGTGAAACGTCCGGTCGGGTCGACACGCTGCCGCACCGTGCGGAACGCGTCCAGGTCGGGGTACATCCGGGGCAGCAGCTCGGGGCGCAGCCTCGAGTCCTTGGCCAGGTACACCGCGCCGCCGGCGTCCACGACCAGCCGGTCCAGGCGGTCCAGCAGGTCGGCCAGGTCGCCGGCGGACGCCGTGACGTCCAGGGCGAGGGTCCAGCCGGGACGGGGGAAGGACAGCGGCCCGGGATCGGCCGGCCCGAACCGCTTGAGCACCGCCAGGAACGAGGGCGCCCCGGACCGCCGCAGCAGCTCGAGGGCGGCCCGCAGCGCGTCGTCACGGTCGGTGGGGACGACCAGCTGGTACTGCAGGAACCCTCGCGGCCCATACGCACGGTTCCACTGCTGGACGCCGTCCAGGGGGTGGAAGAACGTGGACAGCCGCTGCGGCTCGGCGACCCGGTGCCGCGGCGCCTTGCGGTACCAGGCCTCGTTGAACGCGCGCACCGACAGCGGGTTGAGCAACCCGCCCGGCAGGTGCGGGGGCACCGTGAGCCGCGGGTGCGGCCGGTACGCCAGCGGGTCGCCGGAGCCCGGGACGGCGTCCGCGGGCGCGTGGTCGCCGCGGGTGATCACCCCGCGGCCCTGATGCCGGCCACCGGCCAGGCAGTCGATCCAGGCCACCGAGTAGCGGGACAGCTGGTCGCCCTCGGTCAGCCCGGCCAGCAGCGCGTCCAGGTCGGGCGCCCGCACGGTGTCCACCAGCATCCACGCGCTGGTGACCGGCACCAGCCGCAGCGTCAGCGACACGACGATGCCGGTGAGCCCCATGCCGCCGGCCGTGGCCCAGAACAGGTCGGGGTCGTCCTGCGGGGTCACCGGCCGCACGCTGCCGTCGGCGAGCAGCAGGTCGAACGACGTGACGTGGCTGGCGATCGAGCCGTCCCGGTGGTGGTTCTTGCCGTGCACGTCGACCGCCAGCGCCCCGCCCAGGGTGACGTAGCGGGTGCCCGGGGTGACCGGCACGAACCAGCCTCGGGGCAGCAGGTACCTCAGCAGCGCGTCCAGGCTCAGCCCGGCCTCGGCGGTGACCGTCCCGTTGGCGTCGTCCAGCTCGAGGACCCGGTCCAGCAGGGTCAGGTCGAGGACCTGCCCGCCGGCGTTCTGCGCGGCGTCGCCGTAGGAGCGGCCCAGGCCCCTGGCCAGGCTGCCGCGGCCCCCGGCCGAGGCGACGGCCGCCACCGCGGCGGCCACGCTGGTCGGGCGCACGACGGTCGCGAGGGTGGGAGCCGTGCGCCCCCACCCGGTCAGCAGGGCGGGCGCCGGGTCAGGCACCGAACGCACCGATCCCGAAGGTCACCAGCCAGATCAGCACGACGGCCTGGAGCACCCGGTCGGACCACACGATCTGCTCGGGGTCGCCGGCGCGGCCGTGGTCGACGTCCACGGCGTAGCGCAGCAGGGCCAGCACGAACGGGGCCACCGAGACCGGGCCCCACGCGACCGGGGTGCCATTGACGTCGACCTGGAACGCCCACAGGCAGTACGCCATGATCGTGACCCCGGCGGAGGTGCTCCACACGAACCGCAGGTAGCCCGGGGTGTAGGAGTCCAGCGACTTGCGGGTCCCCGCGTCGGGGTGGCTAACCAGCTCGGAGTACCGCTTGCCGGCCACCACGAACAGCGACCCGAACGCGGCCACGATGAGGAACCACTGCGACAGCGGGATGTGCGAGGCCAGGCCACCGGCCATGGCGCGCAGCAGGAAGCCGCTGCTCACGATGGCCAAGTCGATGACCGGCTGGTGCTTCAGCCACAGCGAGTACGACGTGGTGAGCACCAGGTACACCGCCAGCACCGCGACCAGACCCGGGGTGGAGAGCGCGGCAGCCAGCCCGAGGGAGGCCACCGCCAGCAGCACGGCGGTCACCACCGCGGTGCGCGGCGACACCCGACCGGACGCCAGCGGCCGCAGCCGCTTGGTCGGGTGCCGACGGTCCTCCTCCACGTCGGCCAGGTCGTTGACCAGGTAGCCGGCGCTGGCCGCCAGGCTGAACGCGACGAACGCGACGGCCACCGCCGCGGCCACCGCGGGCTCGAAGATCGCGCCAGCGGCCAACGGGGCCGCCGCCACCAGCACGTTCTTCACCCACTGCTTCGGCCGCAGGGCCGCAATCAGCCCGCCGCCGGTCTCCTCGCGCGTCAGCGCGGCCTCCGCCACAGCACCCATTGTCGACGTCCGCCCGGTCAACGGGCGTAGACCGCGAAGAAGTCGCGGCTGGTGTCGGTGAGGTACCGGTTCGCGGGCCGCTGGAAGGCCACCAGCTTGTGCGGCACCGGGCTCGCCACGCTGGCGCCCGTGGTGAACCACATGTACGAGATCCAGGCCACGTTGATGTCCAGCTGCATGGCCCGCACCGCACCGGCGCGCTGCAGGAGCGCGGCCAGGGAGTGCACCGACAACGCGTCCCCGGCCACGTAGACCAGGTCACCGGACTTGGTCACCCCGATCCCGGAGCGCCACACGTAGTAGGCGCCCTTGATCGTCGCGCCCCAGTTGGACTGCACGTTGCTGTCCAGGTTCGGCGCCAGCTGGCCGCCGTCGACCAGCAGCTTGAGGTTCTGCCGAACCGAGACCACCTCCGGGGTCATCGACACGGTCGAGCCCCAGGCGCCCACGTCCGTGCGCCCGTCCTTGTACACCACCAGCGACGCCGCCCCCGGGGTCAGCGCGCCCACCGCGTGCCCATCCGCGTAGTACGCGCCCCGGGCGTCCTTGATCTTGAACCCGCTGTTGAAGGTGGCCACCAGGCCGGCCCGCGCCGACGCCGGCACCGTGTCCGGCTGGGACCACAGGCCCAGGTGCCCCGGGTCCTCGAACCCGGGGTGCTGCACCAGCCGCAGCAGCTTCCCGCTCATCCACACCACGCCGGCCAGATACGACGTGTGGCTGGAGTCCGGCCGCAGGTAGGCCACCTGCACCGCCGGCTGGCCCTTCACCGTCACCACCGGGCGGAACACACCCTCACCGGCCAGCACCGGAGCGGCCAACGGAACCAGCGGCGCGTGCAGGGCGATCTGCCGCGTCGTCGCCTTCACCTGGAGGGTCGCCCCCGCCTGCCCCAGACCGGCCGCGGCCAGCGCCTGGGCGTTCGGCGCCCCGCCCGTCTTCGGCGGGCTCAGCTGGTACTGGAGGTTCTCCCCCGCCGTGACCAGCGCGCCCATGCCGTGGTCCCGGCCCCACTCGGCCACCCGGGCCGCCATGCTGTCGGTCCCCGGGGCGGTCACCGCCCGGCCCAGGGACCAGCCCACCGGCAGCAGCAGGATCAGGACGACCACCACCACCGTGCGCAGCAGGCGGAGGAGTCGACGGCGCTTGGCTGGCGACGCGGCGGCCACAGATGTTTCCCTTCGGTTCGTTTCCCCGGTCGGTCGGGCGGACAGGTGCCCGGCCGTCGGCGCCGGTGAGTGAAGCCCCGCAGCATGAAGGATCCATGAGGACACGCCGGGGCCCGGAGTGTCGAGCTCGGGTCAGCCGATGGCGATCCGGGGGTGGGCACCCGGGTCGAGCCAGCGCAGGATCGCCACCAGGGTGGCCCGGGGCACCGCGACGCACCCGGCCGTTGGGTAGCCGTCCGAGACGTGCAGGAAGATCCCCGCGCCCCGGTACCGCACCGCCGGGTGCAGGTTGTAGTCGATCACCACGGCATAGTCGTACTGCCCGGTGTGCCGGATCAGGTGCTCGCTGCCGTTGACGTCGGACTCCGGCAGCGCGGTGTCGAAGCCGCCGGCCGAGGCCTGGCGCAGCGTGTTGTACCAGCGGCTGGTGTTGTCCTCGACCCACCAGTCGTCCGGCCCCACCCGGTGGTAGGGCAGCCGGGCCCCGGGGTCGGCCAGGATCCCGAACGCCTGGGTCAGGGTGTAGGTCCCGGTCGGCGTGGTGTTCGTCCCCTGCCGGCGGGTCGCGCCGCTCGTGACCCCGTTGGCGCCGGCCCTGGCCGCGGCCGTGCTGAGCACCGGGTGCCAGCCGGAGGCGTCGCGCTGCCAGGCCACCACCGTCGCCCAGGACCCGGACGCCCGGACCGTGACGACCTGGGTGGCGTCGCCCACGACGACGGGCACCGGGAACGGCAGCCGCACGGGCGCCGGGCTGGCCGGCGCCGTCCGCTGGGCCGTGGCTGCTGCTGAGGGGCTCGGGGCGGCGCTGGCCCTCGTAGCTGACGGCGTCGGGGTCGGGGTCGGGGTCGGGGTCGGCGCGGCGGAGGTGGCCGCCGCGGTGGCGCTGGCGGGGATGCCCGTCGCAGCGGGGGCCGCCGGCCGCGCACCCCGCGCGCTCGCCGCGCAGGAGGCGAGCAACACGGCCACGGCCGCAGCGGCGGCAGCACTCCCGGCCCGGCGTCCGGCCCGGCCGGTGCCGGCCGTCACGACAGCGGCCTGGACGGGTAGCCGGTATCGAAGTGCTGGTAGTCGATGGTCGAGTTGTCCTGCCAGACCCAGCCCTCCCGCGTGAACGCCGTCCAGGCCACGCCGCCCTTGGTGATGACGCCGGCACCGGTGCGGTTCGTCCCGTAGCGGGAGTCCGGCTGGAAGCACTGGCAGCGGTCGTCGATCCAGGGGTTCTCGTAGGGGTCGACGTCGACGGCCCGGCCGTTGGCGTGCGGCGAGGCGGTCGCCGGCGCGTTGGCCTGGCCGGCGCGCCGGCAGTTGTACGCCGAGGTGTTGTCGGCGGCCATGCTCGCGTTGTCGTCGCCTCCGTACACCTCGATCGGCTGCATCCGCCGGATCGGGAAGCCGCGGTCGAACAGCTCGGTGAAGATCCTGGCCGTGCTGGCGGCGACGTCGGCGTTGACCACTAGGACGCCGCGATGGACCGCCCCGTCGAAGCCGTGGAAGTTCACCTCGACCCGGCGCAGGTCCGTGCGGGTCACCGGGCAGCCGGTGTGCCACGCGCCGACAGCCACGATCCTCGCCCACTGGGCAGCGGGCACGGCCGCGACGACGGCGTCCGCCGTCGTCGTGGAGGCCGTCGTGGAGGCCGGCGTGGAGGCCGGCGTGGAGGCCGGCGTGCCGGTCGAAGCCGGGCTCGTGGTCGGGGGCGGCGACACCGCGGTGGGAGACGGTGCGCTGGCAGACGGCGCAGCGCCGGGCGTCGACGGCGCGGCGCAGCCGGCGACGAGCAGGGCGGCGCACCCGGCGAGCAGGATCCACCGCCGTCGGCCGGACGAATCAGCTGCAGGTCGAGCCATACCTGCTCCACACGGCCGTGCACCGCAGCGCCGCCCCCGTGGGGGCGGCGGCGACCAGCTCACGGACCGCCTCGGCGACCGCGCCCGGGTTGTCCTGCTGCAGCACGTGACCCGAGTGCGCGATGACCTGGATCGAGTCGGTCGACAGGGTGAGGTCGTCGTGCTGCTGGCGCCGCCAGAGGTCGATCATCGACTGCGGCTGGCCGTAGGTCGGCCCGCCGAGGTGGTCCTCCTCCGGGTTGGACGCGCTGAGCACGAGCAGGGGCAGCCGGCCCATGGGCGGACCCCCGCCGGTGGCGGCCGAGCTGACCACCATGTCGATCTGGTGGCCGGCCTCCGGCCAGTACCGGCCGGTGGTGGGGTCGCCGGGGGTCACGCTCTCCGCGAGCAGCACCCCGCGCACCGAGCCAGGGTTGGTGTGCACGAACGCCCGGGCGACCAGCCCACCGAAGGAGTGCCCCAGGACGACGTAGGGGCCCTTTTCCCCAGCGGCGGCGAGCAGGGCGGCCAGCTCGCGGGCGTAAAGGCCGGCGTCCAGCACCTGCGAGGTGTTCGGGCGGGCCGGGCTGTGCCCGAGCCCCGGCCGGTCGTAGACGCAGGTCCGGGTCACCCGCTGCAGGGACGGGAGCACCCCGGACCAGGCCGCCGCGCTGGTGCCCAGGCCGGGGACGACCACGAGGGTGACCGCACCACTGCCCTGGCAGTGCAGCCACTGCCGCACCCCGGCGGCTGAGTAGATGCCGCTGACGGTGCCGGGCGCTGTGCTGGGGGTCGGGCTCGGGGTGGGCCTGGCCGTGGGTGTCGTCGTGGGCTTGACCGTGGGCCCGCTCGTCGGGAGCGCCGTAGCCGCCGCTGAACGGCTGGGCGTCGCGGTCACCGACGCCGTGCCCGCGGCGGGGCTGGACGGCATCGGTGCCGTCGTCGGTGCGGCCGCCGCGGCCGAGTGGCTGCTCGCGGCCGCGCGGGTGGAGCCCGTGGCGGCGCAACCCTGGGCCAGCACGCTCATGGCCACGAGTCCCGCAGCCGCGAGCAGGCGGCCGGACGGTTTCACCTGGCCAGGGTACGAGAGCCGTGTTTCGGCAGCGCTCGTCCTGCGCCACCGCGCAGATCCTCGTACGCTCGAGGGGAGCCACTGCGGGGTGGCGAGGGGAGCGTCGTGACCACCGATCAGACCATCGCGGGGCTGCGCAGGTACAACCTGGTGGCCGCCGCGCTGCACGCCGTCCAGGCCGTCGTCGTCGTCGCGCTGGCCAACGGGTTCACCCTGCCGGTGACGGCGCACTACCTGGCCGGGCCGCCAGGGACGATGCCGAGCGACGCGGTGACCCTGCTGGACACCCCCGTGGGCCTGGCCGTGGCTGGCTTCTTCGCGCTGTCCGCCGGAGCGCACCTGGTGCTCGCGTCCCCGCAGTTCTTCGACCGCTACCGAACGGGTCTGCTGGAGCACCGCAACTACTTCCGCTGGGTGGAGTACTCGCTGTCCAGCTCACTGATGATCGTGCTCATCGCCCAGCTCGTGGGCATCTCCGACGTGGCCGCGCTGCTCGCCCTGTTCGGCGTGAACGTCTCGATGATCCTGTTCGGCTGGCTGCAGGAGAAGTACCAGGAGCCGGGTGACGGCGGCTGGCTGCCGTTCATCTTCGGCTGCATCGCCGGCATCGTCCCGTGGCTGGCCGTGGTGGTCTACACGATCGCGCCGGGGTCGACGAGCGGGGCCACGCCGCCGGCCTTCGTCTACGCGATCATCGTGTCGCTGTTCCTGTTCTTCAACGTGTTCGCACTGAACCAGTGGCTGCAGTACAAGCAGGTCGGCCGCTGGCGGGACTACCTCGTGGGTGAGCGCGCCTACATCACGCTGAGCCTGGTGGCCAAGTCGGCGCTGGCCTGGCAGATCTTCGCGGGGACCCTCGCCGGGTAGCCCGACGCCGCCCTCGCATCGGCACACCGGATGGGGGATCGGCGCACGCCATACGGTGCGCGCATGCCCGACACGGTGCGCCAACGACTCTTGGCCAGCAGTCGGGGACGGGCCGGACGTTGCGGTTGAACGCCCGGTCCGCCGCGTGCCGGGCGAGGCGGCCGGCCGGCCGCACGTCGTCGCAGCCTGTTCCTTCCTGGGGGGATCCCAGGGGGTGGTGCGCGAGGGGGGAGTTGAACCCCCACGTCCTTTCGGACACACGGACCTGAACCGTGCGCGTCTGCCTATTCCGCCACTCGCGCGTGAGCCGCATGAGGTTATCACGCGGCTCGCAGCCAACCGACCGCCGTCCGCCCCCACGGATACGATCGACGAGGCTCGGCCGCGTCCCACCCGGGAGCGCGGCCACGAGGAGGTACGCATGGGCGTCCTGGACCGGTTCGAGCGCAGGCTCGACCGCATGGTCAACGGGGCCTTCGCGCGCGCCTTCAAGTCCGAGGTCCAGCCGGTCGAGGTCGCCGCCGCACTGCAGCGCGAGTGCGACGACCGGGCCGCCATCGTCACCCGCGGGCGCACGATCGTGCCCAACGAGTTCACGGTCGAGCTGGGCGGGCACGACTACGACCGGCTGATCGGGTACGCCGATCCGTTGGGCTCCGAGCTCGGCGCCATGGTCCGCGAGCACGCCGACGAGCAGGGCTTCGCGTTCGTGGGGCCGGTCACCGTGGCCTTCGAGCTGCACGACGACTTGGACACCGGGCTGTTCCGGATCCACAGCCAGGCCGTGGCCGCCCCGGAGGGCGCGCCTCCGGCCGCACCCGAGACCGCCGTCCCGGCGCCCATCTCCGCGGCGCTGGAGGCCGCCGGCCACACCTACGTCCTCACCCGTCGGCACACCGTCCTGGGCCGCGGCGCCGAGGCGGACCTGCGGCTGGAGGACCTCGGCGTCTCCCGCCGGCACGCCGAGGTCGTGCTGTCCGACCCGCCGCGGATCACCGACCTCGGCTCCACCAACGGCACCTTCCTCGACGGCGAGCGAGTGACCACCGCCGAGCTGTACGACGGCGCCCGGCTGGCCGTCGGCTCGACGGCGCTGGTCTTTCGGTACGGCAGGTAGCCCGTGTCGCAGCTGACCATCACGCTGATCCAGCTGGGCTTCCTGGCCCTGCTGTGGCTCATGGTGCTGTCGGTGGCCTCGGTCATGCGCAACGACCTGTTCACCCGGCGGCGGGCCCGCGCTGCGAGGCCGACCCCGGTGGCGACCCCGGTGGCGGCGTCCGCAGTGAAGCCGGCCAAGCCCAAGCCGGCCAAGCCCAAGCGCAACGCGCCGCGCCACCTCGTGGTCACCGCCGGTTCCCGCGAGGGCACCACGATCGAGCTGGGCGCCACCCCGATCACCATCGGCCGGGCCCCCGAGAACACCCTGGCTCTGGACGACGACTACTGCTCGGGCCGGCATGCCCGGCTGTACCCGCACGAGGGCACCTGGGTGGTCGAGGACCTCGGCTCCACCAACGGCACCTACCTCGGCAAGGCCCGGCTCACCCAGGCGTCCGTCGTCCCTCCTGGCACCGCCATCCGGATCGGCAAGACCGTCCTCGAGCTGCGGAAGTAGTCGGATGGCCCTGTACCTGCGATACGCGGCGCGCTCCGACATCGGCCTGATCCGGCGCGGCAACGAGGACTCCGGCTACGCCGGCCCGCACCTGCTGGTGGTCGCCGACGGCATGGGCGGGCACGCCGCCGGCGAGGTCGCCAGCGCCGCCGTCACCCGGGTGTTCGCCGCCCTCGAGCCGCTGCCCGCCGACGGCGTCCAGCCCGACGTCGTGCTGCGGGCCGCGATCGCCCGGGCCGGCGACGCCCTGCGCGAGCTGGTGCTCGCCGACCCCGAGCTCGAGGGCATGGGGACGACGGTCACGGCACTGCTGCTGTCCGGCGACCTCGTGGGCGTGGCCCAGGTCGGGGACTCCCGCGCCTACCTGCTCCGCGATGGCGTCCTCGAGCAGCTGACCCACGACCAGACCCTGGTCCAGTCGCTCGTCGACGAGGGGCGGATCAGCCAGGCCCAGGCCGAGTCGCACCCGCAGCGGTCGGTGCTGCTGCAGGCACTGGACGGCCGGGTCGAGGTCGAGCCGGAGGTCGGCCTGCGCACGCCACGGGTCGACGACCGCTACCTCGTGTGCAGCGACGGCCTGTCCGGGGTGCTGTCCGACGCCACCCTGCGCGACGTCCTGGCCCAGCACGACCAGGCCGGGGCGGTCGAGCGGCTGGTCGACCTGGCCCGCCGGGCCGGCGCCCCGGACAACGTCACCTGCGTGGTCGCGGAGGTCACCGAGGCGGACGACGGCGACCTGCCACAGCCGGCCGCCCTCCTCGGCGCCGCCGCCGAGGGGGGCTCAGCGGCGGCACCTGCGACGGTCGCCGAGGGCAGCGCGCCGGACGGCCCGGACGACGGCGACGACGACCCCCACGGACACCGGCTGTGGGTCGTCCTGCCGGTCGTGCTGCTGCTCGCCGCGTTGGCCGTCGGCGCCGTCTTGGGCTACCGCTGGACCCAGAGCCAGTACTACGTGGGGGCCAAGAACGGCCAGGTGGTGATCTACCAGGGGGTCAGCCAGCAGGTGCTCGGCCGGTCGCTGTCCCGCGTGGCCGAGCCCAGCGACGTCGACGTCGCCGCGCTGCCGCTGTTCGCCCAGGAGCAGGTCCAGGACACGATCACCGCCGACGACCTCGACCATGCCCGACGGATCGTGTCCCGCCTGCAGGACGAGGCCATGGCCTGTGCGCGCACCCCCACGCCGTCCGGCTGCCCGTCGCCCAGTCCCGGCGCGACGCCGAGCCCCATGCCCTCCGCCGTCAGCACCGCGAGCACGACGGCCACCCCGGCCGCGAGCGTGGCGCGATGACCCGCACCTGGCGGCTGGGCGAGCTGCTGCTCCTGGTCCCCGCGCTGGCCATCGGTCTGCTGGCCTACGCCCAGGTGGGCTTCGTCCACGACGGTCGACTGCCCCAGTCGTTTTGGACGTACGCGGTGATCGCGGGGACGCTGGCCGTGGTCGCGCACTTGGTGGTGCGCTGGCGGGCGCCCGCCGCCGACCAGGTCATGCTGCCGGTCGTCGTCGCCCTGAACGGCCTCGGGCTGGCGCTCATCCACCGGCTGGACGTCGCCGAGGCCGACAACGCCCTCGCCGCCGGCCGGGCGCTGCCCAAGCCGACCGCGCCGAGCCAGCTGATCTGGACCACGCTCGGCGTCGGACTGTTCGTCGTCGTCCTCGTCGTCGTCCGAGACCCACGGATGCTGCAGCGGCTGACCTACACCGCGATGGCCGTCGGACTCGCCCTGCTCGTCCTGCCGCTGGTCCCTGGCCTGGGCGTGGCCATCAACGGGGCCCGGATCTGGATCCGGGCCGCGGGGTTCTCCTTCCAGCCGGCCGAGGTCGGCAAGCTGGCCCTCATCGTGTTCTTCGCCGGGTACCTGGTGATGAAGCGGGACGCCCTCGCGGTGGCCCGAAGCCGGATCCTCGGAGTCGACCTGCCCCGGGGCCGAGACCTCGGCCCGATCCTGGTCGCCTGGCTGGTCAGCCTGGGCGTGCTCGTCTTCGAGAACGACCTGGGCACCTCGCTGCTGTTCTTCGGCCTGTTCGTCGCCATGCTCTACGTGGCCACCGGGCGGCTGAGCTGGGTCTTCATCGGCATGGGGCTGTTCCTGCTCGGCTCCTTCCTGGCCTACCACGAGTTCGGACACGTGCGGGTCCGCGTGGACGTGTGGCTGCGGCCGTTCAGCGACCCGGGCGGCGCCGGCTACCAGACCACCCAGGCCCTGTTCGGGCTGGCCAACGGCGGCCTCCTCGGCACCGGCATCGGCCGCGGCTCACCCGACCTGGTGCCGTTCGCCAAGTCCGACTTCATCGTGGCCACCATCGGCGAGGAGCTCGGCGTCACCGGACTGATGGCCGTGCTCGTCCTCTACGCGATCCTCGTCGAGCGGGGGCTGCGGACCGCGCTGGCAGCCCGCGACGTCTTCGGGCGGCTGCTCGCGGCCGGCCTCGCGTTCGTGGTGGGCCTGCAGGTGTTCATCGTGGTCGGGGGGGTCACCGGACTCATCCCGCTGACCGGGTTGACCACGCCGTTCATGTCAGCGGGCGGTTCCTCGCTGATCGCGAACTGGATGCTCGTGGCGCTGCTGCTTCGGGTGTCGGACTCCGCCCGGCGGCCGGTCCGGGCGGCCGGTCCGGCCCCGGCGGCGACCCCGGGGTCGGCTCACCCGTCGGACGCCGTCACCGAGGTGATCCGGTGGTGAGCGTCGCGTGATCGGCACCCTGTCGACGACCCTGCGCCGGCTCGCGCTGTTCGTGGGGCTGCTGTTCCTCGCCCTGCTGGTCAACGTCAACGTGGTTCAGGTGGTGCGGGCCGGTGACCTGGCCAACAGGCCGGGCAACACCCGCAGCCTGATCAAGGAGTACGGCAAGCCGCGCGGGGCGATCCTCGTGGCCAACACCCCGGTCGCGTCGTCCAAGGCCGGCGAGGGCCGGCTGAAGTACGAGCGGATCTACGCCAACGGCCCGGTGTACTCCTCGGCCACCGGTTTCTACTCCCTGGTCTACGGGCGCACCGGCATCGAGCGGGCCGAGAACCCCGTGCTGTCCGGGTCCGACCCGCGGTTCGCCGTGCAGAACCTCTCCGACCTGATCGCCGGCCGAACGTCCAACGGCGGCAACGTCCTGCTCACCCTCAACCCCAAGGCGCAGCAGGCCGCGTACGACGGCATGCAGGGCAGGATCGGTGCGGTCGTCGCGATCCAGCCGTCGACGGGTGCGCTGCTCGCGCTGGTGCAAAGCCCGTCCTTCGACCCCAACGGGCTGGCGAGCAACGACCCGGCCACCGAGCAGGCCACCTGGGAGAAGCTGATCGCTGACGCGAAGCAGCCCCTGCTCAACCGGCCGCTCGTCGAGCTGTCCCCGCCGGGCTCCACCTTCAAGATCGTCACGGCGTCCGCGGCCCTGGCCAGCGGCCGCTACACGCCCACGACGCTGATCGACGCTCCGGCGTCCATCGTGCTGCCGGGCACCACCGTGTCCCTCGCCAACGAGAACCGCCAACCGTGTGACGGCGGGAAGGTCACCCTGGCCAGGGCGTTGGCGGTCTCGTGCAACACCGCGATGGCGAAGGTGGGCATGGACCTCGGCGCCGCTGCCCTCCAGCGGGAGGCCGAGCTGTACGGCTTCAACAACTCCTTCCAGGTGCCCATGACGGCGGCCACCAGCCGCTTCCCCACCGACCTGAACATGCCGCAGACCGCTCAGTCGGCGATCGGCCAGTTCGACGTCCGCGCGACCGCCCTGCAGATGGCCATGGTGGCCGCCGGGGTGGCCAACCGTGGGGTGGTCATGACGCCCTACCTGGTGCAGGAGGTCCGCGGGCCGGACCTCGCCATCCTAGAGACGGCGACGGCGACCCCGTTCAACCAGGTGCTCACCCCCGAGCTCGCCCAGCAGATGACCGACATGATGGTGGGCGTCGTCCAGACCGGCACCGGGACCTCGGCGCAGATCCCGGGGGTCAAGGTGGCCGGGAAGACGGGCACCGCCCAGACCGCCCCGGGCCAGCCGGACAACGCCTGGTTCATCGCCTTCGCCCCGGCCGACGACCCGCAGGTGGCGGTGGCGGTGCTGGTCCAGGGCACCACCAACCTGGGCGAGATCAGCGGGGGGCGACTCGCAGCTCCGGTCGCCAAGGCAGTGATCGAGGCGGTCCTTCAGGGATGATCGGGAACAATGGAAGCAACGAGGATGGTGCGATGAGCACGGACGGGACGCCGACGGACGCCGGCAACGGGGGGCAGCCCCGCATCCTCAGCGACCGCTACGAGCTCGGCGAGGTCATCGGACGCGGCGGGATGGCCGAGGTGCACGAGGGGCGTGACCTCCGGCTCGGCCGGCGGGTCGCCATCAAGCTGCTGCGCAGCGACCTGGCCAGGGACCCCGCGTTCCACACCCGGTTCCAGCGGGAGGCACAGTCCTCCGCCGCGCTCAACCACCCCAACATCGTGGCGGTCTACGACACCGGTGAGACCGACGTCAACGGGGTCGCCGTGCCGTACATCGTCATGGAGTTCGTCGACGGCACCACCCTGCGCGACATGCTGAAGTCCGGGCACCGTTTCCTGTCGGTGCGGGCGCTGGAGATCGGCAGCGGCGTCCTCGCGGCCCTGGACTACAGCCACCGGCACGGGATCATCCACCGCGACATCAAGCCCGGCAACGTCATGCTCAGCCGCACCGGGCAGGTCAAGGTCGTGGACTTCGGCATCGCCCGGGCGATCGCCGACAGCGCCGCCACCATGACCCAGACCTCGGCGGTGCTCGGCACCGCGCAGTACCTGTCGCCCGAGCAGGCGAGGGGTGAGGTCGTCGACGCCCGCAGCGACCTGTACTCCGCCGGCTGCCTGCTGTACGAGCTGTTCACCGGGCGGCCGCCGTTCATGGGCGACTCCCCGGTGTCGGTGGCCTACCAGCACGTGCGGGAGATCCCGGTGCCGCCGTCCCAGCTCAACCCGGACCTGTCGCCGGCTGAGGACGCCGTCGTGCTGCGGGCGCTGGCCAAGACCCCGGACGCGCGGTACCAGTCCGCGGCGGACATGCGGGCCGACGTCGACCGCGCGGCCGCTGGGACCCCGCTGCTCGCCGTCCCGGTGCAGCCGGTCGACGCCAGCGACTCCACCCAGGTGATCCCGGTCGTCGTCCCGGCCGTGGTCCACCCGGCGGCCGCACCGAAGCAGGACCGCTCGCGCACCACCTGGTTCGTGCTGCTCGCGCTGGCCGTCGTGGGCGCCCTGGCGCTCGCGCTGTTCCTCGGCCGCGGCCTGTTCAGCAGCCAGCAGCAGATCCGGGTGCCCGACCTGGCCGGCATGACCAAGGCCCAGGCCACCCAGGACCTCACCAACCGCGGGCTGGCCCTCGGGTCAACGACCGCCGAGACCAGCGACCAGCCGGCCGACACCGTGCTGCGCAGCAGCCCGCCGGCCAACCAGCTGGTCGCGAAGAACACCGTGGTCGACCTGGTGCTGTCCTCCGGCCCGCAGAAGGTCGCGGTGCCGACCCTGGTCGGCCTGTCCCAGTCGCAGGCGGTGCAGGCGATCAACCAGGCGAATCTCGTGCTCGGCGCCCTAAACCCCCAGGACTCCGACAAGCCGGTGGGCACCGTCATCGCCGTGAACCCGCCCGAGGGCACCGCGGTGGACAAGGGCTCCTCGGTGGACCTCACCATCTCCAGCGGGAAGGTCGCGGTGCCCAGCGTCGTGGGCCAGACCGAGGCCGCGGCCAGGGCCGCCCTCACCAACGCCGGGTTCGACCCGGTGGTGGTCACGCAGGACTCGGCGACCGACACTCCCGGCACCGTCCTCGCGCAGAGCCCGGTCGCCGGCACCCTGTTGCAGCAGGGCCGCACCGTGACGATCACCGTGGCGACCGCGCCGACGCCGAGCCCGACGCCCACACCGACCGCCACTCCCACGCCCACGCCGACCCCGACACCGACCCCGACACCGACCCCCTGAGGTCTGTGGGTCAGCCGACGACGGGGGCGAGTCCTGCCGAGCGCTCGACGGCCTGCGGGTCACCGCAGCGCACCAGCCAGTTGGCCAGCAGCCGGTGGCCGCCCTCGGTGAGCACCGACTCGGGATGGAACTGCACGCCCTCGACGTCCAGCGTGCGGTGCCGCACGGCCATGATCACCCCGGATGCCGTGCTGCCCGTCACCTCGAGCTCGTCGGGCACCGACGCCGGATCGATGGCCAGTGAGTGGTAGCGGGTCGCGGTGAACGGGTCCGGCAGCCCGGCCAGCACCCCGGCGGCGCCGTGGTGGACCAGCGAGGTCTTCCCGTGCAGCAGCTCCGGCGCCCGGGTCACCCGGGCACCGTAGGCCACGCCGATGGCCTGGTGGCCCAGGCACACGCCGAGCACCGGCAGCTGGCCGGCCGCCGCGCGGACCAGGTCCACGCAGACCCCGGCCTCCTCGGGCGTGCCCGGGCCGGGGGACAGCAGCACCGCGTCGTACCCGAGCGCCTCCTCGATGCCCACCTCGTCGTTGCGCCGCACCACCGGGTCGGCACCGAGCTGGCCCAGGTACTGCACGAGGTTGAACACGAAGCTGTCGTAGTTGTCGACGACCAGGACGCGGACCGGGCGGCCGCCGTCGGACCGCGGCCGCACCGAGGCGGGCGCCTGCAGGGCGCTCACCGGGTCATCCGCCCTGGTTGACGGTGACATCGGTGAACGGCAGGTGCGGCTCGACCCAGGGGAAGACCACCAGGAACAGCAGCGCGACCACCGCGAGCAGCAGCACCATGGCCGCCACGGGTCGGCCGACCCGACCGCCCGGCAGGTGACTCCACAGCCAGCCGTACACGGCTCACCCCCCGCTTCCGAGGGCCGTGGGCGGGCCCTGGCTCTTGGGCCGGGTCTCCACGAGGGTCCCGGTCACGATCATCCGCTGGTAGGACGCCCACCGCGGGTTGCACGTCGTCAGGGTGATGATCGCCTTGGTCGGCTTCACCCCTGCCTGGTCGGGCACCGGGAGCAGCACGCTGACGCGCGTGGGCGCCACGATCCGGGTGTTGTCCACCGTGTAGACGAACCAGCTGTCCGCGGTCTCCACGATGACCGGGTCGCCCGGGCGGAGCAGGTCCAGCGCCCGGAACGGCTCACCGTTCGTGGCGCGGTGCCCGGCCACCGCAAAGTTGCCGATCTCGCCGGGCGCCGCCGTCTCCGGGTAGTGCCCCACGCCCTTCTTCAGGTCGTCCAGGGCGACCCCCTCGACGATCGGGCGCACCCAGCCGGCCCCCAGCCGCGGAATGTGCAGCAGGGCGAAGCCCTGCCCGGGGTTGAAGGTCTGCGGCACGGCTGCGCTGCCGGGCGCGCCGGCGGTGCTGCCATGCTGACCGATCTGCCAGTCGTTGCGGATCTGGTCGGTGACCTGCTGGGTGGCCAGGTCGGCCGACACGTTGGTCCAGAACAGCTGGTAGGCGCTGAACAGCAGCAGGACGACGCCCAGCGTGATCAGGATCTCGCCGATGGTGCGGACCACCCGGCGCCCGCGGGACAGTGGCGGCGGCGAGCGGCGGGCGGCGGGCGACTGCGCCGGGGGCTGGTCGTCGGCCAGCGTGGTGCCGGAGTCGTCGACGCTCATGCGGCCGGCTGCGCGTGCTCGAGGGCCAGCGTGCCCTGGTACCCGGGCACGGTGAGCATGGCCCGCTCCTGAACCCGATAGCCGAGCCCCACCGCGCTCACCCACTCCCGGTAGACGATGATCGCTGGGTTGGACTCCAGCGCCGCGCGCAGCCGCTTCGGGTCACCCACGGCGCTGATCTCGTACGGCGGCGAGTAGACCCGGCCGTTGAGCAGCAGCGTGTTGCCCACGCAGCGCACCGCGCTGGTGCTCAGCAGCCGCTGGTCCATCACCTGGACGGCGTCCGCCGCACCGGCCCACAGCGCGTTGACGACGGCCTGGACGTCCTGCTGGTGGACGACGAGGTCGTCCGGGCTCACCCCTTGCGGCAGGTCGACGCCCGGCTCGCGCGGGGCGTCGTTGAGCGTCACGGTCAGGCCCGGACCGGTCAGTGCGACGGTCCCCGCGGGGACGGCCAGCGCTCCGGCGTCCTGCTGGGCCGCAACGACCCGCTGGTCGTCGGCCCCACGGACCGCCGTCAGCCGGTCCACCTCGGCCCGCAGCCTCTCCACGGCGGCGACGTCCGCCTCGACCCGCTGCTGGCGCTCTCGGATCAGGTCGGTCAGCTGGGTGCGCCGCTCGGCCCGCAGGTCGGTGCCCCGGGCGGTCTGCGCGCTGGTGGCCAGCAGGAAGCCGGCCAGCGCAAGCACCGCGGGCACGCCGACGCGCCACGCTGTCCGTGCGGCCACGCGGGCGCCACCTCCTGCAGCGTGTGGACCCGTCGGGCGGGTCGGTCCGGACCGTCTCGTCTACGCTAACTGACGAGGAACGGGACGGGACCGTTCCCCCGGCCCGCACACGTCCGCCGTTGCCGTCGTCCCGCAGGAGCCACCACCGTGCCCGAGTCGCGCAACCGCCGCAAGAACGCGTACACGCCGCCGCCGCCGAAGGTCGACCCGCGGTCCAAGGTCAGCCCCAAGTGGCTGGTCCCCGTCATGGTCGCCTGCTTCGTGATCGGACTGGCCTGGATCGTCGTGTACTACCTCACGACCGGCATGAACATCCCGGTCATGACCGCCCTGGGCAACTGGAACCTGGTGGTCGGCTTCGCCTTCTTCGGCGTCGGCTTCGGCCTGGCCACCCAGTGGCGTTGAGGGGCCCGTCCCTTCGGGGGCGGCGTTGACCGGCCGTTGAACTCCCGCTGAACGCCCGGTTACCTAACTACAACGCTGTAGTTCTCCACATGAGTTGTCCCCATTGTGGAGAACCGCCCCGCTGAGCACCCCGGAGGCGCTCAGAGCGCCTCGATGATGGTCGCGTTGGCCATCCCGCCGCCCTCGCACATGGTCTGCAGGCCGTAGCGCAGGCCCTGGTCGCGCAGGTGGTGCACCAAGGTGGTCATCAGCCGGGCGCCGGACGCCCCGAGCGGGTGCCCGAGCGCCACCGCTCCGCCGTTGGGGTTGAGCGCCTTCTCGTCGGCGCCCGTCTCGGCCAGCCAGGCCAGCGGCACCGGGGCGAACGCCTCGTTCACCTCGAACGCGCCGATCTGGTCGATCGACAGCCCGGAGCGCTGCAGCGCCTTCGCGGTGGCCGGGATCGGGCCGGTCAGCATGATCACCGGGTCGTCGCCCACCACCACGGCGGTGTGCACTCGGGCCAGCGGGGCCAGCCCCAGCTCGGCGGCCTTCTCCGAGGTGGTCAGCAGCAGAGCGGCCGACCCGTCGGAGATCTGCGAGGAGTTGCCGGCGGTGATCACGCCGTCCGCGCGGAAGGCCGAGCGCAGCCCGGCGAGGGTCTCCACGGTCGTCCCGCGACGGACGCCCTCGTCGGTGTCCACGACGGTGCCGTCCGGCAGCGTCACCGGGACGATCTGCCCGGTGAACCGGCCGGCGTCGATCGCCGCGGCGGCCAGGTCGTGCGAGCGCGCCGAGAACTCGTCCAGCTGGGCCCGGGACTGGCCCCAGCGCTGGGCGATCATCTCGGCGCCGACGCCCTGGTTGAACACCGGGGTGCCCTCGGCGGCGAGCGCATCGGCGTACCGGGCGAGCAGGTCGGCGCTGAACGGAACCGCCCCGGACGTGCCGATCGAGGCGCCCATCGGCACCCGCGACATCGACTCGACGCCGCCGGCCACGACGACGTCGTACTGCCCGGCGATCAGCCCGGCCGCGGCGAAGTGGACCGCCTGCTGCGACGACCCGCACTGCCGGTCGATGGTGGTGGCCGGGACGGTCTGCGGCCAGCCCGCGGCCAGCACGGCGTTACGGCCGATGTTGAAGGTCTGCTCGGCGAACTGGCCCACACAGCCCCAGATCACGTCGTCGACGACGGCCGGGTCGATGCCGGTGCGCTCCGCGATGCCGCGCAGCACGGTGGCGGACAGGTCCACCGGGTGCACGCCGGACAGGGCGCCGTTGCGCTTGCCGACGGGGGTACGGACAGCTGCCACGATAACGGCGTCGCGCATGTGCGGGGTCCTCTCTCGGTGGTTACCGGCGGGTAACGACCCCGCCATCCTAGAGCGGGTTGCCGTGGATGCTCTGCTCGAGCTCCGTCACCTGCTGGACGAGCGGGCCGAGCACCGGGTCGGTGCGCAGCTGCTGGCTGCGCACCGCCACCAGGGCGACCGACAGGGTCAGCACCACCCCCACGGCCGCCACCGCCGAGGCCGCCCACGCCCGGCGCGGTGCGTACACCAAGACGACGGTGACCAGCGTGCCGGCGACCAGGCCGCCCACGTGCGCGCGCCAGTCGATGTTCGGGATGAACAACGGCATCAGCAGGTTGAGGACGACGATGCCGACCAGGCCGCCGATCTCCCGGTTCAGCCGGCGCATCACCACGATGGTCGAGCCGAACAGGCCGAAGACGGCCCCCGAGGCGCCCAGCGAGTAGCCGAGCGGGGCGCTGAACGCGTAGGAGGCGGCCGCCCCCGCGAACAGCGACACCGCGTAGACCGCGATGAACCGGGCCCGGCCCAGGACCGACTCCAGCCCCGGTCCCACCACCCACAGGGCCAGCAGGTTGAAGCCGATGTGGAAGATGCTGGCGTGCAGGAAGGCCGCCGTGACCAGCCGGTACCACTGGCCGGCGGCCACCCCGAGCGGGAACAGCGCGAAGTGGCCGGTGACCGTGGGGATCAGGATCTGCAGCACGAAGGCGCCCAGGCACAGCCCGATGATGACCTTGGTGACCAGGCCGTCCCGGTGGTCGGTCCGGCCGCCGAACACGGTCCGCGGCGCCCTCGTCGTGGCCGCCCCGCTGCGGACGCACTCCGGGCACTGGAAACCGACGGAGGCCGCGACCATGCAGTCCGGGCAGATCGGCCGGTCGCAGCGGACGCACCGGATGTGCGTCTCGCGATCGGGGTGCCGGTAGCAGGTGGGGGCCGGCTGGGGGCCCTCGCTCACCGCCCGCTCACGCCTGCGGTTGCTCGATGGTGACCGACTCGATGACGACCGGCTCCACCGGGCGGTCCTGCGCCCCGGTTGCGGTGGTGGCGATGGCGTCGACCACCTGCCGGCTCTCGGCGTCCGCGACCTCGCCGAAGATGGTGTGCTTGTAGTTGAGGTGCGGCGTCGTCGTCACGGTGATGAAGAACTGCGAGCCGTTGGAGTTCGGACCGGCGTTGGCCATGGCCAGCAGGTACGGCCGGTTGAAGCTCAGCTCGGGGTGGAACTCGTCGGCGAACTTGTAGCCGGGGCCGCCGGTCCCGGTCCCGAGCGGGTCACCGCCTTGGATCATGAAGCCGCTGATCACTCGGTGAAAGGTGGTGCCGTCGTAGAGCTTGGCCGTCGTGGCCTGGTGGGACTGCGGGTCGGTCCACTCCCGGCTGCCGGAGGCCAGCTCGACGAAGTTGCGCACGGTCTTGGGCGCCTGGTGCTCGAACAGCACCAGCCGGATGTCGCCCCGGTTGGTGTGCAGGGTTGCGGTCAGGTGCTCGACCACGTGGTCCTCCTCGGGACGCCTCGTCAGCGGCCCCGCAGCCCGGGACCAGATCGATCCTCCCACGCGCACCGGGGATTGCACGGCGGCCCCCGGGGCAGCAGGCTGGGCACCGGAGGCGGTTCCCGCCGTCTCGACATCGTCCATGGAAAGCAGGGCAGGCATGGCTGCGCAGAGCACCACCGAGATCCTCGACACACTCAAGGACACCCTCAAGGACACGGTCGCCCCGAAGCTGGTCGACGTGCTCGAGGCGGCCGCCGAGAAGCTGACCCCCGACGCCGCCAGGGCCCAGGCCGAGGTGATGCTCACAGCAGCGTCAGGGGAGGCCGTGCAGCCAGCCGGTCGACGGTGGCCGTGGCTCGTCGTCGGGGCCGCCCTGGCGGCCGGCGTCGGCGCCGCCGTCGTCGTGCTGCGCAGGCGGCGGACGACCGACGAGTCGGACGACCGGGGCTGGCCGGAGTACCGGCCGGACTCGGGCAGCCCGGACCGGATCGACCTCACGACACCCGCGAGTACCGGGGACGCCGCCGACGCGGCCGAGACCCTCAGCGGCGACTGACCGACAGTTCGGTGGAGACGAGGGGACTCGAACCCCTAACCCCTGCCTTGCAAAGGCAGTGCTCTGCCAGTTGAGCTACGCCCCCGAGCGACGGGTGCGAAGCGCCCTACCGCAGGTCGGCCGCGTCGTTCGTCGCCTCGGTCCACAGGTCCTGCTCGAGCTTGTCGTTCTGGATCTTCCGCCATACGGCGAAGCCCGCTGCTGCAGCTGCCGCGAGGACGAGCACCTTCTTCACGCCAGAACCTCCCGTCCGTTGCGGTCGACCGTCGAACCGCAGGGAAACCGTGGGCCTAGGAGGACTTGAACCTCCGACCTCTTCCTTATCAGGGAAGCGCTCTAACCGTCTGAGCTATAGGCCCGCACTCGTGCCGCGTCAGGTTACAGCAGCGCCGAAGCGGCTCCCAAACCGTTCAGCCCCCCTCGGTGAGGGTGACCTCGAGGCCGCCGACGATCCCGGCCGAGAGGTTGAACAAGAACGCGGTCAAGGTGGCCAGCGCGGTCAGCAGCACGACGTCGATGAGCGAGACGATCAGTGCCACCCGCAGCACCCGGCCGTAGCCGAGGAACTCGGTGAGCCGGAACGTGCTGGTCTGCCCCGTCAGCTCGGTCACGGTGTTGGACACCGAGCTGAACACCCCGGCCGAGTTCAGTACCCACCACAGCACGCTGACCGCCACCACCAGGACCACCACCAAGGCGACGGACAGCACCAGCGCGAGCTTCATCACGGTCCACGGGTCGACCCGGGTCACCGCGACCCGGACCCGTCGCACGGCCGGCACCGCGGCGATGGCGCCGGGGCGCATGCCCTCGATCACCTGCCCCTGGTCGACCTGGGTGGGCCCTACCGTCACTGGCTGCTCTCCTCCTGCGGGCCGCCGTCCGGCGTCGGCACGTCCTCAGACTCGTCCTCAGCCTCGTCGTCGACGACAGTTTCGGCGTTGCGGGCCACCGCGACCACGCTGTCGCCCGTGCCGACCGACGTCAAGGTCACGCCCATGGTGACACGCCCGGTCACGCTGATCTGTGAGGCGGGGGTCCGGATGACCTCGCCGCTCGCCTTGATCGCGAAGACCTCGTCGTCGTCGTCGACCACCAGCGCGCCGACCAGGCTGCCCCGGGCGTCGACCAGCCGCATCGCCGTGACCCCCAGGATGCCGCGGCCCTTGGGCTGCCACTCCTCCACCCTGGTGCGCTTGGCGTAGCCGCCGTCGGTCACTGTCAGGACGTAGGTGCCCTCCCGGACGACGTCCATGGCCAGCAGCTCGTCGCCGCCCCGAAACGCCATGCCCCGCACGCCGTAGGTGGCCCGGGCCATCGGCCGCAGCGTCTCGTCGTCGGCGTGGAACCGGGCCGACTGCCCGTGCCGGCTGACCAGCAGCAGGTGGTCGCCCGCATCGACCAGCCGGGCCGCGATGACCTCGTCGCCCTCGCGCAGGTTGATCGCGACCACGCCGCCCATGCGGTTGGAGTCGTAGTCGGCCAGCGGGGTCTTCTTCACCGTGCCGAACCGGGTCGCCAGCACCAGGTACGGCGCCGCCTCGTAGTCGCGCAGCGCGAGCACCTGGGCGACCCGCTCCTCCGGCTGCAGGGCCAGCAGGTTCGCCACGTGCTGGCCACGACCGTCCCGACCGGCCTCCGGCAGCTCGTACGCCTTGATCCGGTACACCCGGCCGATGGTGGTGAAGAACAAGATCCAGTGGTGCGTCGTGGTCACGAACAGGTGCTCGACCAGGTCGTCCTCGCGCAGCTGGGCCCCCCGCACGCCGCGGCCACCCCGGTGCTGGGACCGGTAGAGGTCGGACTTGGTGCGCTTGGCGTAGCCGTCGTGGGTCAAGGTGACGACGACGTCCTCCTGGGCGATGAGGTCCTCCATGGACATCTCACCCTCGGCGGCCACGATCTGGGTGCGCCGCTCGTCGCCGAACCGCTCAACGATGCCGGCGAGCTCCTCGCTGACGATGGTCCGCTGGCGCTCGTCGCTGGCCAGGATCGCGGCCAGCTCGGCGATCTCGGCCTCGATCTCGGCCAGGTCGTCGATGATCTTCTGCCGCTCCAGGGCGGCCAGCCGGCGCAGCTGCATGTCCAGGATCGCCCTGGCCTGCACCTCGTCGATGTCCAGCAGGCCCATCAGGCCGCCCAGCGCCTCCTCGGCGCTGGGCGAGCTGCGGATGAGCGCGATGACGGCGTCCATCTGGTCCAGCGCCTTGACCAGGCCCCGCAGGATGTGCGCCCGCTCCTCGGCCTTGCGCAGCCGGTACGCGGTGCGGCGCCGGATGACGTCGAGCTGGTGGGTCACGTAGTGCCGGACGAACTCGTCCAGCCGCAGCGTGCGCGGCACGCCGTCGACCAGCGCGAGCATGTTCGCGCCGAAGGTCTCCTGCAGCTGGGTGTGCTTGTAGAGGTTGTTCAGCACCACCTTGGCGACGGCGTCGCGCTTGAGCACGATGACGAGGCGCTGGCCGCGCCGCTCGTTGCCCTCGTCGCGGACGTCGGCGATGCCGCCGATCCGGCCGTCCTTGACGAGGTCGGCGATCTTCAGCGCGAGGTTGTCCGGGTTGACCTGGTAGGGCAGCTCGGACACGACCAGGCAGGTCCGGTTGTTGATCTCCTCGACCTCGACGACGGCCCGCATGACGATCGAGCCGCGGCCGGTGCGGTAGGCGTCCTCGATGCCGCGACGGCCGACGATCAGACCGCGGGTGGGGAAGTCCGGGCCCTTGACCCGCTCGAGCATGGCCTCGAGCAGCTCCTCGGACGTGGCCGTGGGGTGGTCGAGCAGCCACTGGACGCCGGAGGCGACCTCCCGCAGGTTGTGCGGCGGGATGTTCGTGGCCATGCCGACCGCGATGCCCGCCGAGCCGTTGACCAGCAGGTTCGGGAACCGGCTGGGCAGGACGAGCGGCTCCATCTGCCGGCCGTCGTAGTTCGGCGTGAGATCGACCGTCTCCTGGTCGATGTCGCGCATCATCTCCATGGCCAGCGGGTCCAGCCGTGCCTCGGTGTACCGCATGGCCGCGGGCGGGTCGTTGCCCGGCGAGCCGAAGTTGCCGTTGCCGTCGACGAGTGGGTAGCGCAGCGACCACGGCTGGGCCAGCCGCACGAGGGCGTCGTAGATCGAGGCGTCGCCGTGCGGGTGGTAGTCGCCCATGACCGCGCCGACCACGCGGGCACACTTGGAGTACCCGCGGTCCGGCCGGTAGCCGCCGTCGTACATCGCGTAGAGCACCCGGCGGTGCACCGGCTTGAGGCCGTCGCGGACGTCGGGCAGCGCCCGGCCCACGATCACGCTCATGGCGTAGTCGAGGTAGGAGCGGCTCATCTCCGAGCCGAGCTCGATGGGCTCGATCCGGCCGCCCTCGGGCGGCAGCTGCGTCTCGGTCACGGGGTGCGGGTCCTTCCGTCGTGCGGCGTGCGGTGCGGCGTACCGGTCAGATGTCGAGGAAGCGGACGTCCTTGGCGTTGCGCTGGATGAAGTGCCGGCGGGCCTCCACGTCCTCGCCCATGAGCACGCTGAACAGCTCGTCGGCCTGCGCGGCGTCGTCCAGGGTCACCTGGAGCAGCACCCGGCGGTCGGGGTCCATGGTGGTCTCCCACAGCTCGTTGGCCGGCATCTCGCCGAGGCCCTTGAACCGCTGGATGCCGTCCTCCTTGGGCAGTTTGCGGCCGGCCTCCGCTCCGACCTGCAGCAGACCGTCGCGCTCACGGTCGGAGTAGGCGTACTGCACCGTGGACTTGCCGCCCGGCCACTTGAGCTTGTACAGCGGCGGCTGGGCCAGGTACACGTGCCCGGCCTCGACGAGCGGACGCATGAACCGGAACAGCAGGGTGAGCAGCAGGGTCCGGATGTGCTGGCCGTCGACGTCGGCGTCGGCCATCAGAACGATCTTGTGATAGCGCAGCTTGGCGATGTCGAAGTCGTCGTGCACCCCGGTGCCGAGCGCGGTGATCAGCGCCTGCACCTCGTTGTTCTGCAGCACCTTGTCGATGCGGGCCTTCTCGACGTTCAGGATCTTCCCGCGGATCGGCAAGATGGCCTGGAACCGCGAGTCGCGGCCGCCCTTGGCCGAGCCGCCGGCGGAGTCACCCTCGACGATGTAGAGCTCGCACTCCTCGGGGTTGGTCGACTGGCAGTCGGAGAGCTTGCCGGGCAGGCCCCCGGACTCGAGCAGCCCCTTGCGGCCGCGCGCCAGGTCACGGGCCTTGCGCGCGGCCATCCGGGCGGACGCCGCGGAGACCGCCTTGCGGGCGATCTCCTTGCCCTCGGCCGGGTTCTGCTCGAACCAGCTGCCGAGCTGGTCGTTGACCACCCGCTGCACGAAGCTCTTCGCCTCGGTGTTGCCCAGCTTGGTCTTCGTCTGCCCCTCGAACTGCGGCTCGCGCAGCTTGATCGAGACGATCGCGGTCAGGCCCTCCCGGACGTCCTCGCCGGAGAGGTTGGTCTCCTTCTCCTTCAGCACGCCCCACTCACGGGCGAACTTGTTGACCAGCGTGGTCAGCGCCGCCCGGAACCCCTCCTCGTGGGTGCCGCCCTCGATGGTCGCGATCGTGTTGGCGAAGGTGTACACCGACTCGGAGAACCCGGCGTTCCACTGCATGGCGACCTCGAGGGAGAGGCCGGCCGTGGTGTCCTCGGAGCTGAAGTCGATGACGGTCTTGTGCGACTCGCCCTTCTTCGCGTTGAGGTGGCGCACGAAGTCACTGATGCCGCCGTCGTAGTGGTAGACCACGCGGCGGACGTCCTGGAGGGCCTGCTCGCCGGTGTCCTCGTGCCCGGGCCGCTCGTCGGTGAGCGTGATGGTCAGGCCCTTGTTGAGGAACCCCATCTCCTGCAAGCGCCGGGCCAAGGTCTCGAAGTCGTAGTCGGTGGTCTCGAAGATGGTCGGGTCGGCCCAGAACGTCACGGTCGTGCCGGTCGCGTCGCTGTCGCCCTCGCGCACCGGTGGCGTGGTCGGCACGGCGTGCAGGTAGGACTGGGTCCAACGGCCGCCGTCCCGCTCGATGTCGACGTCGAGGCGGGTGGACAGCGCGTTGACGACCGAGACACCGACCCCGTGCAGGCCCCCGGAGACCGCGTAGCCCTCGCCGCCGAACTTGCCGCCCGCGTGCAGCACGGTCAGCACGATCTCGACGGTGGGGCGCTTCTCGACCGGGTGCTCGGCCACCGGGATGCCCCGGCCGTTGTCGACCACCCGGACGCCGCCGTCGGCCAGCAGGGTGACGTCGATGGTGTCGCAGTACCCGGCCAGCGCCTCGTCGACGGAGTTGTCGACCACCTCGTAGACCAGGTGGTGCAGGCCGCGCTCGCCGGTCGAGCCGATGTACATGCCCGGCCGCTTGCGGACGGCGTCGAGACCTTCGAGGACGGTGATCGACGCAGCGTCATACGACACGGGGCAGTGCTCCTGTCGGTTCGGTGCGCGACGACGTGCCACGCAGGCAGGGGAACGAGGGCGCCGCCCGGACACGGACCCGGCCGGGTGGGCTCAGCGTTCCTGATCTACCCGACAGTCTAGTCGTTGACGCCGAGGTCCGGTGCCCCGCGAGGGCCGCTGGGGACGGCGTGCCGCGCTGGGGGTGCGCCCCAGTGTCCCCCCACGCGCCGAGGGTCACGACGTCCCTGAGCGTCCGGATCGGCCGCGAAGGCGGCGCGGCCGAGTTCAGCCGTAGGTGTCGCGTGGCCCGCGACCGGACACGTGCAGCGGCCCCTTGCGCCAGCTGGGCCGGCCGGGGCCGCGGACGACGACCCGGGCCACGGTGCCCTCGCCGAACTCCTGGTTCAACCGGCGGACCAGGTCGGCGGCCAACAGCCGGACCTGGGTGGCCCACGCGGTGGAGTCAGCGCGCACCGTCAGCACGCCGTCCTCGTGGGTCTCCGGGACGCAGTGCGCGGCCAGGTCCGACCCGACCACCTGCTCCCAGCGACCGATCACCCCACCCGTCGCGAGCCCGGACTCCCAGCCGCGCTCCGCGGTCAGCCGGTCCATGCTGGCGCCGAGCAGCTGCGGGTCGCGGTCGTCGGGGTGCGCACCGCTGGCCTGCGAAGGCTGACCGGCCGAACCCGGCGCCGGGCGCCGGGTACGCCGGCGACCGGGACCGCGCCGCCGGGCGTCGGCGCGCAGCTGGTCGAGCAGCGCGCGCCCCGGGTCGACACCGGAGCCCTGGGCGTCGTCGCCGGGCCGGCCGGCGTCCTGGTCAGCCGGCACGAAGCACCTCCCCGCCACGGACCTCCACCCGGTCACCGTCGAGACCGGTAGGGACATCCTGCGCCACCGCCGCGGTCACCAGCACCTGCTCGGCCGGGGCGACCAGCTCGGCCAGCCGGTCCCGACGGCCGGCGTCGAGCTCGGCGAAGACGTCGTCCAGGATCAGCACCGGCTCGCCGCCGTCGGCCCGCAGCAGCTCGTAGGAGGCCAGCCGCAGGGCCAGCGCGTAGGACCACGACTCCCCGTGCGAGGCGTAGCCCTTGGCCGGCAGCGGCCCGAGCCGCAGCACCAGGTCGTCGCGGTGCGGACCGACCAGGGTGACCCCCCGTTCCAGCTCGGCCCGCCGGGACTCGGTGAGCGCCGCGAGCAGCTGCGCGGCCAGCTGCTCGCGGCTGCGGGCCGGCTCGGCGTCCGGGCCCAGGCTGCTGGCGTACCCGACGACCGCCCCGCTCGGTCCGCCGGACACCGCGGCGTACGCGGTGTCCACCAACGGTCCGAGGGCCTCGACGAGGTCGAGCCGGGCGCCCACCAGCTCCGCACCGACCCGGGCCAGGTGGGCGTCCCAGACGTCCAGCGTCGACAGGTCCAGCGCCGAGCCCCCTGGGTCACCGCCGCGGCGGCGCATCGCCGGGCCGGCTGACTTGAGCAAGGCGTTGCGCTGCTTGAGGATTCGGTCGACGTCGGACCGCACGGCGGCGAACCGGGGCTGCCGGGCCACCAACAGCTCGTCCAGGAAGCGGCGCCGCTCGGCCGGGTCGCCCTTGACCAGCGCGAGGTCCTCCGGGGCGAACGCCACCGTGCGCAGCACCCCCAGCACCTCCCGCGGGCGGGGGACGGGAGCCCGGTTCAGCCGGGCCCGGTTGGCCCGGCCGGGGTTGATCTCCAGCTCGACCAGCGTGGACCGGTCGTCGCGGCGCACCGAGGCCCTGATGACCGCTCGCTCGGCGCCGTGCCGCACCAGCGGAGCGTCGGTGGACACCCGGTGGCTGCCCAGGGTGGCGACGTAGCCGATCGCCTCGACCAGGTTGGTCTTGCCCTGCCCGTTCGGCCCCACCAGCGCGGTGACCCCGGCGACCAGCGGAAGCTCGAGCGACAGGTAGGACCGGAAGTCGGCGAGCGACAGGTGCTCGACGTACACGCCGACCGCTCAGCCGGACAGCCGCACCGGCATCAGCAGGTAGCGGAAGGCGGTCGACGCCGGGGCGGGCACGTCGCTGGTCGAGCCGGTCAGCACCGCCGGCTTGGTCGGCGTGGTGAACGCCATCTGGACGTACGGGGACTCCACCGCGGCCAGGCCGTCGAGCAGGAAGTGCGGGTTGAACGCGATGGTGAGCGGCTCGCCGTCGAAGTTCGCGGACAGCAGCTCGGAGGCCTGCGCCTCGTCCCCGGTGCCGGCATCCAGCTGCAGCTCGCCCGCACTGAACGTCAGCCGCACCGGCGTGTTCCGCTCGGCCACCAGGGACACCCGCTTGACCGCCTCGACCAGCGTCGGGGTGTCGATCACGGCCAGGCCCGCGGATTCCGACGGCAGCAGCGCCCGGTACTTGGGGAACTCCCCCTCGAGCAGCCGGGTCGTGGTCCGGCGGCCGCCGCCGTCGAACCCGATCAGACCCTCGCCCGAGCTGCCCGCCGCCAGCGCGACCGCGACGGTCTCGCTGCCGACGAGCGCCTTCGCCGTGTCCGCGAGGGTCTTGGCCGGGACCAGGGCCACCGCCTCCAGGCCGGGCTGTTCCGCGCTCCAGGCCAGCTCGCGCACGGCCAGCCGGTAGCGGTCGGTGGCGGCCAGGGTCATGGTGTCACCGTCGATCTCGACCCGGACGCCGGTGAGGACGGGCAGCGTGTCGTCACGACCGGCGGCCACCGCGACCTGGCCGACGGCGTCGGCGAACGCCCCGCTGGCGATGGTGCCGGTGACGATGGGCATCTGCGGCAGGGTGGGGTAGTCGTCGACCGGCAGGGTGAGCAGGGCGAACCGGGCGCTGCCACAGCGCAGCAGGACCCGGGCCCCGTCGGTGTCGACCTCCACCGGCTTGGCCGGCAGGCTGCGGGCGATGTCGTTGAGCAGCCGGCCGGACACCAGGGCCCGCCCGGGCTCGGTCACGTCGGCGGCGACCGTCACCCGGGTGGACACCTCGTAGTCGAACCCGGACAGGGTCAGCCCCCGCTCGTCGGCCTCGACCAGCAGTCCGGCGAGCACGGGCACGGGCGGGCGGACCGGCAGACTCCGTGCGGTCCAGCCCACGGCCTCGGCCAGGACGTCGCGTTCGACCCGGAACCGCACGGCCCTACTCCTCTACGTCGCTTCTACGTCGCTGTCAGATCCCGCGAGTGGCTCTCGCTGGCTGCCGCCACCCTACGGGGTGGCGCTGTCCCCAGCAGGCCAGCGTGCACACCTTGGGCTGCTCATCGTTTCCTGGTGAGTGAGTTCTTCGTCTTCATAGGGCCGGTGGACAGTGTGGACAACGGCCATCGCCGCAGGCCAGACCCTAGACGGCGTCCCCGACAGGTGTGGACGGCGTGGGGACGCGACCGAGGCTGGTGGGGATGGTGGACGCCGATCCCCAGCCCGTCCACCGGATGTCAGCGAACCACCCGACGGGATCCACAAGGTTGTCCCCAGGGTGTGTACGCACGGTGACGAGGCCGCGCGCACCCGGCGGGGCAGGTGACAGCCCGTGGTCGGGTGGCCGCCAGCGGGCTGCTCCGGCGGGCACTGCCCAGGGATGGTCTGGGCGCGGTCTAGGCGCGGGTCTGCGACTTGATCCGGTTGGTCAGCTCGGTGACCTGGTTGTACACGCTGCGCCGCTCGGCCATCAGCTGGCGGATCTTGCGGTCGGCGTGCATGACCGTGGTGTGGTCGCGGCCGCCGAACTGCTGACCGATCTTGGGGAGCGACAGGTCGGTGAGCTCACGACACAGGTACATGGCGATCTGGCGGGCGTTGACGAGCACCCGGGAGCGGGACGAGCCGCACAGGTCCTCCATCGACAGGCCGAAGTAGGCCGCGGTCTGCGCCATGATCGTCGCCGAGGTGATCTCCGGGGCGCCGGAGTCGGTGATCAGGTCCTTGAGCACCACCTCGGCCAGCGCGAGATCGACCGGCTGACGGTTGAGGCTGGCGAACGCGGTGACCCGGATCAGCGCGCCCTCGAGTTCGCGGATGTTGCTGGAGATCTTGCTGCCGATGTACTCGAGCACCTCGGGCGGGGCCGACAGCCGCTCCTGGGCGGCCTTCTTCCGCAGGATCGCAATCCGGGTCTCCAGGTCCGGCGGCTGGATGTCGGTGATCAGGCCCCACTCGAAGCGGGAAACCATCCGGTCCTCGAACTGGTCGAGCGCCTTCGGCGGCTTGTCCGAGCTGACCACGATCTGCTTGTTGGCGTTGTGCAGCGTGTTGAAGGTGTGGAAGAACTCCTCCTGCGTCTGCACCTTGCCCTGCAGGAACTGGATGTCGTCGACGAGCAGGATGTCGACCTCGCGGTAGCGGCGCTGGAAGGTGGCGGCCTTGTCGTCGCGGATGCTGTTGATGAACTCGTTGGTGAACTCCTCCGAGCTCACGTACCGGACCCGGGCGCCGTTGTAGAGGTTGCGCGCGTAATGGCCGATGGCGTGCAGCAGGTGGGTCTTGCCCAGCCCGGACTCGCCGTAGACGAACAGCGGGTTGTACGCCTTGGCCGGCGCCTCCGCCACGGCGACCGCGGCTGCGTGCGCGAACCGGTTGCTCGAGCCGATCACGAAGGTGTCGAAGGTGTACTTGGGGTTGAGCCGGCTGGGTTCGGTGTCCCGGCGTCCGGGCGGCTGACCGGAGCCGGGTCGGGACGGCGTGGGTTCGAAGGGGTCGGCAGCCGGCTGCAGGGGGGTGGACACTCCGGCGGCGGACCAGCCCGGCTCGCTGGCCCCCGTGGTGGACGGACCCGGACCGGACAGGTCGGCACCGGCGTGCCCGGCGGCGTCCAGGTCGGCGGCGAAGGTGCCGTCGGCCACCTCGTCGGTGAGCTCCTCCAGCGGCGTGCTGTCGCCGGAGGCGGTCGGGTCCACCGTGACCGCGAGCTGGACCTCGTGCCGCAGCTGTCCGGACAGCGCCTCGGTGAGGACGGTCCGCAGCCGGTTCTCGATCACGTCGCGGGCGAAGTCGTTGGGGGCGGCGATCAGCACGGTGTCGCCCACGATCGCCATCGGCCGGGTCAGCCGCAGGAAGGCCCGGTGCTGCGGGGACAGCGAGTCACCGAGGGAGGCCAGGGTGCGGGACCAGACCTGCGGGAGGTCCGTCGCGTCGGCTCCCGGCGGGAGGGTGCGCTGGTCCGGGACGGTCGGCTCGGCCACCGGCTGGTTCTCCCTTGCTCGAGCGTCGTCCCTGTCCCGGATGGCCAGCCCCGCCAGTGCCGTCCACAGGCCTGTCCACAGGATGTGTACGACATCCGCACCGTTGCCGGTCGGTGGGTGCACCGGGTGGTTCGGCGGGCGAGGCTACAAGCGCCGGGACCCGCCGTTCAAGCGGTTGTCCACATCCGCCGGGAGCCGCGGACCGGAGGTCTGGCACAGCCTCTGGCCCCGCCCTGGTCCGTCGGGTGGGCGTGTCGAACGCTACACCGCGTCCGGGTGCGCCAGAATGGCCGGTTGGCCCCCCGTCGGCCCCCGGGGGGGCTGGTTTGACCGGTCCGTCGGTCGCCCGTACCGTAGGGAGGCCGAGGTTGTCGGTGGCTGTTGTCGTGTGTCCACGACGCTCCGGTCCGCTCGTTTCCGGGCCGGTGCGTGGACGTCCGGTGGCAGCCGACTCCTCCCTCGGGCCCTGCCGTTCCGCGGCGACCGGCGCCGCAATCGATCCCCCGGAGCATCCCCGTGAGCAAGCGCACCTTCCAGCCGAACAACCGGCGCCGGGCCAAGACGCACGGTTTCCGGCTCCGCATGCGGACCCGCGCGGGTCGCTCGATCCTGGCCGGTCGTCGGCGCAAGGGCCGAGCGAGTCTGTCCGCCTGAGCTCCGGCTGACCAGCCAGGATCTCAGCGGATCGAACGCCGGACACAAGGCCTCGCACCGTGCTGCCCGCGGCGCACCGGATGCGGCGACGCACCGACTTCGCGGAGACGCTTCGTCGGGGCCGCCGGGTCGGGCGGGGCGCCCTGGTGGTGCACCTGCTGAGCCCGACAGATGGGGCGTTGTCCACAGCCGGGCCGCTGCCGGCAGGGCAGGTCGGCCTGGTGGTCAGCCGGGCCGTGGGCAACTCGGTTGTGCGACATCGGGTCAGCAGGAGGTTACGCGCAGTGATTGTCCCTCGGTTGGCGGCGTTGCCCCAGGGGACTCGTCTGGTGGTGCGGGCACTGCCCGCGGCGGCCACGGCCTCCTCGGCACAGCTCGCGACCGACCTGGACGCCGCCCTCGGCTCGGCCCCTCGACGGCGGGCGGTCGGGTCATGACCGGGCTGCGTCGCGCGGCGCGCTGGCCGGTGCTGCTGCTCATCCGCTTCTACCAGCGGGTGATCTCCCCCTGGACGCCGCCGTCCTGCCGGTACTACCCGTCCTGCTCGCAGTACGCCTACCAGGCGGTGGAGCGGCACGGCCTGGTGCGTGGCGGCTGGCTGGCAGTGCGCCGGCTGGGGCGCTGCCACCCGTGGGCGGCCGGCGGGGTGGACCACGTGCCCCCGGTCCGGGGGGCCAGTGGGGCCTCCGATGATGGCCCTGCCGGTAGGCACGCCGATATCCACAATGATATCCACAACATTGTCCCCAGTCCTGTCCCCAGGGCTGTTCACGGCGACGGGCCGGCTGCCGCTGCGCAGCCGGCCGCGTCGTCCGACCCGATGATCGTGCGAGGAGCCTGACGTGGGCCTGCTCAATCCGCTCTACGACGCGGTCTCCTGGGTGCTGCTGCGGTTCCACTCGCTGTTCAGCCTGGTCTTTCCGGCGGACAGCGGGGCCGCGTGGGGCCTGTCGATCGTCGGCCTGGTCGTGCTCATCCGGATCGCGTTGATCCCGCTGTTCGTCAAGCAGATCAAGGCCCAGCGCGGCCTGCAGGTGCTGCAGCCGCAGATGAAGGCGATCCAGCAGAAGTACAAGAACGACAAGGCGAAGCAGTCCGAGGAGCTGATGAAGCTCTACAAGGACACCGGGACGAACCCGCTGTCCAGCTGCCTGCCGATCGTCGTGCAGTCACCGTTCTTCTACTCTCTGTTCCACGTGCTGTCCTACGTGTCCCGGGGCCTGACCGTCGGGGTGATGGGGCCGGCGGCGGTGGCGTCGTTCGGCGCGGCCACGATCTTCGGTGCGCCGATCTACGAGACGTTCACCAAGGGCGACACGAACACCAAGATTGTGGCCGGCATCCTGATCGTGTTGATGACCGCGACGACGTTCATCACCCAGCGTCAGCTGATGGTCCGCAACATGCCGGCCGGGCAGAGCAACCCGATGATGCAGCAGCAGAAGATCCTGCTCTACGTCTTCCCGGCCATGTTCGCCGTGTTCGGCATCAACTTCCCGATCGGGGTGCTCATCTACTGGTTCACCACCAACCTGTGGACGATGGGCCAGCAGCTGATCGTGATCAGGCGCAACCCCACACCAGGGTCGGCGGCCTATGAGGACCTGCAACGGCGCAAGGCGGAGAAGGCGGCTGCGCGCGGGACGACCACGGCTCTCGCCCCCGGGGACGCGGGAACCACGACCGCGACCGTGACGGAGCAGCCAGGGGAGGCCGGCCCGGACGGACCGGCCGCGCCGAAACGCCAGCAGCCGCGCCGAACCAGCCGATCCAAGCGCACGAGGCCCCCCAAGCAACCCAGCTGACCCGTCAGCCGAGCGCCTTCCCCCGATCCGGAAAGAGAACCGACCGTGACCGAAGCACCACACGACGTCGAGACCGCCGAGACCGGCGACAGCACCGGGGAGGTCGTCGCGCCCACCGACGAGCTGGAGGCCGAGTCGCCCGCGTCCGGCGGTCTGAGCCGGCTGGAGCGGGAGGGCGACATCGCGGCGGACTACCTCGAGGGGCTGCTCGACATCGCCGACCTGGACGGCGACATCGACATGGACGTCGAGGGCGACCGGGCGATGGTCTCGATCGTGGGCGCCGACCTGCGTCAGCTGGTCGGCGCGACCGGCGAGGTGCTGGACGCGCTGCAGGAGCTGACCCGGCTCGCGGTGCTCCGGGAGACCGGCGAGCGGTCCCGGCTGATGCTGGACGTCGCCGGGTTCCGGGCCCAGCGCAGGGCCGACCTCACCGAGCTGGGGCGGGAGGCCGCCGAGCGGGTCCGGGCCAGCGGTGAGCCGGTCGCTCTCGAGCCGATGACCCCGTTCGAGCGCAAGGTGGTGCACGACGCGATCGCCGCGGCCGGCCTGGTCAGTGAGTCGGAGGGCGAGGAGCCGCGCCGTTGCGTGGTGGTGCGCCCGGCGTGACGCCGGTGGTTCCACGTGAAACCGGTGCACCAGCGCGTCCGGAACCGCCGATCGCGGCCATAGCGCTGCTCGGCGACCGGCTCGACCTGATGGCGGCGTACGCCGAGCGGTTGGCCACCACAGCCATCCAGTGGGGCCTGCTCGGCCCGCGTGAGGTGCCCCGGCTGTGGGAGCGCCACCTGCTCAACTGCGCCGTGGTCGCCGAGCTGCTGCCCCAGGGGGCCGTCGTCGACGACCTGGGCAGCGGCGCCGGACTGCCCGGACTGGTGCTCGCGATCCAGCGGCCGGATCTGCGGGTCACGCTCATCGAGCCGCTGTTGCGGCGAGCCACCTTCCTCACCGAGACGGTGACCGCCCTCGGGCTGCCGAACGTGCAGGTGCAGCGGGCCCGCGCCGAGGAGCTGAGCACCCGCCGGGGATCGGTCGATGTGGTGACCGCCCGGGCGGTGGCGCCGCTGGGCCGGTTGGCCGGCTGGGCGCTGCCGCTGCTGCGCCCGGGCGGGGCGCTGCTGGCGCTCAAGGGCAGCAGCGCCGCGGTGGAAGTCGCCGAGCAGCGGGTCGAGGTCGAGCGGTACGGTGCCAGCGCGATCGAGGTGCTCAGCCTCGGCGTCGGGGTGGTGGACCCACCGACCACGGTCGTTCGGGTGTGGAAGGGGAGGGCGCGGTGAGCTGGCAGGTGATCGACGGGCCGGGCCGGCCCGACCATGGCCCGGGTCCGCAGCCGAACGATGTTCCACGTGAAACGGAGCCGGACGACACCCCGATCGCCCGCGCCGCGGCCACCGCCGTGCAGGTGCTGACCGGCCAGGCCGGTACCCTGCCGCGACCTGCGCGGCCGCGGCTGATCACCGTCGCCAACCAGAAGGGCGGCGTGGGCAAGACCACCAGCACGGTCAACCTGGCCGCCGGCCTGGCGTTGCACGGACTGCGGGTCCTGGTCATCGATCTCGACCCGCAGGGCAACGCCTCCACCGCCCTCGGGGTGCCCCACCAGGCCGGGGTGTCCTCGATCTATGAGGTACTGGTCGACGGCGTCCCGCTCGCCGACGTGGTGCACGGGGTGAGCGACATCCCCGGTCTGTCCGCGGTGCCCGCGACGATCGACCTGGCGGGTGCCGAGATCGAGCTCGTGTCGATGGTGGCCCGCGAGTCCCGGCTACGTCGCGCGCTGGAGGCGTTCCTGGCCGGCGACCCCGGGTTCGACTACGTCTTCGTCGACTGCCCGCCGTCCCTCGGGCTGCTCACGCTCAACGCCATGGTGGCGGCCCGCGAGGTGCTCATCCCGATCCAGTGCGAGTACTACGCGCTCGAAGGACTCGAACAGCTGCTGCGCACCGTGGACATGATCAAGGCGCACCTCAACCCCGAGCTGCACGTGTCGAGCATCCTGCTCACCATGTACGACGGGCGCACCCGGCTGGCGGCGCAGGTGGCCGACGAGGTTCGGGCGCACTTCGGGGCTCAGGTGCTGCCCACCGTGGTGCCGCGGTCGGTGCGGGTGTCCGAGGCGCCCAGCTACGGCCAGACCGTGCTGACCTATGATCCCGGCTCACCGGGGGCACTGTCCTACCTCGAGGCGGCCCGCGAGCTGGCCCGGCAGGTTCCCACCGAGTACCCGGAGGTGCAGCGGTGACCCAACGGCAGGGTGGTCTCGGCCGTGGGCTGGGCGCACTGATCCCCACGGCCCCGCCTGTCACCGAGATGGCCGAGCCGGAGCAGCGCCCGGTCGTCCTGGAGGCCACGGCACCGGCTTCGGTCCCGGTGGACCTGCCGCAGCCGGTGGCCGGGGCGCACTTCGCCGAGCTGGCGATCACGGCCATCACCCCCAACCCGCGGCAGCCCCGGCAGCACTTCGACGAGGAGGCCATGGCCGAGCTCGTGCACTCGGTGCGTGAGATCGGCCTGCTGCAGCCGGTGGTGGTCCGCCCGATCGGCGCCGACCGCTACGAGCTGGTCATGGGTGAGCGGCGCTGGCGGGCCTGCCAGGAGGCCGGCCTGACCGCGATCCCGGCCATCGTGCGGGACACCGGTGACGACGACCTGCTCCGGGACGCCCTGCTGGAGAACCTGCACCGCAGCCAGCTGAACCCGCTGGAGGAGGCCGCGGCCTACGACCAGTTGCTCAAGGACTTCGGCTGCACCCACGAGGAGCTGGCCCAGCGGCTAGGCCGGTCCAGGCCGCAGATCAGCAACACGCTGCGGCTGCTGCGGCTGCCACCCTCGGTGCAGCGGCGGTTGGCAGCGGGGGTGCTGTCGGCCGGCCATGCCCGGGCGCTGCTCGCGCTGCCGGACCCGCAGGCGCAGGACCGGCTCGCGCACCGGATCGTGGCCGAGGGGCTGTCCGTGCGTGCGGTCGAGGAGATCGTCACCGTGGGGGGCGACGACGCGCCGGCGCCGCGGCGCCGCGGCGATCGCCCGGTCGCCCCCGAGCTGGCCGACCTCGCGGCCCGGCTGTCCGACCGGTTCGAGACCCGGGTCAAGGTCGACCAGGGCCGTCGGCACGGGAAGCTGGTGATCGAGTTCGCGTCGCGGGACGACCTGGCTCGGATCGTCGCGCTGCTGGACACAGTGACCGACCACTCAGAGTAGCCGCTGACTTCATGGAGTGACATTCGTCGACTCCGTGCGCGGGTCAGCACCCCGAGCGGTCGCCGCCGTGGCCAGCTCGGCGAGCAGCTCGCCCAGGTCGAGCCCGGCGGCGGCCACGGCCTGGGGGAACAGCGAGGTCTCGGTCATCCCGGGGGCCACGTTCACCTCGAGGAACCAGGGCACGCCGGCCGGGTCCACGATGAGGTCCGTCCGGGACAGGTCCCGCAGGCCGAGCACCCGGTGCGCGTCCAGCGCGGCCCGCGCGCAGCGTTCGGCCACGTCCGCGGACAGCCGGGCCGGCGCGAAGAACTCGGTGGCGCCCGCGACGTACCGCGCGGTGTAGTCGTAGAAGCCGCCGTCCGGGACGATCTCCACCGCGGGCAGCGCCTCGGCGCGCCCGTCCCGCTCCAGCACGGCCACCGCGACCTCGGTGCCCGCCACGAACTGCTCGACCAGCGCCGTGTCCCCGTAGGAGAAGCTGCCCACCATGGCGGCCGGCAGGTCGGCGGCGGACCGAACGACCACCGCACCCAACGACGAGCCGCCCCGGGCCGGTTTGACCATCAACGGCAGGCCGAGACTGCCCACGATGGCGTCGAGGACCGCGCTGGCCCCCAGCTCGCGAAACGTCGAGTGCGGCAGGGCCACGGACGCCGGCGTGGCCAGCCCGGCGGCGGAAACCACGGCCTTGGCGCTGGGCTTGTCGAAGGCGGTCCGACACGCGCTCGGGCGCGAGCCCAGGTAGGGCAGCCCGAGCAGCTCGAGCACGTCGCGCAGCGCGCCATCCTCGCCGGAGGCCCCGTGCAGCAGCGGGACGACGACGGAGGGGCGGTCGGCCTCGAGCCGGCTCAGCAGGGCGGAGTCGACGTCGAACAGCCGGGTCTCGGTGCCGGCGCCGCGCAGCGCGTCCAGCACCCGGCGGCCGGACCGCAGCGAGACGTCGCGCTCGTGCGACAGTCCGCCGGCGAGCACCACGATCGTCACGTCACGCACCTTCCTCGGTGTTACTGGTTGTCGGGTTGACAGGATCAAGCCAGGTGCGGACGGGGTCAGGCCGAGTCGGGGGTCGGAACATCCACTGCAGCGTCAGCCAGCGGCCCATGCGTGGGCCCGAAGGTCGACAAGAGGTCGAGCTCCTGCTCGATGACCGCGGCCAGCCGCCGCACGCCCTCCCGGATCCGGTCCGGCTCCGGATAGCAGTACGACAGCCGCAGGGACCGACGCCCGTCGGCTCGGGCCGCCCCCGCGTAGAACGCCGTCCCGGGCACGTAGGCCACCCGCGCGGTCACCGCCCGCGGAAGCATGGCGGCGGCGTCCAGCTCGCTCGGCAGGGTGACCCACGAGTAGAAGCCGCCGCCGGGCACCGTCCAGCTGGTCCCCTCCGGCAGCAGCGCGGCCATCGACTCGAGCAGGGCGTCGCGGCGTTCCCGGTACAGCTCGCGGAACGTCTTCACCTGCTCCCACCAGGGTTCCTCGGCGAGGTAGGTGGACACGGCCAGCTGGCTGAACGCCGGGGGGCACAGCACCGCCGCCTCGGCGGCCAGCACCAGCTTCTCCCGGACGCCGTGCGGCGCCACCGCCCAGCCCACCCGGACACCCGGCGCGAACGTCTTGGAGAAGGTGCCCAGGTACACCACGCCGTCCGCGGAGTCCGCCCGCAGCGCCCGCGGCACCACCCCGTCGAAGCCCAGCAGCCCGTAGGGGTCGTCCTCGAGGACAAGCAGCCCGTGCCGTTCCGCCACGGCGAGCACCGCGGACCGCCGCGCCGGCCCCTGGCTGACTCCGGCCGGGTTGTGGAACGACGGGATCGTGTAGAGCAGCTTGGCCCGCCGGCCCTGGGTGGCCAGCCGGGACAGCGCCTCCTCGAGGGCGACCGGGTCCAGTCCCTCGTCGTCCATCGGCACGTGCACCACGTCGACCTGGTAGGCCGCGAACACCGACAGGGCCCCGACGTAGGACGGCGCCTCGGCGATGACGACGTCCCCCGGGTCGCAGAACAGCCGGGTCACCAGGTCCAGCGCCTGCTGCGAGCCCACGGTGACGACGACGTCGTCCGGGTGCGGCTGCACCCCGACAGTCGGCATCACCTCCGCGGCGATCTGCTCGCGCAGCCCCACGTCGCCCTGCCCGGAGCCGTACTGCAGCGCCGTCGCGCCACGCTCGGCGATCAGTCGGTGCACGGCGTCCGCCACCGTGTGCAGCGGCAGCGCCGAGATGAACGGCATCCCGCCGGCCAGCGAGACCACCTCGGGACGGGAGGCGACCGCGAACAGGGCCCTGATCTCCGACGCCGTCATCGAGCGGGCGCGCTGCGCGTAGGAGTCCAGCCAGGGGTCCAGCCGGGAGCCGGTGCTGCCGTCGTCCACCGGCGGCTCCCTCCTCGAGCAGGCTGCCTCAGCGACCGAGCTCAGCGACCGACCTCGGCGACGCACCGAAGGTACCCGCGCTGTGCCGCCTACGATGCCTCATGGGGCGGCCTCCGGGGCCGTCGACCCTCCGGAGGTGGCGGTGGTGAAAGTCCTGCGGTGGGTGGTCCTGGGCCTGCTGCTCGGGGCCGCGGCGGCGTTCCTCGTCGAGCTGCTGCTGCCTCGGCGCCGTCCCTCGGCAGGATCGTCGGGCTACCTGCCGCCGCGGGCCTCCAGCGACCGGCACGCCGTCCTGCGGGGGTGACCGGCAGTGGCGCGACGCGTCGTCGGGCTGACGCTGGACAACCTGGACGACCTGACGACCCGGTGCCGCAGCTGCGTGCTGTGGGAGCTGGACCCGATGAGCGGGCGCCGGGCCCAGGACCGGGGTGCGGCCGCCGCCGAGAAGGAGGCGTGGGTCTCGGCCGCGCTGCTCGAGTGGGGCTCCTGCGGGCGAGTCCTCTACCTGGACGGCGAGGTCGCCGGCCACGCGCTGTACGCGCCCCCGGCGTACCTGCCCGGCGAGACCCGCTTCCCGACCGCGCCGGTGGCTCCGGACGCCGTGCTGCTCACCGCCGTCGACGTGCGCCCGGCGTACCGAGGGGGCGGTCTGGGCCGGGTGCTGGTGCAGTCGGTGGCCAAGGACCTGACCCGGCGCGGGATCCGGGCCGTGGAGGCCTACGGGGACGCCCGGCTGGGCGCCGAGCAGCTGGCCGACTCGTGCACCCCGCCGGTGGGCTTCCTGCTCGGCGTCGGGTTCAAGACCGTGCGGCCGCACCCGCGCTACCCGCGGCTGCGGCTGGACCTGCGCACGGCGCTGTCCTGGCGGGAGGACGTCGAGGGGGCGCTCGAGCGGCTGCTCGGCTCGGTGCACCGCGGCCGGCCGGTCCCGGTGCGGGCCCCGCGCTCCACCTCCCGGCCGCTCAGCCCACGAGGTCCGGCAGTCTGAGCACCCGCGGGTCCTCGTCGTGGGGCCCGGACAGCCGGTGGACGGCGGCCACGACCGCCTCGGCCACCAGGTCGCGAAACGCCGGGTCGACCAGCCGGGCGGCGTCCTGCGAGTGGGTGAGGTACCCCACCTCGATCCGCACGGCGGGCATCAGGGTGTGCCGCAGCAGCCCCCAGGTCTTGCCATGGGTGTGGCAGTCCCGCAGGCCGGTCCGGGCCACGATCTCGTCCTGGACCAGCCCGGCGAAGGTCTCCCCGACCGCGGAGTGCACCCCCAGCGCCCGGTTGCCGTAGTAGTAGGTGGCCACGCCGTTGGCCAGCCGGTCGGCCGAGGCGTCGCAGTGCAGCGAGATGACCAGGTCGGCGTCCAGCCGGTTGGCCACGGCGGCCCGCTCGCCGTCGTCGGGGGCCGGATCACCCGGACGCAGCCGGCCCCGGCTGAGGTGGACCACCACACCGGACGCGGCCAGCCGGCCCTCGACCCGGGCGGCGAGGTCCTCGGCCAGCCGGGCCTCATCGACCTCCGGCCGCTCCGGCGCGCAGGCACCCCGGTCCAGCCCCCCGTGTCCCGGGTCGATCACCACGACACGCAGCCGGCCCCGGTGCCGGATCCGCTCGGCCTCCCACAGCGCCTCGGGCGCCCCGCCGACGACCGTGCGGCTGAGCCGATCCAGGGCCCGGAACGTGAGGGGCCCGCACAGGCCGTCGACCGTGCTGCCGACGTTGCGCTGGAACTCCTTGACGGCCCGCTCGGTCTGCGCTCCGAACACGCCGTCCACCCGGCCGACGTCGAAGCCCAGGTCGAGCAGCCGGCGCTGCAGGGTCGTGACGTCGTCTCCGGCGAGCAGGTGGCCGGGGACGTGCACCAGCACGCGGTCCCCGAGCCGCCAGTGCGCCTCCTCCAGCAGCCGCCAGGTGACCGGGCCGACGATGCCGTCGACGGTCACCCCGCGGCGCTGCTGGAAGGTGCGCACCGCCCGGTCGACGTCGCGGTCGAACAGGGCGCCGTCCCGCAGGTCGACGGTGTCCGCGGGCCGGGGCAGCAGGTCCAGCCGGTGCAGCAGCGCGCGGACCTCGGCCACGGCCGTGCCGCTGTCGCCGAACCGGTACGTGGGATGCGCCATCAGCTGCCAGCCTTCGGTTGCCGCTGGCTGGGCATGCTACCGGCGGGAGGCCTCCCGATCGGTCAGGCGATGAAGCCGGCCAGGTCGCGCAGCAGCGCAGCCTTGGGCTTGGCGCCGATGATCTGCTTGACCAGCTCGCCGCCCTGGTAGACGTTCATGGTCGGGATCGAGGTGATCCCGTAGGCGGCCGCCGTGCGCGGGTTCTCGTCGACGTTGAGCTTGACCACCGAGATCTTGTCGGCATGCTCGCCGGCGATCTCCTCGAGGATCGGTGAGACCGCGCGGCACGGGCCGCACCACTCGGCCCAGAAGTCGACGATGACCGGCTTCTCGCTGGCCAGCACGTCGGTGGCGAACGAATCGTCGGTCACAGCCTTGGCGTGGGCACCCATGGGGGGCTCCTTCTCCTGAGTACGGGTCGAGTGCGGGGGGGTCCGCTGAGCGGGTACGGCGATCGCTCGCCGAACCCTCTCACGCGGTTCAGACGGTGACGGAGGAGTGCGCCGCCGCGGCCGGCTGGCCGGTGGCGGCAGCGTCGTCCAGGTCGGCCAGGAACCGCTCCGCGTCGAGGGCGGACTGGCAGCCGGTGCCGGCCGCGGTGACGGCCTGCCGGTAGATGTGGTCGACGACGTCGCCGCAGGCGAACACGCCGGGCACGTTGGTCCGGGTGGTCGGGTGGTCGACGATGAGGTAGCCCTCGTCGTCCCGGTGCAGCTGGCCGACGAACAGCTCGCTGCGCGGGTCGTGCCCGATGGCCAGGAACAGCCCGGTGACGTCGAGGGTGGACTCCTCGCTGGTGACGAGGTTGCGCAGTCGGACCCCGGTCACCTTGCTGTCGCCCAGGACGTCGACGACCTCGGAGCTCCAGGCGAAGCGGATCTTGTCGTTGGCGAGGGCGCGGTCCTGCATGACCTTGGACGCGCGGAGCGAGTCGCGCCGGTGCACGATCGTCACCGAGCGGGCGAACCGGGTCAGGAAGGTGGCCTCCTCCATGGCGGTGTCGCCACCGCCGACGACCGCGATGTCCTGGTCGCGGAAGAAGAACCCGTCGCAGGTCGCACACCACGACACGCCGTGCCCGGACAGCCGCTTCTCGTTCGGCAGGCCCAGCTCGCGGTAGCCGGAGCCGGTGGCCACGATGACCGCCCGCGCCCGGTGGGTGCCCCCGGAGCCGTCGGTGACGACCTTGATCTCGCCGATGAGGTCCACGGCGGTGACGTCGTCGGCGACCAGCTCGGCGCCGAACTTCTCGGCCTGCTTGCGCAGGTTGTCCATCAGGTCCGGGCCCATGACGCCGTCGGGGAAGCCGGGGAAGTTCTCCACCTCGGTGGTGTTCATCAGCGCCCCGCCGGCGGTCACCGCACCCTCGAAGACCAGCGGCGCCAGGTTGGCGCGGGCTGCGTAGACGGCGGCGGTGTAGCCGGCGGGTCCGGAGCCGATGATGATGACGTTGCGGACGTCGGTCACGGTGCATCCTCAAGGGGGGTCGACAGGGCTTCGGTGCCGACAACCGATTCTACGCCCGCGGTATTCCCCCCGGGGGTATCCGGACCGGCCCGCTCAGTGCCGCACGCTGGCGTAGTACAGCAGGGTGGCGTCGGCGCTCGAGCAGGCCGGTGTGACCACGAACACGTCGTAGCTGGTGGCGGACCCGACGAGCACCACGACCACGGCGGGCTGGCCCTCGAAGCTGCCGGCGTCTACCGCGACCGGAGCGGTGGCCGGGCCGCCCTCCTCCACCTTGGCCAGGCAGGCGGCCAGCCGGGTACGGTCCTCGATCAGGCTCCGGCCCGGCGCCGCGAGCGTGCTGACCGTGCCGTCGTTGGTGGCCGGGCTGGCCGGGCTGGTCGACGTCGCGGCGACCAGGGTGAGCACCTCGGGCCCCAGGTTGGCCTTGGTGTAGCCCCGTCCCGAGGCGCTCAGCCGGGTGGTCTCGGCCCCGGGGGCGCGGCTGGCCGTGGCCGCCGCACCGCTGGCTGCGCTGGACGACGACGGTGACCGACCGCTGAGCGCGCCGACCACGACGGCACTGCCGAGGGCGAGCACCGCGACGACGGCGGCCGCGGACATCAGCCAGTGCCCGCGCAGGCGGGCGCCCAGGCCGGTGCTCCCCGTCGACGTGATCGGTGTGACGGTTGCGGCCGCAGTGGCAAGAGTGCCGCCCGCGTCCCGGGTGGCCGCCTCGACGGCCAGCGCTGCGTCGATCCGGGCGGCCACCTCGGAGGGCATCGTCGGCTCCGGCAGGCCGGCCAGCAGGTCGTGCACCAGGCCGTCGCCGTCCAGGTCGCCGTTTCGCGGGTCAGACAACGCCGCTCACCTCCCTGCCTGGTCGTTGGGCATGCCCTCAGGTGGGACGTGTCCGGGGTGGTCCGGGTTCCGCAGCGACGCCAGCAGGGGGGCCAGCTTGGCCCGACCGCGGGAGCAGCGGCTCTTGACCGTGCCAGCGGGGCAGTCCAGGACCGCGGCGGCCTCGTCGACGGAGTAGCCGTGGAGGTCGACCAGGACCAGCGCGGCGCGCTGCTCGATCGGCAGGGTCAGCAGCGCCTGCTGCACGACGAGCGCGGTCTCCCGGCTGGCGAAGGCGTCCCCGGGCTGGGCCGGCAGCAGCGCGTCGTCGTCCGGCAGGGGGTCGGCCGCACGCACCGTCCGCCGCCGGACCAGGTCGAGGCAGGCGTTGACGACGATCCGGTGCAGCCAGGTGGTGACGGCGGCGTCTCCGCGGTACGAGCCGGCCGAGCGGTACGCCGAGATCAGCGCGTTCTGGACCGCGTCGGCGGCGTCCTCGGGGTGGCCCAGGGTGCGCAGTGCGATCGCCCACAGCCGGTCCCGGTGGCGCAGGACCAGGGTGCCGAAGGCGTCCGGGTCGCCGGCCACGTGCGCAGCGAGCAGCGCCCGGTCGTCGAGCCCGTTGGGCTCGGCGTCGGACATAGGCGCTCCCTGGCTGGAGTCGGTGGGGGGGTCCCCGGGCGCGTGCCCAGGGTAGGTGGACGACGGTTCAGTTCCGCAGGACCTGCACCTCGGACACGCCGCCGCGGTACCGGGCGCCGTCCTTCGGCAGCTTGGTCAGCCACAGCAGCAGGTACCGGGCCTCGACCTGCGGGTCGGGCCGCAGCGTCACCAGGTCGCCGGCGCCCATGGCCTGGGCCACGGTGATGGCGTCGTCGGCGGTGACAGGGGCGATGGTGGCCGCCCGCAGCTCGATGTCGGTGCCGCGGCCGACCAGCTCGACCCGTACCGCGCCGATCCTGGTGGGAGCGCCCAGGTCGAGCAGCAGCCCAACCCCCGGCTTGAGCCCGCCCAGGTCGGCCCGGTCGTAGAACACGGTGCGCCAGGCGGTGCTGGGCTTGCCGTCGATCGCGAGCGGCGCCAGCTGCGGGTTCTCCTGGCCGTTGCCGGCCGGGTCGAAGTCATGGACCGACACGATCGGGATCGGCCCGTCCAGCAGCGCACCGCTGGAGCCCGTACTGGAGCCCGGGCTGGCCAGGCTCGCGCCGCCCCCCGGCTGGTCGCGGGTGGACGCCGACCAGGCCAGCGCGCCCACCGCGAGCGCGGCCGCAGCGACCACCGCGGTCACCGCCACCGCGGCGACCGCCAGCGGACCGGGGCGGGTCGAGCCACCGCCCACCGACGGCGGGGAGTCGTCGACGGCCTCCCGGTCCAGCTCGACCGGCACCAGCCGGCCCTGGGCGGACTCCAGCGCCCTGGCCACCTCGCCGGGCGTGGTCAGCGCCCCCCGCTCGGTGAGCCCGAGGGCTCGGGCCGCGATGTCATCGAGGACCGGCGGCACGCCGGCCAGCACTCCGCGGGCCCGGACCGGTCGGCCCCCGATCCGTGGGGCGGCGGGGAGGGCGCAGTCGGCCGGCTCGCCGGGCCACCGACCGGTCAGGGCCGCATACAGCAGGGCCCCGAGCGCGCGCGCGTCCGCCGCGGCGGCGTCCTCGGGCCGCTGCCCCTTGGCCCGGCCGCCGTCCAGTGCGGCCAGCAGCTCGAGGCCGGCGACCCGGACCCGACCGTCGTCGGTGCACTGGACCCAGCGCGGTGCCAGCCGCCCGTGGTGCAGCCCCTGCTCGTCAGCACGGCTCAGCGCCCAGGCCACCTCACCGACGAGTCGGCGGGCCTCGGCCTCGGCCAGCGGCCCCTCGGCCAGCAGCTGCTCCAGCCCGGTGGCGTCCTGCCACTCGACGACCAGGCAGGTCTGCTCGTCGTCCTCCACGATGTCGAGCACCCGCTGCAGCCGGGGGTCGTCCGCCCGGGCGGCGGCGCGCGCGGCCTCCCGCACGTCGTCCAGGTGAGGCTGGCCGGGATCCACCGAGATCACGGCGACCGGGCGGTGCAGCGCACCGTCGGTGGCGGCCCACAGGGTCCAGCCGGCGCCGTCGAGGACGCGGTCCTCGATGCGGTAGCGGCCAGCCAGGGTGCGCACAGCTATGAGCGTACGGCCGGGCCCGGGGCTCAACCCGCCACCGGACGGCTGGCCCCGATGTAGCCGTCGAGGTACACGCGGGCGATCCGTACGACGTCGCCGGTGTGCGGGGCGTGCAGCATGAACCCACCGCCCAGGTAGATGGCCACGTGATGGATCGTGCTCGGGTCGTTGACGTCGGTGGCCCAGAACAGCAGGTCGCCGGGGCGCAACTGGTCGAGCGACGGGTGGGTGCCCACGGTCCACTGGTCGGCGGCGACCCGGGGCAGCCGCACGCCGGCCTGGGCGAAGGCCCACTGGGTCAGGCCCGAGCAGTCGTAGCTGTCCGGGCCGGTGGCGCCCCACTGGTACGGCAGCCCGAGCGCGCTGCGGGCGGCCGTGATCGCGGTGACGACGGCCGCCGGGCTGTCGGCCGGCAGGGCCGGGACGTCGGTGGTGAACGGCAGCAGGGCGGCGGCCCGGGCGGCGGCGGCAGCAGCCGCGGCGGCCTGGTCGGCGGCCACCAGCCGGCGCACGTCGGCGCTGGCGGTGGCCAGCTCGGCCTGCCGGGTGGCCAGCAGGGTCTCCACCGTGGTCGTGGCGTTGCGGGCGGCCGTCTCCAGGCCGGTGCGCTGCGCGGCCAGCGTGTCCAGCCGGCTGGCCAGGGCCGCGGCGGCGGTCAGCTGGGTGGTCGTGCCGACGACCGAGGCCTGCTCGCTGCGCAGCACGTGGTCGACCGTGGCGATCCGCAGCAGGACGTCGCTGATGTCGCCTCCGGCGAGGACCGAGGCGTACAGGCCGGTCGTCCCGCCGGACATGTACAGCGCGCGGACCCGTCGGGTGGTCTCGGCCTGCTGGCTGGACTGCTGGTCGGCGAGGCTCTGCAGCTGCTGGGACGCGCTCAGGTAGCTCGTCACCACCGTCCCCAGGTGGTCCTGGACCCGGTTGTACGCCTCGGTCGCGGTCTCCAGCTGCACCTCGAGGGCGGCGACCTGGGTGGCCAGCGCCGCTGCTCTGGCCCGGGCGTCGGCCACCGAGGGGTCGGCCGCGGCTGGGACCGAGGGCAGCCCGGCCAGCAGCGCTGCCGTGAGCAGGGACCCGGCGACCCAGCCTCGACCGGCCCGAGCTGCTCTCACTGCACCGACGGCGAGGCCGTCGCGGTCGCGGTGGTCTGCAGGAGGCCGCGGGTGAACGGCAGGAGCTGGAGCACGATGGTGTGGACGGTGCGGTGCACCGTGGCGCTGACCTCGCCGTCCGGGTAGAAGACCAGGTCCTTGGCGGCCAGCGCGACGCCGTTGTCCTTGGCGACGATCAAAGCGGCCTGGTAGGTCTGCTGGGCGTCGTGCTTGGTGGCCCGGTACTTGTCGGCGGCCGCGCTCGCCACCGTGGTGGCGGCGTCGGTCGAGGAGACCTTGGCGACACCGATCGCGATCCCGTCGAAGGCGAGCAGGCCGATCAGCACCAGGGTCAGGGCGACCTTGAACAGCCAGCCGATGACCAGGCTGCCGCGATCGTCGCGCAGGGGGGCGCCCATGCCGGAAGGGTCGGCTCCTGCCGTCTCCGGCTTGAGCCCGCAGCTCCAGGCCTGCGCCGGACGGGTGACTAGCTCCGGGAGCGGCCCAGTCGGGCCGCGACGACGTCGACCAGCTCGCTGACCTCGGCCACCCGCAGCCGACGGGCCACCCCGACGAACACGACCCCGCCCACGGCGCTGACCCCGAGGATGAGCAGCAGGGCGCCCAGCCGCCCGCCCGGCAGCACCCGCTGGAGCAGGTGCAGGGTGGCCCAGCCGGCCAGCCCGGCCGGGAGGCCGGCCACCGTGAGCCGGACCAGGGTGCGCACCGTGAGGTAGGTGTTCAGGCCGCGCAGCCGGCGGCGCAGGATCTGCCAGAGCAGCACCATGGTGGCCAGGTAGGCGGCCGAGTAGCCCAGCGCCAGGCCGACGACCTGCTGCTCGGGCGGCAGCACGAGGTACAGCGCGTAGGCCACGGCCAGGTTGACCGAGTTGAGGAAGACAGCGACCAGCGCCGGTGTCCTGGTGTCCTCCACCGCGTAGAAGCCGCGCAGCAGCACGTAGTAGATGCTGAACGGCACCAGCCCCACGGCGAACGCCGCGGTCACCACGCCGATGGACCGCCCGGTGTCCCCGCCGCTGGCGCCGAAGCTGAACAGCAGCAGGCCGATGCTCGGGCCGAGCAGCACCAAGGCGATGGCCGAGGGCACCATGGCCGTGCTCACCAGCCGGATCCCCCGGCTGACGTCGTCGCGGACGCCGCGCAGGTCGTTCGCGGCGGCCGCCCGGCTCATCCTGGGCAGCAGCGCCGTGACCACCGACACGGTGACCACCGAGTGCGGCAGGATGAAGATCAGGTAGGCGGTCGTGTAGACGGTGATGCCGGCGCCACCGGCCGCCCCGGCCGCCGCGGCCGCCGCGTTGGCCGAGGTGGCCAGCCGCGCCACGACCACGAAGGCCAGCTGGTTGATGGCCACCAGGACGATGGTCCACTTGGCGAGGGTGACCGCCTTGCCGAGGCCCTGCCCGCGCAGGTCGAAGCGGGGCCGGTAGCGGTACCCGTAGCGGGCCATCACGGGGACGAGGGCCACCGCCTGCACCACGATGCCGACCGTGGTGCCGAGCCCGAGCAGCGCCGTCTCGGCCGGCGTGATGGTTGCCGTCGTCGGGTTCGGGCCGACGGCGGCGATGAAGACGCCGCAGACGACGATGACGACCAGGTTGTTGAGGATCGGGGCGAACATCGGCATCGCGAAGTGCCCACGGGCGTTGAGCACCTGGCTGTACAGCGTGTACACGCCGTAGAAGAAGATCTGCGGCAGGCAGTACCGGGCGAAGGCCGTCGAGACCCCGAGGTCCGTGCTGCTCCAGCTGTTCGTGGAGTACAGCCGGACGATGAACGGCGCCAGCGCGACGGTCAGCGCGGACACCGCGAGCAGCACCAGGCCGGACAGCGTGATCAGCCGGTCGGCGTAGGCGCCGCCCCCGTCGCTGTCGGAGGCCATGTGCCGCACCAGCTGCGGGATGAACACCGCGTTGAGCGCCCCGCCGACGAGCAGGATGTACAAGATGTTGGGCAGGTTGTTCGCGACCGTGTAGGTGTCGGCGAACACCTGTCCGCCGATCGCGGCGACCAGCACGATGTTGCGCAGCATGCCGGTGACCCGGGACGCGATGGTCCCCACCGCCATCACCGAGCTGCTCCGCAGCACCCCGGCGTCCGCGCTCACGACGACTCCCCGTCCGGTGCGGGTACCGGGTGCCGCCCGCGGCGGATGGCCCGGGCGATCCGGTAGCTCAGCGCCACCGTGAGCAGCACGAGCGCGCCGCCGACGACCCACTGGGCGACCTGGCCGATGCCGGTGGCGCGCACCGGGAAGCTGACCACAGGGCCGTAGACCTGGCCGTCCGGAGCCAACAGCCGGGTCTGCACGACCAGCCGGCCGTTGGCGGCGGCCTTGGCCTGGACCTCGATGGTCTCCCGGCGTCCGGCGTTGACCGTGACGAGCCCCGGCTGGCTCAGGGTCATCCGCACGGACGGCACCGCGGCGACGTCCAGCCGCACCGTCACCGGCTGGTCGAGGTCGTTGGCCACCGTGATCGGGATCTGGCCGCTGCGCGAGGTCAGGGTGATCGGACCGGACGGCACGATGCGGACGCCGGCCTGGGCCTTGGCGATGACCGCGGTGACCGACCGGGCGAAGGCGGTGCCCGCCACCGCCCGCTCACGCCAGGCGGCCGACTCGGCGCGCAGCAGGCCGCGCTCCAGCTGGTCGGCCAGCGGCTGCGGCTGGGACAGCACCGAGGTGAGCGCCTGCAGGTCGTAGCGGCCGACCCGCACCTGGTCGAGCTGGCCGGCGGAGACCTCCCGCCGGGCCACCACGGTGGGGTAGCTCGGGCGGCGCCGGGACACCCCGGGCGAGGCCTCCGCGCGCAGCTGCTGGACCGTCTGCGGCCGCACCCAGGGCACCGACCCGAGGGCCGAGAGCAGGCCGCGGACGGCGGTCACCTCGGGCTGCCAGTACCGGGGCGGGGCCACGACCACGGCCCGGCCGTCGAAGGGGCGCTCGGCGGTGACCATGGCCAGCTCGGAGAGGAACCGCTGGCGGGCCAGCACGGCCCCGCCCTGCTGGGCCGCCGGGGTGGCGAGCAGCGCGGACAGCACCCGGTCGGTCACCAGGGCGGTGAGCTGGCTGTTCTCGAGCGGGCCGACGGCGGACGGGGTGTACGACACGGTCCGCGACGTCGGGGTGTAGACGTCGGACAGGACCACGGCCCGCACGCCGGCGTCGGTCAGGGCGCCCAGCGCGGCCGCGTCGGCGGTCCCCTCGGCCGGCCACGCGACATCACCGGTGACGCTGCGCCCGAGCACGTCGCGGACCACGGCCGGGCCGAGGGCCGTCGAGGTCTTCAGGTCCGCGGTGAGCCCGGCCCTGGTCACGGCCACGGCGTCCGGGTCGGCGTTGGCGAGGGCGTTCACGTCCCCGCTCCCGACCGCCGACTTCAACGAGGCCAGCCACCGCGCGGCGGCCGGGTCGGGCGCTGCGATGGCTGAGCCCTGCGGCAGCGGGCCGCCGTCGGCGAGCGCGCCGGCCGACTCCAGCAGGTCGCCGTCCAGCACCCAGCTCACCGGCTCCCCGGCGGCGGTGGTCACCAGGTCGGTGAGCCGCCCACTCAGCTCGGTGCCGAACGCGGCCGCCGGGAGCGTACCTCCGGCCGCGGCGGAGGGGGTGGCCAGGACCGGCCACAGCACCGCGAGCCGGGTGGGCTGCAGACCGGTGGTGTCCGAGCCCCAGGTGAGGAACGTGCGGGCCGTCCCCAACCGGGCGCGAGAGCCGTCCGAGCGGGTGGCCCGGGCCTCCACGGCCATCGGGTAGACGCCGTACCCGGACAGCGCCAGCTGGGCGCCGGCCACGTCCAGCTGCCAGCTGCCGCTGGCCCCGGGCGCCAGGGTGGTGGCGACGTCCACCGGCGCGCCCACGACGGAGCCGGGTGGCGGGTCGGTGCTCGCGGCGGACGCGGCGAGCGCGGAGCGGGACAGCAACGGCCGCGACGACACCCTGAGCTGGACGATCAGGTCGGTCACCGGGCTGTCCCCGCTGTTCGTGACCCGACCGGCCAGGTGCACGGTGTCCGCCTCGGTGGGGGCCAGTGGGCTGAGCTCGGTGACCGTGATCCCCAGCGGCTGGGTGGTGGTCTGGGCCGCGGCCGGGAGCGGGTGGCCGTCCAGCAGCAGGAGGGCCACCGACGCCACCAGCACCGCCAGGGCCACCGCAGCCGCCCGTGGGCGCCGCGGTCGTGCGGTCACGCGGTCTCCGCGAGCATGTCGAAGGCCCGGTCGACCAGCCGCTTCTCGTCGGCGTAGGCGAGCCGCCCGGCCGCCTCGGCCAGCGGAACCCAGGCCACCTGCTCGACCTCGGCGTCGAGGTCCGACAGCTTGCCCCCGGCCGCCTCGAGCAGGAAGTGGTGCACGGTCTTGTGGATGCGTCGGCCGTTGGCGAAGAACCAGTAGTCGATGGTGCCCAGCGGCGCGATGATCCGGCCGCGGATGCCGGTCTCCTCGGCGACCTCCCGCACCGCGGCGTCCTCGGTGGACTCGCCGACCTCCACGTGTCCCTTGGGCAGCACCCACTCGAGCCGGCCCCTGCGGTTGCGCCGGGCGATGAGCGCCCCCGCGACGACCAAGCTGGCCGGGTCGACCACCAGCCCACCGGCGGAGACCTCTTCCACGGCGGGCGTGCGGGGCCGACGCTGGGCAGGGGTCACCCGTGGATCGTACGAGTGCGGGAGCAGCCCGAGCGGGACCACGTGCGTACCCTTGCCTCCCGTGCCCGATCCCCACGACCGATCTGCCGCCGAGCTCGACGCCGCGCAGCGGCGCGCCGTCACCGAGATGCTGCAGGTGTCGCCGGTGGTGGACGCGGTCGGCGAGCGGTTCCGGGCGGCCGGGTACGAGGTGGCGCTGGTCGGCGGATCGGTGCGCGACGCGCTGCTGGGTCGGCTCGGCGCCGACCTGGACTTCGCGACGTCGGCCCGGCCCGAGGAGTCGCTCGCCCTGCTCGAGGGCTGGGCCGAGGCGACCTGGGACGTCGGCATCGCGTTCGGCACCGTCGGTGCGCTGCGCGGCGGGTACCGGCTGGAGATCACGACCTACCGCTCGGACGCCTACGACCAGGCCACCCGCAAGCCCGAGGTCACCTACGGCCACGACCTCGAGGGCGACCTGCGGCGCCGGGACTTCACCGTCAACGCGATGGCGGTGCGGCTGCCCCAGCGGGAGTTCGTCGACCACTTCGGCGGCCTCGGCGACCTGGCCAGGAAGGTGCTGCGCACCCCCGGCACCCCGCAGGAGTCCTTCTCCGACGACCCGCTGCGGATGCTGCGGGCGGCCCGGTTCGCCTCCCAGCTCGGGCTCGCCGTCGACCCGGACGTCGTGCGGGCCATGGCCGCGATGGCGCAGCGGATCGAGATCGTCTCCGCGGAGCGGGTCCGCGGCGAGCTGGAGAAGCTGGTCTGCGCGGCCGACCCGCGGGTGGGCCTGACCCTGCTCGTGGACACCGGCCTGGCCGGGCACGTGCTGCCCGAGCTGCCGCAGCTGCGGCTGGAGATCGATGAGCACCACCGGCACAAGGACGTCTACGAGCACACGCTCACCGTGCTGGAGCAGGCCATCACGCTCGAGGACGGCCCGGGCGGTCCGGTGCCCGGCCCGGACCTCGTGCTGCGGCTGGCCGCCCTGCTGCACGACGTCGGCAAGCCCCGGACCCGGCGGTTCGAGGCCGGCGGCGGGGTGAGCTTCCACCACCACGAGGTGGTGGGCGCGAAGATCGCCCGCAAGCGGCTGCAGTCGCTGCGGTTCGGCAAGGACGTCGTGGACGACGTGACCCGGCTGGTCGAGCTACACCTGCGCTTCCACGGGTACGGGACGGGTGAGTGGACCGACTCGGCGGTGCGCCGGTACGTGCGCGACGCCGGGCCGCTGCTGGACCGGCTGCACAAGCTGACCAGGGCCGACTGCACCACGCGCAACCGGCGCAAGGCGGCCGAGCTGGCCCACACCTATGACGACCTCGAGGCCAGGATCTCCCGGCTGTCCGAGGAGGAGGGGCTGGCCGCGATCCGCCCCGACCTCGACGGCACCCAGATCATGGCCCTGCTGGGGATCCCACCCGGCCCGCTGGTGGGCCAGGCGTACCAGCACCTGCTCGAGCTGCGCCTGGACCGCGGCCCGCTCCCGACCGACGAGGCCGGAGCCGAGCTCCTCCGCTGGTGGTCCTCGCGAAGCTGATCGGGTCCGGGGTGTCTCGGCTCACCCGGTGGCGTCCGACGCGCTCGCCCGGGCGTAGGCAGCCCCGCCCAGCAGGAAGCCGCCGGCCGTGCCGGCCAGCACGGCCACCGAGTGCCCGTCGAAGGGCAGGGTGGCCGCCGCCAGCCCGGCCGCGGCCACGAAGGTCACGTTGTAGAGCATGTCGTACAGCGCGAAGACCCGGCCCCGGTAGCGGTCCGCCACGTCCTGCTGGACCGCGGTGTCCGCGCAGAGCTTGATGCCCTGGCCGGTCAGCCCCAGCACGAACCCGACCAGCGCCAGCGGCACCTCCAGGAAGGGCAGCCCGAGGACCACCACGCCGATCCCGGACGCGACCAGCAGCACGGTGACCCACCGGTCCGGTCCGATCCGACGCACCGCTGACGGCGTGAGGACGGCGCCGACCGGTACCCCCAGGCCGGTGGCCGCGAACACCAGGCTCACGCCGCGCAGCCCGCCGTCGGCGTCCGAAGGGGCGTGGAAGTAGCCCCGTTCGAGCAGCACGACGAGCACGGTCATCAGCCCGAACAGGAACCGGTACCAGCCGACCGCGGCGAGCGCGCGCGCGGGCCGCGGTCGGCTGGCCAGGTGCCGCACCCCGGCCGTCATCCCGGCCACGACCCCGCGGAGCGCCTCGAGCACCCTCGGCAGACCATCCCCGCGCTCCGGACCGAGCTCGTCCCGACCCAGCCGGGTCGCAACCGTCGCCGATGCGAGGTAGCCCAGCCCGGCCACGACGACCGTCCCCGCGGCCACGACGTCGCTGCCGCCCCCCACCGCACGCAGCACCAGCCCCAGCGCGGCGCCCAGGGCCGCCGCGACCGTCCCCGATGTCGCGGCCAGGGCGTTCGCCGTCACCAGCCGGCCGGGGTCCACCACGTGCGGCAGCGCGGCCGACAGCCCGGCCAGGAAGAACCGGTTCACGCCCAGCACGCACAGGGCCACCGCGAGGAAGCCGACCCCCGTGCTGCCCCCCCACACGAGCAGCGCGAGCACGGCCACCAGCGCCCCGCGCACCACGTTGGCGAGAACCAGCACCCGCTGTCGCCGCCAGCGGTCCAGCAGGACGCCGGCGAACGGCCCGACCAGCGAGTAGGGCAGCAGCAGGACGGCGAACGCCGCCGCCACCTTCGCGCCGTCCGCCTGCCGCTCGGGGGAGAACAGGACGTAGGACGCGAGGCCGGCCTGCAGCAGGCCGTCGGCGGACTGGGCCAGCAGCCGGGTGGCGTACAGCAGCCGGAAGCCGCGGCCGGACAGGATCGTTCGCAGCTCCGCAGCCGACGGCACGGGGGAAGGCTAGCCGGGCGGCACCCGCCGCCAGGTCGATGAGGCGCGGACGAGCGCGACGGCTACTCGCCGGCGATGAAGTCCTCGACCATCTGCCGGGCCTCGTCGTCGCGGTACTGCACCGGCGGCGACTTCATGAAGTACGCCGACGGGCCGAACAGCGGGCCGCCGATGCCACGGTCCATGGCGATCTTGGCGCACCGGACGGCGTCGATGATGACGCCGGCGGAGTTCGGGGAGTCCCAGACCTCGAGCTTGTACTCGAGGTTCAGCGGGACGTCGCCGAACGCGCGGCCCTCGAGCCGGACGTAGGCCCACTTGCGGTCGTCCAGCCAGGCCACGTAGTCGGACGGGCCGATGTGCACGTTGCCCTTGCCGAGGTCGTGGCGCAGCTGCGAGGTGACCGCCTGGGTCTTGGAGATCTTCTTCGACTCCAGCCGCTCCCGCTCGAGCATGTTCATGAAGTCCATGTTGCCGCCGACGTTGAGCTGCATCGTGCGGTCCAGCATCACGCCGCGGTCCTCGAACAGCTTGGCGAGGACTCGGTGCGTGATGGTGGCACCGACCTGCGACTTGATGTCGTCACCAACAATGGGCAGCCCGGCCGCGGTGAACTTGTCGGCCCACTCCTTGGTGCCGGCGATGAACACCGGCAGCGCGTTGACGAAGCCGATGCCGGCGTCCAGCGCGCACTGCGCGTAGAACTTGGCGGCGTCCTCCGAGCCCACCGGCAGGTAGCAGACCAGCACGTCGGCCCGCGACTCGCGCAGTGCGGCGACGACGTCGACCGGCTCCTCGTCGGACTCGGTGATGGTCTCCCGGTAGTACTTGCCCAGGCCGTCGAGGGTGTGCCCGCGCTGCACGGTGATTCCGAGCGGCGGGACGTCCGCGAACTTGATGGTGTTGTTCTCGCTCGCGAAGATCGCGTGGGCGAGGTCCTGACCCACCTTCTTGGCGTCCACGTCGAACGCCGCGACGAACTGCAGGTCGCTCACGTGGTAGTCGCCCAGCTGAACGTGCATCAGCCCGGGCACCTTGGCGGTGGCGTCCGCGTCGCGGTAGTACTCGACGCCCTGGACCAGGGAGGAGCTGCAGTTGCCGACTCCCACGATGGCCACGCGTACCTGACCCATCCGGTTACTCCTTGTCCTCATCGGCTCCGGGGAGCACCCGGTCAGCCTGCTGGGTGCGGTGCTCGGGCTGGTCGCCCTGCCGCTCGTTGATGATCAGCTCGTTCAGCCACCGAACCTCGCGCTCCACCGACTCCAGGCCGTGGCGCTGCAGCTCGAGGGTGTAGGTGTCGACCCGCTCGCGGGTCCGCGCCAACGCCTGGCGCAGGTTGTCCAACCGCTCCTCCAGCCGGCTGCGCCGCCCCAGGAGGATGCGCATCCGGACGTCGGCGTCGGTCTGGCCGAAGAAGGCCAGGTGGACGCCGAAGTTCTCGTCGTCCCACGCGGCCGGTCCCGCGTCGGACAGCAGCTCGTGAAACGCTTCCTTGCCCTCGGCGGTCAGCTTGTAGACGATCCGGGACCGCCGTCCCGACAGGCTCGAGGCGCCGGCCGCGGCCGAGGTGTCCTCGACGATCCAGCCCCGGGCCACCAGGTCCTTCAGGCACGGGTACAGGGAGCCGTAGGAGAAGGCCCGGAACGACCCGAGCAGGCTGTTCAGCCGCTTGCGTAGCTCATAGCCGTGCAGCGGCGACTGGTGCAGCAGGCCCAGCACGGCCAGCTCGAGGACACCGGTGCGCTTGGGCACGGTCTCTCCTCTCGCCAGCAGCGGGTCACGCGGTCGGACTCGAACCCTCGATGTATCGAGGCGATACATCGTGACGATAATCCGCACCCGCCGCCGCCGCAAGTCACCGACGAGACTCACGAATACTGCCCGCGAAACGCTCTCCGTGCCTCACGTAGGAATGCCCGCGAAACGGTGAGCGTGGTGGGGCATGAGGAGTGGGTTGTCGATGCAGTCTCGTGCCGAGGTCACCAACAGGTACGCCAAGG
>JBBSAJ010000012.1:0-70223 GCA_038252405.1 Actinomycetes bacterium | reverse complement strand
CGGCGCAACGAGGCCAACGCCCACATCTGGGCCGACCGCAACTCTCACCCCACTGACTACCGACGCCGCCCCGCACGAAAGCAGCGCGAAGACGCCGGCTTCACGTTCTGAAAAGTCACCCCCATCTGCGAGACAAGACATCTGTCTGACCAGACTGTCGTTTTCCCCACATTGCGGCGGTGTGACTTTGACCAGCCGCCAGCACCCGTTAAGGTCTGGCCTCAGGTAACGGTCTGATGACAGCCACACGGGATGTCAACCGGAACCTCCGCTCAATCCGGTCGGCCCTCGGGTCGGTCGGAGCCGGGGACCCAGGTCCCGGGGTGAATCGGCGGTGACCTGCTCGCGCGGGGCATCGCGGTAGGGCGCCTTCCTCGCCCGAACCCGTCAGCTAACCCGGTCGGCGGCCAGGAAGATCGGAGTCCCGTCCGAGTGACGACCCGCCCCTCCCGCGTGGTACGAACGATTGCGGCCCTAGCCGTCGCCGCCGGTCTCGTGGTCACATTGGTCCCCTCCTCCAGCTACGCCGACCCCCAGCCGACGCTGGCGCAGGTCGAGGCTCGGCTGAACGACCTGCAGAACCAGGCCGAGGCCGCGAACGAGGCCGCGCTGGGCGCCAAGGTCGCGCTGGCCCAGGGCCAGCTGAAGCTGAACCAGATCAACGCCCGGGTCAAGACCGGGGAGGCGGCACTGGCCGCGCTGCGCGGCTCGATCGGCGAGCTGGCCTCGGCCGCCTACCGCTCCGGCGGGCTGGACCAGACCCTGCAGCTGCTGCTGTCGAACAACGCCTCGGACTTCCTGGCCCAGGCCTCGGTGCTGGACGGCCTGAGCCGGCACCAGACCGACGTGCTGCGGATGCAGTCGACGGCCGCGCAGCGGCTCGCTCAGGACAAGCTCGCGGCCGCCCAGCAGGTGGGGATCCTCCAGCAGCTGCGGGACAAGGCCACCAAGGAGCAGGCTGTCGTCGAGCAGAAGGTGGCGGCCCAGCAGCAGCTGGTCAGCTCGCTGCAGGCCAAGGTACGCGCCGAGCTGGCCGCCCGGCAGGCGGCGGCGCGGGCAGCCGCGGCGGCTGCGGCGGCTGCGGCAAGGGCCGCGTACACCGCGACAGTGAGCCGTTCGTACGCCCGGTCCACCCCGACCTACACCTCGGCGACGGTCAGCGGGGGCTCCGGGCTGGGCGCGCAGGCCGCGGCGTGGGCGCTGTCGCAGGTCGGCCACCGATACGTCTTCGGCGCTGCGGGCCCGTCCGCGTTCGACTGCTCGGGGCTGGTGATGTCGGCGTACCGCAGCGTGGGCATCTACCTGCCGCACTTCTCCGGGGCGCAGTGGGGCGCCGGTCGGCAGATCCCGGCCAGCCAGCTGCAGCCGGGCGACCTGGTCTTCTACTACTCGCCGTCGCAGCACGTGGGCATGTACATCGGTGGTGGCCGCATCGTCGAGGCGGCCAACCCGGGCGTCGGGGTCGTGGTGTCCGGCCTGTACTCGATGCCCTACGTCGGCGCGGTCCGCCCCTACTGACCGCACCCCCCTCCGCATGAAGGGTCCCTTCATGCGGAGGGGTGGAGTGCCGATAACCCCTCGGTGCTGACCTGGGGTGCCCTGATCGCCGCGCTGCTGGCGGTCGTGGTCGGCGTCCGGTGGGCGCTGACCCGGGTGGACACGCTCGGGCGAAGCCGCCCGTTCCCGGTGGTAAGCGTGGCGGTGCTGGCTCTCGGGGCGGTAGCCCTGGCCACGCCCGGAGTGCTGCGGGTCCGGCTGGAGCACCGACTGGAGTCCGTGACCACCGCCCTGGCCGGCGTCCCGACCACCGTGCACTGCCAGTCGTTCGGGCAGTCCATGGTGGACGCCGGGAACGAGCTGGGCTTCGTGCGCTGGGGGGCGAACGGCACTCCCGAGCACGCCACCTTGATCAAGCGGGATCAGTGCAACGACCTGAACGCGTACCTGCGCTCGGACCACCGCAGCCCCAGCGAGCAGCAGGTGATCGCCGTCCACGTGCTCACGCACGAGGCCATGCACATGGCCGGGCTCACCGCGGAGTCGGCGGCCGAGTGCGCCGCGGTCCACCAGGATGCGCGCACCGCTCAGCTGCTCGGGGCCACCCCGGACGAGGCACGGGCGCTGGCCGAGCGCTACTGGCGCACGGTGTATCCCAGGCTGACCGACGAGTACCGCTCCGCCGACTGCGCCGCTCCCGCATGAAGGGCGCCTTTGTGCGGTAGCACGCACAGAAGGGTCCCTTCATGCGGGAAGGGGGCGGGGTCAGGCGGTGCCGGGTGCGGCGGTGGACGGGCTCGCCGGCTCCTGGCGTACGGGGACGCCGTCCCGGACCGCCCGCGCGGTCGCCGTGTGGTCCCCGGTCTTGACGCCGACCACGGCGACGGTGTCGCCGACCTTGATGTCGGTGAGGCTGGCCGGCGCACGGTCCTTGCGGATCTTGGCGGTGGCGTCGACGGTGTAGGTCGCGCTGAACTTGTCTGCGCTCTGGACGGTGAGCAGGTTGCCGTTCTTGCCGGTCACCGTGCCGCGCTGGGTGTCGAGCACGACGAAGGCGCCGGACTTGTTCCGCACCGTGAACTCGCCGTGGATGCCGGCGTGCCGCAGCGCGCCCCACGGTCGGTGCTGGGGGGTCGCGGCCTGCACCGTCGAGCTGGTGGTCGTGCTCGAGGTGCCGGCCGCGGAGGCGGCCCCGGCGGCGGAGACGACGGCGCCGGCGGCGACCGCCGTCCCCAGGACTCCGGCGGCGGCCCAGGCGGCCAGCGTCCGGCGGCGGGTGGATGTGGGCATCGGGTGCTCCTCGTTCGGCTCGGTCAGGGGCGAGCCGGGCGGCTCGCCTACGACGTCCAGGGTGCCGGTCGGGGCTGGGACGGCGATGGGTCCGCGCTGGGAGTCCGCTGCGAGGCCCGGTGGTCCTCCAGCGCCCCGGACAGGGGCAGCCGGACCAGGAACAGCGCTCCCCCTCCAGGGTTCTCCTGGGCCGTCACGGTGCCCCCGTGCGCGGCGCAGACCGACTCGACGATGGCCAGGCCGAGGCCGGCGCCGCCGCTGGCCCGGGTCCGGGCCGGGTCAACCCGGTAGAAGCGCTCGAAGACGTGCGGCCGGTCCGCCGTCGGGATGCCCGGCCCGCGGTCGGCGACCTCGAGGACGGCGGTTCCGGCCGCAGCAGCGCCGCCGCCGGGGGTGTCGTTCGCGCCGTCCGGCCCGACCCGCACCACGACCGGGGTGCCCGCCGGGGTGTGCACCCGGGCGTTGGCCAGCAGGTTGCCGACCAGCTGTCGCAGCTGGTGCTCGTCGCCGTCCACCAGGACCGGGACCGGGGCGACCACGGTGACCGGGCGGCCCGGCTCGGCGACCCGCAGGTCGTCGGCGGCCTGGACGGCGAGCGCGGCCAGGTCGACCGGTGCCCGCTCCGCGGTGCGCCCCTCGTCCAGCCGGGCCAAGGTGAGCAGCTCCTCGACCAGCACACCCATCCGCTCGGACTCGCTCTCGATCCGGCTCATGGCCCGGGCCAGGTCGTCCGGGCGGGTGTCCGCGCCGCGCCGGAACAGCTCCGAGTAGCCGCGGATGGAGGTGAGCGGCGTCCGCAGCTCATGGGAGGCGTCGGCCAGGAACCGGCGCATCCGCTCCTCCGAGGCGGACTTCTCCGCGAACGCCGTCTCGATCCGGCCGAGCATGGTGTTCAGGGCCAGACCGAGCCGGCCGACCTCGGTCCGCGGGTCGGGTGCGTCGACCCGCCGGGTCAGGTCGCCGTCCGCGATCGCGTCGGCGGTGGCCTCCATCCGGTACAGCGGGGCCAGCCCGAGCCGGACGACCCACCAGCCCAGCCCGGCCAGCGCGGTGAGCACGGCCAGCGCCACGAACAGCTCGATGCGGGCCAGCCGGGCCAGCGTCTGCTGGATGTCGGTGAGCGGCAGGGCCACCACGAGGGTGCGGCCGGTGCCCAGCGGCTCGACCAGTACCCGGTAGCGCGGCTCGCCGCCGCTGACCGAGCCGACCGTGGACAGCCGCTTGGTGGGCAGCGGGTCGAGGGCGGGGGCGGCGGCCTGGTCACCGGCCAGCGTGGTGGACTGGCGGACGGCGATGACCTGGCCGCCGACCCGGATCTCGCCGTACACCTGGGGGAGCAGCGTGCGGTTGAGCGGCCGGTCGGTGCCGGTCTCGGCGCCCAGGATCTCCCCGGTCAGCGTGCGCAGCACCGGGCCGCGGGCGTCGACCAGCTGCTGGTCGGTCCGGCCCACCAGGAACTTCCCCACCAGGCCGTAGGTGGCCACCGCCGCGACGAACAGGCCGATGGCGCTCAGCGCCACCAGGCCGACGACCAGCCGGGACCGCAGGGACACGGCTACCGGGCTTCCGGCTCAACTAACTTGGGCAGCCGCATCGAGTAGCCGACCCCCCGCACGGTGTGGATGAGCGGCGGGCCGAGCGGGTCCAGCTTCTTGCGCAGGTAGCTGACGTAGGTCTCCAGGACGCCGGCGTCGCCGCCGAAGCCGTAGTCCCAGACGTGGTCGAGGAGCTGCGCCCGGGTGAGCACCCGGCGCGGGTTGACCAGCAGGTAGCGCAGCAGCCGGTACTCGGTGGGGGTCAGCTCGATCGGCTGGCCGGCCCGGCGGACCTCGCGGGTGTCGTCGTCCATCTGCAGGTCGGCGAAGGTGAGCAGCGCCGCGGCGTCCTCGTCCACCCCGGCCCGGCGCAGCACGGCGTGCACCCGGGCCACCAGCTCGGCCAGGCTGAACGGCTTGGTGACGTAGTCGTCGCCGCCGAGGGTCAGGCCGCGGACCTTGTCCTCGACGGCATCCCTGGCCGTGAGGAAGAGCACCGGGACCCGCGAGCCGCTGCCGTTGTGCAGCCGCCGGGCCACCTCGAAGCCGTCGAGGTCCGGCAGCATGACATCGAGGACCACCAGGTGCGGGTGGAACGCGTCCGCGGCGGTGAGGGCCTCCCGCCCGGTGCCGGCCACGCGCACGTCGAACCCCTCGTAGCCGAGCACGGTCGACACCAGCTCGGTGATGCTGGGCTCGTCGTCGACGACGAGCACCCGGGTGGGCTCGGCCACTGGGGCCCCCTTCGATCCTGGACGGCTGCTGCGGCCACCAGTGTCTGGGAGGTTCCTGGGAGAACGCTGAGAGTCCGACCCCCTTTCCCTTCGGGAGAGGAAGGGCGGGGCAAGTGACCTCCGGCCCTGCCGCTGACCGGGGCGCCGCGGGTTCAGTGGGACCCACCGGAACCCAACGGGAGGGGTCGCCCCCATGACTGTCACCGACCGACCGTTGACCATCGACGAGGAGCGCCGGGCGCGCATCGACGAGCAGGTCGCCCTGGCGAAGCGGGCCGCCGACCAGTTCCGGGCCCTGGACCAGCAGCAGGTCGACGCCATCGTGGCCGCGATGGTGCGCGCCGGGCTGGACGCCGCGGTGGAGCTGGCCCAGCTCGCGGTCGCCGAGACCGGGTTCGGCGTGTTCGAGGACAAGGTGGTGAAGAACTTCGTCGCCACCGAGTTCCTCTACGACTACCTGCGGGACAAGAAGACCGTGGGCATCATCGACGAGGACCCGGTGCGGGACATCGCCCACGTGGCCGAGCCGATGGGTGTGATCATGGCGATCACCCCGATCACCAACCCGACGTCCACGGTGCTGTTCAAGGCGATCTGCGCGGCCAAGACCCGCAACGCGATCGTGTTCCGGGCCCACCCGATCGCCACCGGGTGCGCCCGCCGCGTGGTCGAGGTGCTCGCCGCGGCGGGGGAGGCCGCGGGGCTGCCGCCCGGCGCGCTGCAGGTGATCCCCGACCCCGAGCACGAGGTGACGCACTACCTGTTCAAGCACCCGGACATCGACTTCTTGTGGACGACGGGCGGACCGCGCATCGTCGAGCTGGCGAACTCGGCCGGCAAGCCGTGTCTGTCGGTCGGGCCGGGCAACGCGCCGTGCTACGTGCACCGCACCGCGGACCTCAAGGGCGTGGTCGTCGACGTGCTGATCTCCAAGACCTTCGACGCCTCGGTGATCTGCCCGGCCGAGCAGACGATCATCATCGACGACGTGGTCTACGACGAGGTGCTGGCCGAGTTCCAGCGGATGGGCGCCTACCTGCTCAGCGAGGACGAGTCCGAGCGGCTGGCCGAGTTCGCCTTCGGCGGCTGCGACAAGGTCAACCTGGGGGCCCTGGGCCAGCCGGCGCCGGAGCTGGCCCGGCGGGCCGGGCTCGAGGTGCCGCCGCACACCAAGGTGCTGCTGGCGCCGCTGCCGCCGGACCTGGCCGCACTCGAGGCGCACACCTTCCGGCAGGAGAAGCTGATGCCGGTGCTCGGCGTCGTGCGGGCCGAGAGCGAGCAGCACGCGATCGACTGCGCGGTGGTGGTCATCGAGCACGGCGGGCTGGGCCACACCTGCTCGATCTATGCCAACGACCAGAGCGTGATCGACCGGTACGCGCAGGCGGTGCGCACCGGCCGGATCCTGGTCAACGCGCCAACCGCCGTGGGGGCGCTCGGCGGCGTCTACAACTCGCTGCCACCGACGTTCTCGCTGGGCTGCGGCACCTGGGGCGGCTCGTTCACCACCGAGAACGTCAACTACGAGCAGCTGCTCAACATCAAGACGGTGTCCCGGCGCAAGACGCCACCCCAGTGGTTCCGGGTCCCCTCGACGACGTACTTCAACGTGGGGGCGCTGGAGAACCTGCGGGACATCCCGGTGCAGCGGGCTGTCGTGGTCAGCGACCACGTGCTCGAGCAGGCCGGAGTCGTCGACCAGGTGCGCGAGCGCCTGGGCACGCCGTTCATCACCGTGTTCACCGCGGTCGAGCCAGAGCCGGCCGAGGCGACGATCCGGGCCGGCGTCGACGTGATCCGCGAGTTCGACGCCGACCTGATCGTCGCGGTCGGCGGCGGTTCGGTGCTGGACGCCGCCAAGGCGATGCGGCTGTTCTACGAGCACCCCGAGCTGAGCCTCACCGAGCTCACCTTGCCGTTCCTCGACCCGCGCAAGCGGGTGGCGCAGTACCCGGCCGACGAGCACGCCGTCCGGCTGGTCGCGATCCCGACCACCGCCGGGACCGGCTCGGAGGTCTCGCCGGGGGCGGTGCTCACCGTCAACGGCCGCAAGGCCACGATGATCGACTACTGCCTGGTGCCGGACATCGCCATCGTCGACCCGCTGCTCACGCTCAGCCTGCCGCCGGGTCCCACCGCGGACACCGGGCTGGACGCCCTGACCCACGCGCTCGAGGGCGCGGTGTCCATCTTCTCCTCGCCGTACACGGACGCGTTCTGCATGCAGGCGGTCCGGATGATCTTCGAGTGGCTGCCCAAGGCGGTCGAGGACGGCTCGAACATCGCCGCCCGCACCGGGATGGCCAACGCGGCCACCCTGGCCGGGCTGGCGTTCTCGAACGCCTTCCTCGGCGTGAACCACGCGATGGCGCACGCGGTGGGTGCGCGCTTCCACATCCCGCACGGCCGGGCGAACGCGATCTTGTTGCCGCACGTGCTGCGGTACAACGCGTCGCTGCCCACCAAGTTCATGCCGGCCCCGGGCTACTCCAGCTACGTCGCCCCGGAGAAGTACGCGCAGATCGGCTACATCGTCTTCGGCGGCAGGGACGAGGAGTGCCGCCGCCAGCGGCTGTTCGATGCGGTGGACCGGTTGATCGAACAGGTGGGGCTGCCGCGTACCCTGAAGGAAGCGGGCGTGGACGAGGCCGAGTTCGAAGCGGCGCTGCCGGATCTGGTGGCCGCGGCGTTCGGCGATGTCTGTACCCGCACCAACCCGAGGATGCCCATGGTGGCCGAGATCGAGGCGCTGCTCCGCGCGGCGTACGACACACCGGCCGGGGAATCCGCTGCTGCGCCAACAGGTTGTACCGACGAGTTGTCTTCCGACGGCGCCGTCTGACCCACTTATCGAAGAGGAGATCCACCGTGTCCGAGGACACCACCACCGCCCCCGTGACCCTGCCGCTGATCGGCGACCCGGCCCCCCAGTTCACCGCCGAGACCACGCACGGCATGGTCAGCCTGAGCGACTTCGCCGGCAAGTGGGTCGTGCTGTTCAGCCACCCGGCGGACTTCACCCCCGTCTGCACCACCGAGTTCATCGGCTTCGCCCAGCTCGCCGACGAGTTCGCCAAGCGCAACGTGCAGCTGATCGGCAACTCGGTCGACTCGGTGTTCAGCCACCTGGCCTGGGTGCACGCCATCGAGGAGAAGCAGGGCGTCAAGATCCCGTTCCCGATCATCGCCGACCTCGACATGGCGGTCGCCAAGGCGTACGGGATGATCCACCCCCGGACCAACGGCACCTCCGCCGTCCGCGCCGTGTTCGTCATCGACGACCAGCAGGTCGTCCGCGCGATGATCTACTACCCGATGAACGTCGGCCGGATGATCCCGGAGATCCTGCGCCTGGTCGACGGCCTGCAGACCTCCGACGCCAACGGCGTCTCCTGCCCCGCGAACTGGACCCCCGGCGACGAGGTCGTCGTCGGTGCCCCGCGGACCCAGGAGCAGCTAGACGCCCGCCTGGTCGACACCAGCCTGACGCTCAAGGACTGGTACCTGGCCACGAAGACGCTGTAGCCCGGCCCGAAACCGGGACTTGTCTGGTGAGGACGAGCTATGGCTCGTCCTCACCTGACAAGTCGCACTGGAGCACATTGTGGCCCCAGGCGGGCAGCTCCACGTAGAGGCCGAGCCCGGCCAGGTCGTCCCCCGAGCGCTGGAACACCTGACCGTCGAGGACGTCGGACAGCACGACGGTCCGACCCGCGAGGTCCGGCCACGGCAGCCGCACGTGCGCCGACGCCGTCCGGTCGGACAGGTTGACCACCACGAGTGACCGCTGCGCCCCCGCCGTCCAGGTCCAGGCCAGCAGCCGGCGGTCCCCGTCGTTGCCGGGCCAGCCCTCCAGCGCGCACAGCGCCCACCCACCGCCGTCCAGCCGCACCGACGGTGCCGCCGCGAGCAGCTTCTCGTGGAACGCCCGCAGCCCCGGGTCGAGCGGCTCCGCGGGGCGCCGGGCCAAGAACACCGGCAGCCGTACCCGTCGTCCGTCCAGCTGGCCGTCGTGCCACAGCGTCGTCCCGGGCAGCGTGGCCAGCACCACCGAGCAGGCCCGCTGCCGTTCAGCCGGCGGGAACGTCGCGGCCGCCCGCGGCTCGTCGTGGTTCTCCAGGAACCGCACGGTCTGCTCCTGGTAGGAGGCGGCCGCTCCGAGGTGCGCGCGCACGCCGTCCAGGTCCTGCCCGGCCAGCCGGTCGTACAGCCGCTTGTCGTAGCAGGCGTCGAACCCCAGCCGCAGCAGGTCCGGCTCGCGGTCCCAGTAGGCCTCGGCCACCAGGGTGAACCGGGGGTGGTCGACCCGAACCGCCGAGATCACCTTGGTCCAGAACTCCTGCGCCATCGGCGGGCCGACCCGCGGCCCCCAGGTGCGGGCGAACACGTCGTCCAGCAGCAGCATGGCCATGTCGCAGCGCACCCCGTCGGCACGCTCGGCGATGGCCTTGACGGTGTCGATGGTCAGCTGCCGGGCCACCGCCGAGAACGCGTCCAGCTGGACGACGTCCGGCCACGGCGGGAAGTACGGGTCCCGGCCGCGGGCCACCACGACGCCCCCGACGGCGAGGAAGCCGGCCGGGTCGTGGGCGAGGTCCGCCTCGGTGCCCCGGACGAACGCCTCCGGGTGCTCGGCCACCCAGGGATGGTCGGGCGCCACGTGGTTGGGCACCAGGTCGAGCCACAGGCCGACCCCGCGGGCCAGCAGCTTGATCCGCGCGGTGGTCAGCCCGATGTCGCCGCCGAGCGCCGGGTCGACGGTGTACCGGTGCACGCAGTACGGCGAGCCGAGCACGTCGGCGTCGGACCAGCCGGGCAGCGCCTCGTCCCAGGACCCGCGCATCGACGGGTCGTCCAGGGCGACCGCGCGGCCGAACGGGCTGCGCTGCCAGACCCCCATGAGCCAGACCACGTCGACGCCGGGGGGCAGCAGGGCGTCCCACTCGTCGTCCGGCACGGTGTCCAGGCGCACCGGGGAGCCCGTCCGGGCGGACGCCTCGCCGAGCCAGACCCGGGTGTTGACCTCCAAGACCACCGGCTGCCGGGTCATGGATCCACTCTAGGGAGCGCAGGGGCCTTACGCCCTTCCTCCGCGGGCGGATGCTGCCCGACAGTGGGGACCGGAGGTGGCGCGTGACGGTCCTGACATCCGCGGGGCTGTCCGCTGCCGAGGCCGCCGACCGGCTCCGCCGGGACGGCCCCAACGCGCTGCCGACCCCGCCGGAGCCGTCGCCCTGGGTCATGCTGCTCAAGCAGTTCACCCACTTCTTCGCGGTGATGCTCTGGGTGGCCGTGGCCCTCGCGCTGGTCGCCGGCCTGCCGCAGCTCGCGGTGGCCATCGCCGTCGTCGTGCTGCTCAACGGCGTCTTCGCCTTCGCCCAGGAGTACCGGGCCGACCGGGCCACCGCCCGGCTGCGCGACCTGCTGCCGCTGGAGGCGACGGTGGTGCGCGACGGCGTGCGGGTGGTCGTGCCGGCGACCGGCCTCGTGGTCGGCGACGTCGTGCTGCTCGCGGCCGGCGACCGGGTGTGCGCCGACCTGGTGCTGCGGGTGGCCGCCGATACCGCCGTCGACGAGTCGATGCTGACCGGTGAGAGCGCCCCGGTGCGGCCCACGGTCGGTGCGGCGGTGCACGCCGGCACGTTCGTGGTGCAGGGCGAGGCCACGGCCGAGGTGGTGGCCGTGGCCGGGAGCACCCGGCTGGCGGACATCGCCAAGGTCGTGCGCGAGGCCCACCCCCCGGTGAGCCCGCTCACGCGCTCCCTCAACCGGGTGGTCACGGTCGTCGCGTTCGTCGCCCTCGGCGTCGGCCTGCTGTTCTTCGGCCTGGCGCTGGTGCTCGGGACGCCGGCCCGGGACGGGTTGCTGTTCGCCATCGGGGTGACCGTGGCGCTGGTGCCGGAGGGCCTGCTGCCCACCGTCACGCTGTCCTTGGCCAGGGCGGCGTCGTCGATGGCCAACCGCAACGCCCTGGTGCGCCGGCTGGACGCGGTCGAGACGCTCGGCGCGACCACCTTCGTGTGCACCGACAAGACCGGCACCCTGACCCGCAACGAGATGAGCGTGGTCGCGGTGTGGACGCCGCGGGGCGCGGTGCAGATCCCGGGCAGCGGCTATCGGCCCGAGCCGCTGGGCGCCGACGGTTCGCCGACCTGGGAGGCCGTCCGGACGGTCGCGACCTCGGGGCTGATCGCGTCGACCGGGTACGTCGAGCCGACCGGGAACGGGGCCTGGCGGCCGCGCGGCGACTCGATGGAGGCGGCGCTGCACGTGCTCGTGCTGCGCCTGCAGGACGGTCACCCCGCCGGTGCCGGGCCGCTGACCGCAGCGCCCGTCGAGGTGCTTCGGCGCTGGCCGTTCGACCCGCAGCGGCGCCGGGTGTCCGCGGCGACGGCGGACGCACTGCACGTGAAGGGCTCGGTGGAGTCGGTGCTGCGAGCCTGCGCCGACGCGCCGCCCGAGGTGCTGCCGGCGGCCGCGGAGATGGCCACGCGGGGCCTGCGGGTGATCGCCGTGGCGCGACGCGCGCTGCCCGGCGGGCCACCAGGGCCGGACGGCGACGGCTCGGCGGTGGCGGTCGAGACGGGGCTGACCCTGCTCGGGCTGGTGGGCTTCGAGGACCCGCCGCGCGAGGGTGCGGCCGAGGCGGTGGCCGCCCTGCGGGCGGCCGGCATCCGGGTGGCCATGGTGACGGGGGACCACCCGCTCACCGCGCGCGCCATCGCCGCCGAGGTGGGCCTGCTCGTGGGGGACCAGCTCGTCGTCGAGGGCCGCGAGCTGCCGGCGGACCTCGCCGCGCTGGGCGAGCTGCTGGACCGCGACGGTGTGGTCGTGGCCAGGGTCTCCCCCGAGGACAAGCTGCGGATCGCCCAGGCGCTGCAGGCCCGCGGCCACGTGGTCGCGATGACCGGGGACGGCGTCAACGACGGCCCGGCGCTGCGCGAGGCGGACATCGGCGTGGCCATGGGCCTCGGTGGCACCGACGTGGCCCGGGAGGCCGCCGACCTGGTGCTGCTCGACGACCACCTGGCCACCATGGTCGGCGCGGTCGAGCTGGGCCGGGCCACGTTCACCAACGTCCGGCGGTTCCTGACCTACCACCTCACCGACAACGTGGCCGAGCTGACGCCGTTCGTGGTGTGGGCGCTGTCCGGCGGTCAGTTCCCGCTGGCGCTGGCGGTGCTGCAGGTGCTGGCGCTGGACATCGGCACCGACCTGCTGCCCGCGTTGGCGCTCGGGGCCGAGCCGCCCGACCCGCGCACCATGGAGGGTCCGATGCGCAGCACGGTGCTGCTGGACCGGCGCACCCTGGTGCGGGTGTTCGGGTTCCTCGGGCCGGCCGAGGCGGCGGTGGAGATGCTGGCCTTCACCGCCATCTTGCTGCTGGGCGGCTGGGCGTGGGGGCTGGAGCCGTCCGCCGAGCTGCTCGCCATGGCGTCGGGCACCGCGTTCGCGGCCGTCGTCCTGGGCCAGCTGGCCAACGCGTTCGCCTGCCGCAGCGAGAGCCGCTGGGTGCTGGGCAAGAGCCTGCTGGCCAACCGGCTGCTCCTGGGTGCGGTGGTCGTCGAGATGGTGCTGCTGGTGGTGTTCCTCGGCTTCGTCCCGCTGGCCACACTGCTCGGCCAGTCCTGGCCGTCGCCGTCCGGGTGGGCGCTGGCGGCCCTGGCCATCCCCGCGGTGGTCGCCGCCGACGCCCTCGAGGTGGCGCTGTTCAGGCGCCGCCGGGGATGACCAGGACGGAGGCCACCGCGTCCCAGCGGGCGATCTCGCAGCCGTCGCTGCGCGCGTAGCTGGCGTCGACCGTGCGGCCGCGGTAGGTGCCCGTGATGGTCGCGGTCTGCGCGCCGCCGTAGATCATCGTGCAGGCGCGGTCCGGCGGGGTGGGGCTGAACGGGTCGGTCGCAGTGGCGAGCTCGGCGCACGCCGCGGCCGGGCTCGGGTGGCTGCCGCCGGCTGGGTCGCAGGTGAGTGTCCAGGTCTGGGCGGTCCCGGTGGGGGCTGTGCGCGCGGTGACCGTCAGCTGGGTCGCCGCGGTGGCGCTCGGGCCCGGGCCGCTGCCGCCGCCGTCGCTGGCCCGCTGGCTGCCGCAGGCCGCGAGCAGGACGCCGGCCGCGAGCAGGCCGCTGACGAGGGCGCTGCGACGGACGGCGGTCACGTCGCTTGGACGCGGGCGCCCGGCCCGGCGTTCCGCCCCGGGACGCCGAGGGGTCATGGCCTGCGGTGCTGCCGCAGGATCAGGTCGGCGACCAGGCCGGTCCAGCCGGTCTGGTGGGTGGCGCCCAGCCCGGCGCCGTCGTCCCCGTTGAAGTACTCGGGGAACAGCACCGCGTCGTTCCACCGCGGGTCGGTCTGGAACCGCTCCACCCCGCCGAACAGCGGCCGGCGACCGTCCGGGCCGGGCAGGAAGATCGAGATCAGCCGCTCGCGCAGCTCCGCGGTGACCTCGCCGAGCGTCAGCTGGCGACCCGAGCCGGTGGGGAACTCCACCGTGAACGTGTCGCCCAGGTAGTAGCCGTAGCGGTCCAGCGCCTCGATGACCAGGTAGTTCACCGGCATCCACACCGGACCCCGCCAGTTGGAGTTGCCGCCGTACATGCCGGTGGTGGACTCGGCCGGCTCGTAGCCAATGGCGAAGTCCGCGCCGCCGACGTCCACCCGGAACGGCTCGGCCAGGTGGTGCCGGGACAGCGACCGGATCCCGTGCGGCGAGAGCATCCCCTGCTCGTCGAGCACCTCGGCCAGCACCCGGCGCAGCCGCGGCGGGTCGACGACGGACAGCATGATCTGTTGCTGGCTGGGGATGTGGGTGACGAAGCCGCAGCGGTCCAGGTCGGCCTCGCCGAGGCCGCGGCGGGCCACGAAGTCGGCGAACCGCTTGCGCAGCCGGTGCGCGGGGACCGTGGTGGCCCGCCCGATGGCCAGGGCGCCGAGGACCGGGATGACCCCGACGAGCGACTTGACCCGCAGCGGCACCCGGGTGCCGTCCGGCAGCATCAGCTGGTCGTAGAAGAACCCGTCGGCCGGGTCCCACAGCCCGTTGTCCGCGATCCCGTCGGTGATCATCGCGAAGTGCTCGAAGAACTTGGTGGCGATGTCCTCGTAGGCCTCGTCGTGCTCGGCGAGCAGCAGCGCGATGTGCAGCATGGACAGGGAGTAGAAGGCCATCCACGCGGTGCCGTCGGTCTGGTCCAGCCGGCAGCCGGCCGGCAGGTGCGACCGGTCCACCGGGCCGATGTTGTCCAGGCCCAGGAAGCCGCCCTCGAACACGTTGTTGCCGTCGGGGTCGACCCGGTTGACCCACCAGGTGAAGTTGAGCAGCAGCTTCTGGAACACCCGCTCGAGGAACTCGAAGTCCCGTCGCCCGTCGATGTCGAAGACCTTGAGCGCCGCCCAGGCGTGCACGGGTGGGTTGACGTCGTCGAAGGACCACTCGTAGGACGGCAGCGCGCCGTTGGGGTGCATGAACCACTCGCGGCACAGCAGCAGCAGCTGGTACTTGGCGAACGCCGGGTCGACGTGGGCCAGTACCACGGTGTGGAAGGCGAGGTCCCACGCCGCGAACCACGGGTACTCCCAGGCGTCCGGCATCGAGAGGATGTCGGCGGCGTCCACGTGCCGCCAGTGGCTGTTGCGGCCGGTGCGGTGGCCCGCCGGTGGCGGCGGTTCGCCCGGGTCGCCGTCCAGCCAGCGCGGGACGTCGTAGCGGTAGAACTGCTTGCCCCAGATCATCCCGGCGAACGCCTGCCGCAGCACCAGCGCCTCGGCCGGGGAGGTGCCGGACGGCGTCAGCCCGGCGTAGAACTCCTCGGCCTCGGCGGAGCGGTTGGCCATCGTGGCGTCGAACGGCGCGCCCGCCCAGCCGGCGTCCGGCTCGGCACCGGCGGTCGGCGAGTACAGCCGCAGCCGCAGCTGCACGGTCTGGCCCGGCTCAACCGTGGCCCGGTACCACCAGGCCGCCTTGGTTCCGGTTCGGCCCGGGTTCACGGTCGGTGCGCCGGAGACGACGTGGTCGTTGATGCCGTCCTTGGGGTAGCGGGTGGACGACGGCTGCCCGAACAGGCGCGCGGTGTTGGTCTCGTTGTCGCAGAACAGCGGCTCCGGGGCCGTGCCGTCGGGGCCCGCGGAGGCGGCCAGCCGGTACACCCCGGCCCGCTCGTGCTCGGCCAGCAGGTCGCCGTTGTCCAGGCGCAGCAGTGGCTTCGGGTGCTGCACCCCCCAGTCCCAGGTGTTGCGGAACCACAGGGTCGGCAGCACGTGCAGGGTGTCGGCGTCCGGCCCGGCGTTGGTGATGCTGACCAGCATGGCCAGGTCGGTGGGGGTCTGCTTGGCGTAGCTGACCTCGACCACCCAGTAGCGGTCGTCGTCGAACACGCCAGTGTCGAGCAGCTCGAGCTCGGGGTCGTGGCGGCTTCGGGCGGCGCTGCCCTCGACCAGCTGTTCGTAGGGGTAGCTGGCCTGCGGGTAGTGGTAGCGCCAGCGCAGGTAGGAGTGGCTGGGCGTGGCGTCGAGGTACCACCAGTACTCCTTGACGTCCTCGCCGTGGTTGCCCTGGGGGCCGGTCAGGCCGAACGGCCGCTCCTTGAGGATCGGGTCGCGGCCGTTCCACAGCGCGAGCGAGAGGCAGACGTCCTGGTGCAGGGTGCTCAGCCCGGCCAGGCCGTCCTCGTTCCAGCGGTAGGCGCGGGAGCGGGCGTGGTCGTGCGGGAAGAAGTCCCAGGCGTTGCCGTCGGCGCTGTAGTCCTCGCGGACGGTGCCCCACGCCCGCTCGGACAGGTACGGGCCCCAGGTGTACCAGGGGCCGGCGTACTCCAGGCCGTGCTCGGGGTGCCCGACGGTGGCCATCCGCTGCTGCTCGGCGTTCATCCCCCCACCCTCGCACTCTCGTCGCCGCGAGCGGACCCGGGCAGAACGTTATGGAGCCGGTGGGGGCTCATAACGTTCCCGGGGAGTCCACTCGGTGCGGTCAGGTCGCCCCCGCGGCGCGGCGGCGGCCCTCGTGGAAGAAGGCCAGGACGGCGTCGGCGTCGTTCCGGCCGAGCTCGGCGAGCGGCCGGGCGGCACCGAACGGCGCGTTCCAGAAGCCGCCGGTGCGTGGCTGCCACGGCCCGACGTACGCGTACGGCTCGGGCAGGTAACCGTCGCCGGGTGAGACGCCGAAGTTCACCTCGTCGAGGGAGACGCCGACGTCGAAGTGCTCCGGCCACAGCACCGGCGGTTGGGTCGGGTCGAGCCGGCGCAGGGCGTCGTCGCCGGTGGCCAGGGCCGTGGTGAGCGCGCGCGCCGCGTCGGGGTCGAGCCGGACGACGTCCGCAAGCGCCGCGCCCGAGCCGTCGGAGTAGAGGTCCTCCGGGGGGCCGGCGGCCAGGCCCAGGGCGGCGCCGAGGTCGGCGTAGGTGGCGCCGTCCAGGGGGATCCGGGCGGTGGGGGTGACCAGGTCGAGGCCCTCGACGCGCAGCTCGGGCTCGGCGACGGTGCCGAACCCGCTGGCGCTGACCTGCAGCCGGATGGTCCCGCTACGGCGGTGCTGGGGCCAGGCCAGCAGCAGCTCGGCGACCCCGTGCAGGGCCCGCCGGGTCGAGGCGTAGGCGTCCGCGTCGTGTCGACCGTCGTCCATACCCCACCCCCTTTCTGCATGAAGGGTCCCTTCTGTGCGCAGGGCCGCACAAGTACGCCCTTCATGAAGGGTGGGTTGTTGCGGCCGTGCGCACAGAAGGGCACCTTCATGTGGGAAGGAGGGGATTCGGGACCTCTGCCCCGTTGGGTTGGCGGGCTGCGTCGTCGAGTCTGGTCACACGGAGGTGGTCGCCGTGGCCGTCGCGTCCCGCATACCCGAGTCCGAGCGCGCCGTCGCGCCCGAGCCTGGGGCCCCGCCCACGAGCGATGGCCGCGGCTGGTGGGCCGCCGTCCTGGTGTCCGGGCTGGCCGGCGTGGCCTTCACCGGCATCCAGATCGTCGAGAAGATCACCATCAGCGGCCAGCCGTCGACCGTGCTGTCCTGCGACATCAACTCGGTGGTGTCCTGCACGAGCGTGCTCACGGCCTGGCAGTCCTCGGTCCTGGGACCGCCGAACTCCCTGGTTGGCGCCGTGATGTTCGCGCTGCTCGCCTCCGGCGGACTGGCTGGGGTGCTCGGCAGCCGGGCCAGCCGCTCCTACCTGCTCACACTGTGGGGCTTGGCCGTCTTCTTCCTCGGCTTCGCCTCCTGGTTCATGTACCAGACGGCGTTTCGCATCGGCGCCCTGTGCATCTGGTGCACCGGCATCGTCACCGCCGTCGTCGTGATCAGCGCCGCGCTGACCCGGCTCAACCACCGGCAGTCGACGCTGGGCGACGGCAGGGCGGGCCGTGGGGTGGCCCTGATGGTCCACTCCAAGGGCGACCTGATCGTGTGGGCCGGCTGGTGGGTGGTGCTCGCCGCGCTGGTGTGGGCCGGCCTGTCCGGCTGACCGCGCGACCCTGGACGGTCGCCGTCCCGGCGGTCATGCTCGGTGGGTGGTCGTCCGGCGGGTCACCCGGCTGTGGCTGCTCGGCGGTCTCGTCTATGCAGCCGTGGTTGTTGCGCTCACGGTCAGCTGGATGGGACCGCACGGCCAGGTCGCCGGGTTCCGCCCGACCGAGGTCGTGACGTTCGTCCTCACGCTGCCGGTCTCGCTGCTGACGCTCCCGGTGAGCTACGTCGTCCTGGCGGTGGTGTGGAACCTCACCGGCGCCGACCATGGTGGGCCGATGTGGCTGGTGAGTGTCTCGTACGCGATGTGGTTCGGCCTGCTGGCCGTCGCCAACCTGGCGCTGGTCGTCGTCGTCGTCGGCGCCCTGCGTCGGCGCCCAGCCGGATGACTTGTCAGGGTGAGGACGAGCCAGACGTCGTCCTCACCCTGACAACTCCACGGGGGCGGGGCGCGCGGTCTCGGCCAGGACGACGCCGATCAGCACCACGGCGCCGCCGAGCAGCTGCGCCGGGCCGAGCGCCTCGGCCAGCCAGACGAACGCGACGAGGGTGGCCACCACCGGCTCGGTCATGCCGACGATGCCGGCCTGGGTGGCCCGCAGGTGCCGCAGCGAGCCGATGATCAGGCTGAACGGCACGATCGTGCCGAGCGCCACCAGCCAGATCGCCAGCGCCCACATCGGGACGTGCACGTCGGCCAGGTTGCCGAGCATCGAGACGTCGGTGCCCAGCACCGACCAGGGGAACGTCCACCAGGGCTGGACCAGCGTCCACAGCAGCGTCGAGAACCCGAACGCGTAGCAGGTCAGCGACAGCGGATCGCGCGAGGACACCGTGTGCTCGCCCACCACGAAGTACACCGCGAGCGACACGGCCGCGCCGAGGGCGGCCAGCACCCCGAGCCCGTCCAGCTGGGTGCCACCCCAGACCTCCGCGACCAGCGACAGCCCGAGCAGCGCCAGCGCCAGCCCGGCCCACAGCCGCCGTCGCATCCGTTCGCGGCCCACGAACCGGACCCACAGCGCGACCAGCAGCGGCGCGGTGTACTCCAGCAGCAGCGCGATGGCCACCGGCAGCCGCACGATCGCCACGAAGTACAGCCACTGCACCAGCGCGAAGCCGGCCACCCCGAACAGCGCCAGCATGGGCAGCTCGCGGGCGGTCACCTTGAGCGTGCGCGGCCGGGTCAGCGCGAGAAGCACGAGCAGGCCTACGAACGCGCCGGCCGACCGCAGCTCGGTGAGCCGCTGGGCCGGCATCCCGCTGAGCAGCATGACCTTCGACACGGACCCGTTGACGGCGAACAGCACGGACGCCGAGATGGCCATCACGTACCCGGTGCGCAGCCTTCGGTCCGGCACCGACGGCACCGGAACGATTGCCTCGACCACTCGGGGAGGCTACCGGGGTGACCGGTGCGCTCAGGCGTCGCCCCAGCGCGGGGACGTCGTCCGCGGCGGGTACAGCGCGGCCGGCAGCACGACCAGCCTCGGCCCACCGGACGTGGCCGCCTCGGCCAGCGCGGCGCGCAGCGGCTCGCCCGGCGAGCCCACCGTGACCACCGGCAGGCCGAACGCGGCTGCGAGGGCCGCCCAGTCCGGGCCGACCAGGTCCACGCCCTGCTGGCGGGCGGCGGCCCGCTGGTCGAACCGGAGCATCCCGTAGCCGCCGTCGTCGACGAGCAGGACGGTGACCGGCAGCCGCTCCTGGACCAGGGTGGCCAGCTCGCCGAGGGCCATGGCCAGGCCGCCGTCCCCGCAGATCGCGAGCACCGGCGCGCCGGCGTGCGCCGCGCCGACCGCGGCGGGCAGGGCGTAGCCGAGCGTGCCCCAGCCCACCGGGTACTGCAGCCGGCGGGGCCGGGACATCGCGGCGTACCCGCCGACCCAGTAGCCGGCCACGGCCATGTCGCAGACCACGTTGCCGTCGGCCGGCCAGCCACTGTCGACCGACTCGAGCAGCGCGGCGGCGTCCGCCGTGCGCGGATCCTCGGCGACCCGCTGCCGGATGGTCGGGCCGATGAGGAAGACGGCGTCCGCCCAGGGGGTGCGCTGCCGCAGCCGGACGGCGAGCGCGTCGCAGGCCAGCCGGGCGTCCGCGGCGATGACCACGTCGGCCGGATGGTTCTTGACGGCGTCCGCGGGGTCGACGTTGATCGCGATGGTGCGGGCCGGGAACGGGGTGGACCAGTTGCGGGTGTCCATGCCGTCCAGGTCGCTGCCGACCACGACGAGCAGGTCGGCCGAGCCGATGAGCGCGGCGACGTCCGGCTCGTGCGGCGGGGCGTCGACGAGCAGTGCGTGCCCCGCGGGCAGCAGGCCGCGGGCCGCGTAGGTGGTGACCACTGGGGCGCCGAGGCGCCAGGCCAGCTCGGTGACCGCCTCGGCGGCGCCGCTGGACACCGCGCCGCCGCCGGCCCACACGACGACGCTGTCGGCGGCGTTGAGCAGCTGCAGGGCGGCGTCGACGTCGGCCGGGTCGGGGACGGTCGGGGCTGCCGGGTGCGGGGCGGGCGGCGTCCAGCCGTCCGGGATCGGCTCGGAGAGCACGTCGCTGGGGATCCCGACGTAGACCGGGCCGCGGGGCGCGGTCATGGCCAGGGCGGCGGCGCGGGCCACCGCCTCGACCGCGGCGATGGGGGTGGTCGGCCGGTAGACGGCCTTGGCCAGCGGCTCGAACAGCGCGGCCTGGTCGCGGCTCTCGTGCAGCAGCCCGCGCACGACGCCGGGCCGGCGCAGCCGCTGCGGCACGTCGGAGGCGATGAGCAGCAGCGGGGACTGGGAGGCCGCGGCCTCACCGAAGGCGGCCACCGCGTTGGCGGCGCCCGGTCCGGTGGTGGTCAGCGCGACGCCGAGGCCGCCGGTGGCCCTGGCCAGCCCGTCCGCGGCGTAGCCGGTGGTCTGCTCGTGCCGGACGCCGACGATGCGCGGGCGGCCGTCGTCCTGGGCCTGCCACAGGGCCAGGTTGTGCACGCCGGGCAGCCCGAACGCGGTGGTGACGCCGGCCTGGGCGAGGACGTCGAGCACGGCGGCGGCCGTCGTGACGGGGCTCATGGCAGGAGTCTCCCCTACGACTTGTCAGGGTGAGGACGGGCTCTCCGTCGTCCTCACCCTGACAACTCACAAGTGGCGCAGGCCGTCGAGGGTGAACGCGGCGACGCAGACGGCGAGCAGCGCGACGGCGAGCAGCACGAAGGTCGTCTGGACGCCGAGGCGGTCCACCAGCGGTCCGGCGGCCAGCAGCCCGACCGGACCGGCCGCGTACGCCAGCGAGGTGAGCACCCCCACGACCCGGCCGCGCAGCCGGTTCGGCGACCGCTCCACCATGACGACGTTGGCGATCGGGTTGACCGGCCCGTAGAGCAGGCCGCTGGCGAAGGCCAGCACCACCATCGCGCCGATCGGTGGCTGCAGCGCCATGCCGAGCACCGGCAGCGAGGTGCCGACCAGCGCGATGAGGACGGCGGTGCGGCGCGGTACCCGGTGCCCCCGCCAGCCGTACAGCAGGGCGCCGACGACCGCGCCGCCGCTCATCCCCATGAGCACCAGGCCGAGCCGCGCGGGCGCGCCCTGGTCCCGGAACAGCACCGGCAGCACGACGCCCTCGATCGGCAGCCACACCCCGATGACCGTGGTGTACACGAGGGCGACGGCCCGCAGCGCCGGGTCGCGCCAGACGAACCGCAGCCCCTCCCGGGTCTCGGTCCACCAGCCGGCCGGCTCGTGGTCGTGGGCGTGCTGGCCGCGGCCCGCACCCTCGACCCGCAGCAGCAGCATGGCCAGCGCGGCGGTGGCGTACCCGACCGCCGGGACCCACAACGTGGCCTGCGCGCCGATGAGCGCGATGAGCACGCCGCCGACGGCCGGGGCGACCAGGAAGGCCACCCCGAACACCGCCTCGTGGACGGCGTTGGCCCGCTCCAGCGGCAGCCCGGCCGCCCGGCCGGCCTCCGGGAGGACGGCCGCCCGTGCGGTCGCCCCGGACGGCGGGAACAGCGCGGCCAGCGCCGCGAGCAGCAGCAGCCAGCCCAGGCTCAGCCGGCCGACCACCGCGACGGCCGGGATGGCGGCGACGGCGAGCCCGGACAGCAGGTCGGACGCGACGGCCGTCGGGCGGCGGCCGAGCCGGTCGACCACGGTGCCGGAGAACAGCGCGGCCAGCAGCAGCGGGACGGCGGCCACCCCGCTGACCAGGCCGGCGGCCGTGGCCCGGCCGGTCACGTCGAGCACCAGCCAGGGCAGCGCCACCAGCGTGATCCCGTTGCCCACGGCCGACAGCAGGGTCGCGGTCTCCAGCGCCAGGAACGGCGCCCAGTGCCGGGTGGCTGCCGGGGCGGACGGGACGCCCGGGACGGCCGGCAGCGTGTCGGTCACGACCGGCTCCGGGCGGCGCTGCCGGTGGCCGTGCTGACGCCGTCCAGCAGGGTGCCGACCACGAGCGGGACGGCGTCCCGGCGGGCGATGCGGCCGTCGGCGATCCCGTCGGAGGCCGCGAACACCGCGGCCACGAACAGGTCGACCACCCAGGCGACCGGCAGGTCCGGACGCACCTCGCCGGTGCGCTGCGCCCGCCGGACGGTGTCCTCAAGCGGCCGGCTCACGTCGTACCAGCGCTCGACCAGGTCGGGCAGGTCCCACACCGTCGCGCCGGCGCCCAGGAAGTGCATCTCGTCGGCCAGCGGCAGCAGCCCGGTGGCGACCCGCTCGACGATCGCGGCCAGCGGCTCGTCGGCGTCCGGCCGGGCCGCGGTGACGGCCTGCTCCACCCGCTCGAGGGAGTCCATGGCCAGGGCGTGCAGCAGGTCGGTGCGGGTGGCGAAGTGGCGGTGCACGGTGGTGCGCCCGACGCCGGCAGCGGTGGCGATGTCGGCCAGCGAGGCGCCGCTGTGCCGGCCGAGGACAGCGGCCGCGGTGTCCAGGATGGCCCGCCGGGTGCCGTCACTCATGTTCTCATTGGAACACAAACGTTCCACCTGTGACCAGTTGTCAGGGTGCGAACGACCTCTACGTCGTCCTCACCCTGACAACTGCAAGCATGGGGGGGTGACTGGAACCGACCGCCTCGTGTCCCGCAACCCCGCCCACCTGGACGACGTCGTCGCCGACGTCGTGCTCGCCAGCGCCGACGACCTCGTCGCCGCCGCCCGCTCCGCCAAGGCCGCCCAGCCGGGCTGGGCCGCGATCCCGGCCCCCGTCCGCGGCCGGGTGATCGCCCAGGTCGGCCGGCTGGTCGAGGCCAACAAGCAGGCGCTGGCCGCGCTCGTCACCCGGGAGATCGGCAAGCCCTACGGCGAGGCGCTGGGGGAGGTGCAGGAGGTCGTCGACACCTGCGACTTCTTCCTCGGCGAGGGCCGCCGGATGTACGGGCAGACCGTGCCCAGCGAGATGCCGGACAAGCAGCTGATGACCTACCGGATGCCGGTCGGCGTCGCGGTCATCATCACGGCGCCGAACTTCCCGGTCGCCGTTCCGTCCTGGTACCTCGTGCCCGCGCTGCTGTCCGGCAACGCCGTCGTGTGGAAGCCGGCCGAGGCCACGCCGGCGATCGCGGCCGCGTTCACCGGGATCTTCCGGGCGGGCGGCGTGCCCGAGGGCGTGCTCTCCGCGGTGCTGGCCGACGGCCCGACCACGTTCACCGGGCTGTCCCAGGCGCTGGACGCCGGGCTGGTCGACAAGATCGGCTTCACCGGCTCGACCGCAGTGGGCCGGGCCATCGGCGAGCTGGCCGGCCGGCACCTGCAGAGCCCCTGCCTCGAGCTGGGCGGCAAGAACCCCATGGTGGTGATGGCCGACGCCGACCTCGACCTGGCCGTCGAGGGCGCCCTGTTCTCCGGGTTCGGCACCGCGGGGCAGCGCTGCACCTCGCTGGGCACCGTATGGGTGCAGCGCCCGGTCTATGCGGAGTTCGCCCGCCGCTTCCTGGCCGCCGTCGAGTCGGCGGTGGTCGGGGAGCCGGACGGCGAGGTGCTGTACGGGCCGATGATCAGCCAGCGCTACCTCGACAACCACCTGCGCAACCTCGAGATGATTGCCGAGCACCACACCGTGCACGGCTCCACGGGCGTCGGCCGGATCACCTCCGACAACCCGCGGGCCGGCTTCGTCGGTGACCCGGACGCCGGCATCTACGCGCACCCGACCGTGGTCGAGGGGGTCCGTCCGGGCGACGCGCTGTACGACACCGAGACGTTCGGTCCGCTGGTCGGGCTCGGCGTGTTCGACACCCTCGACGAGGCGATCGAGCTGTGCAACGGCACCGGGTACGGGCTGTCCAGCTCCATCTACATGACGGCAATGTCACCCGCCTGGGCTTTCCGGGCCCGGATCGGCGCGGGCATGGTGAGTATCAACAACTCGACGTCCGGCGCGGAGGCGCACCTCCCGTTCGGCGGCAACGGCCGCAGCGGGAACGGCTCCAGGCAGTCGGGGGTGTGGGTGCTCGACCAGTTCACCCGCTGGCAGGCGGTCAACTGGGACTGGAGCGGTCGTCTGCAGAAGGCGCAGATGGACGTGGCCGAGCTCCCCTGGGACCCCGGCTTCCGACTCGGCTGACCCTCGGCCACCAGCCCCCGCCGCCGGCACGAGGAGGCGGCGATGCGTACGGGGCTTGGACGGCGGCAGCAGGCAGGGCGTCGACGGCTGCGGGAGGCGGGCGCCGCGGTGCTGACCGCCGCAGCGGTGGCCGCCCTCGTCACCGGTCCGGAGCTCACCGCTGCCACGCCCGCGGTGCTCGGCGCGGGTGCGGGCGTGGCAGCCGGGTCCGCAGCGTCGCCGGCGTCCGACGGTGCGGTGCGCAGCGTGTGGGAGCTGCTGACCGCCGAGCTGGACGGGTCGGTGCCGGCTGACCTGCCGCCGTCGGTGCTGGCGCATCCCCCGGCCTCGGTCACCGAGTCCGCACCGGTCGCGACGGCCGCGCCGGTGGCCGCTGGGAGCCGGCCCGCGGCCGGGACGGGCGTGGTGCCGGCCGGGATGTCGACCGCTCCGGGGATCAGCCCGGTCGTGCTGGACGCCTACGGCACGGCGGTGAGCCGGTCGGTCGCGCGGTACCCCTCGTGCCGGCTGTCGTGGTGGCTGCTGGCCGCGATCGGGCAGGTGGAGTCCGGGAACGCGCGGGGGCGGACCGTGGCGGCTGACGGGTCGACCAGCCCGCGGATCCTCGGGGTGGCCCTGGACGGGCGGCCCGGGGTCGCGCTGATCCGGGACTCCGACGCCGGCCGCTGGGACGGCGACCCGACCTACGACCGCGCGGTGGGGCCGCTGCAGTTCATCCCGAGCACCTGGCGCTCCAGCGGGCGGGACGGCAATGGCGACGGCGTGGCCGACCCGCACAACGTCTACGACGCCGCGACCTCGGCGGCCGGCTACCTGTGCGGCTACGGCCGCGACCTCACCCGTCCCTCCGACCTGCGCGCCGCGGTGCTGGCGTACAACCACTCGGAGAGCTACCTGGTCGCCGTGCTGCGCTGGGCCGCGGTGTTCTCGGCGTCCCCGCTGCCGGCGACGGCCGGGGTGGTCGGCGCGGTGGCGGTGCGGGTGGCGGCCACAGTGACCGGGTCAGCGGGTGCCTCGCCGACGCCGACGCCGTCGCTGCTCGAGTCTCCGATCGCGTCGCCCGCACCGTCGCCGGTCGAGCTGGTCGCGGCCCCGACGGTGGTCACTCCGGCGGTCACTCCGGTGGTGACGCCGGTGGTGACGCCGGGCCCGAGCCCGTCGCCCACGGCCACCCCGGCGGCTGGGACGACGACAGCGACGACCGCCACGACGGACGGCTGCCCGGCGGCCGACCCGACGGCGTCGGTCAGCCCCAGCCCGCTGCCCACGGCGACTCCCACGCCGTCCCCGACTGCGGCACCCACCGACCCGGCGGTGACCTGCCCGGCCGCCAGCCCGTCGGCCAGCCCGTCGGCCAGCCCGTCCGCGTCGCCGTCGTCCAGCAGCACCGCAACCGCGACCCCGAGCCAGGCGCCGTCCCCGACCAGCTAGCGTGCGGGGCGTGACCAGCGCCCTGCCCGAGCGTGCCTCCGTCGTCGTCGTGGGCGGCGGCGTGATCGGCACCTCGATCGCGTTCCACCTGGCCGAGGCGGGGGTGCGCGACGTCGTGCTGCTGGAGAAGGGCGAGCTGGCCGGCGGGTCGACGTCCAAGGCGGCCGGCGGCGTCCGGGCGCAGTTCTCCGACGAGGTGAACGTCCGGCTGGGGCAGCGGTCCCTGGACGCGTTCGCGGACTTCGAGCGGCGGCCCGGGCAGGCCATCGACCTGCACCGGGTCGGCTACCTGTTCTGCCTGTCCCGGCCGGAGGACGTCGCGACGTTCGAGCGGTCGGTGGCGCTGCAGAACCGGCTCGGGGTGCCGTCCCGGCTGGTCACGCCGGCCGAGGCGCACGCGCTGTCGCCCCTGATCGAGACGTCCGACCTGCTGGCCGCGGCGTACTCACCCGACGACGGCCACTGCGCACCCGAGTCGGTGGTGCTCGGCTACGCGACCGCGGCCCGCCGGCTGGGGGTGACCGTGCTCACCGGGCACGAGGTGACCGGGATCGATGTGCGCGGGTCGGAGGTCGTCGGGGTGCGCACCGAGCGCGGGGCGGTGGCGACCGACACGGTGGTGTGCGCGGCGGGTGCGTGGTCGGGGCGGGTCGCGGCGATGGCCGGCGTCTCACTGCCGGTGCAGCCGTACCGGCGCGAGATCGCCGTGACCGGGCCGGTGGCCGGGCTGCCCGGGTGGGTGGAGCAGCCGATGCCGATGACCATCGACTTCGCGTCGTCGTTCTACTTCCACCGGGAGGGACCGGGGCTGCTCATGGGGATCAGCGACCCGGACGAGCCGGCCGGCTTCGGCGAGCACCGGTCGCCGCGGTTCCTCGAGCTGCTCGCGGCGGCCGCTGCGGTGCGGGCGCCGCGGGTGCTGGACGCCGGCGTGCGCACCGGCTGGGCCGGGCTGTACGAGGTGACCCCGGACCACAACGCGCTGGTCGGCTCGGTCGCGTCGGTCGGGCGGTTCCTGTACGCGACCGGGTTCTCCGGGCACGGGTTCCTGCAGGCGCCGGCCGTCGGCGAGGTGGTGCGGGACCTGTACCTGGACCGGCCGCCCGTCGTGGACGTGACGGCGCTATCCGTGGAGCGGTTCGGCCGGGCCGAGGAGCGCCCCGAGCACAACGTGGTGTGACCCACGCGCCCCCTTCTGCATGAAGGGTCCCTTCTGTGCGCAAGGCCGCAGAAGTGCACCCTTCATGGACGGCGGCGACGGGGGTCGGGCTGCTCGCCGTCCATGATCGGTGTCCTCGGTCAAGACCTGCCCCGCGGCGGCGTGATCTGACCGCCCGCGCTGATCAAGGTGGGTAAGGCCGGGACGGCGTGACGAGGGGGCGCTACGGTCGGGCGATGAGCACCCGTGAGACCAGGGTGGCCGCCGTCCTCGCGGCCAAGCAGGCCGAGGTCGAGGCCGAGGTCGCCGCCCTGTCGGCGCCGCCGGAGGACACTGGCGGCATCGGCTTCGGCAAGCGGGTCGGCGACGGCACGTCGATCGCGGTCGAGCGGCTTTCGCTGGTCGCCGCGCACGGCCGGATGGTGGTGCTGCTGGCCGAGATTCGCCGGGCCCGGGCCAAGCTCGACGAGGGCAGCTACGGCCGCTGCGACATCTGCGGGGAGCCGATCCCGGAGGGGCGGCTGGAGGCGCTGCCGTGGGCGGTCCAGTGCGTGGCCTGCGCCAGCCGCCCCACCTGACCCGGCCGCGCGCCGCATGAAGGGTGGACTTGTGCGGCCTTGCGCACAGAAGGGCACCTTCATGCAGGGGGTGGCTAGCGGGTGCTGATGTCCCGGCGCTCGAAGGCCACGGCGGCCGCCGCCACCAGCAGGACGGTCAGGCCGAGCGTCAGCCCGGCCCCGGCCCAGTCGACGCCGCTGGCCAGCGGCTTGTTGTCCAGCGCCCAGGAGAACGGCGAGAGCTTCTGCCACGGCGCCAGCCAGTCCGCCATCGGCGCCAGCACGTTGAGCAGGAACGCGGCCAGGGCCAGCCCCATCCCGGCCCCCAGCGCCACGGCCCGGTGCCCGGTGAGGGCCCCGAGCAGCAGGCCCACCCCTCCGAAGAGCAGGCCGAGCAGCCCGCACATGAAGGTGGCTGCCGCCACGTTCCCGGCCGTCACCTCGAGGTCGACCATGGGCGCCCCGACCACGATCGTCGCGACCAGCGAGACGCTGACGACGACCACCCCGACGACCATCCCCAGCGTCTTGGCCAGCACCACGTTCCACCGGCGCACCGGCAGGGACATCAGCAGGTCCAAGGTGCCGCGCTCCTCCTCACCGGCGGTGGCCGCGGCCGCCGCGCCCAGCGCCACCGCGATCAGCCCCAGCGGCACGATCATGCTGAACATCTTGGCGTTCAAGAACCCCGCGCCGGTCGCGTAGTCCTCCAGGCCGAACGCCTGCCTGAACGCCTCCGGCCACTGGTCGACGTACTCCTGCATGGCCGCGCTCGACTTGGCGATCGACGGGTACACCGCCAGCTCGATCGCTGCCATGGCCGCGAGGCCGAGGCCCCACACGAGCACCGAGCGCCACCGTTCGCTGGCGCTGCGCCCGGTCAGCACGAGCACCTGGCTGCTACTGGACATGGCTGCCTCCCGAGACGAAGCCGAGGAAGGCGTCCTCGAGATCCGGGTCGTGGGTGTGGACGTCGATGACCCCGTGGTCCACCGCGGTCTTCAGCAGGCCGGTGATCGGCCCGCGCACCGTGCACACCGCCGTCGGGCCGCGGACCTCGACCGACTGCACCCCCGGCGCGGTCGCGAGCTCGGCCGGCGGGACGACCGCGAAGTCCAGCTCGACCCGGCGGGCGGCGCGGGTGCGCAGCGCGTCCACGCTGTCGACCACGAGCAGCCGGCCGTGGTTGACGATGGCCGCCCGGTCGGCCATCTGCTCGACCTCGGTGAGCACGTGGGAGGACAGGAACACGCTCGCACCGCGCGCCACCGTCTCGCGGACCAGCCGCTGGAACTCCAGCTGCACCAACGGGTCCAGCCCGCTGGTCGGCTCGTCCAGGATGAGCAGGTCGGGGGAGTGCATGAACGCCTGGACGACGCCCAGCTTCTGCCGGTTGCCCTTGGACAGCTCGCGCACCCGCGGCTGCAGGTCCAGCTCGAACCGCTCGGCCAGGGACCGGTACGCCGACGCCGGGACGTCGCCGCGCATCCGGCCGAGGAACTCCAGCAGGTCGTGGCCGCGCATCCGGTCGTACAGGGCCAGGTCGCCGGGCAGGTACCCGACCCGCGTCCGGATCGGCACGCCCTGCCGGCGCAGGTCCAGCCCGAGCACCTCGGCACCGCCTCGAGTCGGCTTGATCAATCCGAGCAGCAGCCGGATCGTCGTCGTCTTGCCCGCACCATTCGGGCCGAGGAAGCCGAACACCTCGCCCGGCTCGACCTGCAGGTCAAGGTCCTCGATCCCGCGCTGGTGACCGTAGAACTTGGTCAGGCCCCGGGTCCGGATCACCGCAGTCATAGATCCACGGTCGCGCCGCCGGAGCGGTTCGCGGAAGGGCCGTCGGTCCCTCCGGGCGCGGCCGTAGGCTCCGGGGATGACGCAGCGGACGGCGGTGGTGACCGGCGCGGCCGGCGGTCTCGGCTCGGCCTTCGTGACGGCGTTGCGGGACGCCGGCTACCGGGTGGTGGGTGCCGACCTCGAGGGCGCCGACGTCGTCCTCGACGTGCGTGACCCGGACGCCTGCCGGGCGTTGGCCCGCGACACCGACCCCGACGTGTGGGTCAACAACGCGGGCGTGCTCGGCGCGGGCGACGCCGCCACCCAGCCGGACGGCGTCGTCCGGCGGGTCGTGGAGGTCAACCTGCTCGGGGTGATCAACGGGACCCGGGCGGCCGTCTCGGTGATGCGGGACCGCGGCCCGGCCGGCCGCGGGCACGTGGTCAACGTGGGGTCGCTGGCGTCGTGGGTGCCGGTCCCGGGCGAGTGCGTCTACGCGGCGACCAAGCACGCGGTGCTGGCGTACACGCTGGGCCTGCAGGCGGAGCTGCGCGGGCACGGGCTGGCCGGCGTCCACCTGTCGGTGCTGTGCCCGGACGGGATGCTCACCCCGATGATCGAGCCGCTGCTCGACGACCCGGCGATCGCGATGACCTTCAGCGGGATGCGGCTGGTGACGCCGCAGGAGGTGGCCGCCGCCGGGCTGCGGCTGCTGGAGCGGCCGCGGCCGTACCGGGCGGTGCCGCGCTGGCGGGGCGCCCAGGTGCGGCTGATCGCGGCGGTGCCGGGCCCGGCGCTGCGGCTGGCCGGGCTGTTCACCCGGGTGGGGGCGGCCAACCAGGCCGCGGTGCGCGAGCGGGTCCGCTCCGCCGCACCCTGACCGGAGGGACCTCAGCGGGGGTTGTGCAGCACCTCGTGGTCGCGGCCCTCGTCGCGGGCCAGCGGGCGCGACCGGCGGGCGAAGCTGCGCCAGCCGCAGGTGTCGCAGACCGCCACGCTGAACTGGTGGTGCTCGACCAGGTGGACCGAGTGGACGACCGGGGTCTCGACCACGGCCGGGTCCTCGACCAGGCGCGGGCCGAGGTCGAGCGTCGAACGCTCCGTCACCCCGGACTCGGTCACGCTTCCCACGGTAACGGCGGCGTCCGGTCTTCGCGCGGGGACCGGACTTTACGATCGGATGACCTGCCAGAATGCCGGTATGTTCACCCACACCGTGCTGTTCCGGTTCGACGACCCGGCCGACGCGGCCGAGTCCAAGCGGCTGCTCGAGACGCTGCCGGGGCGGGTCCAGGGGCTGGCCGGGCTGTGGGTGGGGCTGGACGTCGAGCGCACCCCGAGCTCGTGGGACCTCGTCCTGGTGACCACCCACACCGGCCGGGACGCGTACCGCACCTACGCCGCCGACCCGGACCACCTGCGGATCACCACCTTCCTGCGGGAGCGGTCCACCGGGCGCGCCGTGGTGGACGCCGAGGGCGGGCCCCGCTGAGGGCGGGCCCCGCTGAGCCAGGCCGGCTGCGTCGTGCGGGTGGTGGCCGAACCGCCCGGACGGACCATGCCCTGCTCGGCGGTCCCGGTCTAGCCTGGTGTGGTGACGCCGGACACCCGCCTGCACGACGCCGAGGTCCTCGCCGAGATCGAGCTGTACGGCGAGCTGGTCATCGCGGCGTCCAGCCACGACCGCCCCATGTCCACGGCCGAGATCGACGCCGTCCTGGGCCTCACCCCGGTCAGCTGACGGCTGACCGCTAGCCGAAGCGGCCGGTGATGTAGTCCTCGGTGGCCTTCTCGGAGGGGTTGCTGAAGATCTTCTCGGTGCTGTCCATCTCGATCAGCCGGCCGGGCTTGCCGGTGCCGGCGATGTTGAAGAAGCCGGTGTGGTCGCTCACCCGGGCGGCCTGCTGCATGTTGTGGGTGACGATGACGATCGTGTAGTCCCGCTTGAGCTCCTGCATGAGGTCCTCGATGGCGAGGGTGGAGATCGGGTCCAGCGCGGAGCACGGCTCGTCCATGAGCAGCACGGCCGGCTCCACCGCGATCGCCCGGGCGATGCACAGCCGCTGCTGCTGCCCGCCGGACAGACTGCTCCCGGGCCGGCCCAGCCGCTCCTTGACCTCCTCCCACAGGTTGGCGCCGCGCAGCGAGGACTCCACGATGGCGTCCAGCTCGGCCCTCTTCCGCCGGCCCTGCAGCCTCAGCCCGGCGACCACGTTGTCGTAGATCGACATGGTGGGGAACGGGTTCGGCTTCTGGAAGACCATGCCGATGGTCCGCCGGACGTTGACCGGGTCCACGTCGCTGGCGTAGATGTCCTCGCCGTCGAGCAGCACCTTGCCCTCGGAGCGAGCCCCCGGCAGCACCTCGTGCATCCGGTTCAGGGTCCGCAGCACCGTCGACTTGCCGCACCCGGACGGCCCGATGAACGCGGTGATGGAACGTGGCTCCACCGACAGCGAGACACCTTCCACGGCCTTGAAGTCGCCGTAGTAGATGTCGAGGTCTGAGACGTCGATCCGCTTGGCCATGCGAGGCAGCTCCGGGTGACTACTTGACTCGGAAGGCCCGGCCGAACAGCCGGGCCATCAGGTTGAGGATGACCACGATCAGGATCAGGGTGAGCGCACCGGCCCAGGCCCGGTCCAGCGAGGCCGGGGTGCCACGGGCGATCTGGTCCCAGATGAACGTCGGCAGGGTGGCCTGCGGCCCCGTGAACGCGTTGAAGTTGATGGACGCCGAGATGAACATGGTGAGCAGCAGCGGCGCGGTCTCCCCGGTGATCCGGGCCACCGCCAGCATGGCGCCCGTGATGATGCCCGGCAGGGCGGTCGGGACGACCACCCGCAGGATCGTCTTGTACTTCGGGACGCCGAGCGCGTACGCCGACTCGCGCAGCTCGTTGGGCACCAGCTTGAGCATCTCCTCGGTCGAGCGGACCATCACCGGGATCATCAAGATGGTCAGGGACAGCGCGCCGGCGAACCCGGTCCGCTCCCAGCCGAGCGTGAGGATCAGCCCGGTGTAGATGAACAGGCCGGACACGATCGACGGGATGCCGGTCATCACGTCGACGAAGAACGTGACCCAGCGGGCCAGCCGCTTGCCGCTGCCGTACTCCACCAGGTAGATCGCTACGAGCAGGCCGATCGGGATGCCGATGGCCGCGGCGATCCCCACGACCTCCAGGGTCCCGATGATGGCGTGGTAGGCGCCGCCGCCAGGGCGCAGCGGGCTGACGTTGCGCATGGAGTGGGTGAGGAAGTAGACGTCGAAGACCTTGAGTCCCTGGACGATCGTGGTGGCCAGGATCGCCACCAGCGGGACCAGGGCCACCACCCCGGCGGCGTAGACCAGCGTCGTGGCCAGCCGGTCCACGGCGTGCCGCCGGCCCTCCACGGCGAAGCTCCACGCCGTCTGCGACCCGACGTACAGCAGCAGGGCGAGCAGCAGCGTCTGCGCCCGGCCGTCGACCGGCAGGACGGCGATCAGCGCGACGGCGGCCAGCGCCGCGCCGGCCGCGCACGCCCACGGGGCCCACCGGGGCAGCTGGCCGCCGGCCAAGGCGTCGTGCGGGGCCTGGCCGGTCGGGCTCTGGGTGGTGGTGGCCATCTCAGTTCGCCCCGGAGAACTCGGCCCGCCGGGCGATCACCAGGCGGGCGACGACGTTGACGACGAGGGTGAGCACGAAGAGCACCAGGCCGGCGGCGATCAGCGCGCCCTGCCCGTTGATGCCCGCCTCGTTGAACTTCAGGGCGATGTTGGCCGCGAAGGTGTTGCCGCCGGGCTCGGTGAGGTGCCAGTTGATCTGGAAGGTCGCGGACAGCACCAGCGCGACCGCGATCGTCTCGCCCAGGGCCCGGCCCAGGCCGAGCATCGCGGCACTGATCATGCCCGGCTTGCTGAACGGGAGGACGGCCATCCGGACCATCTCCCACCGGGTCGCGCCGAGGGCGAGCGACGCCTCGATGTGGGCGGGCGGCGCCTGGACGAACACCTCGCGGCTGATCGCGGAGACCGTCGGCAGGATCATGATCGCCAGGACGATGCCGGCCAGGGCCAGCGACCGGGAGTACACGCCCAGCGTGTTGTGGAAGATCGGGATGAAGCCGAGATGGGTGTCCAGCCAGGCGAACAGGCCCTCGGTCCTCGGCATCAGCCAGGCCAGTCCCCACAGCCCGAAGATGATCGACGGGACGGCGGCCAGCAGGTCGACGACGAACGCCAGCGCGGCGGCGATCCGCTTCGGCGCGTAGTGGGCCAGCGCCAGCGCGACGCCGTACCCGACCGGCACGGCCAGCAGCAGCGCGATGAGCGAGGACACCACGGTGCCGAACGCCAGTGCGGCGATGCCGAACACGGAGGGGGTGTTGTCCGGGAGCCACGCGGAGGTGGTCAGGAAGTTCGCGGTGTTGACCCGCAGCGCGGGGATCGCCTTGATGATCAGGAAGATCGCGATCCCGGCCATGATGGCCAGCACCAGGATCCCAGCGAGCATCGACAGGGTGCTGAACACCTGGTCACCGCGGCGCCGGGACCGGCCCCTGATCGGCGAGGACGGGGCAGGCGCGGACGACGACTCGGTGGTCGTCGGGGTGACTGTCACGGGGACCGCTCCTGCTGGATTCCTGGGCGCGTGGTCATGCTAAGGATGCCGTGGCCCCGCCGTACAGCGGACGGCGGGGCCACGGCGCGGCGTGACTAGCTGATCGCGGAGATCGCGCTCCGCACCTTGGTCAGCAGGTCGCCGCTGATCGGCACGTAGCCGGTCGTGGACAGCTTGCTCTGACCGGCGTCCGAGGCGGTGTAGGTGAGGAACGACTTGACCAGCTTCGCCTGGGCCGCGTCGAGCCCCTTCTCGCAGGTGATCTCGTAGGTCACCAGCACGATCGGGTAGGCGCCGGCGTCCTTGATGTTGTAGTTGATCTTCACGGGGAGGTTGTTGCCGGTCCCGGTGATCTTCGCCTGGCCGAGCGCCTTCGAGGCGGTGTCGGCGGTCGGCTCGACGGCGCCGGCGCCGTTGTCCACCGCGGTGACCGGCAGGTTGTTGTTCTGGGCGTAGGACAGCTCGACGTAGCCGATCGAGTTCGGGGTGCCCTTCACACCGGTGCTGACGCCGTCGTTGCCCTTGCCGCCCTGGCCGCCGGGAGCGGTCCAGGACTTGCCCAGCTGGAACGTCCACACGTCGGGCGCGGCCGCGGCGAGGAACTGGGTGAAGTTGTCGGTGGTGCCGGACGCGTCGGACCGGTGGAAGGAGATGATCGCCGAGCCGGGCAGGGTGACGCCTGGGTTGGCGGCCGCGATCGCCGGGTCGTTCCACTTGGTGATCTTTCCGGCGAAGATCCCGGCGATGGCCTGCGAGGTCAGCGTTAGCTTGCTCACGCCCTGCACGTTGTAGGTGATCGCGATCGCGCCACCCACCATCGGGATGTTGATCGCCGGTCCGGCCGAGCAGCGGGCGTCGGCCTTGGGCTGCTCGCTGTCCGGCTTCAGCGACGAGTCGGACCCGGCGAAGTCGGTCTGCTTGTTGGTGAAGTCGGTGATGCCCGCGCCGGACCCGACCCCCTGGTAGTCGACGGTGACGCCGCTGCCGCACTGGGTCTGGTACTCGTTGATCCAGTCGCTCATGGCGTTGGCCTGGGCGGTCGAGCCGGACGCCTTGAGCGAGCCGGTGCCGCAGTCGATGCTGCTGGAGCCGGAGGGGCTCGAGGAGCCACCGGCGGTGTTCTGGGTGTCGGAACCACACGCAGCGAGCGCGAGGGTGCCGACGAGGGCTACGCCGGCCAGCTGGCCGTAGCGGGTGATCTTCACCGCGGACTTCTCCTTCGGGTCATGTCGATGTCCTATGTGCCGGACGGTAGGGAGGCCAGGTGTCCTGATCCCCGGGGGCGGGTGAACGGCCGGTGAACGAGGGGTCTCGGTCCCGCTACGGACGGTGCCGCTCGACCGCGACGACGGCGGCCAGCGGGTCGGCGTCGTCCGCCAGGGCGTCCACCCGGCGGTGCAGCACGACGAAGGCGCCCGGCTCCAGGGTGCGGCGCAGCTGCTTGGGCGGCCGGCCGCCGAACAGCCCCGGCAGCAGCCCGCTCAGCACCGGGCGGTGGGTGCACACCACGATCGGCCGCGGCTCGCGCAGCAGCGCCCGGGTCCGCTCGACCGCGTCCTCCTCGTGCCCGGCGAAGCCACGCTCGGACAGCAGCGGCTCGGGCCACACCGGCAGCTCCCGGGCCGCCGCGAACGGGCGCACCGTGTCCGCGCAGCGGCGGTAGTCCGAGGAGTGCACCTGCTCGATCCCGTACGCCGTCAGCAGCGGCACCAGCCGCTGCGCCTCGCCCTGGCCGCGCGGGCTGAGCGGACGCTGGTCGTCGTCCGCCGCCGGCCAGTCGTGGCGCGGGGTCGCCTTGCCGTGGCGCAGCACCACGAACGGCACGGTGTCCACCGGGGCAGCCAGCAGCGCCGTGACGACGTCGTCGTCGCGCGGGTAGCTCAGCCGGGCCCTGGCCTCGGCCGGGCCGAGCCAGTCGACCGCGTCCACCTCGTGGGTGGGCACGAACGCGTGCTCGCCGCCCTTGGCCGCCCAGTACCGCACCACCTTCGGCACGCCGAGCACCTCGTAGGTCAGCGTGGCCAACGGGCGGCCGAGGGCCACCTGCTGGCCGGTCTCCTCTCGTACCTCCCGGACGGCGGCGGTCAGCCAGTGCTCGGCGTGCTCGAGCTTGCCCTTGGGCAGGCTCCAGTCCTGCTGCAGCACCCGGTGGACGACGGCGATCAGCGGCCCGTCCGGGCCGGGGCGCCACAGCAGCGCCCCCGCCGCCCGGATCAGGGTCGGCCCGTCGCCGCCGTCCACCGGTCCCCTCCTCAGCCGGAGGGCTCGAGCCAGGACCGGTAGCGCCGGCGCGACACCTCGGGCCAGGTCCGCTCGAACTGCACCAGCAGATCGGCGGCGTGCGCCCGCTCGACGTCGTGCAGCCGGCCGAGCGCGAACCCGGCCCGCCCGCTCAGGTTGCGGGTGCCGGCGAACCGGCGCAGCGTCTCGGCGGCGATCACCGCGTCGTGGTGGTCGCCGAGCAGCTCGGTGACCGACGCCAGCTGCTTGGCCAAGGCCTTGGCCGGCTCCCCGAACACGGGGACGAGCATCTCGGTGGAGTAGCGGGCCTTCTTCGCGGCGATCCGGGCCTGGTGCCACTCGACGTCCGGGGAGTCCAGCCGCAGCCGCTTGACGTCTCGGGCCAGCCGGCGCCAGGTGCGCTGCACCAGCGGCGGCAGCGCCTGGCTGCACCTGGCCTCGGCGGCCTTGGTCAGCCGGGGCGCGTGCGCGGCGTCAACCAGGACGTCGAGCAGGGCGACGTACCGCGTGGACGCCATGGCCTCCTCGACGGCCGCCCGGGCCGGGCCGATCTCGGCGTCCAGGATCCTTCGGATCGTGCCGCTGGCCGCCTCGGCGTCCGGCTCGCCCAGCTCGGCAGCGTGCGCCAGCAGCCGCTGCTCGAGCACCTCACGGTCGCGCACCTCCCCCAGGACGGCGGCGATCCAGGCCAGCTCGCTGCGCAGCGCGTCCGCCCAGTGCTCCTCGACGAGCGGGGCGAACACCTTCAGCCCGCTGCGCAGCCGCCGGGCGGCCACCCGCATCTGGTGGACGGAGTCCGGCAGGTCGCGGCGGACCCGCAGGTCCTGGGCCTGGAAGGCGCGCACGTGCCGGGCCAGGTGCGCGGCGACGGCGTCGGCGGCCGGGTCCTTCGGGCGGACCGGGCCGGGCTCGGGCACGTCCGGCGGTGCGGCGGCGGCCGGGCCCAGCGCCCGGGCGGCCTTGCTGACATCGCCGGCCGCGACCGCCCCGGCCGTCTCGAGGGCGGCCACGACCGTGGCGAGCGCGGCCGGGCTGCCGTCGCGGCGCTCGACCTCCAGCTCGCGGAACCGGGCCGTCACGTGCCCGGCGTCGACGACGGCGACCGAGTCGTCGGTGAGCTCGGCGAGCAGCAGCCCGTCGGCGTCGAACAGCTCGTAGGGGCGGCGCTCGTTGCGCAGCGTGGTCACCGGCTCCACCGTGGCGGTCCGGGTCAGCCCGAGCACCAGGTCGAGCAGCTGGCGCGGCGGCGGGCCGTCCGCGGGGGCGGCGTCCAAGGGCAGCTGCAGCTCGTCCCGGCTGGCCGGGTCGGAGCCGCCGCCGGCGTCCTTCCCGGCCGCGGTCTCGGCCGGCAGCTTGAGGTGCCAGCCGTCGTCCTCGCCGCCGTCGCGCCGACGGAGGGTGACCTTGTGCCGGGCCAGCCGCAGGTCGGCGGTGTCGAAGTAGGCGGCGGTCAGCCGCAGCGTCGGCTGCGGCTCGACCCGGGCCACCCCGCAGCCGGCTGCGGTGAGGTCGGGCAGCTCGAACAGGCCGTGCACGCGCAGCTTGTGCTCCACCTCGCGGACGGTCTGCGGGTCGGCGGCCCCTGGGGTCACACCAGGCTCCGGCGCCGCTGGTGCAGGTCGATGAGGAAGGCCTGGATGTCCATCAGCGGCGTGCCGTCGTCCGCCTTGTCGTGCCGGACGAAGGTGCCGTCGGGGCCCTGGTGCCAGGAGGCGGTGCCCTCGTCGAAGCCGAGGTCGATCAGCGCGCCGATCTCGGCGACGTGGGCCGGGGCGGTCAGCTGCACGAGCGCCTCGACCCGCCGGTCCAGGTTGCGGTGCATGAGGTCGGCGCTGCCGATCCAGACCTCGGGGTTGCCGCCGCCCTCGAACCAGTAGACCCGGGAGTGCTCCAGGAACCGGCCCAGGATGCTGCGCACCCGGACGTTCTCGGACAGCCCGGGCACGCCGCCGCGGATCGCACAGATGCCGCGGACCCACACGTCGACGGGGACGCCGGCCCGGGCGGCGCGGTACAGCGCGTCGATGGTCTGCTCGTCGACGATCGAGTTGACCTTGAACCGGATGCGGGCCGGCCGACCGGCCCGGTGGTGCTCGACCTCCCGCTCGATCCGCTCGACCAGGCCGGCCCGGATGGAGTGCGGGGCGACGAGCAGCCGCTCGTAGTCGGTGTTCATCGAGTAGCCGGACAGCACGTTGAACAGGTTGCCGACGTCGTCCCCGACCTGCGGGTCGGCGGTGAGCAGGCCCATGTCCTCGTACAGCCGGGCCGTCTTGGGGTGGTAGTTGCCGGTGCCGATGTGGGTGTAGCGGACGATCCCGTCGCCCTCCAGGCGCACCACCATGGACAGCTTGCAGTGCGTCTTCAGCCCGACCAGGCCGTAGACGACGTGGCAGCCGGCCTGCTCCAGCTTGCGGGCCCGCTTGATGTTGGCGCCCTCGTCGAACCGGGCCTTGATCTCGACCAGCACGAGGACCTGCTTGCCGGCCTCGGCGGCGTCGATGAGCGCGTCGACGATCGGGGAGTCGGCGCTGGTCCGGTACAGCGTCTGCTTGATGGCCAGCACATCCGGGTCGACGGCGGCCTGCTCCAGGAACGACTGCACGCTGGTGGAGAACGAGTCGTACGGGTGGTGCAGCAGGACGTCGTGGTCGCGGACGGCGGTGAACACGTCCGCCTCGGACGCCGACTCGGCCTCGGCCAGCTCGCGGTTGGTGCGGGGCAGGAACGGGGAGTCCTTCAGGTCGGCCCGGTCCAGGCCCATCAGCGCCCACAGCCCGGTGAGGTCCAGCGGTCCGGGCAGCGCGAACACCTCGCCGGGGGTGATGGACAGCTCGCGGACCAGCAGGTCGAGCACGTGCGGGTCGATGGTGCGCTCGACCTCCAGCCGCACCGGCGGGCCGAACCGGCGGCGCATCAGCTCGCGCTCCATCGCCACCAGCAGGTTCTCGGCGTCGTCCTCCTCGACCTCGACGTCCTCGTTGCGGGTGACCCGGAAGGCGTGGTGCTGCAGCACCTCCATGCCGGGGAACAGCTGGCCCAGGTGCGCGGCCATGATGTCCTCCAGCGGCACGAACCGCTGCTCGCCGACCCGGGAGAGCCGCGGCAGGATCGGCGGGACCTTCACCCGGGCGAAGTGCTCGGTGCCGGTCTGCGGGTTGCGCACGACGACGGCCAGGTTGAGCGACAGCCCGGAGATGTAGGGGAACGGGTGCGCCGGGTCGACGGCGAGCGGGGTGAGCACCGGGAAGACCCGGTCCTGGAAGAACCCGCTGGCGGCGTCCCGCTCGACCGGGGTGAGCTGGTTCCAGCGCAGCAGCTCGATGCCCTCCGTGGCCAGCGCCGGCAGCACCTCGTGCTGGAAGCAGGCGGCATGCCGCTCCTGCAGGGTTCGGGACTCGGCCAGGATCGTCTCGTGCACCTCGCGGGGCAGCGCCCCGCTGGCCGCCCGGACGGCGATGCCGGTGGCGATCCGCCGCTTCAGACCGGCCACCCGGACCATGTAGAACTCGTCCAGGTTGCTGCCGAAGATGGCCAGGAACTTGGCCCGCTCGAGCAGCGGCAGGTCCGGGTCCTCGGCCAGCTCGAGCACCCGCTGGTTGAACGCCAGCCAGGACAGCTCGCGGTCGTAGAACCGGTTCTCGGGCAGGTCGGGGACCCCGAGGGCGGCGCCGGCCGCTGCGGCCTCGGCCGCCTCCGCCGCGGCGATCTCCTCGGCGGTGTCGAACGAACCGTCGGGCAGGTCGTCACGGGCCTCGTCACGGACGATCTCGGCGATCTCGGACATGTCGCTCAGCGCGCTCACCCCGGTGTCCTCGGTCATCTGCTCATGGTGTCACCCCCTTCAACCGGTCAGGCGCGGAACAGGACGTCGGTGTCCCAGCGGGTGAAGCCGAGGGCGGTGTACAGGCCGATCGCCGCGGCGTTGTCGGCGTCCACGTAGAGCATCGCCTCGGACAGGCCGAGCCCGCGCAGGTGCCGCAGCCCGATCAGGGTGAGCGCGCGGCCCAGCCCGGTGCCGCGCTGCGAGGGGTGGACGCCGACCACGTACACCTCGCCGATCGGCTCGTGGCCGTGCCCGTCGTGGGCGTGCTCGGTGCCGCCGTGCACCTTGGTCCAGTGGAAGCCGACCAGCCGGCCGTCGGCGTCCGCCGCGAGGAAGAACCCGGCCGGGTCGAACCACGGCTCGGCCATCCGCCGGTGCAGGTCCTCCGGCGTCCAGCCGGCCTGCTCGGGGTGGCCCGCGAACGCCGCGTTGTTGAGCGCGATCCAGGCGTCGTCGTCGGCCCCAGGCACGAAGGTGCGGACGGCGAGGTGCTGCGGCAGCTGCGGCCGGGGCAGCCGGGCGAACAGCGAGCGGCGCATCTGCCACAGCGAGCGGGTGTGGGTGAAGCCGAGGCTGGTGGCCAGCGCGACGGCCCCGGCCTGGTTGCCGTGCGACCACAGCCGCAGCCGGCCGTCGGGGGACTCGGCGCGCAGGTGCTGGACGAGCAGCCGGCCCAGCCCGTGCCGGCGCAGCTCGGGGTCGACGACCAGCTCCGCGCTGGAGCCCTCGACGACATCGGTGACGTCGAGGTGGGCGTAGCCGGCCAGCCGGTCATCGGGCAGGTAGAGCAGCAGGTTGCGTCCCGGGGCGTCCCCGCCGTGCCGCAGGTGCAGGGAGACGTGCTCGGACAGCGGGCGGACACCGTCGACCTCGGTGGCCCGCTCGACCAGCAGGGCGACCCGGCGGATCTCCGCGGTGTCGAGCCGGCCGACCACCTCCAGGCGGGCGTAGGCCGGGTCGGTGTGGTCGCTCACGTGAGGACCGGGGTGCGCTCCTCGGGGCGCGGGGGGAGCACGAAGCGGTAGCCGACGTTGCGCACGGTGCCGATCAGGGCCTCGTGCTCGGGGCCGAGCTTGGCCCGCAGCCGGCGCACGTGGACGTCGACCGTGCGGGTGCCGCCGTAGTAGTCGTAGCCCCACACCTCCTGCAGCAGCTGGGCCCGGCTGAACACCCGGCCCGGGTGCTGGACGAGGAACTTCAGCAGCTCGAACTCCTTGAAGGTGAGGTCGAGCGTGCGACCCTTCACCTTCGCGCTGTACGCGCCCTCGTCGATGGCGACGTCGCCGCCGCGGATCTCGGCGGGCGCGTCGGAGTCGCCGTCGCGGGCCGCGGCCAGCCGGCCGATGGCCAGCCGGATCCGGGCCTCTACCTCGGCCGGGCCGGCCGACTCGAGCAGCACGTCGTCGATGCCCCAGTCCTCGCTGACGGCGACCATGCCGCCCTCGGTGACCACGAGCACCACGGGCACGTCGACGCCGGTGGTGCGCAGCAGCCGGCACAGCCCGCGCATGTGCGGCAGGTCGCGGCGGCCGTCGACGAGGAGCAGGTCGCAGACCGGCGCGTCGATGAGGGCGGTGGCCTCGGCCGGGGCGATCCGGACCTGGTGCATGAGCAGCCCCAGCGCGGGCAGCACCTCGGACGACGGCTGCATCGTGTTGGTCAGCAGCAGCAGCTGGCTCACCGGCTGGCTCCTCTCGCTGGACCTGGTCCAGAAAACAGCAAAGGACCCGGTGGAACGTCTGGCGACGGTGCCCGGATCCCTTGGGGAGAGGATAGCGGACGTGGATCTGTCGTCGTCCGGGGCCGCTTCGCCCGCTGAGCGGCGGACGCTGGTGGCCGCCGACGGGATCCGGGTGGCCGCGCTGCACTGGGCGCCGGCGGGTGCCCGGCTGGCCGCGCGGTCCGGTGCCGCGCGGTCCGGTGCCGCGCCGTCGGAGGTACCGACGGCGGTGGTGCTGGCGCACGGGTTCAGCGGGTCGTCGTCCTCGCCGGGGCTGCGCCGGGTGGCCGGCGTCCTGACCGGTGCGGGCGCCGGGGTGGTGGCGCTGGACTTTCGCGGGCACGGGCGCTCGGGCGGCGTCTCGACGGTGGGGGACCTCGAGGTGCTCGACCTGGACGCCGCGGTGCGGTGGGCGCGGCTGCTGGGCTACGCCCGGGTGGTGACCGTCGGGTTCTCGATGGGCGGCTCGGTCGTGGTGCGGCACGCGGCGATGCTGCGCGGGGTGGACGCCGTGGTGTCGGTGAGCAGCCCGGCCCGCTGGTACTACCGGGGGACTCCCGCCATGCGGATGCTGCACCGGGTGGTGGAGCGGCCGTCCGGGCGGCTGGTGGCCAGGGTCGGGATGCGCACCCGGATCGTCGCCGACGGCTGGGACCCGCTGCCGGCCGAGCCCCGGGCGCTGGCCGGGTCGATCGCACCGGTGCCGCTCCTCGTCGTCCACGGCACCCATGACCGCTACTTCCCGCTCGACCACGCCGAGCAGCTGGCTGCGGCCGCGGGGCCGACCGCGCAGCTGTGGGTGGAGCCCGGCTTCGGGCACGCGGAGAACGCGATCTCGGCGGAGCTGACCGCGCGGGTCTGGGCCTGGGCGGCCGGGGCCGCGGGGGCTGCCGAGGCGACCGGTGGGCGATGATGGTCCGGTGAGCGTGACGCTGCGGTACTGGGCCGCCGCGAAGGAGGCGGCCGGAGCGGCCGAGGAGTCCTTCGCCGGCTGCGCCACGCTGGCCGACGTGGTGCGCGAGGCGGTCGCCCGCCGCGACGGCGACGAGCGGCTGGCCCGGGTGCTGGCCCGCTGCTCGTTCCTGGTCGACGGCGCGCCGGCCGGGGTGCGGCCTCACATCGAGGTCGTGACACTGCCGGGCTCAGTGGTCGAGGCGCTGCCGCCGTTCGCGGGCGGCTGACCCACCGCGTTTGGTGGCCGGGTGAACGGGGCAGACCTGGCGAGCAGACCGGGCGAGTCGAGCGGTGCGAGGATCGACCGATGTCGTGAGGACAGATGTCGTGAGGAAGGAGCTCGCCGATGGCCACCTCGAGTCCAGACCCGACCCCTGGACCGCCGACGGGGACCAGCACCCGCCGCAGCTCGATGTTTTGGATCGTGCCCGCTTTGACGTTCCTCGTCGGGGCGCTTCTCGGCGGGGTGGTCGTGTGGCTGGGCAACACCTCGGACACCGGCACCACCGCCTCCCCGACGGTGTCGGCGAGCGCGGGTGGCGGCGCCTCGCAGCCGAGCACGGGTGCCGGCCAGAGCCCGACGACTGTCGTCATCCCGGCCGAGTGCGCGCAGATCTCCGACGAGCTCGCCGCCGTCCAGCAGGACCTCTCCGGGGTGGCCGGCTCGTTGAGGTCGCTCGACGCCAACCGGCTGGCGCAGCTCGTCGACGACCTGCGGACCCGGCAGGCCCGGATCTCCTCACTGGTCGAGAGCTGTCGAGGCATCTCCGTGACGTCGCCGAGCCCGACGTCCACCAGCAGCTGAGATGACGGCCACCCGCGCGCGCAGGGGGCTGCTCGACGCCGACCAGCAGACGGTGCGCCTGCTGGACGGCGTCGTCGTCTTCTGGGTGGTGTTCTGGATCGCGATGGGCGCGCTGACCGGGGTGGCGCTGTGGCGGCTGTCCCGCGTCGGGACGGCCGCGGTCCAGTCCGGCACGGCGCTGGAGGACGTCGGGCGGGCCCTCCAGTCGCTCAGGCAGGTCCCGGTGATCGGTGACCGCACGGGGGGCTTCGGCACGGAGGTCCGCAGCACGGCGCAGGAGATCCGGGCCAGCGGCCAGCAGACCACGTCCACGATGCGGCAGCTGGCCCTGCTCCTGGGGTTCTCGGTGGCCATCGTCCCAGCCACCCCGGTGTTCGGCCTGTACCTGCCGCTGCGGCTGGCCCGGCGGCGGGACCGGCAGCAGGTGGAGGCGGCGCTGGCCGCGGGCGAGGGGCCGATGGTGGACCAATTCCTGGCGCACCGCACGGTGGCCCGTCGGCCCTACGGAGTGATCCGCGAGGTGAGCGAGGACCCGTGGCAGGACCTGCACCAGGGCCGGACCAGGGCGCTCGCGGACCTGGAGCTTGCGCGCCTCGGACTCGAGCGACCATCGGCTGGCGCGGACCGCGGTCAGGCGTGACGCGGTGTCGCACCCCGGCCCCCTCGGGCTCACCGTCCGACGACGGGCGGGTCGCGTGGCGCGGTGGTGGGTGTCGCTCATGGTGCGCGGCCGGTGGTTGGTCATCGGGCTCTGGGCGGTTCTCGCCGTCGGGTCGCTGACCCTGCTGCCCTCGCCGGCGCCGTCCGGGGGCGGCCTGTCCGGGTTCCTGCCGGACGACAGCCCGGCGATCCGGGTCGAGGTCCAGTCGCTGTCGCAGTTCGCCTTCCCATTGCTGGCCCGGACGGAGGTCGTGCAGCGTGACCCGGCGGGCCTGTCCGTGGCCGCCCAGTCGCGGGCGCTGGCGCGGGCGGCTGCCGCCAACCGCGGCGACTACGGCAACCTCTATCCCATCCTCGGGGTGCTCCCGCTGCCGAACACGATGGGGGCGTTCCCAGGCTCGCGGGAGAGCGGCACCACGGTGATCAACTACCTGTTCATGTCGCCGTACGCCAGCCTCTCCGACAGCGAGCGCGCCGCCCGACGGTTCGTCGCCGAGCACTTCGACGCGCAGGACCACGTAGTCGGGGTGACCGGCTCGGTACCGGCGCGGGCGGAGCAGAGCGCCATCATCCAGGACTCGCTGCCGACCGTGGAGATCGTCACCCTGATCGCGCTCGTGCTGATCGTGGGCCTGAGCTTTCGGTCTCTGATGGCTCCGGCACTGACGCTCGCCGTCGCCGGGACCTCGGTGGTCATCACCACCAAGGCGGTGGGCGTGGGAGCGTCGTGGATCGGGGTGAGCGCGCCCAGCGAGCTGCGGCCCCTGCTCGTGGCGCTGCAGCTCGGCATCGTCACCGACTACGTGATCTTCTTCCTGTCCGGGCTGCGGACGACGATGACGGAGGTCGCGGACACCCGTGAAGCCGTCTGCCGGTCCGCGGCGGACGTCGCCCCGATCGTCGCAGTGGCGGGAGTGACCGTGGCTGCCGGGACTGCGGCGCTGCTGGCGAGCAGCTCGGGGCTGTTCCGGGCGATGGGGCCCGGGATGGCACTCGCCGTCCTCGTCGCGCTCGTGGTGTCCATCTCGTTGGTCCCGGCGCTGATGGCGGTGCTCGGGCGGGTGGTGTTCTGGCCCCTCGTCCCGGGTCTGCCGGCAGCGGGGGGCGACGGAGCGCGACCCGCGGGCAGGATCGGCCCGGCTGGCACCGGGTCGGCCCAGCTGAGCGCATTGGTGTCCTGGCGACGTACCCCCCTGCACTGGCTGCAGCGGCAGGTCGGTCGGAGGCTCGGAGCGGACGGGCTGACGCGACCGCGCACCGCCGCAGTCGTGCTGGTGGTCACGGTCGCGGGGCTGTTGGCCGCCGCCGTCCCTGCGCTGCACCTGCAGCTCGGCGCGGCGTTCGTGCCCTCGCTGCCCGTCGACAACAAGGTGCGCGCGGTGGCGCAGGCAGCCGAGGCCGGGTTCAGCGACGGGATCCTCTCCCCGACCATGATCGTGGTGAGCGGGCCGGGGATCACCGCGAAACGCGGGGAGCTGGCGGAGCTCCGCCGGCGGATCGAGGTGCAGCCCGGGGTGGCGGGGGTGGTGGGTCCCGGGCTGCAGCCGCTGCCGCAGGACCTCGGCGTGGTCTACAGCCAGGGCGGGGACGCCGCCCGGCTCCTCGTGATCATGAGCTCGCAGCCGCTGGGGGCCAGCGCGATCGGGTCGCTGCGCGACCTCCAGCAGGCGATGCCCGGGCTGCTGGCCCAGGTCGGGCTGGTCTCTGCCCAGGTCGGGTACGCCGGCGACACGGCGCTGGCCGCCGAGATCGTCGGCAACACCACCGACGACCTGTTCCGGATCGCTGTGGCTGCGCTGCTCGTCAACGCCCTGATCCTGGTGATCTTCCTGAGGGCGCTGGTCGCGCCGATCCTGCTGCTGGTGGCCAGCGTGCTGGCCCTGCTCGCGTCCCTCGGTATTACTACCTGGCTGTTCCAGGACCGCCTCGGGCAGGACGGCCTCACCTTCTACGTGCCCTTCGCGGCGGCGGTGCTGCTCGTGGCGCTTGGCTCCGACTACAACATCTTCGGGGTGGGCCACATCTGGTCGGAGGCTCGCGTCCGGCCGCTGACGGAGGCGATCCGGGTGGCCCTGCCGGAGAGCACCCGGGCGATCTCGGTGGCAGCGGTCACCCTGGCGGCCAGCCTGGGGCTGCTCGCCGTGGTGCCGCTCGACCCGTTCCGTCAGCTGGGGTTCGCGCTGGCCGTCGGGATCATGCTCGACGCCCTCGTCGTGCGGTCGCTGCTGATGCCGTCGATGCTGACCCTGATGGGCACGGCGAGCGGTTGGCCCTGGGCCCGGCTTCGGCCCTCTCCCGCTCGCGCTGGCCCTCGCCTCGTTGCCGGCGCCAGGTCTGCCAGGGCAACCCGTGAGCCGGACCCAACCGGGAAGACAGAAGGCCGTACCGGGTCCCCTGCTGGGCGGCCCCCCGACGGATGAGGCCGGGGACCTGGCAGGCGCCTCCGACCTTGGTCGGCCCTGCTACCGCGCTCGGGGGTCACCCTCGCGGGGGTGGTGCCCCGGTTCGCGAGGAACCCGTCAGCCGGCATCATCCCTGCGCCCCTGGCCCGCACCGGGCCGGTCGTCCCACCCGAGTCGATACCGACATACGCACTGGACGGGTAGTAGTCCGGTCCGGACAGCGAGAACGTCATGACGCCCTTGTCCTTCGGCCCGACCGCTTGTGGTGGCGGCCGACCGGGGTGCCGCGGCGCTGGCCGGCTGGCGCGCGGGTGCGGCGCTTCACACGTCGTCCCGCCCGTCGGTGACGATCGCCGGGTTCCGTTCGTCACCCAGGTGCTGAGCGGGGTCTAAGACGAGGCGCGGATCGCGGCGGGGGACGTGCCCACCGCGACGGTGCCGGTGGCGTCGATGACGGCGACGCTGCGCCAGGTTCGGCTGGAGGGCTCGTCGTCGGTGACGGCCGAGTCGCCGTGGGGCTGGCGCTGCTGCACTGGGCGGACCTGGCTGCGGCCGCACCGGTCTCGGGGGTGGAGCTGTCGGCGGGGCCGTCGTCCGACCAGGTGCGGGTCAGCCGGACGGTGACGGTGCTCGGGCTGGCCGTGCCGCTGTCGGGGCGGGCCACCGTGGCTGTCGTCGAGGGCGGGGTGAAGGTGTCCGCCGTGTCGGTGGACGTGGGCGCGGCCTCGCTGGGCTCGCTGCTGCCGGCTCAGCTGCTGGGGCTGCTGACGTTCACGGTGCCGGTGTCGGGGCTCCCGGGCGGGGTGCAGCTGACGTCGACGTCGTCGTCCGAGCCGGGCCTCGAGCTGATGCTCACCGGCACCAACGTCACCTTCTCCTCCTGACCCCTTCTTGCATGAAGGTGCCCTTCTGTGCGCATGGCCGCACTTTCCTGCCCTTCATGCGGGTGACGGGGCCGGGGCGCAAGCCGAGGGGGCCGGGGTGCGCACTGCTGCGCGCCCCGGCCCCTGGTTCATCGCTGACTGCTAGTGGAACGACGAGCCGACGCTCACCTTGGCGATTGTCGTGCCCCAGTTGGCGAGATAGTTGCCGTCTGGGAAGCCCCATCCGAAGGTGCCTGGAATGTCCTCTGCCGCGACCCAGATGTCGCCGGTCCGGTAGTCCGGCACGGCCGCTGAGTAGTCACCCCAGCGCTCGACGCCGCTGCCACCGTAGCGCGCGTACCCGGTGAACCCGTCCGCCGGTGCGGCCCCGGCACCCATGACCTGAACCGGTCCCGAGGTTCCGTACAGGCCGATGCGGACGTAGGCGCTGGACGGGTAGTAGTCCGGACCTGCCAGCGAGAAGGTCATGACACCCTTGCCGCTGGGGCCGACCGCGATCGACGGGAAGAACACGCTCTGTCCCTTGACGGAGACGTAGCCCTGGTTGAGCAGCCGGGCCCGGTCGGCGGTCACGGCGAACCAGGCGATCCCGGTCCGGCGCGGGCCGTTGCCCTTGACGATGGTGTTCACCGCGCCGAACAGGTGGCCGCCCTGCAGCACCACCTGGTTCATCCGGTCGTCGTTGGACTCGAGCTGGTTCTCGGGCACGGGTTTGGCCGTCAACGCGGCCAGGTAGTCAGCCAGGGGGGTGGGACCGGCCTTCTGGTCGATGGCCGGGGGCTGCCCGTAGACCTGGGTCCCGATGATGGTCGGCTTCTGCAGCACGACGTTCGGGTGCCGGGACGCCAGGGTCGACGTGTTGGTCAGACGCCACTCAGCGATCCGGTTGTCCGTTGTGCCGTTGAAGTCGAGCGCGGACAGGAAGTACGCCGTCCCGCGGTTCTCACCCGACCAGTCCCACACCGTCGGCGATGTCGCCGGCTGCAGCGAGTACGCCGGTCCCTCGGCCAGCGCGATCGGGGCGCCGTGGAAGGCCTGCATGGTGAAGTGGCCGTTCTCCAGGCCCTTCTTGTCCAGGGCGTAGATCTGGGCGCCGTTGAAGGCACTGCCGAAGAGGCTGAACTCGTTGGTGGTGACGTAGAAGCCGTACCGGTCCGCACCGATCAGCGGCTGGTCACCCAGGCAGGGGCAGTCGGGGTTGTTGGGCAGGTTGGCGCCCACCGGACGCGTCCCGCCGATGCCGACGCCGGAGGTGTCCGGCGTGCCGTTGTCCGTGGTGTCGATGGTGTAGAACCACCAGTCACTCGCGCTGACGCTCGGCGCGCGGGTCTTGCTGACCGCGAGGTAGGTGGCGGTACGCCCAGTGAAGGTGCCGGTGTCATCCTGGTCGATCTCCAGCATGGACATGTAGAACCGTCCGCTGGCCGGGTCTACATAGCACTTCGGGTCGGAGAGGAACTGCCCGTACTCACCGGTGTCCCGATTGATCCCGGAGTAGCCGGTGTAGAACTGGTTGAGCGAGATCGGGTCCGACGAGGCTCCGGTGGCCGTGTTGTGGATGCGGAAGACGGTGTTGACCGACTCGAGCAACAAGTTGCCGCCGACGCACAAACCCTGGTCCGGCGGCTCGAGCGAGAACTGGTTGCCGCGGTCCGCGTTCCGCTGGTCGCGCAGGTTCAGCCCGGTGATGACCGTCCTGGCGTCGGACGACGAGCTGACCGGGAGGCTCGACGCACCGGGCACGTAGCCCGCAGGCAGGTGCGAGGCGTTCGTCGTGCTCGAAACGTAGGCGCTGACGGAGCCCGGCTCGACACTGCGCTGGAACTCGTTGCTGCCGATGCTGACGGGTGCGGTGGCTGCGCTGGCTCCGGTCGCGTTGACCATGGCCAGCACGAGGGCGGCGCCGACGGCGGCGACCGCCCCCACTCGTGCACGGATCATGTACTTCTCCTCACGGGCGCCGCTCCTGGTGGATGATCACTGGACGCCTCGGGCGGAGGCTAGCCCGATATGTGACCTTCGACAGGTACTTCTCATTTCCCGCCGTTGCAGGCTCCATGGCTGCCATGGCGACCCTGGAGCCTGCAACGACGAGCGAAGGGGAGGTCAGGGGCGCCAGCCGGCAGCCAGCAGGGCCCGGCACAGCACGTCGCCGACCTGGTCGGGCTCGTGGCGCACCCGGTAGGACGAGAACCTCAGCAGCCCCTGGCCCGCGATGACCAGCTCGTTTTGCCGGTCGTCGTCCGCCTCGCTCTGCCACACGTCCCGGTGCCGCGCCCCGTCGACCTCGGCGGCCACGCCCCACGGGTCGAACCGGGCGTCCAGGTAGTACCGGCCGGTGCGCCGGCGGACCACCACCTGCCGTGACGGCCGGGGCAGCCCTCGGCGCACGACGATCCGGGTGAAGTCGTGCTCGGGCACCGAGTGGATCCCGCCCTCGGCGTCCATGATGGTCTCCCGGACCAGTCCGGAGCGCGCGATCGGGCCGCGCACCGCCAGCGACTCGCGCAACCGGTCTGCCGTCGTCAGCCGCTGCTGAACGACGGCGAGCACGATGGCCCGCGAGCGTCGCGGCCACCGTGACCAGGACGCCGCGTCGATCACACTGCGCTCCAGGCGCGTGCGGGGCGGGGACGCCGCGGGGCGGACCTGGTCGGACTCCAGCACCAGCGACCGGTGGACGACGACGCCCGACGCAACGGCGCCCACCCGGGCCGAGTGCGGGACCACCAGGTGGACGTCGTCCTCGCCGAAGCCGCGCAGCCCGTCGAGCCCGGCGGCGGTGAGGCCGCCGAGCAGCGAGCCGGGCGGGCCGGCGAGGGCAGCGAGCAGCAGAGCCTCGGGCGGTGACAGCGCCGCTGAGTGGGTGACCACCACCTTCGGGTGAGGCCGCTGCCAGCGTCCACAGCGAAGGGCCCAGCGGACGCGGGCCCGGCCGAACAGCTGGCACGCGTCGGTGAGGAGCAGCACGGTCAACGGCTCGGAGTCGGCCAGCGCGAAGGACATGCCCGACCGTGCGCCGCGGTCGGAGTGCCCTGCCAGCGAGGTGAACCGAATCGGGGACAGGTCACCCCTGTGCACAACCCCTTGTTGCAGGCTGCAGGGTCGCCATAGCAGCCCTGGGGCCTGCAACGACGGCGGCAGGGTCGAGGTGGCTAGAGTGGAGCCCATGTTGGAGGGCTTCTACACCGGTCTGCTGATCGTCGTCGCCGCGCTCATCACGTGGTTCGCGGTGTACGTCGTCTACAAGCTCTTCCAGGGCCAGGACTGACGGGCTGAGCGGAGTGCAGATCACCCCCGACCTGCCCCCGGAGCTCGTCCCGCTGGCCTGGCTGATCGGCCGCTGGGAGGGCGCGGGCGTCGGCGGCTACCCCACGATCGACAGCTTCCACTTCGGCCAGGAGGTCACCTTCGGCCACGTGGGCAAGCCGTTCCTCACCTACTCCTCGCGCAGCTGGATCCTGGACGACGACGGCAACAAGCTGCGACCAGGCGCCGCCGAGACCGGCTACTGGCGCCCCCAGCCGGACGGCACCCTCGAGGTCACCATGGCCCACCCGACCGGATTCGCCGAGCTGTGGATCGGGCACGTCGACGGCGCCAAGGTCGAGATCTCCACCGACGTCGTCGTCCGCACCGCCACCGCCAAGGAGTACACCGCCGGCCACCGCCTGTACGGCCTGGTCGAGGGCGAGCTGATGTGGGCCTACGACATGGCCGCCATGGGACAGCCGTTGCAGGCCCATCTGTCCGCGCGGCTCAAGCGGGTCGAGTAGCCGGGTGACCGCGGACGACGGCTCGGATGACCGTGACGACGAGCTGCAGGCGAGGCTGCACGAGCGCGGACTGCGGCTGACCCCGCAGCGCCAGCTGGTCCTCGAGGCGGTCGAGCGGATCGGCCACGCCACCCCCGAGGCGATCTGCGCCGAGGTGCAGAAGTCGGCCAGCGGTGTCAACCTGTCCACGGTCTACCGGGCGCTGGAGGTCCTCGAGGACGTCGGCCTGGTCCGCCACGCCCACCTCGGCTCGGGTCCGCCGGCGTACCACGCGGCCCACGACCACGCGCACCTCCACCTGGTCTGCATCGACTGCGGCGCGATCCAGGAGGCCGACATCGCGTTGGCCGACGAACTGGTGGGAAGGCTGGCGGAGCGTTACGCGTTCACCACGGACGTGGAGCACATGGCGATCACCGGGCGCTGCGAGAAGTGCGCGGCCGCAGCACTGACCCGCTCGGGGCCGAGCGAGTGAGCGGCGTCCGCGCGGCCGCCGTCCCGGTCGAGTCCGGCCCGGACGCCGGTGCGCCGTGGCACTACGGCGACCCCTACGCCGAGCAGCGTGCTCTCGAGGCGGGCCGCGCGCTCGTCGACCTCAGCCACCGCCCGGTCATCGCGGTCTCCGGTCCCGACCGCCTCACCTGGCTGCACTCGCTGACCTCGCAGCACCTCACCGCCCTGCCGCCGTCCACCTGGACCCAGGCGCTGATCCTCTCCCCGCACGGCCACGTCGAGCACCACCTCACCCTGGTGGACGACGGCACGACCGTGCTGGCCCACGTCGAGCCCGGCACGCTCGGGCCCCTGCTTGAGTACCTGACGACGATGGTCTTCTGGTCGCAGGTCACGGTGGCCGACGTGACCACCGACTGGGCGGTCGTGCGCGGCACGGACGGTGACCGGCTGGTGCCCCGTCCCGACCTCCTGTCCGTGCTCGACGCCGCGCCGTCCGTTGCAGGCATCTGGGCTGCTGAGGCGCTGCGGGTCGCCGCTCGCGCGCCGCGGCTGGGCTTCGAGACCGACCACCGCACCATCCCGGCCGAGGTCGGTTGGATCGGTGCCGCCGTCCACCTGGACAAGGGCTGCTACCGCGGCCAGGAGACCGTGGCCCGGGTGCACAACCTGGGCCGCCCGCCGCGGCGGATGGTGCTGCTGCACCTCGACGGCTCGGACGCCTCGCTGCCCGTGCACGGCGACCCGCTGGTGGTCGCCTCCGAGGGCGCCGGCTCGCGGCCGGTCGGCTTCGTGGGGACGGCGGCGCGGCACTACGAGCTGGGCCCGATCGCGCTGGCGCTGGTCAGGCACTCGGTGCCGGACGACGTTCTTATGCTCGCCGGCGGGATTCCGGCCGCCCAGGACTGAGCGGCAGCACAGACGCCGCCGCGAGTGGACTCCCGGTGAGCGTAATCGGCCCGTAGGCGCTCATAACGCTCACTCAGCGTCCACTCGCGGAGGCGCGAGCGGTGGTGCGGTCAGCCCCGGCCGTGGCCGTTCGACCGGTCACCGGAGTGGCCGTGACCCGTTCCGTTCCCTTTCCCGTTGCCGTTCCCGTTCCGGTGCTCCTGGTCGGGCTCGGCGGCGGGGGCCGTGGGAGTGGTTGTGGTCGTGCCGGTCGTCGTGGTACCCGACGTGGTCGTCGGGTCCGGGGTCGGCCAGGCGCTGGGCACGCCATGGTTCTCGATCACGACCTGGCAGAACTCGACCACGGTCAGCCCCTTGGACGCAGCGGCGGCCTTGAGGTTCGCGTAGGCGACCGACGGGTTGTCGTTCTTGCGACCGGACTGGTCGTCGCTGCCGGTCGTCGCGGTCGTGCCGGTGGTGGTCCCGGTCGTCGTCCCGCTCGGGGCGGGCGGCGCGGACTCGGACGCCTCGTGGCCCCAGAGCTTGTCGCCGAACGCGTGGCACAGCCCGAATGCCGCCGGGCCGAGCGGGTTGGGCCCCGTCGCAGGGACGAGCGTCGTGTCGGTGGTCGTCGCGGTGCCGGCCGTCGGCGCAGTCGTGGTGCTGGTGGGCGCGCTCGACTGAGACTCCTTGGGCTCTGCCGTCTCCGAGCTGGACTCGGTGGCGTGCGGCTCGCTTGACTCCGACGCGGTGGAGACCGAGCTGGCCGCGCCCAGGAAGTGGGCGACGTCCTGCAGCGGGCCGGGTATCCCGCCGGTCGCGGCGGCGGCGACCCCGCCGAGGGCGAGCGAGCCGACGACGGCCGCGACTCCGGCCTTGGCGCCGGAGCGGAGGCTGACGATGCGGCGCCAGGGGCGGTCGGGTTCGAGCACGGCGATCTCCTTCGGGAAGTGAGGGGTCGGACGCACTGGACATCGCTGGGCGCGCCGGTTTGGTTACGCACCGGGGCCGGAAGGCGGCCGGATTCACCCGTTCGGCGCAGCCCGTCCCGTGCCACGGCGAAACGGTCGACAGCGGCGTCGCGGAGTGCTTCGCTAGCGAGCAATTGCCGATGCGGAGGCGCGCCATGGAGTTCACGCGGAGAACGTTCCTCAAGGGTGCGATCGGAGCGGCCGGCGTCGCCGGGGCGGGCGGGCTGTCCACCGGCACCGCCGCCGCCGACAGCGGCCACAGCGGCCACAGCGGGCCCGGCGGGCCCGGCGGCTGGCCGGACGGCGACGGCACCACCCTTGACCGGACGATCGTCCGAGGACCGAAGGGGGCCGGCGGGTACGCGCCGCTCACCTACGCCGACGGCGAGCCGTACCTGGTGCGCGGCGAGCTGGCCGGCCTGTCGATGAGAAGGGCAGCCGAGCGGCGGCTGCGCGATCGGAAGGTGCTGGCCTCGTTCGCGCAGCTGACCGACATCCACGTGATGGACGTCCAGTCGCCGCTGCGCTTCGAGTACTTCGACGTGTACGGCGGCGTGGTGTCCGACTTCACTAGCGCCTACCGGCCGCAGGAGCTGCTCAGCGCCCAGGTCAGTGACGCCATGGTGCGCCAGCTGCGCACGGTGCGCCGCGGCCCGGCCACCGGCAGCCCGCTGCAGTTCACCGTCGTCACCGGCGACAACACCGACAACTGCCAGCACAACGAGCTGCGCTGGTACATCGACCTGCTGGACGGCGCGCACGTGCGCCCCGACTCCGGCGACCTCACCAGGTTCGAGGGGGTCATGGACGACGTGACGCCAACGGACCCGTCCTACCCGTACTACTGGCACCCGGAGTCCGGCGTCGGAGACCCCAGCTCGAAGTACGGGTTCCCCACGGTGCGTGGCCTGCTGGACGCCGCCCGCAAGCCGTTCAAGGCGACCGGGCTCGGGATGCCCTGGTTCACGGCCTACGGCAACCACGACGGCCTGATCCAGGGCAACGTGCCGAGCTCGCCGCTGCTGGCGGGGCTGGCGGTCGGCAACCGCAAGCTCACCAGCCTGCCGGAGTCCGTCCTGACCGATCCCAACCCGTACGCCCCGCTGGTGTTCGTGCAGAAGCTGCTGGCCCTGGACCCCGCGACCGTCGGGCAGATGCTCGCCGACGGCGGCCAGCGCTCTGTCACCCCGGACCTCGGTCGCCGCGTCGTCGACCGGGCCACCACGGTGCAGGAGCACTTCACCACCACCGGGACGCCGCACGGCCACGGCTTCACGTCGCAGAACGTGGCCACCGGGACGGCGTACTACACGTTCGACGTGGGCCAGATGCGCGGCATCGTGCTGGACACGGTGGTCAGCGCAGGCGGGCCGGAGGGCTCGCTCGACCCGGCCCAGCTCGGCTGGCTGGAGAACCAGCTGCAGCGGGCGAGCAGCCAGTGGATCACGCCGTCCGGCCACGTTGAGCACCGGCACGGGCGCACGGACAAGTACGTCGTGCTGTTCAGCCACCACACGATCGGCACCATGACCAACGTGCCGGCGGGCAGCGGCCGCATCGGCGGCGAGCAGGTCCGCGACCTGCTGCTGCGCTATCCGAACGTGATCCTTTGGGTGAACGGGCACACGCACCGCAACGAGGTGATCCCGCACGCCCGTCTGGTCGGAGCACTGGTCGGCGGCGGGTTCTGGGAGCTCAACACCGCGGCGCACATCGACTGGCCCGAGCAGTCCCGCATCGTCGAGCTGGTCGACAACCGCGACGGCACGGTGTCGATCTTCGGCACGATCGTGGACCACGCCGGCCCGGTGTCGGTGCCGCGTCGGCGGCTGGACGGGCTCGGCCTGGCCTCGCTGTCGCGCGAGCTGTCCGCCAACGACTGGCAGGACCGCACCGACGTCCGGCGTGGCGGGATCGAGGACCGCAACGTCGAGCTCGTGGTGCCGGCGCCGTTCCTCAGCGCGGTCGGTCACGACGACCGCAGGGCCGCACTCGTCGGCTGACCGCCGTCCCCACTTTGTGGGACACGGGTCCGCAACCCACTGGGCCGGCCGGGTCAACCAGGTAGGCCGCCGTCAAGATCGCCGTTAGTCTGTCGATGCTTGACGAAGGTCAACTACGAGGGGTAGCCATGTCCGTGCGCCGTCTGTTGGGTGTCGTCGCCACGGCGACCGTTGCCCTGCTCGTCGGCGCGCTGCCGGCCCAGGCCGCGACGAGCTACCCCCCGAAGCCGCCGACCATCACCATCGACAAGACTCGGGTCGAGATCGGCGGGACCGCCCACGTCACCGCGACCGGCTGCCTGCCGAGAACCAGCGCCGTCACCCGTACGGCCACCGTGACGGTCACTGCTCACGGGCACCAGGTCACCCAGGTCCAGCACGTGCCGGTCGGGACGGACCCGGAGGGCACGGTCACCGCCACCGTCAGGTTCACCGTGCCCGGCGCGAACGTCGTCTCGGTGACCTGCGTGGTGGACCCCAGCGGCAGAACTCTCACCCAGTCGGTCAAGGTCGTCGTCGTGCCAGCACACGCCATCTGGGCCGACCACGACGTCGTCCACGCCGGCGACAAGGCCACGGTGACGGCCATCGGCTATCGACCCGGCTCGCCCGCCACGGTCACCCTGCGCGACCACACCGGTGCCACCGTCCTGAGCGCGAGCGTCACCGCGGACGCCCACGGTGAGGTCGTCGTCACCCTGCCGTTCGCCAACGCCGGGACCTTCAGCGTGCAGGTGTTGGGCACAGCTCTCGCGGGTGGACCGCTGAGCCAATCGATCACGATCACGGTGCTGGGCGAGGTCATGCCGCACACCGGGGCTGACATCGCGCCCTTCTCGCTGGGCGGGGTGGGCCTGCTGATCGCCGGCTTGGGCCTGGTGCTCGTCGCCCGGCGGCGCCGCTCCGCCCACGTCTGACGGCGTCCCTGAGAGTCCGGGCAACAAGGGGGCTGTGCAGGCTCCTCCCACCTGGCTAGGCTGCTCCGATCGGGGGAACGAGCTCGGGGGAAGCCATGGTTGTCCGTCGCCTGCTCAGCATCTTGGCCACGTTCAGTGTCGTGCTGCTCTTCGGGGCGCTGCCTGCGCAGGCCGGTGAGAACGGGTCGCACCACGGGGATGACCACCCCAACTACCCGCCGAAGCCACATTCCATCTCGATCAGCAAGACTCGCGTGGTCGTCGGCGGCACGGCGGTGGTCACTGCCGCCGGCTGTCAGCCGGGGACGACGGCCACGGTCAGGGTCGCCGCGCCCGGCCACCGGATCACGCAGACCCAGCTGATCACGGTCGACGACAAGGGCAAGGTCCAGGCCACGGTCACCTTCAGCCGGCTCGGCGCGAACACCGTCTCGGTCAGCTGCCCCAACCCCTTCGGCAAGCCGCTCGTCCAGTCGGTCAAGGTCAACGTCGTGCCCCGGTGCCAGATCTGGGCGGACCGCGATGTCGTCCGCGAGCATGGGCACGTCCACGTCAGCGTGACCGGCCACGAGCGTGACTCGAAGACGACGTTCGCTGTGATGTCCGGCGACCGGGTTGTCTACTTGACCACGGCGCTGGCGAACTCGAATGGCGTGGCCACGGTCGCGCTGCCGCTGGCCAGCGCGGGCAGCTACACCGTGCGGGTGGTGGGCCTGTCCACCGACGGCCCGGTCACACAGACGTTGCCGGTGACGGTGCTCGGCGGCCACAGCGAGGCGGCCCTGCTGCCGATCTCGCTGGGGGGGCTGGGGTTGCTCATCCTGCTGGGGGCGACGGCAATCATGCTGGCCGCGCACCGCCGGCGTCCCGGTGCCCACACCCGCCCCTGACGGGTACGCAGCGTCACCGGCCGTGACGCAATCGATCTTGTGCCGCGCGGGTACGTCCCGCACAGTGACACACACACATCGCACGCCCACTTAGCCATTAAGAACTAAGGAGAGCGCATGCGTCACAGAGCTAGTGTGTTGACCATCGGCCTTGCCTCGGCGTCGCTGGGCTTGGCGTCGCTGGCAGGGGGGCCTGCGCAGGCCTCGCCGTCTGGCCCGTTCAGCGTGACGCCGGTTGTCACGGGGCTGAACAACCCCCGTGGCGTCGCCGTCGACCACGCCGGGGACCTCTACGTCGCGCAGGCCGGCCAGTATCTGGGGACCGCCTCGAAGCTGGAGGGCTCCTCGAACACGGGCAGTGTCAGCAAGTACAGCCACGGGCAGCTCGAGTGGTCGACGTTCTTCACGTCCCTCTACGACACCGTCCACGGCCCTGAGGTGCTCGGCCCCGCCGGGCTCAGCGCGGTCGGCAGCAGTTGCGGCGAGTCTACCGACGACGAGCATGGGAAACGTCGGACGCCGACCAGTGGGTGCGACGTCATGATGATCATGAGTGAGTCGCAGGCCGGCAACCCGGGGGTCTCCCAGCTGGGCAACCTCTACCGGCTGAACGGCGCCACCGGTGTGAAGCACGTCGTCTCCAATGTGGGGGACCAGATGTGGGACTGGACCGGAGACCACGCCAACCTGGTTCCCGCGTATCCGGATGGCAGCGCGCAGTTCCCGGACTCCAACCCGTACGCCGTTCTCGTGACGAGGTCAACGAGCGGTGGGCATGACGAGGGGCGCAGCCAGCACGCGGGACGTGCGCGCACCTTCGTCGCGGATGCCGGAGCCAACACGGTCTCGGAGATCATGCCCAACGGGACAGCGCGGGTCATCGCCTTCCTGCCGAACGCACTGCTCAGCGACGCCATCCCCACCTGCATCACGCAGGGGCCAGACGGCGCGCTGTACGTCGGCACCCTGGCCCTGGCCGACAACACGATCGCGTCGGGTGCCTCGGCGGTCTACCGGATCAACCCCAACTACCACGGGAGCCCGACGGCACCCGCTTCCTCGACGGTGTGGGCCACCGGCCTGACGGACGTCACGGGCTGCACCTTCGATCGGGCCGGCAACTTCTGGGCGACCGAGATGTTCTACCAGGGGCCGGGCCCGGCCCCGGTTCCGCCGACGGCGGCGCCGGGAGACATCGCGAAGATCTCGTTCCGGCACCCGTCGTCGGTCACCCACTACGGCTGGAGCTCCACCGGCACGGCGTTCCCGGTTCCGGGCGGGATCGCTGCCGCTCGCAACGGTGACCTCTACGTCAGCATCGGCTCCGACTCACCGGTCCCGAACTCGGGGGCGGTCGTGCGGGTGTCCTTCGGGTCCTGAACCGACAGCGCAGGCGAACTGCGGTCCCGGCGTCGGCCGGCACTCGAGAGGGTGCCGGCCGGCGCTCTTCCTGATCCCCGTCACCGGCCAGCTGAGGCCGGGGACGGCGGCTGATGGGCGCTAGCGGTGACCTTGGATCTGGAGGAGGGTGTGGGGTCATGGCCGGACTAGTGCTGAGGCAGGCGACCCTGGACGACGTCCCCGCGATCGCCGAGCTCGCTGAGCGCCACTTTCGAGCGCTCGAGGGCAGGAGGTCCCCGCTCGCGGCCGCCGAGATCGAGTCGTTCATGACGATGCCGGGCCGGGACCCACGGTTCGACGTCCCGCTCGTCGAGGAGGACGGGCGGGTCCTCGGCAGCGGCCTGGTGGTCGCCCAGCCGCCGTATCGCGAGCTGGGCTTCGCCTGGCTCCGCGACCCGGACCAGGCACCCGACCGCCAGCGGGACGTGCTGCAGCTGTTGCTCGACGCGTACACCCTCGCCGCCCAGCAGCGAGCGGACGATGCCGGCGGGACGGGGCAGGTGCTCCAGCTGTTCGGAACGGTCCGCCAGGACGACCTGGCCGCGGAGTTCCTCGGTGGCTCCGGCTTCTCGCCCTACCGGCAGGTCTACGAGATGGAGGCGACGCTGCCGGCGTCGGGCCCGCTGGCCCCGCCCGTTTGGCCGGCCGGCATCACCGGGCGCGGGCTGCGGGTCGGCACGGACGACGAGGCGGTGGCCGCGGTACTTGGCGAGGCGTTCGTGGACCACGACGGCGACTATGTCTACTCGATCGAGCAGGTGGCCCACCTGCTGGCCGGACCCACGACGCGCCTGGACGCCAGCTTCCTCGCCGTTGACGAGGTGGGGCCGGTCGGCGCGCTGGTCAGCACCGACGAGCCGGAGGCGGGCTACGTGATGGTGCTCGGCGTCCGGCGCAGAGCGCGCGGCCGGGGGGTCGGGCTCGCCCTCCTGCAGGCGGCCTTCGGGGCGTTCCAGCACAGCGGCCAGAACACCGTCCAGCTGCACGTCCAGGCGCAGAACCGCACCGGTGCCGTCCGGCTGTACGAGCGCGCCGGGATGCACCCGAAGGTCATCACTGACGAGTGGGCGCGGCCGCTCCCGCCGGCTTTGTAACCAGGTGAGCGGCGGCTCAGCCCTCCGGGATCGGCTCGTGGTGGCCGAGGTGCCGCAGTGCGGCGCGCAGCTTCGCGGCGTGGGCGTCCAGGTCGTCCGGGTCGGGGTGGGGGTCCACCGCCCGGAAGTCGAAGTCGGCGAGGCTCCAGGCGGGGAACACGTGCAGGTGCAGGTGCGGCACCTCGAAGCCGGCGATGACCAGCCCGGCCCGTGGTGCCTCCCACGCCTGCTGAACCGCTCGGCCGATCTCCTGGGCGACGTCGACGCAGGCGGCGAGCAGGTCGCTCTCGGCGTCGGTCCAGTGGTCCACCTCGGCGCGCGGCACCACCAGGGTGTGGCCGGGGGTCAGCGGCGCGATGGTGAGGAAGGCCACCACCTGCGGGTCGGACCAGACGAAGCGGGCCGGCAGCTCGCCATTGATCAGTCGGGTGAACAGGGTCGTCATGCTGACAGTCTGCTGCTCCGACAGCGCGACAGTGGGCGGGCTCAGGCGCGGGTCTGACCGGCGCCGGTCATTCCGGGTGTCAGGCCGGACGGCGTGCCGCTCGTGGTGCCGGGGGCCTGCGGCGCCGTGCCTTGGCCGCCCCAGTGGCCGGGACCGCCGAAGCCCGGGCGCATCTTCGGCAGCGTGCCGTTCGCCAGGTCGGTCATCCGCTGGGTGAGCGTGGACTTGATCGTGTCCGCCTGCGCCTGGGTGATCCGCTTGTTCTGCACGGCCGTGGCGAGCTGCTTCTCCGCCGCGGTGACCATGGTCGAGATCAGCGTGTCAGTCGTGACGTTCTTGGACTGGGCGATCTGCGCGAGGGTCTGCCCGCTTCGCAGTGCCGTCATCAGCTCAGCGGGCGTCATCCCGAGAGTCTTGGCGACGGTGGCCACGGCCTCCCGCAGGCCCATCATCCCGCCGAGGCGGTGACCCGGGCCGCCGCCGAAGCCACCCTGCGGCAGTTTGTTGTTCAGCGTGCTGGCGACCTTGTCGGCCTGCGCCTGGGTGAGGGTGCCGTCGCCGACCAGGCCCTTCAGGGCGTCCTTGATCATGGCGAGCCGGCTGCTGACCGGGTTGCTGGACGTGCTGGCGGACGCCGGCGTGATGACGACGGCGCCGATCGTGCCGGCGGCCAGGGCGCCGGTGAGGACGAGGGCCGCGGTGCGCTTGTGCATCAAGGTGAGACTCCCTGCGGTGACATGAGGCTGTCCCTCATTGTGGGCCCAGTGTCGGCCGCGCTGCTGAGATTTGGCTGTGAGTTGCGCCGCTCGGTGGACACCGGCGCGCGCACGAACGGGCTCAGTGCCTCAGCGACAGCACCCCGAGGGCGACGATGCACACGCTGATCCCGGCGATGGCCACCTGGTAACCCGCGGCCGCGCCGCGGCTGGCCCGGTACTCGCCCATCAGGTCGCGGTCACGGGCGATCCCGTGCATGAATGCCAGCAGTGGCAGCAGCAGGACGGCGTTGAGCACCTGGGTGCCGACCAGGATCGTCACCAGCGGTGCACCCGGGATCAGCACGAGCAGTACTCCCACGACGGTGACCACCGCGATGGTCCCGTAGAACAGCGGTGCGTCCTTGATCTTGTCGTCCAGTGCGGCGGGGCTGCCGGTCATGTCGCTGACGGCGTAGGCGGTGGACAGCGGCAGGATCGAGGCGGCCAGCAGGGCGGCCCCGATCAGCCCGACGGCGAACAGGTCCTTGGCCAGCGTCCCGGCCAGCGGCTCCAGGGCGGCGGCGGCGTCCGCGGCGCTGTTGATCGACAGGCCGTGCACGTGCAGCGTCGCGGCGCAGGAGACCACGACGAAGAACCCGATCACCCCGGTGAGCAGCGCCCCGGTGACGACGTCGATGCGCAGCAGGGACAAGTCGTTGGTGGTCAGCCGCTTGTCCACCGCGTAGGACTGGATGAACGCCAGCCCCCACGGCGCCAGCGTGGTGCCGAGTGTGGCCGTGGCGATGATCAGCGAGTCGCGGGTCAGCGGCATGGTGGGCACGACGAGTCCGCGTGCGGCGGCGGCCCAGTCCGGGTTGGCCAGCACCCCGGCGCCGACGTAGCAGATGAACACCGCGGACAGCACCAGAAGCACGCGCTCCACGCCGCGGAACCCGCCACGCAGCACCAGCGTGGTCACGAGCAGTGCGGCCAACGGCACCGACAGGTACTTGGGGACGCCGAACAGCTGGAACCCGGCGGCGATCCCAGCGAACTCCGCGGCCGTCGTCCCGATGTTCGCGGCCAGCAGGGCCAGCAGCGCGCCCGTGGCCGCGGGTGCGCCGTACTTCTGCCGGATCAGCCCGGTGAGCCCCTGCCCGGTGACGACGCCGATCCGCGCGCCCAGCGCCTGGAACATAACCAGGGCGATGGTCGAGACGAGCAGCACCCACAGCAGCTGGTAGCCGTACTTCGCGCCCAGCACCGAGTAGGTGGTGATGCCGGCCGGGTCGTCGTCCGACAGCCCGGCGATCAGGCCGGGGCCGACCACGGCGAACAGCGCGAGCAGGCGCATCCGCCGGACCGAGCGGACCGCCTCGGCGCCGGCCGTGCCAGACGTCGACGTGGACGGCGACGTGTTCACGGCCCGACCTGCCATGGCCAGTGCCGCCCGCTGCGGGTCGCCATCAGGGCGTCGACGACGTCGTCGGCGAGGATCCGCCCGAGCGGCCGCTTGTCGGCATCCACCACGACGAGGGAGGCACCGCGGTTGGCGGTCAGCTGCTCGACGACCTCGGCCAGGTCGGCGTCCGGGGTGACGGTGCTGGGGTAGGGCGGGGCGACCAGCGCGCTGGCCGGCTCCGAGGGGTCGCCCGCGAGCAGGTCGAGCAGGGACAGGTCGTCGACCAGCCGGCCGTCCTCGTCGACGACCACGAGGCCGACGAGGTCCTGGTCGGCGCGGTGCTCGAGCACCCGCTCGCGCACCGAGGCCACCGTCTCGTCGAGGCCGACGACCATGACGGAGCTGGTCATGATCCCGCCGGCCACCTCGTCGTCGTAGGCGAGCAGTCGGCCCAGCTCGGCCGCTCGCTCGTCGGGCATGGCCGCGAGCAGCGCCTCGCGCTCCTCCTCGGACAGGTCGCGCAGCGCCTCAGCGGCCTCGTCCGGCTCCATCCGGGCGAGCAGCTCGGCGGCCTGCTCGCCGGGCACCTCGCGCAGCAGGAGCTCGAGCTCCTCCGCGGTCATCTCCTCGAGCGCGTCGGCGGCGGTGTCCGGGTGCAGCATCGACAGCAGGGCCTGCCGCTGCGGGCGGCCCAGGTCCTCGAGCAGGTCGGCCAGCTCGGCCGGGCGCAGCCGCTCGAGGGTCCGGTGCGCCCGCCGCAGCCGCAGCGGGTCCCCGGGCAGGCCGAACTGCTGGATGGCCGCGAAGTCCAGCACCCGCTCGGGCGCCGTCCACGTCGACCAGCTGGTGGTCGAGCAGGTCCTTGACCAGCAGCGACTCGCCCTCGCGGCGCTCGTAGTCGCGCAGGTCCACGTGAGTGGAGGCCACCCGGACCTCGCGGCGGGCCACCTGCGCCAGGTCGCCCGCGTGCACGAACGTGCGGCGGAACCCGACCTTGACCACGATGCCGGACACCTGCGGGTAGGCGCCGCGGTCCCAGCGCACCACCACGTCGACCAGCCGGCCGACGTCGCGGCCGTCGCGGTCGCGGACCGGGGCGCCCCCCAGCCCGGCGACGGACACCAGCGAGGCGGCCACCTCGCGGCGCAGCAGCAGCCCGCGGCGACGGGGCAGGCCCGGACGGCGACGACGACCCACGGTCGGTTCGGGCATGCGGCGCCCTCCCTCCGGCGGTCTGCGACGGGACATCCTCCCTCGCATGATCGTCGCAGGACGACGCGGGTCGATCAGGGACGGCGGCGACTCGCGCGCGACTACTCAACGGCTTTGTCTGACCACGAAGAGTGACGTATTCTCGCTGGTACCGCAGCCGCTCAGCCGCACCCCCCCGTGGTTCGGGCGGCTGCGGTCTCGTCGGGGGGGCGAACCGGGGTGAGGCTAGAACCCCCGGGCTACGCGCAGTCGCGGCAGACGTCGACGGCGGGCTTGGCCCGCTGCGACTTGTGCACGACCAGGAAGCACCGCTCGCAGCGGAACTCGTCCCTCTGCGCCGGCACGACGGCCACGACCAGGGACTCCCCGGACAGGTCGGCGCCCGGCAGCTCGAGGTCCTCGAGCAGGTTGGAGTCGTCGACGTCCATCACGATGGTCTTGCTGGCGGCCTGGCTGCGCAGCGCCTCGAGCGACTCGGCCTCCTCGGCCTCGGTCGCCTCCTTGTCGCGCGGCTGGTCGTAGTCGGTCGCCACTGAGTGCCCCCGGGAGGTCTTGATCAAGCGCGATCTGCGCGAAGGCGCAACGATAGCGGCCCTCGCCGACATTCCCCTTATGGGTTCGGGGCGGAGCGTGCTCGTCGGGACGACACCTCGACAGGGAAATTCCCACTTGCCCCTCTAGGGCTTCGCCCCTATCGTGGTGAGTCTGAGCGGCGCGCAGGGGAGTGACCGATGACGAGTGCCAGGTACGTGACGACGGATCCGCGTGGACGCGTGTCGGTGGGGCGACCCGACCAGTCCTTCCTCCTTCACGAGGAGGAGGACGGCACCTTGGTGCTCGAACCGGCGGTCGTGATGTCGGAGCTGGAGCGACGCTACCTGGCGAACGCTGCGGTTCAGGCTCAGATCGATTACGCACGGAAGCACCCGGAGGAGCGCGTCACTCGTCAGAGCCGTAGCACGTGAGGCTGGAGCTGGACCCGATCCCTGACGCGGTCCTCGAGTCGCTTCACCGCGAGAACCCGCGCGTGGCGCAGCCCCTCGAGGAGTGCCTCGACTGGATCGAGGCCGAGCCGGTGGACCCTCGGGCCAAGCGTCGCCAGTTCAGCAACGGCCTCCGGGCCGTCACGCCTGTGGTGGCAGGGGAGGAGTGGCTGGTGCTGTGGGAGGAAGACCCGCCGGGCACTGCCGTCGTCCGGTTCATCGGCCAGTCCGCGTCGCTGTGACCCAGCCGGCTCCACCGGCGTGCGTCGGACCCGCTATTCAGGTCTTGGAGTGCCGAGTGATGATGCTTTCGTGGACGTGCCGCCCCTGACCGCCAGCCACGCCCTGACGCAGTGGCAGCTCACCCCTGCGCTGGACCTCGCGCTGGTGGTCACCCTCGTGGTCTACGCCTGGGGGATGGTCCGGGTGGCCCGGCGTCACCCCACCAACCGCTGGCCGTGGGTGCGGGCGCTCGCCTTCGCCGCGGGCCTGGCCGTGGTCGCGGTGTCGGTGGACTCCGCGATCGGCGCCTACGACGACATCTTGTTCTCCGACCACATGGTCCAGCACCTGCTGCTCATCTCGGTCGCGCCGCCGCTGCTGGTCGCTGGCCGACCGGTGCTGCTGCTCCTGCACGCCTCGCGCAACCCGCTGCACACCTGGACCAAGCAGGTGCTGCGGTCCCCGGTGACCACCGCCCTGACGTTCCCGCTGGTCGGTGCGGGCCTGTACACGGCGGTCGTGGTGGGTACCCACCTCAGCTCGTTCATGAGCCTGACCCTGACCCACCCGCTGGTGCACCAGGGCGAGCACCTGCTCTACCTGGTGGCCGGCTACCTGTTCTTCCTCCCCGTCATCGGCGGGGAGCCGATCCGCTGGCGGCTGACCTTCCCCGCCCAGTTCGCCCTGCTCGGCTACGCCATGGCGGTCGACGCGTTCACCGGCGTCGTCCTCATGGAGACGAACTACGTGATGTTCCCCGAGTACGCAGCCGAGCCTCGGACCTGGGGGCCCAGCCTGCTCGACGATCTGCACCTGGGCGGCGCGACCATGTGGGTGGGCGGCGACGCGCTCATGGCCGTCGTCATGCTCGTGCTGGTCGCGCAGGTCATGCGCGGACGGCGCGCGATGGACAACCCCCGCTGGCTGGAGCAGGCCCGGGTCGGCGCGCTGCTGGGCGAGGGGGCGAGCGCCGGCCCCCACACGCCGGACGTCGACGAGGACGACGCCGCGCTCGAGGCCTACAACCGGCACCTGGCCGCCCTGGACGCACGGGAGCGCCGTGATCACCGTTAGCGGTCCGAACCGGCCGCTGGACGGCGTGTTCGCGGGGACTGCCGCGACGGTTCGCAGCCTTGACCGGCCCCGCTGAGGCTCAGGGTAGGTAGGTGCGCAGCTCGATGACGTTGCCCTCGGGGTCCCGGATGTAGACCCCGGCACCGATGCCGCCGGCACCGTACAGGTGACGGTCGAGCGGGGTCACCACATCCCACGTCCGCTCGTCGGCCAGGGCGGCCAGCTCGCTGGCGCCGACGTCCACAGCGAGCGCCACGTGCGCGACGTTCACCCCGCTGCGCGCCCCCGCGACGAAGTCGACGATCGAGGTCTCGCTGACCCGCAGCGAGGGGAACGGGGCCGCGCCCGCACGCCACGCGTCCAGGCGCAGCGGCTCGAGCCCCAGCTCGTGCTGCCACCAGCCCAGCGTGGCTTCCACGTCCGTGCAGATCACCACGATGTGGTCGATGCCGGTTGCGCGCACGCCGCCGATGCTCGCGGTTGCCGTCCGGATTGCGCAAGGGGCGCCGCCGTGGCACGCGAGTGGAGCGCCAGCGAGCGGTATCCGAGCCCGCAGGGCCATAACGCTCACTGGGACTCCGCTGGGCGCGGGTAGAGAGGCGCTCAGCCCCAGATGGCGTCGACGATGTGCAGCCGCACCGAGCGCCAGGCGGGAGCCAGCGCCCCGAGGGCGGCCACGCCGATGAGGACGGCGGCGCCGCGGCGCATCTCCGCGCCGGTGACGCTCAGCGTGACCGGCCCGATGGGGAACTGGAACGGGTGCCGGTCCACGAACGGGACCGCCGCGAACCGGAACAGGACGGCGCCGAGCACGACACCGACGACGGCGAACACGATCGCCTTCAGCACGTAGCTCAACGCGATGGCGAGCCCGCTGATCCCGATGGCGCGCTCGATGCCGATGGTCCGGCGCCGGTTCACCAGGTCGATGTAGGTGATGATGAAGACCGCGATCGCGGCCACCAGCAGGGTCACCGCGTTGAGGATCGACCGGATGGTGTCGAACGAGCCGGTCAGGTCCTTGACGGTGGACTGCAGCGTCTGCCACGGCTTGTACACGAGGTCGGGTCTGGACTTCTGCAGCTCAGCGACGACCGCGTCCTCCTCGCCGGGTTGCTCGGACGTGACGAACACGGCGCTGGCCTGGCCGGTCAGCTGGGGCAGCAGCGTCTCGGCGGCGGTGGCCGTGATGAACGCGCGCTGGTTGGGGTCGACCAGCTGCGCGTCGTAGACACCTTTGACCGTGAACGGGTGGGACTCGCCGCCGAGCAGCGTCACGGTGACCTGGTCGCCGGCGTGCACCGACTGCAGCGACGTGGTGTAGGTGGCCTTGTCGGTGCGCCCCGCACCCGCGACGCCGACGCCGAGGACGATCTGGTCGGTGTCGCCCGGCGCCAGGAAGGTGCCTTCGATCATCTCGCGGGCGGTGGCGAAGGTCTGGACGTAGGACGCCGGGTCGACGGCGAGCACCGACCAGGAGCCGCTGCGGTTCCCGGCGCTGACCTGCGACCCGGCGAGCACGGTGCCGGTGGCCGCCGCGACGCTGGGGGTCGCGCGGGCCTGGGCCAGCAGGCCGGCGGCGTCCGGGATGGTCGTCTGCGAGCCGCCGGGGGTGATGGTGATGTCGGCGGTGACGTTGTCGCGCAGCTGCTGCTCGATGTGCTCGGTGGCCCCGAGGATGAGCGAGGGGATGAACAGCAGCTCGGCGAAGACGGCCGCCATCAGCGTCGTGGTCAGCACGATGACGCCGCGGTTCCCGCGGGTGATCGTCCGTCGGCCGACGAACCCGGCCACGCGCAGCGTGCCGATCGCGGACATCACAGGTACGCCCCGACGAGCTCGCCGTCGCGCAGGTACAGGCAGTCCTTCGCGTAGCGGCGGTGGTCGGGGTCGTGCGAGACGAACAGGATGGTCACGCCCAGCTCGAGGTTGGTGCGGGCCAGGGCCTCCATCACGACGGTGGTGGACTCGGTGTCGAGGTTCTCGGTCGGCTCGTCGGCGAAGACGATGGCCGGGTCGTTCACCAGCGCGCGGGCGATGGCCACCCGCTGCTGCTGCCCGCCGGACAGTTCCGCCGGTCGGTGCGCGCCGCGGTCGGCGAGGTCGAACATGGCGAGCAGGCGCCGCGCGCGGGCTCTGCTCTCGGCCCGCGAGTAGCCGCGCATCAACGCCGGCAGATAGACGTTCTCCTCGGCGGTCAGCTCGCCGAGCAGTGCGTACTCCTGGAAGACGTAGCCGAGCTTGTGCAGCCGCAGCGCGCTGCGTCTGGCCTCGCGAAGGCCGGTGACGTCGGACCCGTCGATGACGATCCGGCCGGCGGTGGGGACGTCGATCAGCCCCAGCTGGCGCAGCAGCGTCGACTTGCCCGACCCGCTCTTGCCCATGATGCAGACCATCTCGCCGGCGGCGACGGTGAACGACACCCCGCGCAGCGCCTGGACCGAGGTCTCACCCGACCCGTACACCCGGACCAGCTCCCGGACCTCCAGAGCCAGCCGCGTCACTGAGCCAGCACAGCAGGCCCCACGACGGGCTGGGAAGGGACTTTGTGCTGCGCCCGCGCCCAGCGCGTCGGCGTCCGGCCGGGGATGACAGGATCGGCGCCGTGACCGGTCCCTACGCGATAGCGATCATGGTGGTGGCGCTGGCACTGGCGGTGTGGGCGCTGGTGCTGGCCGCGCTGAACCGCCGCCCCGGGGTGGCGCTGCTCACGGGAGCCGCGCTGCTCGAGGCGATGCTGGTCGTGTTCCTGATCGGGGGGATCGTGCAGATGGTGGGCAGCGACCGCTCGTTCGCCCGCGCCGAGTTCGTCGTGTACCTGCTGGGCGCCCTGGCGATCCCGCTGCTGGCCTACCTGTGGGCGTGGGGGGAGAGGTCCCGGACCGGCCCGCTGGTGATCGCGTTCGCCTTCCTGATCACCCCGGTCATGGTGATCCGGGTGCAGCAGGTGTGGGCCGGTCCGCATGGCTGACCCGGGCGCTCGGTCGGGCCCCGCCCCCACCGGCCAGGGCTTCGGCCGGGTGCTGGTGGCGGTCTACGGCCTGTTCGCGCTGGCCGCGACCGCCCGTTCGGCGGTCCAGCTGGCCACCAGCTTCTCCGAGGCGCCGCTGGCCTACCTGCTGTCCGCGTTCTCCGCGGTCGTCTACATCGTCGCCACCGTCTCGCTGGCCCGCGGGGACCGGACGTCCCGGCGGGTGGCCACCGTGGCGATCAGCATCGAGCTGGTCGGGGTGCTCGTCGTGGGGGCGGCCAGTGAGCTGTTCCCCGACGCGTTCCCCGACGCCACGGTGTGGACCGGCTTCGGCAGCGGCTACGGGTTCGTGCCCCTGGTGCTGCCGCTGGTCGGCCTGTGGTGGCTGCGGCACACCCGCGCCGTCGCACCATGATCGCCGTTTGAGGGAGGAATCTGCCCTCGGACGGCGCTTCCCTCCCGCTAACCGCGATCATGGGGGGAAGCAGGGTCACAGCGCGTGCCAGCCGGTCAGGTCGGCGGCGAGCTCCCAGAAGCGTCGGGCCCGGTCCAGGTCGTGCGACTCGGCGCTGGACGCGATCTCCCGGCGCTCACCGAAGAACTTCCCGCCGACCCCGTCGAGGGCCGGGTCGAGAGCCATGAACACCAGCGAGTCGGTGGCCGCATCCACTGAGGTGGCGAACGGCAGGTGCCGCAGCACGTGGGTCATCACCAGGCGCAGCGCCCCGTGCGTGCTGGCCGCCGCGGTGGTGGGCACGAAGCCGGGGCAGACCGCGTTGGCGGTGACGGGCCGGGGTGGGAGCCGGCGCTGCAGCTCGTAGGTGAACCACAGCAGCGCCAGCTTCGAGTTCTTGTAGGCGCGGTCGGGGTGGTAGCCGTGCTCGAGCTGGGGGTCGGCGAAGTCGAAGTCGACCGGCGCGCCGCGCGAACCCGGCAGGTGCAGGCGGGAGCTGACGGTGACCACCCGTGCGGCGGCGGACCGCGACAGGGCGGGCAGCAGCAGCCCGGTCAGCAGGAACGGGGCGAGGGCGTTGACCGCCAGCGTCTCCTCGAAGCCGTCCGCGCTGAGTCGGCGGCTCGGGCTGGTCTGCATCACCCCCGCGACGTGGAACAGCACGTCGAGCGGCTCGTCGCGGGACCGGATCGTCGCGGCGAGCCCGCGGACGGCGTCCAGTGAGGACAGGTCGGCCGATGCGGGCTCCACCGAGGCGGCCGGGTGGGCGCGCCGGACCTCTTGCACGGCTCGGTCCGCGGCCGGGGCGGTCCGAGCGACCAGGATCACCCGGCAGCCCGCCGCGGCGAGCTTCCCGGCCGTGACCCGGCCCAGCCCGCGTCCACCACCGGTGATCAGCACGGTCGTCACGGCGTCACCCCCCGCGCAGCGGCCCGGCGTCGCCGGCCTCGTTCGCGGCCGGGAGCCTTCACGGTAGCGGTCCGGTCCCTGGGCGCGGTGAGACGGATGCGGACCTGCGCATGGACCGATCAAGGTGCGACGCTGCGCACCGTGTCCTAGGGTGGTCATTGACCTTGATCATCTGGCGGGAGATGGGGTTCGGGACCCCTCGACCATGCGGCGGTCGACGAGGCGCCCTGGGAGGGAATATCAATGGGGTGCGGCTCCCGTAGAGGGACTCATGCGGCGATCGGCATGATGGCGTCCGCGTAGCGGGTTTCGTGGACTCGGTGGCGTTCGTTGTTGAGGTGGAACTTCCAGTACTCGTCGAAGTCGTTGTTGGCGCGGACGGCCCGT
>JBBSAJ010000011.1:0-76710 GCA_038252405.1 Actinomycetes bacterium | reverse complement strand
GAACCGGTGCCAGTCCGCCCGGTCAGCCGGGTTGACGCACCTGAACCGCTGTCGGCGCGCCGGTACCTTCCCTCGAAACCCGTCCCGCCACACCCGGAACGTCGCGTGACCAGGGACCGGACACCGTGGCAGCGCCACCCCCTTCCAAGCCGGCCGTGTCCACCCCACCAGCATCCACCCCCGGAGACTCCGCGTCACCCCCATCTGCGAGACAAGACACATGTTCGAAGACTAGTGCCACCCACCGACAGTCCGGCCGACCCGAATCCACGCCGGTGGACAACCCGAACTACCGCACGGCGGACGCCGTCGCACGGGCGCGATCATCCGCACAGAGCCCACCCAACCACCCCAGGGCGAGCGGTCGCCTGGGCGGACTGACCGGCCACCCGGGGGCGGTCAGGGCGGTCAGGACTGGCCGCTCGCGGAGACCCCGGCGCGGCGGTAGGCCTCCCGGCGGTGCACCAGGAACCACCGGCCGAGCAGGCCGAGGCCGAAACCGGCCAGGCAGGCCCACAGCCACCAGCCGGTCCCGTGCGCCTCCAGCCGGGAGCGCAGCGTCAGCAGCACGAGGAACGCCACCAGCCAGCCGCCGGTGATCACGGTCACCGGCAGGACGCCGTCGGCCTGCGGCGGCTCGGGGATCTCGCGCACACCGGGAAGCCTAGCGTCCGAAATGTCGTTAGCAGAAGTAATGAGTTATGCTTACGACATGGCGAGGACGACGGGCGCGGACACCGAGCTGGCCAGCGTCCTGCGGCTGTCCGTCATGCGGCTGGCCCGCCGGCTGCGGCACGAGCGCGCCGAGACCTCGCTGACCTTGACCCAGCTGTCTGCGCTGTCCGCGATCGACCGGCACGGCGCGATGAGCCCCGGCGAGCTGGCCGCCCACGAGCGGGTGCAGCCGCCGTCCATGACCCGGGTGCTCGCGGTGCTCGAGGAGCTGGCCCTGGTCACCCGCACCCCGCACCCCACCGACGGACGGCAGTCGATCGTCTCGGCCACCGACGCGGCGCGTGCGCTGCTGCTCGAGGACCGCCGCCGCCGGGAGGCCTGGCTGGTCGGCCGACTGGCCGAGCTGAGCGAGGCCGACCGGGCCGCGTTGCGCGCGGTGGCCCCGGTCCTCGACCGGCTGGCGCAGTCGTGACCCCCACCTTCGCCTCGCTGCACGTGCGCAACTTCCGGTTGTTCGTGGCCGGACAGGTGGTGTCGAACACCGGCACCTGGATGCAGCGGATCGCCCAGGACTGGCTGGTGCTGCAGCTCACCGGCGGCTCCGGCACGGCGCTGGGCGTGACCACCGCCTTGCAGTTCCTGCCGCTGCTGCTGCTCAGCCTGTGGGGCGGCCTGCTCGCCGACCGGTTCCCCAAGCGCTGGCTGCTGGTGCTCACCCAGGCCCTGATGGGGCTGCAGGCGCTGCTGCTGGGGCTGCTCGTGGTCGCGGGTGTCGCCCAGGTGTGGCAGGTGTACGCGCTCGCCCTGCTGCTGGGAGTCGCCGCGGCGCTGGACACGCCCGCCCGGCAGTCGTTCGTCGTCGAGATGGTCGGCCCCCACGACCTGCCGAACGCGGTGGCGCTGAACAGCGCCACGTTCAACCTGGGCCGGGTGTTCGGGCCGGCCGTGGCCGGCGTCCTGATCGGTCTGATCGGGACCGGTCCGGTGTTCCTGGTGAACGCGGCGTCCTACCTGGCGGTCATCGCCGGGCTGCTGCTCATGCGCCCCCGCGACCTGGTGCCCTCGCCGGTGACGCGCCGCGGGGAGGGGACCATCCGGATCGGGCTGCGGTACGTCCGGGAGCGCCGCGACCTGGTCGTCGGCCTGGTCGTGGTCGGGATCGCCGGCACCATCGGGTTCAACTTCCAGGTCACCAACGCGCTCATGGCCACCAAGGTCTTCGGGGTCGGCGCCAAGGAGTTCGGGCTGCTGTCCACCGCGTTCGCGGTCGGCTCGCTGGCCGGGGCGCTGCTGGTGGCCCGCCGCGGCGGCCGCAGCCACGCGCGGCCGCGGCTGCGCGACGTGATCGTGCTGGCGCTGGCCTTCGGCGTGCTGGAGGCCGCGACCGGACTGGCGCCCACCTACCCGGCCTACTTCGTCATGCTCATCCCCACCGGACTGCTGGCGATCGCGTTCGCGACCACCGCGAACGCGTTCATCCAGCTCGGCGCCGACCCACAGCTGCGCGGTCGGGTGATGGCGCTGTACACGCTGGTGTTCATGGGCGGCACCCCGCTGGGGGCGCCGGTGATCGGCTGGGTGGCCGAGCGCTTCGGCCCCCGGGTCTCGCTGGTGGGGGCCGGCCTGCTCGTGGTGGCGCTGACCGGGCTGACCGTCGTGCTGCTGCGGCCCCGCCCCAGCCCCGCCCCCGACCTGATCATCGCCGGCGGTCAGCAAGCGCCCGAATCCGGCGTGGTCGGCCCGCAGCCGGCGATCACTGGGTGACGATGGCCCCGTGCGGCTGTTCGTGGCGGTGGACCTCCCCGACCAGGTCCGGGCTTCCCTAGCCGACCTGCTGGCCGACCTGCCGGCCGAGCTGGAGCCGGGCCGGCCGCCGCAGCTGCGGCCGGCGGCCGCCGAGCGGCTGCATCTGACCCTGGCCTTCCTCGGCGAGGTGGCCGAGCCGCGGGTCCCCGGGTTGCGGGAGCGGTTGGCCAGGACGGCCGCCCGGCAGCCGCCGGTCGACCTGCGGCTGGCCGGTGGCGGCCGGTTCGACGGCTCGGTGCTGTGGGTCGGCGTGGCCGGCGACGTCGAGCGGCTGCGGCACCTCGCCCGGTCGGTGGCCGGGGCGGCCCGGCACAGGGGCATCGCGGTGGAGCAGCGGACCTACCGCCCGCACGTCACGCTGGCCAGGGCCCGCCCCCCGGCCGACCTCCGCCCGCTCGCGGCGCTGCTCGAGGGGTACCGCGGCCCGGCCTGGACGGCGTCCGAGATCGTCCTGGTGCACAGCCGGACCGGGCCCAGCCCCGAGCACGTCCCGGTGACCCGCTGGCTACTGACCGGTGCCCCGCCGGCGTCCCGCTAGGCTCGCTGGCTGTGAACCCCAGGAGCCGCCGGGTCGTCACGCTGGCCGCCTTGGCCGGCCTCGTCCTGTTTGTGGTCGTCGTCGCCCTCACTCGCTAGCGACTGCACGTGTCAGGGTGAGGACGACGCATCCGTCGTCCTCACCCTGACACGTCCACGGGTCACCAGGCGTAGGCCTCCGGGGCCGGCCCGCCCGGGCCGGGGAAGATCTCGTCCAGCCGGGCCAGGGTGTCTTCGTCCAGCTCGACGTCGAGGGCCGAGACGGCGGTGTCCAGCTGCTCCAGCGTCCGCGGCCCGACGATCGGCCCGGTCACCGCGGGCTGGGACAGCAGCCAGGCCAGCGCCACGTCGGCCGGCTCGAAGCCCTGCTCGCCGCACAGGTCCTCGTAGGCGGCGATCTGCTCGCGGTGCGACTCCAGGGCCTCCTGGGCCCGGCCCTGGGTGCGCCGCACCCCTTCGCGCTCCTTGCGCAGCACCCCGCCGAGCAGCCCGCCGTGCAGCGGCGACCACGGGATCACGCCGAGCCCGTAGTCGTCGGCCGCCGGCAGCACCTCCAGCTCGACCGAGCGCTCCATCAGGTTGTAGATCGACTGCTCGCTCACCAGGCCGAGCCCGCCGCGGCGGCGGGCCGCCTCCTGGGCCTTGGCGAGGTGCCAGCCGGCGAAGTTCGAGGAGCCGACGTAGAGCACCTTGCCCTGCTGGCGCAGCACGTCCATGGCGCCCCAGATCTCCTCCCAGGGGGTGGCCCGGTCCACGTGGTGCATCTGGTACAGGTCGATGTGGTCGGTCTGCAGCCGGCCCAGCGACGCGTCGGAGGCCCGCCGGATGTTCAGCGCGGACAGCCGGCCCTCGTTCGGCCAGTCGCCCATGTCGCCGTACAGCTTGGTGGCCAGCACGGTCCGCTCCCGGCGGCCCCCACCCTGCGCGAACCAGCTGCCGATGATCTCCTCGGTGCGGCCCTTGTTCTCACCCCAGCCGTACACGTTGGCGGTGTCGAAGAAGTTGACGCCGTGCTCGTGGGCGCGATCCATGATCGCGTGGGACGCCGGCTCGTCGGTGACCGGCCCGAAGTTCATGGTGCCGAGGACGATGCGGGACACGGAGAGGCCGCTGCGGCCGAGTTGGGTGTAGTCCATGGACCGACCCTGCCACCGGTCGGGCCAGAATGCACATGTGCCCCAGCCCCTGGACGACGCCCTGGCCGACCTGCGGCCGCTGCTCCTGGACCCGGACCGGCTGCTGCGCGCCGTGGCCGGCGGACGGCGGCGCGGCGCACCCCCGACCTGGCGCCGGGTCGAGCTGCGACCGGTCGACCTCAAGGCCGGCCGCCGGCTGCAGGTGGTCGCCCAGGACGCCACCCAGGCGCACACCCGCAACCACGCGTACGGGCCGGAGGCGGCGACCGCCGTGGACGAGCTGCTGGCCGAGCCGTTCGGCAACTGGCACCTGGACACCGTCGAGGCGACCGTGCAGCTGCGGGTCACCAAGAAGGGTGCGGCCCAGGTGCACCGCGCCGCCGCGGCCCGCGAGCTGCCGGTGTCCCCGGCCCACGACCGGCCACACGACCGCCGCAAGCCACGGCTGGTGGACTCGGCCGAGCCGTTCCTGCACGCGCTCGGGGTGACCGACGCCCAGGGCCGGGTCAAGGCGTCCCGGCAGGACAAGTACCACCAGGTCGAGGAATTCGTGCGCGCCCTGGACGCCGTCCTCGACCCGCAGCGGCTGCCGCACCGGCCGGTGCGCGTCGTCGACCTCGGCTGCGGCAACGCCTACCTCACCTTCGCGGCCTACCGGCACCTCGCCGGTCCCCGTGGCCTGCCGGTCGAGCTGGTCGGCGTCGACGTCAAGGCCCAGGCCCGCGAGCACAACTCCGCGGTCGCGGCGTCGCTGGGCTGGTCGGACGACGTGCGCTTCGTCCAGGGCACCATCTGCGACGCCGACGTGCCCGCCCCCGACGTCGTCCTCGCGCTGCACGCCTGCGACACCGCGACCGACGAGGCGCTGGCCCGCGCGGTCCGCTGGCAGGCCCCGCTGGTGCTCGCGGCGCCGTGCTGCCACAACGACGTCCAGCGCCAGCTGGCCGCCGCGGACCAGCCGCCCGCGCCGTACGGGCTGTTGACCCGGCACGGGATCCTGCGGGAGCGGTTCGCGGACGTGTTCACCGACGCGCTGCGGGCCGCGCTGCTGCGGCTGCTCGGGTACCGGGTGGAGGTGGTCGAGTTCGTGGCCTCCCGGCACACCCCGCGCAACACGCTGATCCGCGCGGTCCGCACCGGGGCCGCGCCCACACCCGAGCTGGTGGCGCACTACCGCGAGCTCACCGCGGCCTGGCAGGTCACCCCGGCGCTGGCCCGGCTGCTGGACGACGAGCTGGCCGCCGTCCTCGGCTGACCGGATCGGCGCACCGGCTGGGGGATCGGCGTAGCGCCGACGGTGCGCCGATCCCCCATAGGCTGCGCCGACTGCCGCAGGGTGTGCCGACCGCGCTGCGGTCAGCCGGTGACGCCGAGCCGGCGGCGGCTGGCCAGCAGCCCGGCCATCGCGGCCAGCGCCAGCGCCGGCACCAGCAGGAACGCCGCCCGCACGCTGAACGAGTCGGCCAGCGCGCCCAGTGTGAACGGCCCCAGCCCCACGGCGAGCCCGGCGCCCAGCGAGGCGCGGGCCGAGGCCAGGTCGGTCCGGCCGGCCGAAGCGTGCAGCGCCCGCCCGATGGTGAGCGGGTACTGCAGGCCCATGCCGAGGCCGGCCACGACCAGGCCGACCACGGCCAGCCAGGCCACCGGGGCGGCCCAGAACACGGTGAAGCCGACGAGCAGGACGCCCAGCGAGCGCAGCAGCAGCTCGTCGACGTGGTGCCGCGCCGTCCAGCGGCTGCCCAGCAGCCGGGAGACGGTCATGCCGGCCAGCACCGCGCCCCAGGACGCCGTCGCGTAGCCGGACGGCAGCGCGAACCGGGTGCGCAGCAGGTCGCCGGACCACAGCGACAGGCAGAACTCGATGGCGATCACGCAGACCAGCACGCCCCAGCTGACCCAGAACGCCCCCGGCAGCCGTCGCAGCCCGCCGGGGTGCGCGTCGTGGTGCACCGGCAGCGGCTCCGGCACCGGCACGGTGCGGAAGGACAGGTACACCGCGGCGGTCAGCGGCAGCAGCACGAGCAGGCCGGCCCGCCAGCCCAGCCCGACGGCGACCGCGGCCCCGACGATGAGGGGGGCCACCGTGCCGACGCCGCTGGCCGTCGCGTTGGCCTGGGACAGCGCGGCCGGCGCCGCCAGCCCGTGGTCGTCGGCCAGGACGGCGTTGACCGTGTTGACCAGGAACGACCCGGCCGTGCCGGCGACCAGCGCCCCCGCGAGGGTGACCGGCAGGGCGCCTCCCCCCACGTAGAGCAGCAGCCCAGCGCTGATCCCCAGCGCGCCGCCCCACAGCACCAGCCGGCGCCCGAACCGGGCGACGACCGCGGTCCCGGCCAGCCCGGCCACCACGGCACCCACCGCCATCGCGGTGCCGTGCAGGCCGCTGAGCGCGCGGCTGACCCCGAGCTCGTCCCCCACGAGCGGCACGGTGGGCCCGAACCCGTAGAGGAAGAACGCCCACAGCCCGAGCAGCAGGTAGCCCGCCCAGGTCAGCCGGTCCCGGACCAGGCGCGGCCCGGGGCTGCCGCTGGGTGCGGCGGCGGTCACCCCAGCTGCGCGACGACGAAGTCGATGCACTCCGTGAGCGCCTGCACGTCGGCCGGGTCGACCGACGGGAACATGGCGATCCGCAGCTGGTTGCGGCCCAGCTTGCGGTACGGCTCGGTGTCCACGATCCCGTTGGCTCGCAACGCCCTGGCTACGGCAGTGGCGTCGACGGCGTCGTCCAGGTCGATGGTGCCGACGACCTGCGACCGCTTCGCCGGGTCGGCGACGTACGGCGTCGCGAAGTCGGACTTCTCGGCCCAGGTGTACAGGGCGCCGCTCGACTCGGAGGTGCGCTGCACGCACCAGTCCAGGCCGCCCTGGGAGTTGAACCAGTCGACCTGCTCGGCCATCAGGAAGAGGGTCGCGAGCGCGGGGGTGTTGTACGTCTGGTCCAGCCGGGAGTTGTCGACCGCCGTCTGCAGGTCCAAGAAGGCGGGGATCCACCGGCCGCTGCCGCTGATCTCGGCGACCCGCTCGATGGCGGCCGGGCTCATCAGGGCCACCCACAGCCCGCCGTCCGAGCCGAAGCTCTTCTGCGGCGCGAAGTAGTACACGTCGGACTCGGCCGGGTCCATGGGCAGGCCGCCCGCTCCGGAGGTCGCGTCCCACACCATCAGGGCGCCGTCGTCCGCCCCGGCCACCCGCCGCACCGGCACGGCCACGCCGGTCGAGGTCTCGTTCTGCGGGCTGGCGTAGGCGTCCACGCCGGGCTCGGGCGCGAACCGCGGCGCGTCACCCGGCTCGCTGGTGATGACGGTCGGGTCGGCGAGGAACGGCGCGGCCTTGGCGGCGGCTGCGAACTTGGAGCCGAACTCGCCGAACGACAGGTGCTGGCTCTTGGTCCGGATCAGGCCGAACGTCGCGGCGTCCCAGAAGGCGGTGGCGCCGCCGTTGCTGAGCACCACCTCGTGCCCCTCGGGCAGCCCGAACATCTCGCGCAGGCCGGAGCGCAGCCGGCCGACCTGGCTCTTCACCGTCTTCTGCCGGTGCGAGGTGCCCAGGTAGCTGGTGGCCACCGCGGACAGGGCCGCCACCTGCTCGGCACGGACCTTGCTCGGCCCGGAGCCGAACCGGCCGTCGGCCGGCCGGAGATCAGCCGGGATGACGATCTGGGTGGGGTCGGTGCTGGCGGCGTCGGTGCTCATGGCAGGCCCAAGGGTTCGCGGCTGGTCGGGGACGTCGTCCAGCCTAGGTGCCGCCCCGCGGCGGCTCGGACCCAGGGGCCGCTACCGGGCTACAGGTAGGACGGCTCGATCATGTCCGGGCCCCAGCCGGGCACGGCCTCGGGCTGGCGCGGCCCCGCGCCCACGTACCGGGCGGACGGGCGGACCAGCCGGCCGGTGCGCTTCTGCTCCAGGATGTGCGCGCTCCACCCGGCCAGCCGGGCGCAGGTGAACATCGAGGTGAACAGGTGCGCCGGCACCTGGGCGAAGTCCAGCACGATGGCGGCCCAGAACTCGACGTTGGTCTCGAGCACCCGGTCCGGACGGCGGGCGCGCAGCTCGGCCAGCGCGGCCTGCTCGAGCGCCTCGGCGGCCTCGAACCGGGGGGCGCCCAGCTGCTGGGCGGTGCGGCGCAGCACCCGGGCCCGCGGGTCCTGGGCCCGGTAGACCCGGTGGCCGAAGCCCATCAGCCGGTCGCCCTTGTCGAGCACCGACTTCACGTAGCTCTCGGCGTCGCCGGTGCGCTCGATCTCCTCGATCATGCCGAGCACCCTGGACGGCGCCCCGCCGTGCAGCGGGCCGCTCATGGCGCCGACGGCGCCGGAGATCGAGGCCGCGACGTCCGCGCCGGTCGAGGCGATGACCCTTGCGGTGAACGTCGAGGCGTTCATGCCGTGCTCGGCGGCGGAGACGAAGTAGGCGTCGACGGCCCGCACGTGCTTGGGGTCCGGCTCGCCCCGCCAGCGGATCATGAACCGTTCGACGATGGTGTGCGCCTCGTCGATGCGGCTCTGCGGCACCATCGGCAGGCCGATCCCGCGCGCGGACTGCGCCACGAAGGACATGGCCATGACCGACACCCGGGCCAGGTCCTCGCGGGCGACCGTGTCGTCGATGTCCAGCAGCGGGTGCAGGCCCCAGGCCGGCGCGAGCATGGCGATCGCGCTCTGCACGTCCACCCGGACGTCACCGGAGTGCACCGGGATCGGGAACGGCTCGGCCGGCGGCAGCCCCGGGTTGAACTCGTTGTCAACGAGCAGGCCCCACACGTTGCCGTAGGAGACCCGGCCCACGAGGTCCTCGATGTCCACGCCGCGGTAGCGCAGCGAGCCACCGTCCCTGTCCGGCTCCGCGATCTCGGTCTCGAAGGCGATGACGCCCTCCAGGCCGGGCTTGAAGTCCGACATGGGCCGCTCCTGTGCTCTGACCGGGGGGTGTCCGGCGATTTCGTCAATGGGCCTACCGGTGGGTAGGGCCCCCATCTCACCACGCTCGCGCAGCCCCTGGCACATCGCGGGTGGGGTGGCAGGGGTGCGCCGTCCGGACGCCGTCCGGGCGACGGGTCGTGCCCAGGGGTGCTAGGAACGTGCCCATGGAGCACGACTTCGCCGCCCTGCGCCGCGAGTACGCCGACCGGGGGCTGGCCGAGCAGGACGTCGCCACCGACCCGGTCGAGCAGTTCCACCGTTGGCTGGCCGACGCGGTCGCGGCCGGGATCCCCGAGCCGAACGCGATGGTCCTGGCCACGGTCGACCCCGACGGCCAGCCGACCGCCCGCACCGTGCTGCTCAAGGGGGTCGACGCGCGCGGGTTCGTGTGGTTCACCAGCTACCGCTCCCGCAAGGGCCGCGACCTCGAGGCGAACCCGAGGGCGGCCCTGCTGTTCGCGTGGGTGGGGATCGAACGGCAGGTGGGCGTCACCGGCACGGTCGAGCGGGTCGGCCCGCAGGAGTCGGCGTCCTACTTCGCGCAGCGGCCGCACGGCGCCCAGATCGGCGCCTGGGCCAGCGAGCAGTCCGAGGTGATCCCGTCGCGGGGCTGGCTGGAGGAGCGGGTCGCCGCGGTGGCGGCGCGGTACCCGGCCGGCACCGCGGTGCCGATGCCGCCGCACTGGGGCGGGTTGCGGCTGGTGCCGGAGTCGCTGGAGTTCTGGCAGGGGCGGACCAGCCGGCTGCACGACCGGCTGCGGTACCGCCGGGACCCGGACTCGGCCCTGGGGTGGACCCTCGCCCGCCTGTCGCCGTGAGGGCCGGGTCCGTCCGGGTCCGGCCGGGTTTCGAGCAGGGGTCCGGGCAGCAGCGACCCGCGGGCCCTGCCGTGGGGCAGGAGAGCCGGAGGACGAATCCGGCGCCCGCGGGTCGGGTGACTGCCTGGTACTGGCCAACCGCCCTGCGGCCGGTCGCACCGGAGCCGGCGGCTAGCGGACAGCCACCTCGCTCGTCCGATCACTGATCAACTGTCGGACCACCTCCTCTCCTGCGTGCCTCCGACGGTACGTCGCCGACCCGGCGGGGAACAACGGTTTTGCGGATGGCACCCTGACGCCGTGTCCCGATCCTGGTGGCCGTCCCGGCCGGCTGCGCGCGCGCTGGCCGGGTCGGTCGTCGCGGACGTCACCCCGCTGCGGGTCTCGCCCGCCTACCGGCGGCTGTGGATCGGGCTGACCGTGTCCAACCTGGGCCAGCAGATGACCGCGGTGGCCATCGCCATCCAGGTCTTTGCGATCACCGGGTCGTCGCTGTCGGTGGGCCTGGTCGGGCTGTTCGCGCTGGTGCCGCTGGTCGGGTTCGGGCTGTACGGCGGGGCGATCGCGGACGCCGTGGACCGGCGCCGGCTGCTGCTGGTGACGTCGTCGGGCCTGGCCGTGATGTCGGCGGTGCTGTTCGGGCAGGCGCTGATGGGGCTGCGCTCGGTGGGGCTGCTGTACGCCGTGGTGGCCGTGCAGTCGGCGTTCTTCGCGGTGAACAACCCGGCCCGCGGCGCCGTGGTGCCGCGGCTGCTGCCGCTGGACCTGCTGCCGGCCGCGAACGCCCTCGGCCAGGTGACCTTCAACCTGGGCTCCACCCTCGGGCCGCTGCTGGGCGGCGCGGTGTACGGCCTGTTCGGGCCGCAGGCGGCCTACGGCACCGACCTGCTGACCTTCGGGGCGGCGCTCTACGCGACCTGGCGGCTGCCCTCGCTGCCGCCGCTGGGTGGGGGGCACGAGCGGGCCGGCCCGGCCATGGTGGCCGAGGGGCTGCGGTTCCTGAGGGGCCAGCGGATCCTGCTCATGGCGTTCGCGGTCGACCTGGTCGCCATGGTGTTCGGGATGCCGCGGGCACTGTTCCCGGCCGTGGCCGAGACGTTCTACGGAGGCGGAGCGGGGGTCGTAGGGCTGCTGGCGGCGGCGCCGGCGTTCGGGGCGCTCGCGGCCGCGCTGTTCTCCGGGGGCCTCAGCCGGGTGCGCTGGCAGGGCCGCGCGGTGCTCATCGCGATCATCGTCTGGGGGGCGGCCATCGCGGCGTTCGGGCTCACCCGGACGCTGGTCGTCGGGATGGCGTTCCTGGCGGTGGCCGGCGCGGCCGACATGGTGAGCGCGGTGTTCCGCACGACGATCCTGCAGGTGGCCACCCCGGACGCGCTGCGCGGACGGCTGCAGGGCGTGTTCATCGTGGTGGTGGCCGGCGGCCCGCGGCTCGGCGACGTCGAGTCGGGCGCAGTGGCCCAGCTGTTCACCCCGGCCGTGTCCATCGTCAGCGGTGGCCTGCTGTGCATCGCCGGCGTGCTGCTGCTGGCGGCCCGCTACCCCGCCTTCGCCCGCTACGACGCCCAGTCCCCTGCCGGCTGACCGCGGTCAGCGTCCCCCGAGGACGGCGGTGGCGGTGCGCAGGTCGCTCACCAGGGCGGCGTAGGCGGCCTCGCGGTCGTCGGCGCGCAGCACGGCGGACGGGTGGGTGGTGGCCAGGAACCAGCCGGAGTGGACCGCGGCCGGCTCGTCGGCCCAGCCGGTCCGCGGCACCAGCCGGCCGCGCATCGCGGTCACCCGAAACGACGGCCCGAGCAGCGCCTTGCCCGCGCTCGCGCCGAGCAGCACCACCACCCACGGGTCGACGATGGACAGCTCGGCCCGCAGCCACGGGGCGCAGGCCGTCAGGTGCGCCAGCTCCGGGGTCTGGTGGATGCGCCGCCCGCCGGCCTCGCTGCGGAACCGGAAGTGCTTGACCGCGTTCGTCACGTAGGCGCTCGCCCGGTCCAGACCGGCGTCGGCCATGGCCCGGTCGAGCAGCTGGCCGGCCGGCCCGACGAACGGCAGCCCACGCCGGTCCTCGACGTCGCCCGGCTGCTCGCCGACCAGGGCGATCCGGGCGGTCGCGGACCCGGCCGAGAACACAGTCTGGGTGGCGCCCTCGAACAGCTCGCAGCCGCGGCAGCCGACGGCGGCCGCCCGCAGGCCGTCCAGCCCGACCCCGGCCGGGACGAATGCCGCGGCCCCGTCAACGGCCGACCCCGGGCTCACCGACGGCTCGGGCTCAGCCGTCGACCCACACCGAGACCAGCAACGCGGTGGCCTCCTCCGGGGTCATCCCGCTCGTGGCCGCCTTGGTCCGCAGCCGCTTGCGCAGCGACTTGGTGATCGGCACGACCAGCTCGACCGGTGGGTCGGCCACCGCGTCCTGCCCCTTGGCCGCCTTGTCCTGCTTGTGCTTCTTCGGCTTCTTCACCGTGGCCGGCGGACCGGACGGCACCGCCGGTGCCGGAGCCGACGGCGCCGGCGGCCGCACCGCGCTCGGCACGCTGCGCGGCATCAGCTCGGACAGCGACGGGATGGTGGCCCGCCCGGTCCGGGCCCGGGACGGCTCCTCCGCGGCGGGCTGGCGCGCCGGCGCCTCCGCCACGGGCGGCAGCAGCGCGTCCCTTCCGGCCAGCGGAGCCGGCTCGGCGGCCTGCGGCTCGGCGGCCCGCCGGCGGGCCTCGGCCACCCAGGCGTCCACGTCGGTCGGCCCGCCGCCCTCGTCCGCCGGCTGGTCGCCGTGCGCGCCCAGCGTGCGGCGGGGCAGCGCCGGCCGGGGGGCCGGGTTGCGCGCGGGCCGGGGCGCCGGGTTCGACGCCGCCACCGGGTTGGACGGAGGATTCTTGGTCATCGTCGTCCTCTGGTCAGGGGCCCGTCGTCGACCCGTTGGGCGAGCAGCGCCCCCAGGTGGTCGTCGAACGCGTCCGCGATCTCCCGGGCGCCGGACGACCGCCACGCCTGCACCGGCACGCACGCGCCCTCGGCCTGCTGGATGGCGGTGCGGTCCGGGATCACCGGCTCGACGAGCAGCCCGTCATAGACCCGGCGCAGCTCCTCCAGCCGGTAACGGTGCTCGAGCGACTGGGCCCGCAGCTTGTTGACCACGATCCCGTACGGACGCAGCCGCAGGTTGTCGGCGTGGACCAGGTCGACCGCCTCGAGCGCGGCCGCGGCGCCCTGCAGGGCGAACAGGCTCGGCTCGGCCACCACCACGGCCAGGTGGCTGGCGGCCAGCGCGTTGCGGGTCAGCGCGCCCAGGGACGGCGGGCTGTCGACCAGCACCAGCTCGTAGTCGGTCAGCCCGCTCATGGCGACTCGCAGCCGCAAGGTGGCCTCCCGGCCGACGTTGGCGTTGTGCCGCTCGAGCAGGGAGTCCGCGGCGATCAGCTCGACCTCGGGGCCCCAGCCGCTGGGCACGATGGCGTGGGCCAGCAGCTCGGGGCGCGGGTCGGAGAGCACGTCGCTGGCGGTGAACAGCACCCGGGCCGGGTCGAGCACGGTGGAGGCGTTGCCCTGCGGGTCCAGGTCGACCACCAGCGTGCGCACCCCGCGCTCCCACGCCGCGCCGGCCAGCCCGAGGGTCACCGAGGTCTTGCCGACCCCGCCCTTCAGGCTGATGACGCTGACGACTCGCACCCGGGGAGGCTAGCGCCTGAGCTGCTGGTAGCGGCGCAGAGCCTCGGTCCGTTCCACCGAGTGGTCGACGATCCGGTCCGGGTAGCCGGCGGGCGGACCCCCCCGGAGAGCCCACGGCTCGTGCACCCCGGGGCCGGGGACGCCGCGCAGCTCGGGCAGGTACCGGCGCACGTAGTCGCCGTCCGGGTCGAACCGCAGTCCCTGGCCCACCGGGTTGAACACCCGGTGGTACGGCGCGGCGTCGGTCCCGGTGCCGGCGACCCACTGCCAGCCGTGCTGGTTGCTGGCCAGGTCCCCGTCGACGAGGTGTCGCAGGAACCAGTGCGCGCCCAGGGTCCACTCCAGGTGCAGGTCCTTGACCAGGAAGCTGGCCACCACCATCCGCACCCGGTTGTGCACCCAGCCCTCGGCGAGCAGCTGCCGCATCCCGGCGTCCACGAACGGGTAGCCGGTGCGCCCGGCCTGCCAGGCGGCCAGCCGCTGCGCCGCCAGCGCACCCGTGTCGTGCTCCATGGCCGCCAGCCGCGGCTGCAGGTACGCCCGGGCCGACCCCGGCTGGTGGTGCAGGACGTCGGCGTAGAACTCCCGCCAGGCCAGCTCGCGGCGGAACGCCTCGTGCCCCGGGCGGTCACCCAGCTCGGCCAGCAGGGTGCGCGGGTGCAGCTCGCCGTACTTCAGGTGCACCGACAGCCGAGAGGTCCGGTCGCGATCGGGCCGGTCCCGGTCGCTCGCGTAGCCGTCCAGGTCGGCCTCGGCGAAGGCCAGCCAGCGCTCGGTCGCGGCCCGCTCGCCGGCGGGGGGCAGCACGACGGTGCCGAGGTCCGGCTCGGCCGGCAGTGCCTCGGTGTCGTCGAGCCCGGCCCAGCGCACCCGGCCCGTGCCGGCCGCGGGAGGCCGCCAGCCGTGCGCGCCCCAGGCCCGGTAGAACGGCGTGTAGACCCGGTACGGCGTGCCGTCGCCCTTGCGCACCCGCCCCGGCGCCACCGCGTACGGCGACCCGGTGCGCACCAGCGCCACGTCGTGCCCGTCGAGGGCCTGCTCGACCGCGGCGTCCCGTCCGGCGCCGTACGGCCCGTGGTCGGCAGCCACGTGCACCTCGTCGGCACCCAGCAGGGCGGCCGCCGCGGGCAGCACCGCGACCGGGTCGCCGCGGCGCACGTGCAGCGCCCCACCGAGGTCGTCGTCCAGGGCCCGCAGGCTGCGCAGCAGGTAGGCCTGCCGGGGCGCCCCGGCCGGCCCCCACAGGGCCGGGTCCAGCACGAACAGTGGCAGCACCGAGGCGTCGTCGCGCGCGGCGGCGCGCAGCGCCGGGTTGTCGGCCAGCCGCAGGTCGCGGCGCATCCACCACACACGAACGCCCATGCCTGTCGAGCCTAGGGGGCAGGCCCGGACCCCGCAGTCCGGAACTGGGGGGCAGCCAAGGCCGCCGTGATCGGCGAGAATGGGCCCGGGTTCCCCACTGACGAGCGACAAGGCGGACCGGACCGCGTGAGCGATCTCATCGACACCACGGAGATGTACCTCCGCACGGTCTTCGAGCTGGAGGAGGAGGGCGTGGTCCCGCTGCGCGCCCGCATCGCCGAGCGGCTGGGCCAAAGCGGTCCCACCGTCAGCCAGACCGTGGCCCGGATGGAGCGCGACGGCCTGCTGGTCGTGCAGGGGGACCGGCACCTCGAACTGACCCCCCAGGGCCGCCAGGTGGCGACCCGGGTGATGCGCAAGCACCGGCTGGCCGAGCGGCTGCTCGTCGACGTCATCGGGATGCCCTGGGAGGAGGTGCACGCCGAAGCCTGCCGCTGGGAGCACGTGATGTCCGAGGCGGTCGAGCGGCGGCTGCTCGAGCTGCTCGGTCACCCCACCGACTCCCCCTACGGCAACCCGATCCCCGGGCTGGACGAGCTGGGCGACGCCCCGACGCACGATCCGCACGAGCAGCTGGTCGGCCTCGACGAGGTCGCCGCTGAGAGCTCCCGGCGGGTGGTCGTGCGCCGGATCGGTGAGCCGCTGCAGGGCGACCCGACGTTGCTGACCGCGCTGCGCCGGGCCGGCGTCCAGCCGGGGGAGCTGGTCAGGGTCCGCAGGTCGGACGGCACGGTGCTCGTGGGCAGCGCCGACGAGTACGCCGAGCTGAGCCTCGAGCTGGCCGCGCACGTGTCCGTGGTCCGCGCGTGACCGGGCCGGTCTTCGCCTCCGTCGCCGACGTCCGGGACCGGCTGGCCAGCGCCGGCTACCTGACCGACGACGCCATCGCGACCGTCGTGTTCCTGGCCGACCGGCTGGGCAAGCCGCTGCTCGTCGAGGGACCGGCCGGCGTCGGCAAGACGGAGCTGGCCAAGGCCGTGGCGGCGGCCACCGGCGCCGGGCTGGTGCGGCTGCAGTGCTACGAGGGACTGGACGAGGCCCGGGCGCTGTACGAGTGGAACTACAAGAAGCAGCTGCTTCGGATCCAGGCCGCCCAGTCCGCCTCGGACGACGCCACCTGGGACGCCGTCCACGACGACATCTTCAGCGAGGAGTTCCTGCTCGAGCGGCCGCTGCTCGCCGCGATCCGGCGGGCCGACCCGACCGTGCTGCTCGTCGACGAGACCGACAAGGCCGACGTCGAGGTCGAGGGGCTGCTGCTCGAGGTGCTCTCCGACTTCCAGGTCACCGTCCCCGAGCTGGGCACCATCACGGCGACCCGGCGTCCGTTCGTGGTGCTGACGTCGAACGCCACGCGTGAGCTGTCCGAGGCGCTCAAGCGCCGGTGCCTGTACCTGCACCTGGACTACCCGGACGCCGCCCGCGAGAAGGCCATCGTGCTCACCCGGGTGCCGCAGGTCGCCGACGCGCTGGCCGAGCAGATCGTGCGCACCGTGCGGGCGCTGCGCAGCCTGGAGCTGCGCAAGCCGCCGTCGATCTCGGAGACCATCGACTGGGCGCGCACCCTGCTGGCGCTGGGCCTGGACACCCTTGACGCGGACGCCGCCAGGGGCACGCTGGGCGTCGTCCTCAAGCACCACGCCGACCAGCAGAAGGCGCTCAAGCAGCTGCACCTCGCCGACCGGTCCTGAGCAGCGGCAGGCGAGAGGAGGGTCGTCATCCTGGCCTCCGCGGTGCTCGTGATCGTCATCCTGAAGGCGCGCGGTGTGGTCAGCATGGTCGTGATCGGGCTGTTCTTCGTCGCGATGGTCGCCGTCGGCGTGGATGTCGCGATCGCGCTGCCGATGTCGGCGTTCGAGGGCTTCGTGGCCGAGTTCATCCCGGCGGTGGGCACCTACATCGGCGCCGCCGTCCCGATCGTCGTCACGCTCGGGCTGGTCGGCGTAGTGCCGGCGCTGATCCTGCTGGCCTGGACGTTGATCTACCAGCAGGCCGAGAACTACTGGCTGAGTGGGGGCGTTCATGGCGCCGCCGATCGCCGCCATGATCACCTCGTACCTGCGGGCATCCTCTCGCAGCTACCCGCTGGCCCACCGCTCGCACGACGACCCGATCCTCGCCGAGGAGGTCGAGGAGGTCGAGGAGGTGGCCGCACCCGAGGTGGCTCCCGAGCCGGACGAAGGGTCCGCGGCAGAGCCGGCCCGGCCGGACACCGACTGACCCTGGCCGGCCTCTTCCCTCGACGCGGGCGGGGCGGCAGACTCGGGCCTGGGGGGCACCGCCGCAGGAGGTCGCCATGCGCGTGCTCATCGTCGTCGACTCGAGGTGCAGCGGGACCCGCAAGCTGGCCGAGGCCGTGGCCGAGGGCCTGCTGCCGCACGACGTCCTGCTCGAGGACGTCGGCAGCCCCACCCCCGGCCGGGACGTGGACCTGGTGGTCGTGGGCGGTCCGCGGATCGACCCGGAGCTGGCGGCCTGGCTGGCCGGTCTCGAGCCGGTCGACTGGGTGCGCGCAGCGGCGTTCGATACCCGCACGGAGCCCCAGCGGCCGCTCACCGGGGCGACCGGCCACGGGATCGGCCAACAGCTGCGTCGGGCCGGCTACCGGTTGATCGTCGCCCCGGAGAGCTTCCGCGTGGACGCCCCGGCGGAGGCGTCCGGTCGGCCGGCCGAGGGGGAGCTGGACCGGGCCAGGGCCTGGGGCGCCGCGCTGAGCACCCGGCTCCCCGCCGGCCGCCCCCCTCCCGCATGAAGGTGCCCTTCTGTGCGCACTGCCGCACAAAGCGCACCTTCATGGACGGCGACAGCCGGCGACCGGCGTCCGATGAAGGGTGGGATGTTGCGGCCACACGCACAGAAGGTGCCCTTCATGCGGGGTGGGGGTGGCCGCCGGTAGGTTGCCGGGATGGTCGATCTCTTCCGCCCCGGGCTGCTCGACGGCCGTACCGCGCTGGTCACCGGAGGGGGCACCGGCATCGGTCGGGCCACCGCCTTGGAGCTCGCCTCCCTCGGGGCCCGGGTGGCGGTCACCGGGCGGCGCGCCGAGCTCGTCGAGGAGACCGCCGCACTGGCCCAGCGCGCCGGCGGCGACGTGCTCGCCTATCCCTGCGACGTCCGCGAGCCGGACCAGGTGGACGCCATGCTGGACGCCGTCATGGCGGCCCACGGGCGCATCGACGTCCTGGTGAACAACGCCGGCGGCCAGTTCGTGTCGCCGGCCGAGGACATCTCGCTGAACGGGCTGCGGGCGGTCACCCGACTCAACCTGGACGCCGTGTTCAACCTGACCACCCAGGTGGCGAACCGGTCGATGATCCCCCACGGCTACGGCAAGGTCGTCTCGGTCGTCATCAGCCCGCGGCGGGCGATGCCCGGGATGGCCCACTCGGCGGCCGCCCGCGCCGGGGTGGAGAGCATGACCCGGACCATGGCCGTGGAGTGGGGCCGGCACGGCATCCGGCTCAACTGCGTGGCCCCCGGCATCATCCGCACCGAGGCCTGGGGGCGGTACGGCCTGGACCCCGACCTGGTGGCCTCCGCGCTGCCGGCCGGCGTCCTCGGAACCGCGGAGGACGTCGCGCACGCGATCGTCTTCCTGTCCACGCCGGCCAGCGACTACATCACCGGCGACACGGTGCTCGTGGACGGCGGCCTGGACAACACCGGACCCACGAGCGGGTGGGCCACAGACGGCGGCTGAAGTCCGGCGCAATGGGCTACCACTACCTCAACTTCTCCCGGATGATGGCCCCCATCGATCCGGCCAAGCCGTCGATGCTGCTCTGCGCACCAGACCGGGAGGGCGAGATGGAGCTGCTCGGTGCTCAGTGGTTCCGGGCCGACGCCCACCAGGACCTCAGCACGGCCGGGGACCGGCCCACCCTGTTCGGCCAGCCGTTCAACGGGCCGATGCCGGGTCATGAGCCGGGCCTGCCGATCCACGACGACCTGCACGTGTGGCTGTTCAAGGCCAGCCCGGACGGCGTCTTCGCCCCGTGGAACCCGCGCGTCACCTGCTCCTGACCGGAGGGGTCATGCAGACCCGAAGCTTCACGGTGTACGTCGCGGCCAGGTCCGGGCAGGTGTGGCGGGCCCTCACCGATCCCGCGCTGACCCGCCAGTACTACTTCGGGCTGGCGGTCTGCTCGGACTGGACGCCCGGCTCCACCATCACGTTCTGCGGTGGGGAGCCGGCCTCGACGCTGGTCGGCCGGGTGGTGCACGTCGACCATGGACGCCGGCTGGTGCACAGCCTCGGCAGCGGCACGGACGGCGACCCGGCCGAGGACGCGCAGTCCTGGGTCAGCTGGGAGCTGACCGACGTCGAGCCCGGCGTCGTCCGGGTGTCGCTCACCCACGACGATCTCGAGCGCCGGCCGGACGCCGAGCTCGACGAGTCGTGGCTGCGGCTGCTCTGCAACCTGAAGACCCTGCTGGAGACCGGCGCCCACCTGGGCCCCCGGCAACCTACGGTCCAGTAGGGCCGGCGAACAGGTCGGCCACCGGGACCAGCCCGGCGATGAGGCCGGGGATCGCCGCCCTGGTGGACCGGTACGTCGCGACCAGCGCCGGGTCCGCGCTGACCTGCGCGGCGTCGTCCGCGGCGGGGTCCGGCAGCAGGGCCAGCGCCGACTCGAGGTCGGGGGCGAGGCCCAGGGCGCACAGCCCGAGCGCTGCCGCGCCCCGCGCCGTCCCCTCCTCGGTGCCCACCAGGTGCAGCGGCCGGTCCAGCACCGCGGCCAGCACGTCGCGCCACAGCGGCGAGCGGAACACGCCCCCGGTCACCCGGACGGCGGTCACCGGCTGCAGCCGGTCCAGCCGGTCCAAGATCGTGGACAGCTGCAGGCAGACCCCCTCGACGGCCGCCCGCACCAGGTGCGCCCGGGTGTGCCCGCGGCGCAGCCCGAGGTAGGCGCCGGGCAGGTCCGGGTCCCACAGCGGAGCCCGTTCGGCCAGCAGGTACGGCAGCATCACCAGCCCGTCGCTGCCGGGGGGCACCGAGGCGGCCAGATCCAGCACCGCCTGGTCGGCTGCGGTGCTGCCGGCCGCGGCGACCAGGTCCGGCGCCAGCGCCGTACCCGCCCACCGCTCGACGATCCCGCCGTTGCTCACGGCGCCCCCGACCACCCAGCGCTCCGCGGTGAGCGCGTAGCAGAACAAGGCGGCGTCCAGGCCGGCCGGGGGGGCGGGGACGACCATCCGGATCGCCCCACTCGTGCCCAGGCTGAGCCCGGCCACGCCCGGCGCCAGCGCCCCGGTGCCCAGGTTGCCGAGCGGCCCGTCGCCGGCGCCCAGCACGACCGGCGTCCCCGCGGCCAGCCCCAGCCGACCGGCCGCCACGGCCGACAGCCTCAGGTGATCGGTTGTCGGACGGACCGGCGGCAGCTGGTCCGTCCGAGCCCCGGACAGCGCCACCGCCGCGGGGTCCCAGTCCCGGGCGGCCAGGTTGAGCAGCCCGGTGCCGGACGCCGACGACAGCTCGGTGACCAGGGTCCCGGTGAGCCGCCACACGACGTAGTCCTTCAGCCCGACCCACCAGCGCACCGTGGCCGCGGTCTGCGGGTCGTCCTGGTAGAACCACATGAGCTTGGTCAGCGGCGTCATCGGGTGCACCGGCGTGCCGGTGCGGCGGTGCAGCTCGGCCGCCTGCCCGGAGGCGCGCAGCGTGGCCGCCTGGGCGCCGGCCCGCGCATCGGCCCAGGTGAGCAGCGGGGTGATCGGCCGGTGCTCGGCGTCCAGGCCGATCAGCCCGTGCATGGCCGTGCTGAGGCAGATCCCGACCACCTCGGCGTCCCTGACGGCCGCAACGCACTCGGCCAGCGCGCCCTCGGCGGCCGCCATCACCAGGTCCGGGTCCTGCACCTGCTGGCCGGGGGCCGGCTGCAGCAGCGGGTACTCGCGGACGGCGACCTGCCGCCAGGTCGAGCCGACCGCGAAGGCGACCGCCTTGGTGCCGGTGGTGCCGACGTCCAGGCCCAGCATCACCCGGGGGGCAGGGGGGGTGGTCATGAGGGGCCCAGCTCCTTCGTGACGGCGGCCACGGCGGTGACCAGCTCGAGGTCGGCGCCGGCCTCGGGGTCGAGGGCGGCCAGCACCCGGCGGGTGGCCTCGGGCAGCGGCCCGCTGGCCAGCGGCAGGTACTCCTGCGCTCGGACGTCGTCCACCGGCGGCCCGGCGCCGCGCAGGTGGCAGACCCAGGCAGCCAGCGCGATCGTCGCACCCTCCGGCAGCCGCCCGGCCGCGCGCTCGGCCCGCAGCGCGGGGAGGATCCGCTCCGGCAGCTTCTGCGAGCCGTCCGCGGCGATCTGGGCGAGCCGGTGCTGCATCCGCGGGTTCGCGAACCGGCCGAGCAGCGCGGCCCGGTACGCCGTCAGCTCGGCCGCCGGCTGGGGCAGGTGCACCGACGCCTCGTCCCACCAGGCCGCCAGCCAGCGGCGGACCACCGGGTCGGCCACCGCGTCGGCCACGGTGACCGCGCCCCGCAGCGAGCCCGCGTAGGCGAGCAGCGAGTGCGCCCCGTTGAGCAGCCACAGCTTGCGCTGCTCGAACGGCGCGAGGTCGTCGGTGAGCAGCGCGCCGGCCGCCTCCCACGACGGTCGGCCCGCGGGGAAGGCCCCGCTGACGACCCACTCGCTGAACGGCTCGGTGACGACGGGGACGGCGTCGTCCACCCCGGTGGCCGCGGTGACCGCCCGCACGTCGTCGTCCGTCGTGCGCGGGGTGATCCGGTCGACCATGGTGGTCGCGAACGCGACCGACGAGGTCAGCCACGGCAGCAGCGTCGGGTCGGCCCGCTCGGCGAGCCCAGTGACGGCGCGGGCGAGCACGGCGCCGTTGTGCGCGAGGTTGTCGCACGGCAGCAGCGTGAGCGGTCCGGCGTCGGCGTCCCGCCTGGCCACCAGGCCGGCGAGCAGCCGCTCGGCCGCGCTCCCCGGGCCCGGCCGGTACCCCGCCTCGGTCACCGTGAGGGTCACCACCGCGACGTCGGGAGAGGCCAGGTGGCGAAGCCACGCCTCGTGGTCGGCGGCGGCGTGCGCCGCGGACACGCTGCCGACCACCTCGAACCGGTCACCGTCGGCGGCCCTGGTGACCAGCGTGTAGAGGCCGTCCTGCGCGGCCAGCGCCTCGGCGAGGGCGGCCGAGCGGCCAGCGAACGCGGCGATGCCCCACTCGGCGGCGTCCGGGGAGTGGTGGGTGTACCAGGCCTGGTGGGCCCGGAAGAAGCTGCCCAGCCCGAGGTGGACGACGCGCACGGGCGGTGCCGGCGCGGTCCGGCTCAGCCGGACCGACGGCCGGCTCACAGGCCGAACACGGCGGTCGGGCGGCCGACCACCAGGTCGACGGCCGTCTCCAGCGCCTCGTCCTCGTCCAGCCGGTGCTCGACCACGAGCCCGGCCAGGAAGCCGGAGTCCAGCCGCCGGGCCATGTCGTGCCGGGCCGGGATCGAGCAGAACGCCCGGGTGTCGTCGACGAACCCCGAGGTCTTGGCGAAGCCGGCCGTCTCGGTCACCGCCCGCCGGAACCGGCGCACCGCGTCCGGCGCGTCGAGGAACCACCAGGGGGCGCCCACGAAGACCGACGGGTAGAACCCGGCCAGCGGGGCCAGCTCGCGGGAGAACGCCGTCTCGTCGAGGGTGAACAGCACGAGGGTGAGGTTCGGGTGGGTGCCGAACCGCTCGAGCAGCGGCCGCAGCGGGTCGGTGAAATCGGCGCGCAGCGGGACGTCGTGGCCGGTGTCCGGCCCGAACGCCGCGAGCGTCGGCCGGTGGTGGTTGCGCCGGACGCCGGGGTGCAGCGTCATGGTGAGGCCGTCCTCGGTGGCCATCCGGGCCATCTCCAGCAGCATGTGCCGGCGCAGCGCGGTGGCCGCGGCCGGGTCGACCCGGCCGGCCAGCGCCGTCGCGTAGACGCGCTCGGCGTCGGCGGCGTCCAGCGGCTCGGTGCCGACGTCCTCGTGGCTGTGGTCGGTCGAGACCGCGCCGTGCGCCCGGAAGTACGCCCGGCGGGCCTCCATGGCCGCGACCCAGCCGGCGTAGCTGCCGGTGTCGACGCCGGCCACGTCGCCGAGCCGGCCCACCAGCGCGGCCCAGCCGGCGGCGGCCGGCTCGAGGTAGCGGTCCGGCCGGAACGTCGGCAGCACCCGGTGCGGCCAGGTCGGGTCGGCGGCCAGCGCCGCGTGCGTCGCGAGGTCGTCGCACGGGTCGTCCGTGGTGGCCAGCACCGAGATGCCGAACCGCTCGAACAGGGCCCGTGGCCGGTAGGCGTCCTGCCCGAGCCGCTCGGCCACCTGGTCGTAGACCGCGTCCGCCGTCTGGGCCGAGGGCCGCACCCGGACGCCGAAGATCTCCGCGAGCTCGGCCTCCAGCCAGGACCGGACCGGGGTGCCCCGGAAGTCCGGCCAGTGGGTGCACAGCTGCTGCCAGACGCCGCGGGCCGCGGCCTCGGACAGCGGGCCGCGGCCGACCCCGAGCTCGTCGAGGGGGACGCCGTTCGCGTGCAGCAGCCGGGTCACGTAGTGGTCGGGGGTGACGAACAGCGTGGCGGGGTCGGGGAACGGCTGGTCGTCGAGCAGCAGCCGAGGGTCCACGTGCCCGTGCGGGGAGATGATCGGCAGTCCGCGGACCGCCTCGTACAGCCGCCGGGCCACCGCCCTGGCGCCCGGCTCGGCCGGCAGCAGCCGGTCCGGGTGCGGGGCCAGCGGCGCCGCGGTGATCGTCATGCTGGCCATCCTCGGTCCCGCCGCGCCGGGGAGCAATCGGCCCCCCCGGTGGTTGCCTCGGCCGAGGCCGGGACGCAGGGTGGGGTCATGACCCCTGCGGGCGTGCCCATGATCGGTGGGCCGGACGGCGTGCTCGACCCGGCCGAGGTCCGGGCCTTCGTCCACGAGCAGGTTGCCGCGCTCGACCTCGACGGGCGCAGCCTGTGCGTGCTCGTCCCGGACGCGACCCGCAGCTGCCCGCTGCCGCTGCTCCTGGCTGCGCTGACCGACGCGGCCCGCGGACGGGCCAGCCGGGTGACCGTGCTCGTGGCGCTCGGCACCCACGCGGCCATGGACGAGCCGGCGCTGGCCCGGCACCTCGGCTTCCGGGCCGGCGCGCTGGAGGAGACCTATCCGGGCGTGCGGGTGCTCAACCACGAGTGGTGGGACCCGCGGACCTTCGCGAGCGTCGGCACCATCGGCGCGCAGCGGCTGGCCGGGCTGTCCGGCGGGCGGCTGGCCCGCGACGTCGACGTCCGGCTCAACCGGGCCGTCGTCGAGCACGACGTGACGCTCATCGTCGGACCGGTGTTTCCGCACGAGGTGGTGGGCTTCTCCGGTGGCAACAAGTACCTGTTCCCCGGGGTGGCCGCCCAGGACGTCATCGACGTGTCGCACTGGCTTGGCGCGCTGATCTCCAGCGCCGAGATCATCGGCACCCGGGGGACCACCCCGGTGCGCGCGCTCATCGACGAGGCCGCGGCACTGGTGCCCGGCGAGCGGCACGCGCTGTGCGTGGTGGCCCAGTCCGGCACCGGGGCGCTGCACGCCGCCGCGTTCGGGCCGCCCGAGGTGTCCTGGGCGGCGGCCGCGGACGTCTCCGCGCAGGTGCACGTGCGGTACCTCGATGCGCCGGTGCGCCGGGTGCTGTCGGTGGTCCCGGAGAAGTACCAGGACCTGTGGACCGGTGCGAAGGGCTTCTACAAGGTGGAGCCGGTCGTCGACGAGGGCGGCCAGGTGGTGCTCTACGCCCCGCACATCACCGAGGTGTCGGCCATGCACCCACGGATCCTCGAGATCGGCTACCACTGCCGGGACTACTTCCTCGGCCAGTGGGACCGGTTCGCCGGCGTCCCGTGGGGCGACCTCGCGCACTCCACCCACCTGCGCGGCGCGGGCACCTGGGACGCCGTCCACGGGGAGCGCGACCGGGTCACCGTGACGCTGGCGACCGGGATCCCCGAGGACGTCGTCCGCTCGGTGAACCTCGACTACCTCGACCCGGCGGACGTCGACGTGGCCGGCTGGGCGGCCGACCCGCAAACCCTCGTGGTCCCGCAGGCCGGCGAGGTGCTGTTCCGCCTCCGCTGACCCGCCCCCCTCCGCTGACCCGCCCCCTTCCGCAGACCCGCCCCCTTCCGCATGAAGGTGCCCTTCTGAGCGCAAGGCCGCAACATCCCACCCTTCATGGACGGCGTCCGGACGGGCCGTTGTCCCCCTGTCGGCGGGGGCCCGGGCAGCCCACGATGAAGTCGTGATCGTGACCGCGCGCGGGGGCGGGAGGACGGGATGAACCTCGAGAAGGTGATCTTCGGGTTCTTCGTGCTGCTCGCCGCGACGCTGAACTTCGGCTTCTTCATCGGCGACATCTCCGACCCGAAGCTGCACAACGTCTACGAGCTGTTCGCCGCCATCGTGGTCAACCTGATCGCCACCGTGCTGAAGTTCGGCGACCGGACCCAGATGGGCGCCGTCCACCTGGCCACCAGCCTGGTCGCCGACCTGCAGCTGATCGCCGCGGCGGTCGTGTGGGCGTACGTCTCGCACGTCTCGGCCGGCGGGATGACCGGCGAGTCGATGGCCAGCGTGGTGTCGCTGGCGGCCGGTGCGTTGTTCGCCAACGTGGTGTCGGTCGTGCTCCTGGTGTCCGAGACCGTCTCGTTCCAGCGCCGTTAGCCGTCGTCATGGCCAGGCCGCCGGAGGTCCAGACCTCGAGCACGATCTTCCTGATCCTGAGGCGGATGCGCGCTCCGCTCATCGTGCTCGTTGTGATCTTCTCGGTGAGCGTGCTGGGGCTCACCCTCGTGCCAGGGGTCGACGCCAACGGCCAGCCGTGGCGGATGAGCTTCTTCGACGCGCTGTACTTCATGAGCTACACGGCCACCACGATCGGCTTCGGCGAGATCCCGCACGCCCTCACGGCGGCCCAGCGGATGTGGGTGACCTTCTCCATCTACCTGAGCGTGATCGGGTGGGCCTACGCGATCGGGTCGCTGCTCGCGCTGGTCCAGGACCGAGGCTTCCGGCAGGCGCTCGCCGGCCAGCGGTTCGGCCGGCGGGTCGCCCGGCTGCGCGAGCCGTTCCTGCTGCTGGCGGGGTACGGGCAGACCGGGCAGATCGTGGGGCAGGCGCTGGACGCCGACGGACGGCGGTTCACGGTCGTCGACCTCGCCCAGGACCGGGTGGACACCTTGGACGTCGAGTCGTTCCGCTCCGACGTGCCGGGTCTGGCGGGCGACGCCAGAGTCACCGAGAACCTCCGGCACGCCGGGCTCGCGCACCGCAGCTGCGCCGGCGTCCTGGCCCTGACGAACGATGACGCCGCGAACCTGTCGGTCGTCATGGCGGCCGCCCTGCTCCGGCCCGACCTGCCGGTGGTGGCCCGCACCGTGTCGCCGTCGATCGCCCGGCGGATGCGCGACTTCGGGACGCCGGCGGTGGTCAACCCCTACGACGACTTCGGCGACCACCTGCGGGTGGCGCTGCGCGCCCCCGCGACCTACCAGCTGACCGACTGGCTGACCAGCCCGCCCGGCAGCGAGCTGCCGCCCCGTCAGGAGCCCCCGCCCCGCGGGCCGTGGGTGGTGCTGTCGACCAGCCGGTTCGGCCGGGAGGTGACGGCGGACCTGCGCGCCGACGGCCTGCAGGTGGGCATCGTGGACGTCGACGACGTGGCCGCCGAGGACGGCCCCGACCTGGGCGACGAGCTGCACACCGCGCTGGCCGGAGCCGTCGGGTTCGTGGCCGCCGCGGACGACGACCAGCTCAACCTCAGCGCGCTCCAGCTGGCCCGGCGACGCAACCCGCAGCTGTTCGTGATCGCCCGGCAGAACGACCCGGCGAACGCGCCGCTGTTTCGCGCGCTGAGCCCCGACGTGCTGCTCGTCGCCGCCGAGGTGATCGCCCACGAGGTGCTGGCCAGGTTGGGCAGCCCCACCCTGTGGGCGTTCCTCCGCGACGTGCGCGGCCGCGACGACGCGTGGGCCGGCCGGCTGCTCGACCGGTTGACCCGCTGCTGCGGGAGCCGGGTGCCCACCACCTGGCAGGTCGACCTCACGGCAGTCGGGGCGCCGGCGCTGGCCGGCCGGCTGGCGGACGCCCGGGTGCCGCTCGAGGACCTGCTGCGCCGCCCGGACGACCGCAGTCGTCCGCTGGACGCCGTCCCGCTGCGGGTCGTGCGCGCCGGTGAGCAGCTGCTCGCCCCCGGGCTCGACCGGACGGTCCAGCTGGGCGATGAGCTGCTGCTGGCCGGCCGGCCGGGCGCCCGGCGCGCCCTGGATACGACCCTGCGGGACGCCGCCACGGCGTCCTACGTGATCACGGGGGAGCAGGTCCCGACGACCTGGCTGGGCCGACAGCTGCGGCGTACCACGGCCGGCGCCGTGACTTCCGAATCGAAAGTCAATGACGCTTGACAGATTGTGAATCAAACGTCACAGTCCCGACATGACCACCATCGACCGCCCCCGCCTGACTGCCCTCATCGCCCGCGAGCGCCTGACCTATGCGGCCGCGCACCCCCGGGCCCAGGAGCTGTTCGACTCGGCCGGGCACCTGTTCGGCCGGGTCCCGATGACCTGGATGGCCAAGTGGAGCGGCGGGTTCCCGCTCTACCTCGACCGGGCGCACGGCAACCGCATCACCGACGTCGACGGCCACGAGTACGTCGACTTCGCCCTCGGCGACACCGGGGCGATGGCCGGCCACAGCCCCCGGGCCACCGTCGAGGCGGTCACCGAGCGGATGGGTCGCCTCGGCGGTGTCACCACCATGCTGCCGACCGCCGACGCGGAGTGGGTCGGCGCCGAGCTGACCCGGCGGTTCGGGCTGCCGCTGTGGTCGTTCACGTTGACGGCCACCGACGCCAACCGCTGGGCGATCCGGCTGGCCCGGCTCGCGACCGGCCGGCCCAAGATCCTCACCTTCGCCTACTGCTACCACGGCTCGGTCGACGAGGCGTTCGCCGTCCCCGGGCCGGACGGCGAGGCGGTCGCCCGCCCCGGCAACGTCGGTGCGCCGGTAGCCCTCGACGTGACCACGCGGGTGGCCGAGTTCAACGACCTGGCCGGCGTCGAGGCCCAGCTCGCCCACGGCGACGTCGCGGCCATCCTCACCGAGCCGGCGCTGACCAACATCGGCATCGTGCTGCCCGAACCGGGGTTCCTGGCGGGGCTGCGCGAGCTGGCCACCCGGTACGGCGCGCTGCTGATGATCGACGAGACCCACACGATCTCGGCCGGCGCCGGCGGTGCGACCCGCGCGTGGGGCCTGCAGCCGGACCTCTTCATCATCGGCAAGAGCATCGGCGGCGGCATCCCGAGCGGCGCCTACGGCATCAGCGAGGACGTCGCCCGCCGGATCCAGGCCCACCCCGAGGCCGACCTGGTGGACGTCGGCGGCGTCGGCGGCACCCTGGCCGGCAACGCGCTGTCGGTCGCGGCCATGCGCGCCACCCTCGAGCAGGTGCTCACCGAGGAGGCGTTCGCCCGGATGGTCGACCTGGCCACCGAGTTCACCCGCGGGGTGCAGGAGACCATCGACCGCACCGGCGTGGCCTGGTCGGTCAGCCAGCTGGGGGCCCGGTCGGAGTACCGGTTCGCCGCGCCCGCCCCGCGCGACGGCAGCTCGTCCGCGGCGTCCAGCGACGACGACCTCGACGAGTTCCTGCACCTGTACCTGGTCAACCGCGGAGTGCTGATCACGCCGTTCCACAACATGGCGCTGATGTGCCCCGACACCAGCCGTGCGGACGTCGACCTGCACACCGGGCTGTTCGCGCAGGCGGTCGACGAGCTCGTGGGCACCGGCGAGGTCCGGTGACACTGCCGGCCGCATTCTCACTGGCCGGCCGGGTGGCGCTGGTCACCGGGGCCGGCTCGCCCGACGGCATCGGCTTCGCGACCGCGCGGCTGCTCGCGTCGATGGGGGCGGCCGTCGCGGTCGGCGCCACCACCGAGCGGGCGCGCGAGCGGGCCGCCGAGCTGACCGCGGCCGGGGTCCGCGCCCTGGGCGTCGTCGCCGACCTGACCGACGAGACCCAGGTCCGGCGCGCGGTGGCCGAGGTGGCGGCGAGCCTCGGGCCGCCGACCGTGCTGGTCAACAACGCCGGCATGACCAGCGTGTCCGCGCCGGCGCTCACAGTGGAGTCCAGCGGCGGCTCGGAGTCGGGCACGCTCACCGAGCTGTCCTACGAGCAGTGGCAGCGGTCCCTGGCCCGCAACCTGGACACGGCCTACCTCATCACGCGCGCGGTGATGCCCGCCATGGTCGAGGCCGGCTGGGGCCGGGTCGTCATGGTCACCTCGGTGACCGGGCCGGTGATGGCCATGCGCGGCGAGACCGCGTACGGCGCGGCCAAGGCCGGCATGGTCGGGCTGGCCCGTGCGGTCGCGGTCGACTACGCCGCCTGGGGCGTCACCGCCAACGCGGTGGCCCCCGGCTGGATCACCACGGCGAGCCAGACCGCGGACGAGGTGCGACAGGGTCGCGCCACCCCGGTCGGGCGCAGCGCGCAGCCGGACGAGGTCGCCGCCGCGATCGCCTTCCTGTGCACCCCCGGTGCGTCGTACGTCACCGGTCAGTGCCTGGTGGTCGACGGCGGCAACCAGATCGCCGAGGAGCGCGCATGACCCAGGTCGTGCTCGTCACCGGTGCGGACGGCGGGATCGGCGGGGCGGTGGCGGCCCGGTTCGCGGCCGGCGGCTGGACCGTCGTGGCCGCGGACCGCACCCCACCGGACGTCACCGGACTGGACGGCGGACCGCACGTCGCCCTCGGCGCCGACCTGGCCCAGGTGGCGCAGTGCCGCGCGCTGGTGGCGGACGCCGTCGCCGTGACCGGGCGGCTGGACCACCTGGTGAACGCCGCAGGCCGGTGGGTCGAGGGCCCGGTCGAGGACACCACCGAGGAGGAGTGGGACCGTGTCGTCGGCGTGAACCTCAAGGGGCTGTTCTTCGTCTCCGCGGCCGCCGTCCCGCACCTGGCCGCGGCCGAGGGGGCGATCACCAACCTGTCCAGCGACGCCGGGATCCAGGGCAACAAGGGCGCCGTCGTCTACAGCGCCAGCAAGGGCGGGGTCAGCAACCTGACCCGGGCGATGGCCCTCGAGCTGGCCCCGCGCGGGGTGCGGGTCAACGCCGTCTGCCCCGGCGACGTCGACACGCCGATGCTGGAGTTCCAGGCCCAGACCTACGGCGGCGGCGACCCGCAGGCGTACCGCGACGACCTGCTCGCGCTGTACCCGCAGGGACCGGGCCGGGCGCGGTTCGTCCGGCCGCAGGAGGTGGCCGAGCTGGTCTGGTTCCTCGCCCAACCGGCCGCCACGCCCATCACGGGCGCCAACCTGTCCGTCGACTTCGGCCTGTCCGCCGGGATCTGACATGGCCGCCGCCGTCCCGCACCGGGTCGACCTGGACGCCGTGGACCGCCAGCTGCTGCGGATGCTGCAGGGTGACGGGCGCACCTCCTACGCCGCCATGGCCGAGCAGGTCGGGCTGTCCGCACCCGCCGTCCGGCTGCGGGTGCAGCGCCTGCAGGACGCCGGCGTCCTGCAGGTCGTCGCCGTCACGGACCCGATCGCGCTGGGCTACCCGGTGATGGCCCTGGTCGCCGTCACGGTGAGCGGCGACGTGCGGGCCGTGGCCGACGTGCTCGGCACCGTCGAGAACGTCATCTACCTGGTGCTGACCTCGGGGGAGCAGGATCTGCTCGTCGAGGTGGTCTGCCGCTCGACTGACGAGCTGCTCGCGGTGGTCAACGACGAGATCCGGGCCGTGCCCGGGGTGGTGTCGGTGCGGGTGTCGCCGTACTACGGCATCCACACCCACCGGTTCACCTGGGGCGTGCCCGAGCCGTAGAACTGGCTCCCCCGTCCTCCCGTCCTCCCGTCCTCCCGTCCTCCCGTCCTCCCGTCCTCCCGTCCTCCCGTCCCACGATCGTTGGCGCACCGTGTGGGGGAGTGGCGCACCGTCTGCCGTGCGCGGATGCCCCACACGCTGCGCCGATCAGCCGATCAGCGGTCCGTACAGCTCCGGGCGGCGGTCCCCGAGCGCGTCGTTGCGGGCGCCGGTGCGCTTGTCGCGGGCCAGGCCGAGGTCCAGCTCGCCGACGAGCACGGCTGGGCCGGGACGGGGTGGCGGGCCGGCGACCAGGTGCCCGGTCGCGGCCACGATGCAGCTGCCCCCCGTCCAGTCGACGCCTCGCTCGACGCCGCAGCGGTCGGCCGCGACGATGGCCATCCGGTTCGTGCTGGCGCCGGCCTGCACCCGGACCACCTCGATCGGGGTGGGTGCCGCGCGGATCGGCTCGGCCGGCCAGTTCGTGGGGGCGGCCAGGACGTCAGCGCCCTGCAGGGCGGCCAGCCGGACCCACTCGGGGAACTCCAGGTCGTAGCAGACCATCGTGGCGACCCGGCCGAGCGCGGTCTCGACGACGGGCGGGGCGAGGCTGCCGGGGGTGAAGAAGTCCGGCTCGTCGCCCCACAGGTGGACCTTGTGGTAGACCGCGCGGACGCCGTCCCGGTCGATGACCACCGAGGTGTTGCGGGGCCGGCCGTCCGGGTGGGCCCCGCAGATCCCGCCGACGACGACGAGGTCGAGCTCGACCGCCAGCCGGGACCAGGACCGGACGGTAGGCCCGTCGACCGGCTCGGCCAGGGCGGCGGCCTCGGCCAGCGACTCGAACGCGTATCCGCTGGAGGTCAGCTCGGGGAGCACCACCAGCCGGGCCCCGGCGTCGGCGGCGCTGCGAACGGCGGCCTCCGCGGCGGCCCGGTTGGCGGCGACCCGGCCGACGGCCAGCTCGAGCTGGCAGGCGGCGGCGACGATCGTCGGGGGACGGTTGGGATCGGGCATGTCGGCGATCTTGCCACCAGCGTCCCCGGGCGATGAGCTAGGTTGCCTGCCGCAAGCAACCTGACACGCAGGTAGCTCGTTCTCCTGGCGGGAGGAGGACCGACCAGCCAGGAAGGACATCTGATGAGCGGATCTGAACCGCTGCCCATCGCCGAGTCGAAGAGCCCGCCGGTCGGCGTGGTGGGTCACGAGCACCGGTTGCACCGCGGCGTGCTGGGCATCGCCGACATCGCCGCGGCCACCATGGCCAACATCGGCCCAGCCATGAGCTTCTACTTCGGCTTCGGCTTCCTGGCCGTGACGGCGGGGGTCGCGGCACCCCTCACGATCGTGGCGGCTGGCATCGCCATCATGTTCCTGGGCAACACGCTGGCCCAGTTCTCCCGGGCCCAGCCCTCGACCGGCGGTTTCATCACCTTCGTCGGGAAGTCGTTCGGCCCGACCAGCGCGGTCACGACCGCGCTCATCGCCGGCACCGGCTACATCATCGCGATGGCCTCGGTGGTGGCCATCTCCGGTGGGTTCATGTCCATCGCCCTCGAGCGCTACCTGAAGGTGAACATCCCCTGGGGGATCCTCACGCTGCTGCTGGTGGCCGGCGCGGTCGTCATGATGGTGCGCGGGATCGCGGTGTCGACCAAGCTGGCCGGCATCTTCTTCGCCTTCGAGATGCTGGTCATGATCGTGGTCTCGCTGGTGACGGTGGCCAAGCACGGGGGCTCGCTGTCGCTGGCGCCGTTCAACCCGACCAAGATCACCGGAGGGCTGTCCGGCCTGGCGGCCGGCTTCCCGCTGGCGATCTACATGTTCATCGGCTGGGAGAACTCGGCGGCGCTCGCCGAGGAGACGGACAACCCGCGGCGCAACGTCCCCAGGGCCGTGTTCGCGTCGATCGGCATCATGATCGTCTCGTACCTGGTCTTCGCCTACGCCACGGTGACCGGCTTCGGCTACAACGTGGACAAACTCGGCGCCTCGTCGATCCCGTTCATCGACGTGGCCGACTCGACACTGGGCATCTTGGCGTTCTTCGCCTACCTGGCGGGCCTGACCTCCACGCTGGGGGCGCTGATCGCGGGCACCAACTCGCAGGCCCGGCTGATCTTCAACGCCGGCCGTGAGGGTCTGCTGGCGAGCTTCCTCGGGAAGGTGCACCCGACCCGCCGCACCCCGATGAACGCTATCTTCACCTTCATCGGCATCGCGCTGCTGCTCATCGGTGGGTGGGCGCTCGGGCACGTGCTCGGGGGGAACTCCGGCTCGATGGATGCGGTGAACTTCTTCGTCGAGGCCTCCACGATGGGCACCATCCTGGTGCTCGTCGTGTACCTGCTGTCCAACCTGGCGCTGCCGATCTACTACCGCAAGTACCGGCCGCAGGAGTTCCACGGGGTCAAGCACCTGCTGCTGCCCGTCCTCGGGGCGCTGACCATCCTGGTGCCGCTGTACTACCTGGCCAAGCCGGGCCAGCCCGCCCCGTACTCGTGGTTCCCGTGGGCGGCGCTGGCCATCATCGTGGTCGCCCTGCTCTATGCCGTCGTCCTGGTGCGGCGGGACCCCTCGCTGGCCGACCGGGTCGGCTCGATCGTCGCCGACGAGTAGCGGACGACGGGACACAGGTGGGGCCGGGTCGACGGACCCGGCCCCACCGTCTCAACGGACGGCGATCAGCCGGGCTCGCCGATGTCCTCGTTCCACAGCGCCGGCTCGGCGTCGATGAACTCGGTCATCATCACGGTGCACTCGTCGGAGTCGAGGACGACGACCTCGACCCCGCGTGAACGCAGCAGGTCCTCGGCGCCCATGAAGGTGCGGTTCTCCCCGATGACCACCCGCGGGATGTCGTAGAGCAGGATCGCCCCCGTGCACATGTCGCACGGCGACAGCGTCGTGTACATGGTCGAGCGCCGGTAGGTCGTGGCCGGCAGCCGCCCGGCGTTCTCCAGTGCGTCGGTCTCCCCGTGCCGGATGGCGCTGCCCATCTGCACCCGCCGGTTGTGGCCCGAGCCGAGCACGACGCCGTCGGCCACGAGGGTCGCTCCGATCGGGATCCCCCCTTCGAAGCGGCCCCGACGAGCCTCCTCGATGGCCAGCCGGAGGTACTGCAGGTCGTCCTCGGCGGCGCTCATGCCTGCACCGTGACCGGGACCGCCGCCGACCGGGCCCGGCTCGGCTGGAACAGGATCGCGTAGAGCAGGGCGGAGATGACGAAGCCCACCTCGAAGGTCAGATCACCGACCGACGGGTAGTGCTTGGGCACCCAGCCGACGTACTCGGTCTGGTTGCTGAACAGCCAGATCGACACGACCATCCCGACCGCCATGGCCACCGGGCCGGCCCAGTTGCGGTGCCGGTGGTCGAACAGCAGGTCACCGACGTGGTGCCCGCGGCGCAGCAGCTGGTCGGTCAGGAAGACGGCCAGCCAGGGCCCGATCCAGTAGGCGATGACGAGTAGGAAGTTCTCGTACTTCGAGCCGGCGTCCTTCAGCCCGCTCAGTGCGACCACGAACCCGACGGCGCCGAAGACCACGGCGACGACGGCGCGACTGGCCCGCACCGGGAGCTTGATGCCCAAGGTGGTGAAGCTGAGCGCCCCCGAGTAGATGTTCAGCACGTTGGCCGCGATGGCTCCGATGGCGATCGCCAGCAGGGTCAGGTCGGCGACGAAGGACGGCAGGTCGTGGGTGAACGCCGTGGTCGGGTTGCCCCAGTTCGCGCCCGGGATCGTCGCGGCCGCGGCCCCGACGGTCTCGAGCAGGATGCACGAGAGGGCGATGCCGGCGCCGGCCGCCAGCCCGGTGGCCCGGCGGGAGGTGTGCGGCGGGAGGTACCGGGTGTAGTCACTGGCGTAGGGGTTCCAGCCGGCGGCGTAGCCGAACGTCGCGCCGACGGTCAGCAGGAAGCCACCGATCCCGCCGCTGGCGTGCACCGCGCCCGGCTGGGCCTTGGACAGCACGATCACCGAGGCGATGACGAAGACCGTGGCGAGGAACGGGAACGCGTAGCGCTCGAAGGCGTGCACGAGGTTGTGACCGAAGAAGGCCACCACCATCTGGATGGCCACGATGACGACCAGGCAGATCTTGTCCGACCAGTGGGTCAGGCTACTGAGCGCGAAGGCGCCGCTGACGCTGTTGACCGCGAACCAGCCGATGCCGGCGACGACCGCGTTGAGCCCCGCGGGGAGGATGTTGCCGCGGTAGCCGAACGAGATGCGGGACAGCACCATCTGCGGCACCCCGAAGGCGGGGCCGCGCGCGGAGAGCACGCCGTGGGTGAGCGAGCCCAGCAGGGTGCCGAGAACGATCGCCGCGATCGCCTGGGGCAGGTTCAGGCCGAAAATGGCCACCGCGAGGACACCGACGAAGACGGTCGCGAACTCGAAGTTCGGCGACGTCCAGGTCCAGAAGAGCTGATGTGGACGCCCGTGGCGCTCCCCCAGCGGGATGAACTCGGCGCCCCCCGGCTCCACCGCGACAACTCGTGTTCCGTACGCGCCCTCACGTACTTCCGGGGCGTCGACCAGCTCTTCCTCGAGTGGGTTCATGGTCCGTTTTCTCGGTCGGGGCTAAGGGGACGGGACGGATCGTGCCAGCCAGATGTTGCGCCTGCGTGAACCAGTCGCTTGGTTCGCTGGGTCTAAGCAGTCGGGGCATCTAAGCACTCGGTGCGCACACGGGCCAGGGGGCATGGCAGCTGCGTCGAGCGGTAGCGTCCCGGCCGTGGCCGGGCCGAACGTTCTCGGGCACCGCGTCCACGACCCGTGAGCTGAACGGGAAGACGCTCAGGTGGTGCTTCGCCGCGAGGAAGCCGATGAGTGGCTTGCCCCGGGACAGCAGTGGGCTGTGCAGCACGATACGTGCGGCAGGAGCACAATCCGTGCTGTGCAGCGTGCCCGTCGTCCTGTTCGGTCTGAGCGGGTCCCACGGTGACCGAGACCCGACCGGCGGTGCCGGCGGACGCCGAGGCGATCGCCAGGGTGCACGTCGCGTCCTGGCGGGCCACCTACCGGGGCCTGCTGCCGGGCGACTTCCTCGCGGGCCTCTCCGTCGACCGCCGGGCGGCCCGGTGGGCCGCCGACCTGACCGCCTCCACCGGGTCGCGCACCAGAGTGGCCCTGGTCGACGGCTCGGTCTGCGGCTTCGCCTCGGTCGGGCCCGGTCGTGACGGCGACCTCGAGGGGGCCTGGGAGGTCTACGCGATCTACCTCTCCCCACGAGTGCTCGGGCGCGGCGTGGGGCGCGACCTCATGGCGGCGGCGCTACGGGACGTCCCGCCGGAGGTGACGACGGTGAGCCTGTGGGTGCTGGCCGACAACACCCGGGCCCGCTCCTTCTACGAGGCGGCGGGCTTCGTTGCTGACGGTCGATGCCAGGACATCGAGATCGGCGGGACGACCGTGCCCGAGGTCCGGTACGTACTACGGGCTCGGGCTAGGCCGACAGGTCGACCGTGATCCCCAGGTCCCGGTCGCGCGCGGCCGTGAGGACCAGGTGGGCCGCGGCGACGTCCTGGGCGGCGATCCCCACCGACTTGTAGAGCGTGATCTGGTCGGGCGAGGTCCGCCCCGGCCTCGTCCCCAGGAGCAGGTCGCCGATCTCGGCGTGGACGTGCTCGGGCCCGATCAGGCCCTCGTCCATGGGCACCCGCAGGTCGTTGCAGCCCGCCGGTGGTGGCGCCAGCACGGCGTCGACGGACTCCACGACGACCAGTGCGTCGGCGACGGTCGCGGAGTCCACCTCCCGGCCGTCCGTGTTGAAACCGACCGACGTCACGTGGACACCAGGGCTGAGGTACTCCCGGTGCACCACCGGGTCCACAGCATGCGTGGCGGCACAGACCAGGTCCGCTCCGGCGCAGGCCTCCGCGTAGCTGTTGACGGCCTGGGACTCGATGCCCAAGGCGGCCCGAAGGACGGCGGCCAGTGCGGCGGCCCGCTCCCGGTTGCGCCCGGCCACCCGGATCCGCCGGATCGGCCGCACCCGCACCATCGCCTCGGCGTGCGCCCGAGCCTGGACGCCGGTGCCCAGGATGGCCAGCGTCTCGGCATCGCTGCGGGCCAGCAGCTCCGCCGACAGGGCCGACCCGGCCGCGGTGCGCAGCGTCGTGATCGAGGTGCCGTCGAGGAGTGCGAGCGGCTCACCGGTCTCGGGGTCGAAGACGACCACCACGGCCTGGTGGGACGGCAACGGCGTCCCGGCGTTGCCCGGGTAGACGCTCACCAGCTTGGCCGCCAGCCCGCCGGAGGGCGAGTACGCGGGCATCGCGGCCAGCAGCCCGCGCGAGGGCACTGTGGCCGCGATCCGGGGCGGCATCGACACGCGCCCCGCACTGACGTCCTGCATGGCGCCCCGCAGGGCCGCGCGCAGCGCGTCGAGGTCCAGCAGGGACTCCGTCTCGGTCCGGCTCAACAGGATCACGGTCACAGTCTGCGCCGAGGCTCCGGTCCTGGACGAGATCACGCTGCAGGTGTCGGTAGGCGGAGTAACTGCGGGACGGCCGGCTCGCCGAGTGGGCGGGGCCCCAGGGACCGCTGACGTGGCGACTGGTGACGGTCGGGCCGGACGGCGGTTGAACAGGTCCGGATCGCGGCCCAGGTCGACCGCGATCGGACCTTGTGGCCCTGGGGTACTACCTCAAGGTTGCCGCTGGTGCGGCAGAGCGCGCTGGCTCCGGTCCTGACCTTCGTCGCGGTCTCTCGCCGCGCTCGGGTCCAGCACGAGGCGGCTCATGGCCAGGCCCGGCCGTGACGCTGGTGACTCTGCTCGTGCTGCTGTCGCTGGCCGTCCCCTGGTTCCCGCCGGTCCAGTCGTTGATCCGTGCCACGTCCGGAGACGGTCACCCGGCCGCAGGCGCCCTGCTGATGGTGGTGGCGCAGGCACTCGCCGTGGGTGCGCTGGGACTGCTTGCCAGCGACCTTCGAGAGCGATGGCGCCCGTAGGTCATCGGCGCCTCGACGGGCCCGAGCTCGGCACCCTCAGCACCATGACCATCCGCGTGGACGCCGCGACACCCGACGGGGCGTGAGCTCATCGTGAGCGTTACCGACGCAGCTGTCGGCGCGCCACGATCGCCGGCGTGGGTGTCGTTGCCGTGACGGGGTTGGGCCCGCGGCCCGAGCCGCTCCAAGGGTCGGCGACCTCCTCGGTGATGTGGAACAGCGGAGCACCCGGCACGCTGAACGAGTGACCGTGGCCGCGCCCCGAGGCCTCGTTCCAGGCACCTGGGGACGGAGTTGTCCGGGACGGCGGCCGACTGTCACTGAGGGCTGCCTTGGCACAGGTACCCTGGTCGGCGTCCTAGGCCGTGGTTGTCCTCCGAAGGTCGATCGAGGGGCTCAACCACACATCGCCCTCGTAGCTCAGGGGATAGAGCAACGGTTTCCTAAACCGTGTGTCGGAGGTTCGAATCCTCTCGGGGGCACCCTCGCGAACATGCGAATTCTCCTTGTTCAGTAAGCACTTTCCAGCTTCCGCCCGATACCATCGGATCCCACGGCTACCCCCCTCGTACCACCCAATCATGGCACGCTTATGGCACGGCTATGGCACGCCCGATCGCTCTGAGTCACCATCGCCTCGCCACCGAGCCGAGTTGGACCGGGACCTGGTCAATGCGTCGACCGGCCCCGGTGACTCGCCGGGCTCCCCGCATTCAGGGTCGGCGCCGCAGGTCGCCGGTGTAGGCAGAATACATACGACGGAGTACCATTTCTTTCGGAGGTGAGTCCCCCGTGACCATGACCGTTGCCGATGCGGCGGAGCGACTGGGTGTCAGCGGCCACGAGGTGCGCCGGCTCGTTGCGGCCGGGACGCTCTCCGCTGAGAGGGTAGGGCGGATGCTCCTCCTCGACGAACGCAGCGTCATGCGGCGAGCCCGCGCCCGTGTCGGTCGCGGGCGCGCCCTGGCACCGGGCACAGCGTGGGCCGCGCTCTGGGAGGCGTCCGGTGAGCGGGCCGGCTGGCTGGACCGGGGGGAACGTTCCCGGGTGCGGTCGTGGCTTCGCACGCGCAGCCCAGAACACATCGCGGCGAGTTGCCGCACGCGTGCCGTCCGCGCCGACGTCCGGGTGCTGCCCGGCTACCGCGCGGCGGTGCTGGCGGAAACGGGTGTGGTGGCCGGCGGGATGACCCAGGCGGAGCACGCCGGGGCGGACATCCTGGGATCCGGCGACATCCCGGACGAGGTGTACTGCTCAGCCGGCACGTGGGCGCGGCTACGGCGCGACTTTGGCGTCGCCGAGATGGGCGAGGTGAACCTGGTGGTGCGGATTCCCCGGTTCGACGACCCCGAGCTGCTGCAGCGGACCGTCATGCCGGACGCGGTCGTAGCCGTCGACCTGTTCGAGTCGGCTGACCTGCGGACCCATCGGGCCGGTCTGGCCATGCTCGAGCAGTCTCTCGCGGCCGGCCTGTCATGACCGCCGGCAGTGACTATCCGGTGACAGCGGGGGGAACCGTCGTCCTCCCTCCGCTCACCGGGCGCCTCGACGCCCTGTGGGACCTGATCCTCGATCTCGCCGAGCGAGTCCCGGCCCAGCGGTGGGAACTGATCGGCGGCCAGATGGTCCTGCTGCACGGGCTGCGGGGCGGGCGCGGAGGGATCCGAGTCAGCCAGGACGTCGACGTCCTGGCTGACCTGCTGACTGCCAGCGACGGGCTTCGTCGCTGCGTCCGAGCGGTGAGGAGCCTGCATCTTGAACCGGTGCCGGACAGCAGGGGTCGGGTGTACCGCTTTCGGCGGGCGAGCGACCAGATGGCCGCCGACGTGCTGGCTCCCGATCACTCACCACCACGCTGGCCGCTGCACACGGTCGGCGGCGCGGAGACCATCCAGGTGCCCGGGGGGCACCAGGCCCTCCAGCGGCTCATGGTCGTCACCGTTGTCAAGGGTGGACGGTCCGTCGAGGTCCCGGTCCCGGACCTGCTCGGCGCGCTGGTGCTCAAGGCAGCAGCCTGGGTGGCAGATTCGCGAGACCGCGACCGGCACAGCGGAGATGCGGCCTTCCTGGCCAGCCTGATGGCTGACCCCCGAGCCGAACGGGCGCGGCTGGCAGGAAGCGATCGAAAGCGGCTGCGTCGCCTCGATCAGCAGCTCGGTGACCCGAAGGCGTCGGAATGGCTCGCGTTGGGCGAACACGCCGCCGACGGCTACGTGGCCTGGCGGTTGCTCGTGTCCTGACTCGGCCGATGGTTGCCGGGCGCCGCGGGCTCTTCCCGCCCGGTCACAATCAAGGCGAGCGCGCACGCAAGATCAACAACACCCGGGACCCCCCACCTGCAGCCAGCCAGCCACAGTGGTATCGCGCGCTTCGCGCGGCCCGGGGTCGTGATCGAGCCACCGCGCGAGGTCGCAGGCCAAGAAGTCCGGCCCCCTACGTGCCTGATCTCGCTCGCTTATGATCCGGCGGATCGGCAGTGTCTCTGCAGCAATAGGTTGCCTTGGCGTTGCCGGTCTCTCCGCCACGATCCATCTACGTGAACCGGGAGTCACCTTGAAGCTTCTTCTCACGTCCGGCGGCGTCAAGAACCCGAGCATCCACGACACCTTGGTCGAACTCCTGGGCAAGCCGATCGCCGACTCGAACGCTCTGTGCATCCCGACAGCGGAGTACGGACACCCCATGTGCACCCCTGCCTCGGCCTGGCGTTTCATCGCCGGCCAGACCCCGGGACCCATGTGCGAACTGGGCTGGAAGTCGTTGGGGGTGCTGGAGCTCACCGCGCTCCCCAGCATCGGTGAGGAGCGCTGGGAGCCGTGGGTTCGGGAGGCCGACGCCCTGCTCGTCGATGGCGGCGATGCGATGTACCTGTGCCACTGGATGCGCGAGTCCGGGTTGGCGGACCTCCTGCCGTCCCTGCGCGACACGGTCTGGGTGGGGGTGAGCGCGGGAAGCATGCTGATGACCCCGCGCATCGGGGAGGACTTCGTGAACTGGAAGCCGCCGACCGGGGGCGACAGCACCTTGGGGATCGTTGACTTCTCGATCTTCCCGCACCTGGGTCACGAGCTCATGCCGGACACCACCATGGACGAGGCGGAGAGGTGGGCGGCCAGCCTCGGAGGTGCGGCGTACGCCATCGACGACGAGACCGCCATCACGGTGGCCGACGGCACCGTCGACGTCGTCTCGGAGGGGCACTGGAGACACTTTCCCGCCTAACCACCGACGCCGACCGCGAGTGAGCCGGCCAATCGCGAGACGACGCCGGAGTCTCGACGTTCGGCGCTCCTTCCGAGGCGGCGCACAGTGGCGTTCGTTCCAGCACAGGCGCGGGGCCTTTGTGCTTCTGCGGAGAGGACATCATGAAGCGCCGACTGGCTTCCGTCTCGATCCTCCTCATCGTCGCGTTGACTGGTTGCTCGTCGACGGCGAGCACGGTGGCGTCCAGCGGGACGCCTGCGGAATCGGCGACCTCATCGTCGCCACCAGCGATGACCTCAAGCGGGACGCCGAGCTCGCCAGCCGTCGCCGGAGGCACCGCCACGGACTTCTGTGGCGCCTTCAAAGAGATCCAGGCGGTGAGCAGCGCCCCCTCAGGTGACATGGCGACGGTCGGCGCGCAGTTCCAGGCCGCTGCGGCCGACATGCGCAAGTACGCACCGGCGGAGATCGCGAAGGCGGCCAACACCTACGCCGACGTCATGGACAACATCGGAAAGGCTGCCGCAAGCGGGAGTATCGACCAAGCGGCACTGTCGAAGGCGTTTTCGGACGACGTGGCGGGGAACGCCAAGGATATCGGCACGGTCGCGGTCTGGGTCGCCAAGAACTGCAAACTCTGACCGAGCCACTGCCAGCGTGGCGGTCGGACTTCACCCCGGGTCATCACGATCAAGTCAACCTCCGAGAAGGTCACTGTTCCGCGGCTCGCGTCCGGCGCGAGGTGCTCCCAGCGTCATCCGCTCCTTGAAGCCCTCCTGGGTGGCCTGATCATCGGGACTTTCGTCAGCTACTGCTTGCTCCGCCACTTCGGCAAGATCCCGACGAACAGCCCGATGACGAAGTCCCTGGCACTCAGCTTCGTCGCCTTGTTCGTGGTCACCCTGCTCCTCGAGGCTCCGGCCAAGTTCCTGACCGCCACGAGCGATGCGGTGCACTACTTCCTCATCGGCACCTTGTTCAGCGGTCTACGGATCCTCGCCCTGGGAGTTGTGGTCGGCCATCTGTACGGCAAGCTCGGTGAGCACACGAGAACGTAATGGTGGCAGCGCATCGTTGAACCCGACCCGGGCCATGGCTCGCTGCGCGCATCGCCATGGCGATGGTCGATGAGGACTTCCGCTCCCCAGCAGTGCGGCGAGACCGCCTGGAGCGCGAGCACGGTCGCGTCGTGATCACCAAGCATGGCCGGCCAGCCGTGGTGGTGCTCAGCGTCGAGGACCTCGAGGGACTGGAGGAGACGCTGGATATCCTGAGCAACCCCCGGCTCCTGCGCCGCGTCCGCACCGCCGAAGCAGAGATCACCGCCGGTGACGACGCGACGCTCTCGAAGGACCAGCTGCTCGACCTCATCCGGCGCACGTGAGCCAGCCGCCGTGCCAGGTGACCTGGACGCCCAAGGCGCAACGCGACATCCGGCGGCTGCCGGAGAAGGTGACCGCCGCGGTGGCCGAGTTCGTCTACGGCGCTCTGGCTGACAACCCCACACGGGTGGGACGTCCCCTGCATCCGGAGCTCGCCGGACTCCACGCCGCCCGGCGTGGTGACTACCGCGTCATCTCCCGCATCGACCACACCCCGACGGTCGTACGCGTGGTGAGCCGACCCTGCGTCTTCCGTCGGCCGGCGAACGACGCCATGGCGAGCAGCGCGTCCTCACCATCGGTGTGCGTGACGGCCTTCGGGCGCCGTCAGGGATTCGCCTGTGCACGCTCGGGATATCGAGGCGGTCCTTCGCCAGTAGCGACCAGCCCGCCGCTCATCATCGGCCGTGCGACACGGCCGCTTCCGTCGGTGAGACGGCGCACCTCGGACGGGAGCCCGCCGTCTCTGTTCTTGACTGATTCCAGAAAATGGGTCCACACTCTTATCGTGCCCACGACGTTGGATTTCGAGTACTTGTTGCGAGGAGCTGCCTTGCGTGTGACGCGTCCTCGGGTGGCGGTGCTGACCGCGGTGTACGACCATCCCCACGCGGACACGGACTCGATCATCGGTGTCGTGCGTGAGGTGCTCCCCGAGGTGTCCAAGCAGGCCGTCTACGACGTGCTGCGTGCGCTGACTTCCGCGGGTCTGGTACGGCGCATCGAACCAGCGGGCTCCGTCGCCCGCTACGAGTCGCGGGTTGCGGACAACCATCACCACGTCGTGTGCCGGTCGTGCGGTGTTATCACCGATGTCGATTGCGCCGTCGGTTACACGCCCTGCCTGACCGCGTCCGACGACCACGGCTACTCGATCGACGAGGCCGAGGTCGTCTACTGGGGCCTGTGCCCCGACTGCTCCACCGCACGCAGTTCCTGATCCCCCATCGAACCACCTGGTCCCGGAAGGATCCCCGTGTCTGACAGTCATGACGCAGTCGTAGGAGACATGAACACCGATGCCGCGAGCACCTGCCCGGTCGTGCACTCGACCGGGGGCACGTCGAACCGTGACTGGTGGCCCAACCGGCTGGACGTGAACGTTCTCCACGCGAACTCCCCTCAGTGCGACCCCATGGGTGCGGAGTTCGACTACGCCGAGGAGTTCAAGTCCCTCGACCTCGCGGCCGTGAAGCAGGACATCGAAACCCTGATGACCACGCCGCAGGGGTGGTGGCCCGCGGACTACGGCCACTACGGGCCGTTCTTCATCCGGATGGCGTGGCACAGCGCGGGCACCTACCGCATCAGTGACGGTCGTGGGGGTGCCGGGGCCGGCCAGCAGCGCTTCGCTCCGCTCAACAGCTGGCCGGACAACGCGAACCTCGACAAGGCGCGCCGTCTGCTCTGGCCGGTCAAGAAGAAGTACGGCCGGGCGATCTCGTGGGCGGACCTCATCGTGCTGGCCGGCAACTGCGCCCTGGAGTCGATGGGTTTCGAGACCTTCGGCTTCGCCGGCGGCCGAGTGGACGTCTGGGAGCCCGAGGAGGTCAACTGGGGATCCGAGGCCGAGTGGCTCGGTGACGCCCGCTACAGCGGCGATCGCCAGCTCGACGACCCGCTCGGCGCGGTCCAGATGGGCCTCATCTACGTGAACCCCGAAGGCCCCAACGGCGAGCCGAGCGCCCTCGCCGCGGCGCGGGACATCCGCGAGACGTTCGCGCGGATGGCGATGAACGACGAGGAGACCGTCGCGCTCATCGCCGGCGGCCACACCTTCGGCAAGACCCACGGTGCGGCCGACCCGAACGAGTACGTCGGTCGCGAGCCGGAGGCCGCGCCGCTCGCAGAGCAGGGCCTCGGCTGGAAGAACTCGTTCGGCACCGGGAACGGTGGGGCCACGATCACGAGCGGCCTCGAGGGCACCTGGACCCCCACCCCCACGACGTGGGACAACAGTTTCTTCGAGACGCTGTTCGCCTACGACTGGGACCTGGTCAAGAGCCCCGCCGGCGCCCACCAGTGGATCCCCACGGACCCGGCTGCGGCCACCACCGTCGCCGACGCCCACGATGCCACGAAGACGCACCCGCCGGTCATGCTCACGACGGACCTCGCGCTGAGGATGGACCCGATCTACGGACCGATCTCGCGTCGCTTCCTGGAGAACCCGCAGGAGTTCGCCGACGCGTTCGCCCGGGCGTGGTTCAAGCTGACGCACCGCGACATGGGCCCGATCGCCCGGTACCTCGGTCCGGAGGTCCCCGCCGAGCAGCTGATCTGGCAGGACCCCGTCCCCTCGGTCGACCACCCCCTCGTGGGTGTCGACAACGTCGCCGCACTCAAGGACAAGATCCTCGCCTCGGGCCCGTCGGTCTCCCAGCTGGTCGCGACCGCGTGGGCGTCGGCGTCGACGTTCCGCGGGACCGACAAGCGCGGTGGAGCCAACGGTGCCCGCATCCGCCTCGCTCCCCAGAACGGCTGGGACGTCAACAACCCGGCCGAGCTGGCGAGGGTGCTGCGGACCCTGGAGGGGATCCAGCAGGAGTTCAACGACTCGCAGCCCGGCGGCCAGCAGGTCTCGCTCGCCGACCTGATCGTCCTCGGCGGCGCCGCCGCCATCGAGCGGGCCGCGAAGAACGCCGGGTTCGACGTTGAGGTGCCGTTCGCGCCGGGTCGCACGGACGCGTCGCAGGAGCAGACCGACGTCGAGTCGATGGCCGTGCTCGAGCCGACCGCCGACGGCTTCCGCAACTACGTCGGCAAGGGCCACGACAAGCCGGCGGAGTTCCTGCTGGTCGACAGGGCGCGGCTGCTGACGCTGACCGCTCCCGAGATGACCGTGCTCGTGGGCGGAATGCGGGTCCTGAACGCGAACGCCCAGCAGTCCCAGCTCGGCGTGTTCACGCAGCGGCCCGAGGCGTTGACCAACGACTTCTTCGTGAACCTGCTCGACCCCAACACGATGTGGCGGGCCACGTCCGAGGCCGAGGACACCTTCGAGGGCCGCGATCGTGCGTCGGGCGAGCTGAAGTGGAACGGCAGCCGTGTCGACCTCGTCTTCGGTTCGAACTCCCAGCTTCGTGCACTCGCGGAGGTGTATGCGGGCGACGACTCTCAGCAGAAGTTCGTGCGTGACTTCGTCGCCGCGTGGGACAAGGTCATGACTCTCGATCGGTTCGACCTTGCCTGATCCCGACGTTCAGGTCGACCCCCGTCCATCGACCTGAACGTCATCGTTCTTGGTGGTCGGTTCACCGCCCGCCGGACACAGAACGAACGTCGCGTGGGATCAAGAAGAGGCGGGTTGGGCCGCGAGCCGCGGACCTGCCTCGGCGGCGAGGGCGGCCGCGAGGGCCAGCTCGCGCTGTCCGAACACCGGGCGCCCGTAGTCGCGCGTGGCGTACAGCTCGCCCCACAGCTGGCCGTCCGCTCCGCACAGTGGGACGCCGACGCACGAGCTCTTGCCGAACAGTGCCAGCATCCGGGCGACCTCGGGTGGACACTCGGGCGCGTGCTGCACCGCCAGGTACCCCTCGCCGCGCTCCAGCATTGAGGTGACCTGCGGAAACCGGCTGCGGGAGTACCTCTCGTCGGTGGGGAACCGTTCCTCTCCGAGGCCCAGGCGTCCGATGTTGGCGATCGTCACCCACTCCTGCGTGGCATCGACGAAGCGACTGATCGTGACCTCGGACGCTTCCAGCTCGCTTCGGGCACGGTCGCCGATCTCCTCGGCCACGCTGAACAAATCCCGCACCCGGACATCATCGGATGCCGAGAGCCGTGCGAGCAACGACTCGCGAGCCTTCGGGTGGCGACTGGGGCACCGGGGCGAGGCTCAGTGCAGAGTGGTCTTGAGGGCAATCATGCCCAGCCCGAGGACACCTGATGCCGTCGCCGACAGCACCAGGCGCGCCCCCCGCAGACCACTCGCCCGGCTCATGGTCCACCCGACCACGAACAACAGGACGGCATTCACCGCGAGGGCCACTCGGATGGCGAGCCCGTTCTCCACCCCGAAGCCAGCCTCCACCAACAGCACCGTGACCGGGATCGCACCAGCGGTGACCAGAGGCCAGCCGTCCCGGACGGTCCGTAGGCGCTCCTCGCGAGTCAGGTCACGTCCGTGCACGCTCCGGGCGGCCATCCAGTGCACATACGTCTCAGCCGCCCAGTAGATGACGAGGGTGCCGAACACGGCCGCACCCACTCGGGGCAGTCGCAGAGCCTGCCCAGCCGTGGCCAGCACCGCGCCACTGATGATCAGTCCGTACAGATAGGACGAGCGACGCCGCAGGGCGCCCGGCGGTGCGAAGGTGCTCAACGCATCAACCGGCTCCACGTTGGTGATTGTGCCATCTGGCGCCATGCGCACGGCACGACAGGAATGCCCTTCAGGCACGGCGGTGCGTACCGAGCTCGGTCGGCGTGCGCCTCCGTGGGCCTTGGTGAGCGTTAGGCGTCCTCTGAGCCGGCGTCCTTGGCGGCTGCCTTGATGTCGTCCGCGGCGAGCTTGTCGATGGCCTTCTCGACGATGGCGTCGGCCTTGTCCAGTGCCTTGCGGATCTCCACAGCACCGGGGTCGGAGACCAGGGCCAGGATCCCGGAGTGCCCAGGGGCGATCGCGTCGTGGAGCTCTGCCTCGAGCTCGTCGCGGTGGTGCAGCTCCCGGGCCTTGCCGACACCGGCGCCGGCTGCGCCGAGCACGGCCGCGCTGCCGATGATCGACGGGGGGAACAGCACGCCGAGCACGACACCGCCGACGACGCCCCACTTCAGCCCGTGCCGGGTGCTGTGGTCGGTCGCCTTCTGGACCTCCAGCGTGCCGTCCGCCTCGCGCTTGACGACGAGCACGCCGTCGATCTCCACGCGGCGGCCGTCCTCGACGGACTTCAGCGCCTCATAGGCCTCCCACGCGGTGTCGGTGTCGGGGAAGTCGGCGACGAACAGCGTGTACGCACCGTCGCTGATGGCTGCGGCGGCGATGACCTCTGGCTGGCCGGCGACGCTCTGGTCTTCGGACATCGGGGGCTCCTGTTCCGTTGACGGTGGCGAGTTCTGGGTCGCTCTCGTGATCGACCCTAGTGCGGTGCGGTGCGGGGCGCGCTCTGAGTCGGCTGGCCCCGCAGGCCGAGATCGTTGATCAGCTCGGGGGGAAGGGCGGGAACCGTCGAGGTTTGGAAGGGGGCCGGGGTTTTCGTTCGCCTGTTGCCTGAGAGGCGAGACGCCCTACTCCTGACCCGCTGACTCGAGCGAGCCGTGACGTTGCTGCGCGGCACCGACTACTCGGTGGCCGACATCTGCACGCGGTTGGGTCTCAGCAGCGTCGGGTCGTTCAGCTCGAGCCTCCGGCGGGCCTGCGGCATGACGCCCCTGTGGTCCCGTGCCTCGTTCCCGTCGGCCGCCAGCCTCGCGATGATCCCGCTGCGCGTGCTGAAGGCCTACGGGCGTCCGGTGAACAGCCCGACCGGAGAAGACGGCGGATGACCTGCCTCCGTAGGTTCGACGGAGCGTAGAAACCGACCACTGGAGGACACCTTGATCCGCAGTAGCACCGCTCGGCTGTGGGTGCACGACCAGGACCAGATCGCCATCGCGCTGATGGCGATCCCGGGGCCGCCGGTCATGGACGAGGCGACCCGCTACGCGGAGGTCAGCAGGTCGACGACCCCCGTGAACCAGATCCAGTTCACCAGGCAGGCCTGCTCCATGGGCGTGGCGCCGGTGGTCTCCGTCGCGACGCTGTGGGCGGCCCCGATGTGCTGGTAGAAGTCGGAGAACGACCCGTCGTGGCGCACGATGAACCCGTTCGCATCCGAACGCACGGCGACGCCGTCCGTCAGCGGTACGAGGTTGCCTTGGTCGTCGATCTGTTCACCGAACCCGCCAGCCATGTCGTAGCCGGCCAGGAGCGGCACCACCTCGGCGATGCGTGCGGCGATCTCGCCGTACCGCGTGAGGTCCCCGAAGGCGTAGTGGTAGGCGCACGTCGGCAGGTCGGTCACCAGGTCCTGGTGCCAGTCGAGCGCGGCGACGACCTGGCTCAGTGGGTCGCGCTGGACCAGTTGCAGCATCACCCGCGACTCCTCGGGCAGGTCGATGCCCAGCGCCGGGTCGGTGGCGATCGTCCAGGGCGTGGATGGCTTTCCTGGTCCCAGGTCGGACTCGATCGAGCCGTCGTCCATGACGTAGCGGAGGAAGTCGTTGTTGCCCTCGCCCATGTGATGGTCCACGTTGTACCGCAGGCGGCGGTCGAAGCCGGAGGGGTTCCCGAGGGGGTAGAGGATGAGCTTGAGGCCGCGCTGGTGCGCGTAGTCCACGAGCTCGTCGAAGTAGTTGAGGATGCTCAGCGCGCCTGAGATCTCGTCCCCGTGGATGGTGGCCCGGACGACCATCACCTTGTCCTGCGGACCCACGTCCGTTGACGCGATGCGGAGCAGGTCCCAGGTACCGGCGCGATAGGTGAGCGGGTGTGTCGTGCAGACCAGATCAGAGCGGGCACCGACCTTGGCCCGGAGCAGTGCGTGGTACTCCGTGGACGGCATTGCCGTGGTGAACACCAGATCCCCTTCGTGACGTGCCCCGCAGCTCCAACCGCTGGTCCGGGGCGCGGCCGTTTCCCGACTAGCGCGGCGATCATACGGACGACGGTCACCCTGACGTCCTCCCCGGCCCGCAGTCATGGGGTCGCCGGTGGGGGGGCATGCTGGGCACGGTCCAGCAGAGTCCGTCCCCGGGAGTTGAGTGTCGTGTTCGTCGTCCACAACCGCATCGAGGTCCCCACCGAGGGTGCCGAGGCATTCGAACAGGCGTTCACCGCAAGCATGCGCACCACCCTGGCCGGCGTCCCGGGACTGCGCCGCAGCCTGCTCATGCGCCCCACCGGGCCGAACGCGCCATACGTCTCCACCATGGAGTTCGACTCCCAGGACGACTTCCGCGCCTGGATGAAGTCCGACTCGTTCGCGGCAGCGCACTCGGACCAGCAGGCGCCGGGCATGCAGGCGCCCTCGGCGATCGAGCTGTTCACCGTGATCGAGGACGTCACCGCCTGAGCCAGCCGCCTCGACAGCTGTCGGTGGTGCGTGATTGGTTCCTGTCATGACGACGGTTGCGCTCTTCCACTCGGTGCTCGGTGTCCGACAGGGCGTCCACGACGCGGCCGAGCGGCTTCGCCAGGACGGCCACGACGTGCTCGTGGCGGACCTCTACGACGGCCAAACCTTCGACGACTACCCGCCCGCCATGGCCTACGCGCACGAAGAGCTCGGGCAGGGGGAGCTCATGCGCCGGGCAAGCGACGCGGTCGCCGGCCGGCCCGACGGCTTCGTGTCCGCCGGCTTCTCACTTGGCTGTGTGATGGCCGCGCACGTCGCCCTCCAGCGCCCGGTCTCCGGCGTCCTCATGATCGCCGGAGCGATCCCGGTGTCGGCCTTCGGCGCCGACGTCCAGTGGCCGGGCGGCGTGCCGGCCCAGACGCACTCGACCCTCGGCGACCCCTGGCGGGAGCAGGAGGAGCTCGACCAGACGGTCCGTGACGTCGAAGCGGGCGGCGGCAGCATCGAGGTCTTCGACTACCCGGGCTCCGGTCACCTGTTCACTGACCCGACCCTTCCCGCCGAGTACGACCCGGTTGCCACCGAGACGTTTTGGAGCCGCGCGTTGCCGTTCGTCCGGTCCCGCGGCTGAAGGGTCCATACTCGACTGGTGAGCACCCACGGTTCCCCAGCACGCAGACGTCCGCCCGGAAGCCCGTTCCAGGACCGCGCAACGGTCCCCGTGCAGTCGTACGCGGTGGGGGACAGGGTCAGCCACGACAGGTGGGGGTTGGGCCGCGTGGTCGACGTAGCCGCCGACCGGGCCCTGCTCGTCACCTTCGGCGATACCCGCACTGAGCGCCTGGAGGTCCCCTACCCGAAGTTGCACAAGCTCTGACCGGTCGTGCGGCGTCGTGAGGGTCCCTCACAGCGTGCTGCGCCGGAGGGGGTGAGGGGCGACGCGCCCACCGGAGTTCGGCCGTTCCGGTGAGGTGGTCGAGGGCTTCGCCGGCACCGGCCGCACTGGGGCCACGTTGGTCCTCGCGTTCGCGTGGGGGTCGATGGTTCCACTGCTCGCTGTGCTGCTCACCCCGGACGTCTGGCGCGCCGCGGTCACCTTCGTGACCGTGCTGGCCCGGACCACGCTGACGGCGACCGCAGCCATGAGCCTGAGTCTGCTCGTCGGCTCGCTGTTCCACCCCGAGCGTGGCCGCAACCCACAGCAACGCTCCCGGCTTTGCGGCGGGAGCGTTGCTGTCTTCCTTCTCTGGGGGGCGGCGCCGCCGACGGAATGGGGGGGTTCGTGGACGGCACCGGTGAGTTGTTGACGAGACAATTACCTCAGGGGACCCGGATCGGGCGCCAGGGACCTTCGTCCCGACGCGCCGGCCCGCGGACCGGTCGGGTGGTGCTGTACGTGGTCAGCCCGGCGCCGCCAGCAGCGAGCCACCACGAGCAGTCCGGCCGCACCACGAAGGCCGCGCCCAGGTAGCCCAGCACCTCGGGCCACCGACGCTTGGCCTCGTCCGCTGACGCGGCCCTGGGTCAGCTGGCCAGCGAGTCCACCAGCCGGGCGAACACCGCGGGAAGCGACTGCGCGGCCGGCACGATGGCCTTGCGCACGCTCGACCGCCCGGCGCACCACACCAACGACCCGGTCAGCGCGCGGTAGGACCGGGTGACGGTGTTCCACCGCCGCTCGTAGTCGTCGACGCGGCTGTTCGAGATGCAGTCCACGGCGGCAGCCGCCTCCGCGAAGCCGATCCGGAGCCCCTCCCCGGTGAGGGCGTCGACGTACCCCGCGGCGTCGCCGACCAGCAGGATGCGACCGCACACCCGGGACCGACTCCGTTGCCACAACGGTCCGGCCCCGCGAGTGTCGCTTGCCGGAGCCGCCCCGGACAGCCGCCGACCGAGTGCGGGCAGCCGGGACAGGGTCCGGTCCAGGTCGAGCGGACCACGGCCGAGCACGGCGACGCCGACCGTGTCGGCCGCCACGGGCGTGACGTAGACCTCGGCGTCCGGTCCCCAGTGCACCTCGACCAGATCGGACCACGGAGCGACGCGGTAGTGCCGGCGGAGCCCGTACCGGCGGCTCGGGCCGGGCGCCCGCTGCAGACCCGCCGCCCGCCGGACCGTCGAGTGCAGGCCGTCCGCACCGATCAGGTGGCGGGCCCGCACCCCAGCGGCGCCCACCCACTCGGCGGTCTGCTCCACCTCGGTGACCCGCTGCTCGACGAAGCGCACACCGACCTGCTCGGCCCGCGCCGCCATCGCCCGATGGAGCTCGGTCCGCCGGACCCCGAGCCCCGGTCCGGCGGCGAACCTGGCCTCGACGTGGCGGTCGCCCTGCAGGTAGCGGATCCCGCGGAACGGCATCCCGGCCGGTCGGACGTCGACGGCGGCCAGGGCCGCTACCGCCCCGGGCATGAGCCCTTCCCCGCACGCCTTGTCGACCGGGGTGGACCGTGGCTCGACGACGGTGACCGACAGACCCGCCGACCCGGCGTGGATGGCGCTCATCAGCCCGACCGGACCCCCTCCGACCACCAGGAGGTCGATCAACGCGCACCCTCGCGGAGGGTGGCCAGCGCGGCGTCCTCGGCGCTGATCCGGACCGCGAGCAGCGGCAGGTTCAAGGCGGTGAAGGCGGTGGCCGTGATCCAGGCCGAACCGACGAGCGGAAGGGCGGCACCCTCGAGGACGACCGCCACGTAGTTGGGGTGGCGGAGGAAGCGGTACGGCCCCCTGGCCACGAGCGGCAGACCGGGGACGACCACGACCCTGGTGTTCCAGCGCGGCCCGAGCGACCGGATGCACCACCAGCGCAGCGCCTGTGACGCCACGACGAGCGAGACCATCGGCCAGGCCAGCCGTGGGTCGACGCGCCGCCGGCCGAGGTGGGCCTCGGCGAGCGCGCCGGCGAGCAGGCCGGAGTGCAGGGCCACCATCATCGGGTAGTGCCCGGCGCCGTGCTCGACGCCGCCCCGCTGCCTGCTCCACCGCAGGTTTCGCTGGGAGACGGCGAGCTCGGCGACCCGTTCGACAGCCACGGCCAGGATGAGCGCGCGAAACGCCGTGGTGCCGGTCATCCGCTCACCACTCGAGCAGCACGAGCTCGGAGCAGAAGCCCGGACCCATGGCCAGCACCAGCCCAGGGGTTCCCGCTTCGGGCGGAGGGACGCCGTCCCTCCCGGTCAGGGTGTCCGCGAGCACGTGCAGCACCGACGAGGACGAGAGGTTGCCGATCCGGGCCAGCGAGCGCCAGGTGACGTCGAGCTCCCCGTCGTGGAGGTCCAGCGTGCGTTCCATCGCCTCGAGCACCTTGGGGCCGCCGGGGTGGCAGACCCAGCGGGTGATGTCGGACCCCTTGAGGTCGTGGTCGCGGAGGAAGCCCCCGACGTCCTCGCCCAGGTACTGCTCCACTACGTCTGCCACGCTCGCCGCCAGCACGATCCGGAAACCGCTGCCGCCGATGTCCCAGCCCATCGTGCGCTGGCTGTCGGGGTACAGCCGGCTGCGCGCGTCGACCACTGTGGGTCCGGACTGGTCAGCGGCCCGGTTCGCACCGACCATGACGACCGCCGCCGCTCCGTCGCCGAACAGCCCGCTGGCGACGATGTTCGGCATCGACGCGTCGTCGCGCTGGATCGTCAGCGAGCACAGCTCGACGGACAGCAGGACGGCGACGTCGTCCGGGTGGCCGAGCAGGTAGTCGTGCAGCCGAGCGAGTCCCCAAGCCCCAGCGACGCAGCCGAGGCCGAACACCGGAATGCGCTTCACGTCAGGGCGCAGCCCCAGCCGCGGAGCCAGCAGGGCCTCGAGCGAGGGCGCGGCGACTCCCGTGACCGACGCGGTGACCACGAGGTCGACGTCGGCGGCCGCCAGGCCGGCCGCCGACAACGCCTCGCTGATGGCCTGCTCGCCGAGGTCGGTGCCGACCCGGATGAACGCGTCGTTGGCGGCCGCGAAGCCGTCCAGCCGGCCGTACTCGTCGAGCGGCAGCGCCAGGTGCCGGCGCCGCACCCCGGTGGCGGCGTGGATCCGTCCCACCAGGGCCCGTTGGCTGCCGGACGGTGACACCACGTTGACGAACGCCTCGGTGATCTCCTGCTGTTCATAGGCGTGCCCAGCGACGACGCTGCTCACCCCAACGATCGTCGCCATCCACGGATCCTAGGCGGGCGCGACGGTCACCGCTGCGTGAAGGATCGTCGCGGCTGCGGCTGGGACGGAGTGAACCGGTCGGTCGTCCACGACGTCGTCCGGCGTGGAGGTACTCGATGTACGTCGTTCGCAGGCTGCTGCTGGTGGTGACGGTCGCGGGCCTGGCCGTCGACATCTACGTCCATCTCACTCTCGCCAGCACGTACGACGCGGTGCGCGGCACCGTGAGCGAGGGCCAGCTGTTCCGTGCCGAGGCGGCGGCTGCTTTCGTGGCGGCGCTGGTGCTGGTGGTCCGCCCCAGCCGGGTGACAGCAGCCCTCGCAGCGGTCGTCGCCGGCGGCGGGCTGGCCGCACTGCTGCTGTACCGGTACGTCGACGTGGGCCGGCTGGGGCCGTTCCCTGACATGTTCGAGCCGTTCTGGTTCACCGACAAGACGCGGACGGCGGTGGCCCAGGGGGTGGCCACCGCCGCCGCGGCCGTCCTGGTCGTCGTCGGCTGGACCCCGGCCCGGCGGGACTCAGCCGGCTGAGCCGGTGACCGCGATGTACGCCGTTGCGTTGCTGAGGGGGTTGAGCAGGACCGCGGGTGCTGCCGGCCAGCGGAGCCTGCAGCAGGGTCTGGGGCCCATCCCCGCGACCCGGCCCGTAGGCCGAGGCTGGAAGTGTGGGGACGAACGGGGCGAGCGCTGCGAGAGCGGTTGCAGCGAACGCGGTGCGTCGAAGGACTGCCATGACAACCTCTGGGTGGGCGATGCTCGGTCGAGGGTGTTCCTCCGAGGACGAGCGGGCGGCCCCGATGGTTCACCCGGGGGTGAACCGGGGAGCGGGCCGAGCCGTTTCCCCTCGGTGAGGGAGGTGACGTGCCCACCGTGACCGCGAGCCAGATCGACCTGATGCGTGCCCTGCACGACGAGCACGCGCACGCGCTGTGGTCGTTCGCGCTGCGACTGACCGGGGACCGGGCCCAGGCCGAGGACGTCGTCCAGGAGACCCTGCTGCGTGCCTGGCGCTCGCCGAAGGTGCTCGAGGGCGCGCAGGGACCGACTCGTGCCTGGCTGTTCACCGTGGCCCGGCACCTGGTCATCGACGGGTGGCGGTCCAGCCGGGTGCAGCGGGAGGTGTCGGTGGCCGACCCGCCCGAGCCGGTGGCCATCGACGACACCGACCGGGTGCTGCAGGCCTGGCTGGTCGCGGACGCGCTGGCCCGGCTGTCCCCGGACCACCGGCGGGTGCTCGTGGAGTGCTTCTACGAGGGGCGGTCGGTGGCGGACGCCGCGGCCCGCCTGGGCATCCCCGAGGGCACCGTGAAGTCACGCACGCACTACGCGCTGCGGGCACTGCGGCTGGCGCTGGACGAGATGGGGGTGGCCGAGTGAACGCGGCCGGCGAGGACCGGTTCGCCCGGTACGACGCGGCCTACCTGCTCGGCGCGCTGGAGCCCGAGGAGCGCCAGGAGTACGTCGAGCACCTGCACACCTGTGCCGCCTGCCGAAGGTCGGTCGCCGGGCTGGCCGGGTTGCCCGGGCTGCTGGCCAGGGTGCCGCCCGACCTGCTGGCCGGGGTGGCTGACCCGGTCGTGGACGAGCCGCCGCCGGCGACGCTGCTGCCGGCCCTGCTCGCCGAGGTGCAGGGAACGTCGCGCCGGCGTCGTCGGCGGGCCGTCGTCGGCGGGGTGCTGGGTGCGGTCGCGGCCGCGGTCGTCGCGGTGGTCGCCCTTGGGGCGCTCGGCGTGGGCGGCCGCGCGGCCCCGTCGCAGCCACCGGTGGCCGCTGCCGGGACGGTGACGATGGCTCCGGTGGCCGTCACGCCGATCCGCGCGACCGCGCAGCTGCAGCCGGTGGCCTGGGGCACCCGGATCGTGCTGCGCTGCACCTATCCGTCCGCCGACCGGTACGGGGCGGCCGCGGGCAGCTATGCGCTCGTCGTCCGGGACCGGTCCGGTCGGGTCGAGCAGGTGGCCACCTGGAACGCCGTCCCGGGGCAGGAGTCCGTCGTGTCGGCCGCGACGGCCTGGTCGTCCGCCGACATCGCCGCCCTGGAGGTCCGGACCGCCGCGGGCTCCCCGGTCCTCACCACCAATCTGTCAGGGTGAGGACGACCTATACGTCGTCCTCACCCTGACAGGTCACAGCACCTGGAGGGTGGCGAGGGTGGGGTCGGCCGCGTAGGCGATGCGCGCGCCGTCGCTCCGGGCCTGCTGCAGCGCCCGGACGGCGGCCTCGGTCACCCGCTCGCCGGGGGCCAGCACCGGGACACCCGGCGGGTACGGCGCGACCAGCTCGGCGCAGACCTGGCCCACCGCGTCCTCGACCGACACCGTGCGGTGCGGGGCGAAGAACGCCTCCCGAGGGGAGACCACCTGCTCCGGGTCCACCGACCACGCCGGCGAGGGCCGGACCTCACGCGGCGGGCCGGCGCAGCCACGGACGGCGGCCACCAGCGCCTCGACGAGGGCGTCGATGCTCTGCTCGTCGTCCGCCAGGGTGACCATCGCCACCACGGTGTCCCGGTCGGCCATCTCCAGCGGCATCCGGCGGGCGAGCAGCTGCACCTCGACCGCGTAGCCGCTCGCCCCGGTGCCGGACAGCAGCAGCACCAACCGGGTCGGGTCCACCCACGGCCCGTCCAGCAGGACCAGCCCGGGGACGGCGGCGGTGAGCTGCCGCCGAGCCTGCGCCACCCGCCGGACCAGCCGGTCTAGCAGGGCCAGCCCGTCCCGGGCGAGCAGCGCCCTGGCCGCGTCGATGCTGGCCAGCACGGCGCCGGCCGGGCTGGTGGTCTGGGTGGCCTCGAAGGCCCGGTCCAGCCGGGCCGGGTCGATCCGGTCCAGCCGGGCCAGCACGAGCGCGCCCTGGGTGTACGCCGGGAGGGTCTTGTGCGCGCTCGTCACCAGGGCGTCCGCGCCCTGGGCGAGTGCGTGTGCGGGCAGCGCCGGGTGGAAGCCGAAGTGCGCCCCCCAGGCGGCGTCCACGATGAGCGGGACGCCGTGGTCGTGGGCCACCTCGGCGTGGCCGCGCAGGTCGCCGAAGCCGCCGACGTACGACGGGTCGCCCAGGAAGACCGCCTGGGCCTCCGGGTGCCGTTCGAGGGCCGACCGGACGGCGTCCACCGGCACCTCCCCGGGCAGCCCGCTGACCGGGTCCAGCCAGGGTCGCACCCACACCGGCTCCAGCCCGGCGAGCACCAGGCCGAGCAGCAGCGAGCGGTGCAGCGTCCGGGAGACGACCACCCGCCCACCTGGCCGGCCGACTGCGAGCGCCAGCGCCTGGTTGCCGTGCGTGGAGCCGCCGACCGAGAAGCGGCACACGTCCGCACCCCACAGTCGGGCCGCCCGACGCTCGCCCTCGGCGAGCACGCCCCCGGCCAGCCGCATGGAGTCCACCCCGCCGAACAGGGGAACGTCGCCCCGGACGACGGTGCCGACCAGGTCGGTGCGCTGCTTGTGCCCCGGGATGGTGAACGGGAGCGGCGCGGACTCCAGGAAGGACAGGTAGGCGTCCAGCACGGGCGCGTCGGCGCGAAGGCCCAGTGGATCCTGCTCGGGCGGGCCCATGGTGGGCAGCATACGAGCGTCCGAGGTGACGCCGCCGGGGCGCTAGAATGGGTTTCGGCCCCATCGATCGGGGCACACTCCCTCGGTCCTTCGGTCGCTCGACCGGCGCAACAGGTCGGTCAGCCGGGTGGTCGAGGTCACACGGGCGAGCGGGAACGTTTGGCAGGTCCCACGCGTCCTACCTGTGGCCACCAGCGCCATGTCAGCACCGCGCGCTTGTGCGCGCACCCCCTGCAAGTCTTCGGAGGAACCTCGCCATGACCGCGCTGCGCGGATTCGGACTCACGTCTCACAGCTACGAGACCGACGAGCACGTCGTCCCGGTGCCGATGACACCCGAGTCGTACCACTGCCCGGTCGGGCACGTGGTCACCCTGCAGTTCTCCGCCGAGGCCGAGGAGATCCCCGAGACCTGGGACTGCCCCAAGTGCGGCCGTACCGCTCACCGCGACGAGACGGCCGCTCGGCGCCTCGGCGGCACCGTGGACGGGGTCGCGCTGAACTCGCCGCGGACCAGCGCCAGCGGCAAGACCCACTGGGACATGCTGCTCGAGCGCCGCTCGGTCGACGAGCTCGAGGCGCTGCTCAAGGAGCGGCTGGAGCTGCTGCGGGCCTGAGGCCCACCTCGGCGGCCCCGGCCGCCAGGCCATCCAGGCCGAACGCCTCGACCGGCCCCACCACCCCCGATCCGACGATGCGGTCGGCCGCGGCCTGCTGGGCGCCCCAGGCCAGCAGCTCCGCGGTCAGGCCGTACGGGTCGGGACCGTCCAGGTCCACCCTGGTCAGCCGCCGTCCGGTGCGGTCATAGGCCTCGGCCACGACCCGGGACCGGCTCAGCGCCCGCGTGTCGGCGTCCGGCCCACCCGTCGACCCCGGCGCAATTCGCCGCCCGACCCAGCTCAACGCCCCCGGTGCCCCGGGTATCCGGACGACGCCGGACGCGACCAGCGACAGCACCTGCGCCGGCCGGGCCAGCGGCCCCATCCACCCCAGGTAGACGTTCACCTCGCGCAGCCCCGGCGACACCCGGGGGAGCGCCAGCTGCTCGGTTCCGCCGATCGAGACGGCCTGACGCTGCCCGTCCGGGACGGTGAAGGAGCGCACCCGCGCCGCGGTCCGCTCGGTGACCAGCCGCCCGGACCGCCAGCCGAACGACGCGTCGCTGCTGATGCCCACGGCCGATGCCAGCGTCCCGCCGCTGAGAGCGGCCCGCCCGCCGGTCACGAAGTACCCCACATCGACCCGGGTGGCGGCGTCCCCGGCCTCGCGCAGCGCCAGTGCAGCCGCCAGGTTGCCCGGCAGGTAGTCGTACCCGAACGCGGGGACCAGGGTGACCCCGGCGCGCTCGGCCCGCGGCCCCAGCTCCTCGAACAGCCAGCGCAGGAAGCCGCCCTCGCCCGTGGAGTCGAGGTACGTCGCCCCGGCCTCGAGGGCGGCCGTCGCCACCGTCCGGCCGTGCCGGGTGAACGGGCCCACCGTCGTGACCAGCACGTCGCCCTCACGCAGCAGGTCGGCCAGCGCAGCCGGGTCGTCGGCGTCGGCGACGGCGGTCTGCGGGTCACCGCCGAGCGCGTCGGCCACCTCGGCCAGCCGGCCGGCCGAGCGCCCCACGAGCAGCGGCGCCAGCCCCCGACGCAGCATCGCCTCGGCGGTCAGCCGGCCGGTGTAGCCGGTGGCCCCGAACAGCAGCACCCGCGAGGTGCTCATGGTGCGATCCCGCGGCTACCCTCGACGGCGTGAGCGAGGCACTTCCCGAGCAGACCAGCGACGACACCGACGCCGGCTGGGGTGAGGAGCGTCCGCGGGACGACGACGACCTCGAGCGCTACCTGCGGGAGCGGCCGCCGCACCACGGGGACTGATCAGCCGCCCGAGCCGCCGGTGCCACGCTGGGCGCGCAGCTCGTCGGCGATCTCCTGCAGCAGGTCGACCTCGGTCTTGACGTCCGGCGTCGGCTCCTGCCTCGCGGCCCGGCGTGCCGCCAACGCGTTCATCGGGGCGACGACGAGGAAGTAGATCACCGCCGCGATGATCAAGAAATTGATCAGCGCGGTCAGGACCAGCCCGATGCTGAAGAGGGCACCGTTGACCGTGAACGTGCCCACCGAGTCCAGGTTCGGCTGGCCGAAGATGGCCGCGACGAGCGGGTTGATCAGACCGTCGAGGAGCGCCTTGACGACGGCAGCGAACGCAACGCCGATGACGAAGGCGACGGCGAGGTCGATGACGTTGCCGCGCATGACGAACTCGCGAAATCCCTTGATCATCATTTCTCCCTCTGACGGTGAACGCCTGCCGATCAAGACCGTAGCCCTGTCTGACCTCATGATCGAGGGATCAGCACAACCGACAGCCGAGAGCTCACCGCAGCGCCAGCCAGCTCGGTGGCGGCCCGGGGTGTCACCGCGAGCAGGACGAGGGTCCCGCCGCTCGCGGTCTGGTCCGCCGGCACCGCCAGCACCCGGGCGGCCGCCGCGACTACGCGGGCCAGCGGCGACTGCTGGGGCCTGGCTGTCAGCCCCGGTCCGGTGAGCGCCTGCCCCACCGGGTCGGGGGCGCTCGCGGCGACCACGTCGACGACGTCCCCGGGCCGGACCAGCGCCGCGACGCCGTCCTCGGCCAGCCGGACCGGCGCCGCGACCAGGCCGGCGGCCGGGCCGAGCAGCCCCGCCCCGACCAGCCGGACGTCGGTGAGCGGCTCGCCCCGGCGCACCGCGCCGGCCACGGCGGCGCCGACGAGCGCGGCCGGCTCGGCCACCGAGCCGTCCGGCACGGCGTGGGCCGGAAGCGCTTGGACCTGCAGGTCGCCGGCGGTCAGCGCGGCCCCCGGGCCGAGATCGCGGGCGGCCACGACGACGTCGACGGTCGGGGCCGGGGCGGGCGCCAGCACCGACAGCGCGGCCGCCACCGACCCGGCGGCCAGCCCGGCCGCGAGCAGCCGTCTGTGCCGGGCCACCGCCCGGCGCAGCGACACGGCCGCCGTGCGCCGGCCGCCGGGGCTCATGGCAGCTCGAACGGCAGCCGGATGCCGTCGAGGGCGGTGGCACAGGCGCAGTCGCGCTGCGCGGGGAGCGCGGGGACCACGGCCAGCAGCAGGTCCCGCAGCCGCTCCACGTTGTGGGCGAACGACTCCAGCACCTCGGTGTGGCTGACCCCCTGCCCCTGTTCGACCCCGGCGTCGAGGTCCGTGACAACGGCGATCGAGGTGTAGCACAGCGCCAGCTCGCGGGCGAGGGTCGCCTCCGGGTGGCCGGTCATGCCGACGACCGACCAGCCGTTGCCGCTGAACCACCGCGACTCGGCCCGGGTGGAGAACCGCGGCCCCTGGATGACGACGAGGGTGCCGCCGTCGACCGGCAGCCAGCCGGCCTGCCGGGCAGCGGCCAGCGCGACGGCTCGGCCGTTCACGCAGTACGGGTCGGCGACCGAGACGTGCACCGCGCCCTCGTCGTAGAAGGTCTGCTCGCGACCCGCCGTCCGGTCCACGAACTGGTCCGGGACCACCAGCGTGCCCGGGCCGAGCTCGGGCCGCAGCCCACCCACCGCGGACGGGCCCAGGACCTGCCGGACGCCGACCGTCCGCAGCGCCCACAGGTTGGCCCGATAGTTGATCGTGTGCGGCGGCAGTCGGTGGTCGCGGCCGTGCCGGGGCAGGAAGGCGACCCGCCGGCCGTCGACCTCGCCGATCATCAGCCGGTCGCTGGGCGTCCCGTACGGGGTGTCGACGGCGACCTCGTCGAGGCCGTCGAGCAGCGCGTAGAGCCCGGACCCCCCGATCACGCCGATCTCGGCGGTGGGGCCGTCGTAGCCGCTGACCTGCGGACTGGCCTGGTCGCTCATGCGGCGAGGCTAGCGGCGTTCCCTGGCCCGGCCGCGGCGATGTCCACAGCCGCCGGCCGACCGGTCAGGACGCCGGTGTGGACGGTGTGGGCGACGACGGGGTCGTCGCGACCTCCTTGGTCGCCGGCTTGGCGACCTCCTTCGAGGCCGACTTGGCGACTTCGGTGGCGGTCTTGCCCTCGGTGGAGCTGCGGCTGTCGGTGCGGTAGAAACCGGATCCCTTGAACACCACCCCGACGCTGGAGAACAGCTTGCGCAGCGGTCCGCCGCAGCTGGGGCACTCGGAGAGCGGGTCGTCGTCGAACGACTGCACCGCCTCGAGCGGCTCACCGCACGCGGTGCAGCGGTACTGGTACGTGGGCACGGCAGGCTCCGGCTGGTCGACTGGTTGGCACTCTGGTACGTCGAGTGCTAATCCTAGCCGACGATCCGGGGACGTAGGCTCCGCTCGTGGCCCGAGACCTCGACGTCCTCGCCGTGATCGCGGCCGGCGGCGTCGTGGGGTCGCTGGCCCGGTGGGGGATCGCCTCCGCGCTGCCCCACCGAGGCAGCGCCTACCCGTGGGCCACCTTCATCGAGAACGTCACGGGGTGCCTGCTGCTCGGCGTCCTCATGTGGTTCGTCGTGGAGGTCTGGATCGTCGGCCGGTACGTGCGGCCGTTCCTCGGCGTCGGCGTCCTCGGCGGGTACACGACGTTCTCGACGTTCTCGGTCGAGACCACGGGCCTGCTGCGAGACGGCGCCGTCGGCACGGCCGCGCTCTACGTGGTCGGCAGCGTGCTCGCCGGGCTGCTCGCGGTCCGGTTCGGCCGGGTGCTCGCCGCGGCCGCCGTCCCCCGAAGGAGGACCTGATGGAGATCGCCGGTCCCGCGCTGCGGCTGACCGTGGTGCTGGGCGAGTCCGACCAGTGGCACCACAAGCCGGTCTACACCGAGATCGTCCACCGGGCGCACTCGGCCGGGATGGCCGGCGCGTCGGTGTTCCGTGGGATCGAGGGGTTCGGGCGGGCCAACCACATCCACACCACCCGCATCCTCAGCCTCTCCGAGGACCTGCCGGTGACCGTCGTCATCGTGGACGCCGAGGAGAAAATCCGGGCCTTCCTGCCCGAGCTGGAGGAGCTGCTCACCGGGGGGCTCGCGATCGTCGAGCCGGTCGAGGTCGTGCGGTACGTGTGAGCCCGCCCGACGTCCTGCTGGTCAGCGCCGGCGCCGCCGTGGGCGCGCCGCTGCGCTACCTGACCGACCGCGCGGTGCAGAGCCGCGCCGACGCGACCTTCCCGTGGGGGACCTTCACGGTCAACGTGCTCGGCTCCTTCGTGCTCGGAGTCGTCGCGGGGCTGGCCGTGCACGACCTCACCCTGCTCGCCGGGGTGGGCTTCTGCGGTGCCTTCACGACCTTCTCGACGTTCGGCTACGAGACCGACCGGCTGGCCACCGCCGGGTCCCGGCTGACCGCGGCGCTGAACGTGGGACTCACGGTGGCCGCGGGGCTGGCCGTGGCGGCGCTCGGCTACGTCGTCGGCACCCACCTGTGACGTTGCCCCGCTAGGTGACGGGCCGCGGCGCTACGGTCGCCCTATGAGTCGTCGTGCGGGACGTCGGCGTCGGTGGCCGACCGTGCTGGCCTTCCTGGCCGGCTTCATGGCGCTGCTGGTCATCATCGGGACGATCGGTGCGATGTGGATCACCCGGCGGTCGTTCCCGCAGACCTCGGGGACGATCACCGTGCCGGGGCTGAGCCACAGCGTCGAGGTCATCCGCGACTCCTACGGGGTGCCGCAGGTCTACGCGGACACCTCCGCCGACCTGTTCTACGCGCAGGGCTACGTCCAGGCGCAGGACCGGTTCTGGGAGATGGACTTCCGCCGGCACATCACCGCCGGACGGCTGGCCGAGCTGTTCGGCAAGGACCAGGTCGAGACCGACACGTTCGTCCGCACCCTTGGCTGGCGGCGGGTCGCCGAGCAGGAGCTGCCGCTGCTCGACCCGCGCACCCGGGCCGCGCTGGACGCCTACACCAAGGGCGTCAACGCCTACCTGTCCACGCACTCCAAGAGCGAGATCAGCCTGGAGTACGTCGTCCTGGGGCTGCAGAACAGCGGCTACACGATCGAGCCGTGGACGCCGGTGGACTCCATCGCCTGGCTCAAGGCGATGGCCTGGGACCTGCGCGGCAACATGGAGGACGAGATCGCGCGGTCGATCACCGCGGCCCGGGTCGGCGTCACCCGCACCGAGCAGCTGTACCCCGGCTACCCGTTCGACCGGCACTCACCGATCGTCACCCAGGGCGCCGTGGTCAACGGGGTCTTCGAGCAGAACGCGGCGGTGACCGAGCCGGTGCCGGCGGCAGCGCGCCCGGCGTTCACCGCGGCACTGGAGCGGGTCCAAGCATCGGTCAGCTCGCTGCCCACCCTGCTGGGCACCGGCGGCGGCATCGGCTCGAACTCGTGGGTGGTCGCGGGCAGCAGGACGACGACCGGCCAGCCGATCCTGGCCAACGACCCGCACCTGGCGCCGATGATGCCGTCGCTGTGGTACCAGATGGGGCTGCACTGCCGGGTGCTGTCGACGTCCTGCCCGTTCGACGTCGCCGGCTACACGTTCTCCGGCGTTCCCGGGGTGATCATCGGGCACAACGCCCGGATCGCCTGGGGGTTCACCAACCTCGGCCCGGACGTCAGCGACCTCTACCTCGAACAGCTGCAGGGCAACCAGTACCTCGTGGACGGCACGCTGCGCCCCCTCACCGTGCGCACCGAGCAGGTCAAGGTCGCCGGTGGCTCCCCGGTGACCATCACCATCCGCGCCACCAACAACGGCCCGCTGATCTCCGACGCCAGCACCGACATCAAGGACGCCGGCGCGGTCGCCCCGCAGGCCAGGGAGCACCGCGACGTGGGGGTGGCGCTGCGCTGGACGGCGCTGGACCCGGGCCGTACCGCTGACGCGCTGCTGGCCCTGGACGGCGCGCAGGGCTGGACCGACTTCCGGGCCGCGGCCCAGCTGTTCGAGGTGCCGGCGCAGAACCTGGTCTATGCCGACGTCGACGGCAACATCGGCTACCAGTCACCCGGAAAGATCCCGGTCCGCGGCGCTGGCGACGGGCGGTGGCCGGCGCCCGGCTGGGACAGCCGCTACGACTGGACCGGGTACGTCCCGTTCGCCGCGCTGCCCAGTGTGGAGAACCCGCCGGACGGCTATGTCGTGACCGCCAACAACGCGGTGGTCGACACCCGCACCTACCCCTACCTGCTCACCGACGACTGGTCCTACGGTGCCCGCAGCCAGCGCATCGTCGACCTGCTCAAGGGCGCGACCCGACCGCTGGACGTCGCCGCGATGGGTCGCATCCAGCTGGACAACCGCAGCGAGATGGCCGCGTTCCTGACCCCGAAGCTGCTGCAGGTGACCGGGCTGTCCGACCTCGCCGCCACGGCGCAGGCCGGCCTGCGGGGCTGGGACTACACCTCACCCGACTCGTCGACCGCGGCCGGCTTCTACAACGCGGTCTGGAAACAGCTGCTGGACCGGATGTTCGACGACGAGGTGCCGGCCAACGCCCGCGCCGACGGCGAGGACCGCTGGTTCGAGGTGGTCCGCACCCTGTGGAACAGCCCGAACGACCCGTGGTGGGACGACGTCCGCACCCCGCAGCGGGAGACCCGCGACGACACCGTCCGCGCCGCCATGGACGCCGCGGCCGCCGAGCTGGGAGCGCGGCTGGGCAGCGACCCCACGCGCTGGCAGTGGGGCACCCTGCACACGCTCGAGCTGACCAACCAGTCGTTCGGGACCTCCGGCATCGGCCCGGTCGAATGGTTGTTCAACCGCGGCCCACTCAAGGTGGGCGGCGGCTCCTCGATCGTGGACGCGACCGGCTGGACGCCGTACGAGGGCTACCAGGTCGACTGGGTGCCCTCGATGCGGATGGTCGTCGACCTGGCCGACCTCGACCGCTCCCGCTGGGTCAACCTGACGGGTGCGTCGGGGCACGCGTTCAACCCGCACTACTGGGACCAGGCCGAGCTGTGGCGCACCGGCCAGAGCACGCCGTTCCCGTTCAGCCGGACGGCGGTGGAAGCGGCGAAGGCGGACACGCTGGTGCTGCGGCCGTCGTCCTGACGGACACCTTTGCGCTACAGGGCGATGTGCCAGCGCAGGGCGTGCATGACCCCGGTGATGGCGGCGACCGTCACCAGCAGCATCAGCGAGAAGCCGAGCAGCTGGGTGTCCCCCTCGAACGGCGCGCGGGCCAGCAGCCAGTCCTGCAGCGTGCCGTGGCCGACCGGGGTGTCCCTGGCGGCCGTGAGCAGGATGTGCTCGCTGAAGTAGACGACCAGGGCGTTGCGGCCCAGCGCCACCAACGGCCAGCTGAGCACCGCCCGGACCCGGTCGAGGGCCACCCGCTCCGGGCGGCCACCCAGGTCGAGCAACGTGACGGCCAGCGCCAGCCCGGTCAGCGCCGTACCGGCCGCGATGAGCGAGAACGACGGCGTGTGCAGCCGCTTGTTGTACGCCCAGACGTCGTCGGCGACCAGGCTGGCCGCCGCCAGCACCCCGCCGGCCAGGGCGAGGAGGGCGACCGTGCCGACCGCTGGCGGTCGGCGCAGCCGAAACGCCCGACCGGCGAGATAGCCGACCAGCACCAGCCCGGTGGCGGCCCCGATCACGGCCAGTCCCTCGGGGTCGTGGTTGAGCCGCCCGGCACCGTACACATGACTGATGCCGAGCAGGTTCACGTCCCACGAGTGGTACGGGCTGCACTGGTCCAGGCCGAGGCAGGCGTCGGCGCGGCGCAGCAGCCCGACGCCGTACGCGGCCACCGCGGCCGCGGCGACCAGCGCGAGCACCACCGGCCGGTCGTCGTCCGACCCGATCCGGCTGAGCAGCACGACGAGCGCCGCGAGCGCCCCGGTCAGCCCGATCAGCTGCAGGACGCCGGTCAGCCGGAGCTGCGACAGGTCGGCCCAGGAGGCACCGATCGCGTTGTAGACGGCACCGAGCACGAGCAGGGCGAGCAGCCGCCGGAGGAGGCGCAGCTGCACCGCCGCGGTGGTCGGCGGGCGCAGCAGCAGGGCCAGGCTGGCCCCGCTGGTGACCAGGAAGGTGGGCAGGACCAGGTCGGAGAAGGTCAACCCGTCCCAGGTCGCGTGCCGCATCAGCGGGTAGGTGGTGGCGTCACCGATCGGCGGGGTGAACAGCATGAACGCCAGCACCGCGCCGCGGAAGGCGTCCACGCCGCGCAGCCGCCGGTGGCGCAGCACGTCCTGCTTCTGGATGGGCATGCCGTTCCTACCGCGGGCTGAGGCGGACGGTGCGGGTCGGGGTCACCGCCGCATCGACCGGGTGATCGTGCAGCTCCACCGGGACGTCGCCCACCAGCTCGTGGTCGAAGACCAGCGCGACCACGGGGGTCCCGGGGCGCAGCAGCGCCAGCGCCCGGTCGTAGTAGCCGGCCCCCTTGCCCAGCCGCTGCCCGGCCGGTCCGATCGCCAGCGCCGGGGCGAGCACCAGGTCGGCCGAGCCGATCGCGTCGATCCCGAGCCGGTCGCCGTCCGGCTCCCGCAGACCCATGGCGGCCGGCACCAGGTCGGCGTCGCCGGTGTCCGGCGACCAGTCCAGCCGACGCCCCTCGGCGACCACGGGCAGCAGCACCCGCACGCCGCGGGACCGCAGCCGGCGCCGGATCTCCTGCGTCGGCGGCTCGCTGCCCACCGAGGCGTACAGGGTGACCGTGGTGGCGGCCGCCAGCTCGGGCAGCGCGTCGACCTGGTCGGCCAGCCCGAGGGCGGCCGCGGCCAGCTCGTCCGCGCCCAGCGAGCGACGCTGGGCGGTGATCCCGGCCCGCAGCGCCGCCTTCCGCTCCACGACCGTCCGCTCCGACCTCGTCGCCATCCGGCCATCATGCCGTGGGCCAGCGTCTAGGGTTCACCCCATGCGCGTGACCAAGGCGGTGATCCCCGCCGCTGGCCTCGGGACCCGGTTCCTGCCAGCCACCAAGGCGACCCCCAAGGAGATGCTCCCGGTCGTCGACAAGCCCGCCATCCAGTACGTCGTCGAGGAGGCCGCCGCGGCCGGGCTCACCGACGTGCTCATGGTGACCGGCCGCAACAAGCGGGCCCTGGAGGACCACTTCGACCGGGCCGTGGAGCTGGAGCGGACCCTCGAGGCCAAGGGCGACACCGCCCGGCTGGCCCTCGTCCGGCACGCCAGCGACCTGGTGCGCATGCACTACGTCCGGCAGGGCGACCCGCTCGGGCTGGGGCACGCCGTGCTCACCGCTGAGCAGCACGTCGCGGACCAGCCGTTCGCCGTCCTGCTCGGTGACGACCTGATCGACCCCCGCGACCCGCTGCTCACCCGGATGACCGCGGTGCGCGAGGCCCTCGGTGGCTCGGTGGTGGCGCTCATGGAGGTGCCGCGCGAGCAGATCCACCTGTACGGCTGCGCCGCGGTCAAGCCCACCGACGAGCCGGACGTCGTCGAGATCACCGACCTGGTCGAGAAGCCGGCCGTCGACGAGGCGCCGTCCAGCTACGCGGTGATCGGCCGGTACGTGCTCGACCCGGCCGTCTTCGGCGCGATCCGGTCGATCGGCCCGGGCCGCGGCGGCGAGATCCAGCTCACCGACGCGCTGCGGCAGCTGACCGCGACCGACCCGGACCTCGGGGGCGGGGTCCGAGGGGTGGTGTTCAGCGGCCGCCGGTACGACACGGGCGACCGGCTGGACTACCTCAAGGCGGTGATCCGGCTGGCCTGCGAGCGACCCGACCTCGGCCCGGAGCTCACCACCTGGCTGGCCGACTTCGTGGCCGGGCAGGAGCGCCCGTGAAGAACGTCGACCAGCACCTGGCCGACTGCCTGGACGTCGTGCACCCGCTCGGCTCGCTGGACCTGCAGCTGCTGGACGCGCACGGCTGCATCCTGGCCGAGGACGTCGCCGCTCCCTGGGACCTGCCGCCGTTCGACAACTCGTCGATGGACGGCTACGCGGTGCTGGCCGCGGACGTCGCCGGTGCCAGTGGCGAGGCGCCGCTGAGCATCCCGGTGCTGGGGGACATCCCGGCCGGGCACGCGGCCGCCATGGCGCTGCGCCCCGGCACCGCGATGCGGATCATGACCGGCGCCCCGATGCCGCCAGGTGCGGACGCCGTCGTCCCGGTGGAGTGGACCGACGGCGGCGTCGCGCAGGTGTCGATCACCCAGCCGGCCGCCGTCGGCGCGCACGTGCGGCCAGCCGGCGGTGACGTGGTGGCGGGACAGACGGTGCTCGCGGCCGGGACCCGGCTGGGGCCCGCTCAGCTCGGCCTGCTGGCCGCCGTCGGGCGGGACCGCGTGGTGTGCCGGCCCAAGCCGCGGGTCGTGGTCCTGTCGACCGGGTCCGAGCTGGTCGAGCCGGGCCAGCCGCTGCGGCCGGGCCAGATCAGCGAGTCGAACAGCTTCATGCTGGCGACCGCGGCCAAGGAGTCCGGCGCGGTGGCCTACCGGGTGGGGACGGTGCCGGACGACCCGCGCGGGCTGCTCGACGCGATCGAGGACCAGCTGATCCGCGCCGACCTGGTGATCACCACGGGCGGGGTCAGCGCCGGCGCGTACGACGTCGTCAAGCAGGTGCTGCAGCGGCTGGGCACCGTCACCTTCGACAAGGTGGCCATGCAGCCGGGCATGCCCCAGGGGTTCGGCACCGTCGGCCCGGACGCCACCCCGATCTTCACCCTGCCCGGCAACCCGGTCAGCGCCTACGTCTCGTTCGAGGTGTTCGTGCGCCCGGTGCTGCGCAAGATGCTCGGCGTGGAGCCGCTGCACCGGCCCACGGTGCGGGCGGTGTGCGCCACGGCGATGCAGTCCCCGGCCGGCAAGCGGCAGTTCGCCCGCGCGCAGCTGTCGGTGGAGGACGGCCGGTACGTGGTCCGGCCGATGTCCGCGCAGGGGTCGCACCTGGTCAACGACCTGGCGCACGCCAACTGCTTGGTCATCGTCCCCGAGGACGTCACCGAGGTGCCGGCCGGCGCCGCTGTGACCGTCATGGTCCTGGAGCGGCGGCTGTCATGACCGGCGGCTTCACCCACCTCGACGAGTCCGGCGCGGCCCGCATGGTCGACGTGTCCGGCAAGGACATCACGGTGCGGACGGCGACGGCCACCGGAGCGGTCCTGGTGTCCGCGCAGGTGGTTCGGCTGCTGCGCGAGGGCGGCCTGCCGAAGGGGGACGCCCTCGCGGTGGCCCGCATCGCCGGCATCCAGGCGGCCAAGCGGACGCCGGACCTGGTGCCGCTGTGCCACCCGATCGCGATCCACGGGGTGGCCGTCGACCTCGAGGTGCGCGACGACCGGGTCGAGGTGTCCGCGACGGTGCGAACCGCCGACCGGACCGGGGTGGAGATGGAGGCGCTCACCTGCGTGGCGGTCGCGGGCCTGGCGCTCATCGACATGGTCAAGGCCGTCGACCCGGCCGCGGTGATCACCGACGTCCGGGTGGAGGAGAAGACCGGGGGCAAGACGGGGCGCTGGGTCCGCGGCGAGAGCGGTCCGGCGTGAGGGCGCTCGTGGTCACCTGCTCGAACCGGGCGGCGGCCGGCGTCTACCCGGACCGCAGCGGACCGGTCGCGGTGGAGCGGCTGGCCGCGCTCGGCTTCGAGGTGGACGGCCCCCAGGTGGTGCCCGACGGGCCGCCGGTCGAGGTCGCGCTGGTGGCCGCAGTCGCGGCCGGCTACGACGTCGTCCTGACCACGGGTGGGACCGGGCTGTCCCCGACCGACCGGACGCCGGAGCACACCCGGCACGTCATCGAGCGGGAGGTGCCGGGGCTGGCCGAGGCGATCCGGGCCCGTGGCGTCGCCGCGGGGGTGCCGACCGCGGCGCTGTCGCGGGGGATCGCCGGGCTGGCCGGCCACACGCTGGTGGTCAACCTGCCCGGGTCGAGTGGAGGCGTCCGCGACGCGATGGCCGTGCTCGAGCCGGTGCTCGTGCACGCCGTCCAGCAGGTCGCCGGGGGTGACCACTGACCCGGGGCTGGCCGGTCGAGCTGGCCGACCCCCCGGTGGGGCTGCGCCCGATCCGGATGCTCGACCGGCGCGTGTGGCGGGACACCCGCGCCCGGAACGCGGCCTGGCTGCGGCCGTGGGACGCGACGTCCCCCGAGCCGGCGTCGGACACCCCGCCGACCTACGGGGCGATGGTCAGGGCCATGCACGCCGAGGCCAAGGCCGGGCACATGCTGCCGTTCATCGTGACCTACCACGACCGGCTGGTGGGGCAGGTGACCGTCGGGGGCATCACCTGGGGCTCGCTGCGCGGCGCGCACCTCGGCTACTGGGTCGACCGGGACGTCGCCGGCCGGGGGATCATCCCGACGGCCGTCGCGCTGGCCACCGACCACTGCTTCGCGATCGGCCTGCACCGGGTCGAGATCAACATCCGGCCGGAGAACGCGGCCTCGCTGCGGGTGGTGGAGAAGCTGGGCTTCCGCGAGGAGGCGCTGCGGCCGCGGTACCTGCACATCGACGGGTCCTGGCGGGACCACCTGTCCTTCGCCCTGACCGCCGAGGAAGTGGGCGACGGGCTGCTGGCCCGATGGCACCGATCGCGTGACCAGGCACGCTGACAGGGGTGGATTGACTGTGAATCGCGCGACACACCGGCCACGGTGCGTGAGCAATGGCGTTTGTGCGCTTAGCGTTCCAAGGCGTGAGCAGCGGCCTGATCTACGCGGTGATCGTGGGGCTGTGGGCCGTCGTCCTGGTCCCGATGTGGCTGCGCCGGCACGACGAGGCGAGCGAGTCCCGTTCGGTGGACCGGTTCGAGGGTGCCATGCGCACGCTGTCTAGGCGGTCCGGGTCGGCCGACCGGCGCGAGGTGCTGGTGCCCCGTCGGGCCAGCGTCCCGCTGCGACCGGACGGCGTCCCCGCGCTGGACGCGCGGGCCCTCGCCGCGGCCCGGCGCCGCCGGACCAGCCTGGCGCTGCTCGGGCTGCTGCTGGTGACGGTGGGGCTGGGGATGCTCGGGATGCTGCCGGTGTGGCTGACCGTCGTCCCGCTGCTGCTCGTCGTCGGGTTCGGCTGGCAGTCCCACCGGACCACCCAGCTGGCGGCCGCGCGGGCCACCGCCGCCCGACGGGTCCGTGCGGCCAAGTCTCGGCGGCTGCGCGAGGAGTCGGTGGAGGCCCGGTGGGCCGGTGGGCCGGCGCGCCGGCCCATGGCGGCCCCGCTCGTCGAGCCTGTGGTCGCCGTGGTGGAGCCCGTCGTCGTGGACGAGGAGTTCTACGACGCCGTCGCCGAGCACGTGTGGGACCCGGTCCCGGTTCCGCTGCCGACCTACGTCACCGCGCCCAAGGCCCCGAGATCGGTGCGCGTGATCGACCTCACGAAGCCCGGCGCGTGGACGTCGGGGCATCTGGAGGTCCAGGCTCCGGCCGACGCCGTGCCGGACACCGCTGCGGCCGCCGCCGAGAGCTCCGCGCCGGCCGACCCGACCGGGATCGTGGTGGGCGAGGTGCTCGTCGAGCGTCTCCGCGCGGTCAACGAGTAGCCGGCCGAACCGCCACCACCGCCGGGGCGCGGCCAGCACCGATTCGGGCGCGAGCCCCTCTTGTTGGTATCCTCGGCAACCATCTGGGGCTGTAGCGCAGCTGGTAGCGCACCTCGTTCGCATCGAGGGGGTCAGGGGTTCGAGTCCCCTCAGCTCCACTCAGATTGGCAGTATCGGTGCAGGTCAGAGGCTTGTAGAGATCATTCACAGGCAGTCGATCGAGCCGCTTGACCCCCGTTTGACCCCGAGAACTGCCCAGCAGCAGTCGTCACCACCCACGACCGAATGGGCCGCAGGCGGAGAATTCGGACGCCGAACGTGCTGGCAGAGCGGCCAGCCAGCATCAGCAGGACCCTTCTTCGTTGCGGCGGTCAGCCCCGATTCCGCTCGGCTGAGGTTGCCCGTGGGCTGCCGTCGGCGCCCGCCTCCCCCGCGTCCCCGTCGCTGAGTAGCGCGAGCAGAGGGGCGCTCGGGATCTTGATGAGTTTGCCGATGCGGAGCACCTTCGTCGGCCACTCGTCGCGACGCACGAGGTCGTAGGCGAGTGATCGGCCGATGCCGAGCACTCTGGCCGCGGTGGGGACGTCGACGATGGGCGGGAGAGCGGCGAGCTCGTCGTGGTTCATTTGGTCCTCCTGATGGTGTCGGTCTGTGCCAGGAACGCGGTGCTCCTACTGAGAGGTGTGCACGGCACGCTGCGAAGGCCGGGGAAGGCCGACGAGCCTTCTGCCGCGCCCGGTCCCCGGGGCACCCGCCCACCGCGCACCACCGGCCACCGGACCTCCCAGCGCTGCTGACTCGCCCTCGGCCGGAACGCCCCGAACAAGGACGCCCGGTCAGACTGGCCACCAGCGTTGCCGCGCTGGTTGCCACCAGGGTTGCCAGAACCCTTGTCACAACCCTTGCCGGGAACCTTGCCGGTCGGACCTGACCCCCGCCGGGACTGCCAGCGCCCTCGTCACGACCACCCGGGTTGCCACAAACCTTGCCCGGAAGGTTGCCCGAACCCTTGCCGCAGGTCTTGCCCGCTGTACCTGATCCCGCAGGGGCTGCCAGCACCCACCTCACGCCGGCCCGGGTTGCCAGGGAGGTTGCCAGAGACCTTGCCGGGAACATTGCCGGGAACCTTGCCGGGCGGTCACCGTCCCGCCTGCCGGCCGGTGCCGAGCCCAGAGACGACGGCAGCCTCGGCTTCGACCTCACCGATGCCCCCCACGTTGGTCAACCGCGTACCGCGAGCGGCCTTGGGCGGCCACGAGCAGAGGGGTCGCCGTAGCGGGCGACAGCCGACCGCCGGAGCCCTTCCGATCTGTTCGACGGAAGCGCTTGAACGGCATTCGCGGGCTTGACGTTGCCGCAGGACCTATGCCTCTCGCCGGCGTTGGCGTCGACGTTGACGCTGTGGGAGTAGGTCCAACAACGCGGGGTCGGGTTCATGCGCATCGCCCGGGACGCCCGAGGCGACGACGTGCTGGGCTCGGACCGGCTGCGGCTGACTCGCAGCACTTGGGAGTCACGCGACCGGCCCACCCCCTACCGCGACCACTCCAGGCGGCACCACCTGGTCGAGAACCACATCGACGCGTGGAACTACCCGCAGGCCGGTCCTGGTGGCCCGATCCCGACGGACCCGTGGGCCAGGACGTGGGAAGTGTCTCGGCTCTCGACGCTCGCCCATGAACGCCCCACCAATCATATGACTGGTACAGTGATCATATGTTCCTCGGCGAGCCTTTCGGCGGACTCATCCCGGGAGCGCGGGGAGCCGTGCTCTCCGCCCTGCTGCGTACCGGCGCGCCGCTGACTGGTCGGCAGGTCCACGGCTTGGTCAGCGACGAGTACAGCCTGTGGTCGGTTCAGGAGGCTCTCAAGGCTCTGACCCGGCTCGGCATCGTGGAGACTCAGAGCATCGGTCGGGCCGGGGTGCACACCATCAACGAAGGGTATGCGGCGGTGGCGCACCTGCGCGCACTGGCCGATCCGATCGCCCTGCTCAGGGCTGCCATTGCGGAGTCGGTTGGCTCCGAAGTCGAGTCGGTGATCGTCTTCGGGTCGATCGCCCGCGGAGAGGCCAGCGAGGGCAGCGACATCGACCTGGCCGTCATCGCCGGCTCCGGATGGGACGGACGCACCGACCTCGAGGACGCCGTGCGCATCAGCATGGGCAACGGCTGCGACGTCCTGGTCTTCACGCCGAGCCAGTTTCGGCAGTTGGCTCGATCGGGCGAGCCCGTGGTGAGCGACATCCTCCGTGACGGGCTGCCACTCATCGGCTCGATGCCGCGCACGACGGTCGGTGCCGCCTGATGGCCACTGCCGAGCAGCTCAATCACGCCAAGGACGCGATCGTCACCGCCCTGACCGGTGCGACCCGCAAGGGCAAGGACCATGCGGCGGCGGTGAAGGAACTCAAGGCCGCGCTCGGCAGGCGGGCCGACGCGCCCGCCGCCGAGAAGGCCTTGCGTGAGCTCATCGGCGCCAAAGGCGACGTCGAGTACGGCACCGGCCTTCTGACAGTCACGAAGGCTGAGCCACTCGTCCGGCGCGCCCGGCTCTTGGTCGACCTTGCGGTACAGATCGTCCGCCTGGGTGGCTGAACGGGCCATCTGCGGTAGTCAGGCCATCAGCTAGACATCCCGCGGTTGGCGGCCAAAGCCATCCACGCCAAGAACACGAACACGGCCCTGGGACCAGTTTCATTCCGCCGCGAGTAGCGTGCACAGGCGTTCCCAGGCCCATCAAGAGATGTCGTAGCCCCGGTCGATGAGTTCCTCGTGCAACTGGTCGAGGCTAGTCACTCGCACCGTCGTGAGCCACGGTAGAGGTTCCGTGCCGGTTCCACGTCAAGTGAGTGATGGCGACTGTCCCGGCCTTCAAGCGCATCAGAACGACGTCGCGACTGGGTGCCCCGCAGCCGATGATCGTCCACTTCGAGATAGACAGTGGATGTTCTGGTGACAGCTCGCGGCGAAGCTCTCCCCGCAGCCGCGACACCAGTTGGCGGTCCCTCCAACGGTCACGACCGAGACTGCACTGCGGGTCGAGACCAACCCACACCGGCCTGACGTTCCGCCTCTGGTCCCCAGTGGCTTGACCGATCGCAGTGCCAGCCGCTGCACGAGCACGACCCCCGCCCTGCAACGGCACGTCTGGGCGCGCTCTCCGTCACCGGACCTGCGCGGGGTTGTCTGCGCTGCTTTCGGGTGGGTTCACCTTCCGGGGAGGGCCGGCACGGGGGCCGACTGACCGTGTGCTGGCCGGGGACCCCGCCGGCTGAGCGCAGCGTCGGCGCCGCCGGAGTCACTGCTGTTCAAGATGTGGCGCGGACGAACCGGATGACCGCGTCGGCGAGATCGGGGCCGGCGTCCTCCTGAACGAAGTGGCCGGCGTCGCGGATCACGACGTGCTCGACGTCGCGAGCTCCGGGAATCCGCTCGCGCATCCATCGGTCGCCACCCGCCGTGATCGGGTCACCATCGCTGAAGGCGCACAGGAACGGTCGGTCGAGACGGGCGAGGGACTCCCAGGCGGCCCGCTGAGCCAGGGCGGCCGGGTCGTCGGGGGAGTTGGGCACCAGGCCCGGGAACGCCCGCGCGCCGGCCAGGTACCGGTCATCGGGGAACGGCGCGTCGTACCCGGCCCGCGCCTGGTCGGACAGCCCGCGCCGGCAGCCGGCCGCGACCAGCCGTCCGACGTCCAGGCTTGGCGCGGTCTCCACTGCCTCCCGGAAACGCCACCACACCTGCGGCATGGGGACGTCACCCGTGGGCAGGCCGGTGTTCGACATGACGACGCGGGCGAACCGGTCGGGATGCTCGGCGACCAGGCGCAGGCCGAGCAGCCCGCCCCAGTCCTGGCCGAGGTAGGTGACCTCGTGCAGGTCCAGCGCGTCGAACAGGGTCTCCCTCAGCCACGCGACGTGCCCGGCGTAGGAGTAGTCGGACCGCCCGGTCGGCTTGTCTGAGCGGCCGAACCCGACCAGGTTGGGCGCCAGCGCGCGCAGGCCCGCATCGGCGAGCCTCGGCAACATCGTGCGGTACAGGTAGGACCAGGTCGGCTCGCCGTGCACGAGAACGACCGTCGGCCCGTCAGCCGGGCCGGCCTCGACGTAGGCCACCCGCAGCCCGTCGGCGAGGGTGACGTACCTCGGCTCGTACGGGAAGTCGGCGAGCGATGCGAACCTTTCCTCGGGCGTGCGGACAGTCTCCATGCCGCGCATTCTGCCGCCCGCCCCGAGTCGCCGGCCATCAGATGATCAGTCCTGGCCGGATGCGCGGGGCCGACTGCCGCCGACCGGCGAGCACAGCGACCAGCAGCATCCCTGCTACTGCCCACAGCGCCAACGGTGAGCGCGCCGGCTGAGCCGCCGCAGGGTGGCCGCCCTGCCGTCCACCGTCCGCCGAAACGTCGTGTACACCGGGCCGACCCTGCCCAAGGCGAGCTGGCTGCCATCTTGCCCGCCGATCCTCCCAGCCCACTGGTATCGCCGGGCAGCCAGCGCTGGAACGGCACATCGCGGGCTTCCGCCTCGCGGCCCGGCGAACAGTCGTGCACCGTCGCTAGGGACGGTTCCGTTCGGTATCTCGCGGCGTTCCAGTCGAGGTGTAGTCGCGGTATCGTGACACCATGAGCAAGCCCATGACGGTGCGTCTGTCCGAGGAGCAGCAGGCCGACCTGGCTGCCGTCGCCCGCGTGGACGGCACGTCCATCGCCGACGCCGTCCGCACCGCGGTCGACGAGCACATCGCCGCTCGCCGCAGGGACCGGGCGTTCCGTGAGCGGCTCCAGCACATCATCGACCGCGACAAGGAACTGCTCGAGCGCCTCGCCCAGTGATCGACTACCTGGACCTGGTCGAGTTCTACCCCGAGTTCGCGGTGAAGGCGGCTGTCCTGTGTGCGAGGCTTCTGCGCAATCATCCGCTGCCGGACGGCAACAAGCGCGGGGCATGGGTCTCGCTGCAAGAGTTCGTCGCCAGGAACGGATACTCCTGGTCGGCCCCCAACGTCGACGAGGCCGAGGCCGTGGTTGTGGCGGTGGCGAGCAGCGAGATGAGCGAGGAAGACCTCGCAAGCTGGCTCGCCCCCAAGATCGTTTCCCCGTAGACCCTCCCGGCAGACTCCGCGGACAGAGTGCCAGCTGCTGCAGGAGCACCGCCGCCCTGCAACGGCACGTCCAGGGCGGGTTGTGTACCGCCAGGGAGTCTCTCGGCTGGACCTCAGCTCACGGGTGGACGAGCATAACGCGTGGCGTTATGCTCGTGGGGTGATCAGGTCGTTCCGGGACCCGACGACCGAACGCCTGTGGTCACGT